>CANGZD010000004.1 GCA_947458875.1 Sphingobacteriaceae bacterium
CTACACACTCTTACTACACACTTTCACTTTTTTACTTTCCAAATCTATCCCAAATCTAGTCCTGTATTCACTATTGACAATCTTTTAGTCAAATCAATACTGGAACCTTTAGGAAACGCCTATTCTATCCGTTGAACTATGAGACCAAATGGAACTACCTGACGGTGCTGCCATTATTCATGGCCACTGTTGGGCTAACAAAACTCAATTTCCCTTCGGCATTTTCGGCCATCAGGATCATGCCTTGTGAAAGGATGCCTTTAATTTCTCTCGGCTCCAGGTTCACCAAAATACTTACCTGCTGACCAATGATGGCTTCGGGTTCGTAATGTTCGGCAATACCCGACACTACTGTACGCTGGTCTAATCCGGTATCGATGGTCAGTTTTAACAATTTTTGAGTTTTGGCCACCTTTTCTGCTGCCAGAATGGTGCCAATACGGATATCCATGCCGGCAAATTGATCGTAATTGATGGCTGTTTTGGCCGGACTGATCTCAGCGGCCGTATTATTTTGTTCCATACTGGCTTTCTTGGCGTTTAGTTTTTGTATTTGTAGCTCGATGGTTTCGTCTTCAATTTTTTGGAATAACAATTCAGGCTGTTGCAAGGTGTGTCCATCCTCAAAAGCAAAGGATTCATCAAACTGATAGGTTTCCTTCAGGTTGAGCATACGGAATAATTTTTTTGCCGTACCTGGAAGAAATGGCTGCATCAAGGTGGCCAAATGGCCGATGATGTAGAGGCATTCATGCAAAACCTCACGGGTGGCTTCCGGATCGTCCTTGAAGGTTTTCCAAGGTTCTTGTTCGGTGAGGTAGCGGTTACCTATACGGGCCACTTCCATCATCGTCTGCTGTGCCTGACGGAATTTGTAGGATTCGAAACTGGCACCTAATTCATCGTAGGCCTTGCTAATTTCAGTATGAAGGGATGGGTTTTTTAATCCGGGTGCAATAACGGTAATCTTACCCTCAAAATATTTATGCATCAGCACCATTACCCGGTTTACAAAATTTCCAAGAATGGCTACCAGTTCATTATTTACCCGAGCCTGGTAATCTTTCCAGGTGAATTCGCTGTCGGCAGTTTCAGGAGCAATTGCTGTCAAGTAATAACGGAGTTCATCTACTTTATCCGGGAAATCTTCCAGGTATTCGTGCATTTCGATGCTCCATCCACGTGAAGTCGACATTTTATCGCCCTCCAAATTCATGAACTCGTTGGCCGGGACATTATCTGGCAAAATGAATTCGCCATGGGCATGCAGCATAATCGGGAAAATGATGCAATGGAAAACAATATTGTCTTTACCGATAAAGTGGACCAGTTTGGTTTCTCTATCCTTCCAATACAATTCCCAATCCTTGCCATGATCTAAAGCCCATTGCTTGGTAGCCGAAATGTAGCCAATTGGGGCATCGAACCAAACGTATAGTTTTTTTCCTTCGGCACCTTCGGCGGGTACATCAATGCCCCAATCCAAGTCGCGGGTAATGGCCCGGGCGGCCAGTCCACCATCGATCCAGCTTTTACACTGTCCGTACACATTGGCACGCCAGTCGTGCTGGTGCCCCTTCAAGATCCATTCTTTCAACCAGTTTTCGTAACGGTCCATGGGCAGGTACCAATGTTTAGTAGCCTTGAGTACCGGTTTATTTCCTGTAAGGGTAGATTTGGGATTGATCAGTTCATTTGGGCTGAGTGCCGATCCGCATTTTTCACACTGATCGCCATAGGCGCCTTCAAAACTACATTTGGGGCAGGTTCCGACAATGTAACGGTCGGCCAGAAAGGTGTTTGCCTCTGCATCGTAATATTGCTCGGATTCTTCGATGGTGAATACCTCTTTTTTATCCAGTATCCTGAAGAAATCCTGAGCGGTTTCGTGATGAATTGCTTCGCTGGTACGGTGGTAGATATCGAAAGAGATCCCCAGTTTCTCGAAGCTTTCTTTATTTAGTACGTGATATTTGTCGATGATCGCCTTTGGCGTGGAGCCCTCTTTCATGGCCTGATTCGGAATGGCGGTACCATGCTCATCAGATCCGCATACAAAAACCACTTCCTTGCCCGATAAACGCAGGTAACGCACATACAAATCGGCAGGTATGTAGGCACCCGCCAAGTGACCGATGTGCTTAGGACCATTGGCATAAGGTAGTGCTGCCGTAATGGTATAACGTTTAAATTTATCTGCGTTCAAGGCTATACTGTTTGCTTGTTTTTGTAATTTGCAAAGATAATTTAAAAATGATGATCTGCCCCCCCTATCTTAAAAAAGGCGACAAAGTAGCTATTACTTGTCCGGCAAAAAAATTACCACATGGTATTGATGATGCGGTAGGTTTGTTGGAAAGCTGGGGCTTGGAGGTAGTGTTGGGCGAAACGGTTACTGCCCAGCACCATCAGTTTGCCGGATCAGATGAATTGAGGACCAAAGACCTGCAGCGGTTTTTGGATGACCTGGATATCAAAGCGATTTTTGCCGCCCGGGGCGGATATGGGACTGTTCGTATCATCGATCGCCTGGAATTTAGCGTCCTGAAAAAATCGCCTAAATGGATTGTGGGGTTCAGTGATATCACCATACTGCATGCACACTTACAGGCAGTGTTAAATATGTGTTCCGTTCACGGACAAATGCCATTAACTATTCCGGATGGCAGCAAGCCATCTTTGGAAAGTTTAAGAATGGCTCTGTTCGGGGAGGCAAACTCTTATCAATTTAATAGTGAAGAACCGGGCAGAGATGGTGAAGCAACTGGAGAGCTGATTGGTGGTAATTTATCTTTAATGGTCAATCTGAATGGTTCGGTTTCTGATCCGGATTACCGGGATAAAATTTTATTTCTGGAGGATGTGGGCGAACATTTGTATGCCATCGACCGCCTATTTTGGAACTTGAAACGTTCGGGGAAACTGGCTCAAATCAAAGGGCTAATCATTGGTGGATTTACCGAATTGAAAGATTTTGATCCGCCATTTGGACAGGATGTAAGAGAGATTGTATTGGATCTAGTGAAAGAATATGATTACCCGGTCTGCTTTGATTTCCCGGCAGGACATGTTTCGGATAACCGGGCATTGATTATGGGAAAAGAAGTAAATTTAATAGTTAATCAACACAAAGTTCAACTTCATTATTGCAATTAATATGGCTTTATTATCCAATTTAGGCAAATACAAAGATTTTGGCCTTCTACTCATGCGTGCCGGCATTGGTGCTTTATTTATGGTTTATGGCTACCCCAAATTATTGGGTGGCCCACCCATGTGGACGCAAATTGGCGGTTCGATGAAAAACATCGGGGTGGACTTTTATCCGGTTTTCTGGGGGCTGATGGCCGCCGTTACCGAAACTTTCGGTGGGTTTTTGCTCATCCTGGGTTTGGCTTTCAGACCGGTGAACCTTTTGCTGGCCTTTACCATGTTCATTGCGGCGCTTTACCATTACAAAGCCGGCGACGGTTTTCAGGGTTATTCGCGTGCGCTCGAGGCGGGGATTGTTTTTTTGGCACTGATCTTTATCGGTCCAGGGAAGTATAGTGTGGATAAGAAATAAAAAAACCCCGCCATCGCGGGGTTTTTTTATAATTATTTTATTCTTTCCCACTTTTCGTAAAACTCTCTTGCAGCACCGGGATTTCCGTATGCATAATGAAGCCAGAATGTTTTTGTTACTGGATCGTAGATGTTGTTATATTTTGATGAAACCCATTCGCCTTGTCCAATTTTTGCACCATAATTTACGTCAGCCAATAATTGATTAGTTCCTGAGGGGTTATCGGAAGAAAGTAAAGCGAAGGTCCCGGGTGTACTTCCTAAATTAACACCGTTAATTAATGTGTTTTGGGCTGATACGTCAAATTTAAAATAATACCCAGCAGCATATAAATCACCTAATGGAGCATACATGGTAATTGGGCCCAGGGTAGTTAGGTCCTTCGTCTCTTCAATAGGACGGGGTGCTGTGGGATGAAAGCAAAATCCAGTGACTTTATACGTGGCATGCCATTCATTTTTTACCGAAATAGTGATTAGTTCCTGATCAAAATTTCCACTTATTGCATATTGATCTTTATCAATATCGGTTATTTTAAAAAATATGGCATAGGTTTTCACCGGGTCGAGCGTACTTGGATTTATATTTACCTTCAAGTAGGCATCCTTACTACCTTTAGGAATGGTAACTTCTAGCGCATTAGGTAGCTGATATAAATCAGGCGTCAATAATTCGTATTTAGTTCCATGTTCGGTATTGTAGTCATCAATAACCGTTTGACTTTCATCTAAGTTGAGTGTTACTTTGATATCTTCATTAGCAGGATTCTCCGCAGATAAATGAACCTTGAGGAAGTCTAAACTCACTAATTCGTTTTTTGATTCCAATGATACTCCTCTAGGTTCAGCACTTTTTCGGGGTATTTCAATGATTTTATACTGATTAAGATTAATCATCCCATATTTTTGGTTTTCAACATTCTCATCCTTAAGACAAGAGGATAAGCTCCATAGGAGTATGAAGCCTAAAATTTGATATACTGTTTTCATAACAACTATTTTTAGTTTAAATGGATTTAGTTATCCCAAAAAATCTTTGAGGTTTGTGGATTTATATTTCCCTCGGCAGTTACATTAGCAGAGTTATAATTGTATTCATTTTGCGGATACTGCAATCTGAGCGGTACTACATTAGAGCCCTTGGATGGTGATAATGAAAGTGGCAGATCAGTTGGTACCCCCAGCCTTCTATAATCTACATACGCTTCAAAATTATTGACCCCCGTAAGTGCCATATACTTTTGCATCACAATCAGTTCAATTTTATTGGGTGCCATATCATAGTCTACAAACGGGGTGCCCTGTGTTAGATAATCATCTGCTGCATTGGCTTCTGTAACACCTAGCCATAAAAAGGATTCTTTAACCGCATTTTCATAGGCCGTTTTTGAGTTTCCAGCTAACCATCCACGCTCAACAGCTTCTGCTTGTAAAAACATACTTTCAATACTGGTAAACAACCACTGTGCTTGCGTATTGGATTTAGCCAAGCCGGGCCCAGAAACTGCTGAGGAATTGTTCTCTTTAGGAGCAGAGTTCGGGATATACTCACCAAAATTGTATCCATAATATAAACTCGCATCATTTACCGGGGGTATCGGACTGGCTGCGGCACTAAATACATACTTATATCTAACATCATTATTACCCCTGTATTTATTCAACACATAGTTATTGGCTCTATTATAGGCATCAACTGGGGCACCCAGTTCATTGGTCTTGTAAGTATTCCAAAATGGATTTTGTTGATCTTTGATGGTAGCATAAGCTGGCTGTACACTAGCACTTTCTCCTGTACTCAAAAAACCAGAAGCATCGTTAGTAATTAAGGTTAACTGTGCGGTAGGAGGGGTTGCGCCAAAAAGCTGGGACTGCCTTAGCAATAATTTCAATCGTTGTGAATTGACCAGTTTTCTCCATTTTGTTAAATCTCCTTTAAACATGATGTCTGCTTGTACGATACTAGGGTCCGCATCTGCATCCATTGTTTTAAAGGTTTGAGCTGCCTCTTCCAATTTAACAAGCAGATCATTATAAATATCTTGGCCCTTATCGTATGCCGGTAAAATGTTGTTACCCACGTCAAATGCTTTACTGTAGGGAATATTATTGTATTGGTCAACTAAGTACATAAATCCAATAGATTTAAGCACTTTGGCTGCTGCCACATAAAACGGTTGTTCAGAAATCTCCGCTTTTTTTTCCATGGTATTTACATCAAACAATATATCATACCAGCCAGCCCATTGCCCGGATTGATAACCTGTAGTGATATTGTAGGACTCTTGTTCATTATTAGGTCCATATGTGCCCGATCTGGCCCAATAGCCCATCCAATGAGCTGAGTAATCATAATTAACAGCCATTCTGGAAGCTGTTGCATGAAGCGTTCTTGGTAAGATCAATTGTGGGGTAATAGATTCTTCGGTAGGCAGGTTGGGATTTTTATTAATATCGAAGAAATCGTCTTTACACGCTGTTAGCCCAAATGTGACTAAAGAGAGTATAATGTATATTATCTTTTTCATCTTGTTTCGATTTTTTATTTAACCGTTTTACAGACTCAGAATGTTAGGTTTAGATTTAAACCATAGATCCGAGTTGGGGGATTAATTGTTGAATTACTGATACCGAAAGTGTTTCCTGTTGATATAAAGTTGAAATCTGGATCGGTATAAACGTTTGTTTTAGGCAACCATAGGGCAATATTTCTGCCGGTCAAAGCAATACTAGCTTTTTTGATGATTTGCTGTTTTCCTAAAAATTTATCTGGAAGGTCGTAATTGATAGAAATCTCTCTTAATCTCCATGCTGCTGCACTGGTTATAAAATTGGTAGCAACGCTCCGATAAACACCCGTGTAGAAATTCTCTACACTATTAACAGTGATATTTGTATTAGGGGTATAGGTGCCATTCCCGTTATCAATTACAGAATTTGGGAAAACGAACTTTTCTCTGTTGTTTTCAGCAGTCGCAGCAGAAACACCTGTCCAAGCCATCGCATTACCAATATCATGGTAAGCATGGTGTCCCCCTTTATACTCCATTAGTGCTGAAAAGGTTAATCCTTTCCAAGATAATGAGGGGTTTATTCCAATAATCCAAGTTGGCAGGGTTCTTCCAAAAACCGTCAATGTTGGGTTTTGAGTTGGCAATCCTGTCACGGCATCAACAATTACATGTCCTTCAGGATCTCTTACATAATCTGTTGCCTTTATTACAAATGCAGGCAAGCCTTTTATAGCATAATTTGATGCATAGGTATATCCACCAACAGCAACTTCATTAAGGTTTTCATAAACACTGCTGATCTTACTGTCATTAAAAGAGGCATTGGTCCTCAAGTCAAAGCTTACATTTCTCCATTTGAATAGTGGAGTAAGTTTCAGATCTAATTCAACGCCTTTGTTTACAAATGCGGCAGCATTGATATAAGAACTGGTATAACCAGTAGCAGCAGAAATACTGATCGGAATAATCTGATTATCGTTGTTTTGATTATAGAAAGTTGCCTCCAAACTGAATCTATCATTCAGAAAAGCGGTTTCTATACCTAATTCAGTACTTTCAATAAACTCAGGTTCTAGGTTGGGGTCGTAGGTTACATTGTTAGCTGTAAATCCAGGTAGCGTTCCATAAGGAAAACCGTTGGTTTGAGAAAAAGTTGCCGCCAATTGGTATGGATCAATATCAGCGTTACCCGTCTTATTCCAAGCTCCTCTTAATTTTAAATAGGATAAAATATTACTACCTTTTAATCCATTTATAGCATCTGATAAAACTAAAGAACCGCTAACACCTGGATAATAGAATGAATTCTTATCTAATGCTAAAACTGATGTTCTGTCATTTCTTAAAGTAAATTCTACATTTGCCCATCCTTTGAAGTTCAAACCGGCACTTCCATAAATGGAGAATAATCGAGTTTGTTCTAATGGTGAGGATCCTGTTAACTGCCCGACACGGTTAGAAACATCAAATAATTCTGGTACAACAAGACTACTAACACCCACTTTAGAATCCCTGGCCTCAATTTCACGTACATATGTTCCTAACAAACCAGATATTTTAAAATTCTCGTTTAGGGTCTTATTTACACTTGCAAATAGTTCGGAAGAGAGTCTTGTGCTTTTATATGATCTTTCTTCTACAAATCCTGGTATTAAATTTGCACCACGATCTATACCAAAAGCATTTGGAACTTCTCCCTTGGAAGTTCTTCGCTCTGTAATCGTCCTATTATTTAGGGCGGCTTTATAATTAAATGTTAGCCAATCGTTTGCTTTAAAAATTAATTCCAGATTAGTTAATAAATCTTCTCTAGCGCCCTTCTTTCTCCAATTATCCAAAGCAAAATAGGGGTTCAGTCCATAGTGGTTGAAGTAGTTGTTGTACAGAGAGAATGGATCAGAATTAAAATCGCCGTATTTGGTTAATGGGATTTGAGCTGGTGTGTTGAAAATTAAGTTCATTAAACCTTGATTTAGCCCAACATTATTGGCTGTATTCCAGTCGGCCATTGATACATCATCAAATATGTTATAGTTCTGCTGAACATAATTGGTGTTTAAGCCAATGGTGAATTTCCCGTATTCTCTAGAAGTGTTCAGACGGATACCCGTTCTTCTATTTGCGTCATCTGGAACAATCCCTTTGATATTTACATCTTGTGCGCTCAAAAAGAATCCTTTTGAGCTAAACGAAAAGTCGTTCTGTATAGTTACTCCTGTATCAAAAAACTCTTTTCTTGAGTTATTAGGACTATAGGGTACTGTTTGCTCAGAACCATCTGGTAGCGCATCACCAATAATTACATTGGAACCATCAAATGCGGGGCCCCAAGACCAATTTTCATAGGGTATGTATTCGCCTCCTCCTCCACTTCCAAATTTTTCCTGAAACTTGGGAAAAAATGAAATGTTCTGAAACTGTGTGCTTGTTCCGAAAGAAATCTGAGGCTTATCGTCTTTAGTTCCTTTTTTCGTGGTGACCAAGATTACACCATTTCGGGCATCAGGACCGTAAATTGCTGCTGCAGATGCTCCTTTTAGTACAGACACATTTTCGACATCATTTGGATTGATCGATGATAAAAAACTAAGATCAGCTGGTATACCATCTAATACCAAAAGTGGGTTGTTATTACCGGTAAGTGACCTGATTCCCCTCAGATTCATTTTAACATTTTCAAATACACCGTTATTAACACTGGTTACATTTAATCCGGATACCTTACCTTGAAGTCCATTAGCGACATTCACTGCGTTTGCCCTTGTCACTACGTCATTAGAAACAGTTGTAGCAGCATATCCTAAATCTCTCTTTTGGCGCTCAATACCTAATGCGCCAATAACCACCTCTCCGAGCATTTTAGCATCCTGCCTCAACACTACATTCATTGGTCCATCAACAATGCTGAGCGTTTGTGTGGTGTAACCTAAAAAAGAAAACTGTAACTGGATGAATCCTTCGGGCACCCGGATGCTGAACATTCCTTCGGCATTGGTTTGTGTAGCCTGTGTGCTACCTACTACTTTCACGGTTACGCCCGGTATGGGCAATTTGTCGTCTGCGGCACTGACCTTGCCAGTGACCATCCTGTCTTGCGCATGGGCATTGAATGCCACAAGAAGCAAACAGCATAAACTTAAACGTAATAATTGTTTCATAAATCGATAATTGTTTGGATAATTTTGATTTAAAGTTAATATATAATTAATTTAAAATCAAAATTATTCGTACGATTTAATTTTTATCACATTAAAGCACATGTGGTAATTAAAGATTAATTGAGGGTAAATTGCAACAGGGAAAGTAAAATTTAGGGCATAAAAAAAGCCTCCCGAAATTCGGGAGGCTTTTTTTATTAAAGCTAATGGATATTAATATCCTGTGTTTTGCTCACATAATTTATTAACCAATAATTCAGCAATAGAAATTGGCCAAACGTATTGATTAGCAGCAGGTGCAATAGCTGCCACTGTTCCTTTTGCAGGGAAGGAAGAACCGGTACGAGTAATATCAGAAGTTCTGAAACCTTCGCCCAATAATTCAATTCTTCTCTCGGTTAAGATCAAATTCACTAATTCATCTTTAGTTGCAGGAGCGAAATCGGCGATGTTCGCATCTGAACGTTTACGAATTGCGTTCAGGATCGCTAATGCACGAGTATCTACCGTAGTTCCTTGAGCATTTCTGGCCAAAGCTTCTGCCAAATTCAACATTACTTCAGCGTAACGGATCACTGGGTTCCAGTCTGCTGCGTTGTTTGGATTTGGCCATTTTCTCAAATAGGTTTTTCCACTGCTCACCACTAAGAAGCTTCTTCTAGCATCTTGAGCGGTCCAACCAGCATTGGCGGCAATACCATTGGTAGTATTTACGGTAAATTCACCGCCACCATTAGGTCCAGGGTTATAGTACCAGCCTAAACCATTTTGAGTACCCGGGGTGTTTAATGCGGTAAATGGCATTGAGAAAATCACCTCGGAGTTGGTATAATTGGTGAATACAGTTGCAATAGATGCGTTTAAAGCGTTAGCAGGAGCCATTGAAGAAGTCCATGGAGCTGCATTAGGAACTAATTTATTCGCTTCAGTAATCACATTTCCGTACTGCGCCATGTTTAAATACACTCTAGTCTTTAAGGCAATAGCAGTGCTTTTGTGAGCACGTGTAACTCTTAAAGTAGCATCAGCGTAGTTAGCAGGCAAATCAGCTTCAGCTTCGTTCAAATCTTTTACGATTTGAGTGTACACTTCTGCTACCGTAGAGCGAGCCTTATTGTCGTCGCCACTTGAAGTTTGTGGAGTTAAACGTAAAACAACACCTAGTTTGTTACCAGCACCATCAGTAAATGGTCTGGCATACATTTGCAGCAGCATAAAGTAAGCAGTTGCACGAACAAACTTCGCTTCAGCAATGAACTGTGCTTTAGATGCAGCACTGATTGGCGATTTGCTGATACCATCAATTACAACGTTAGCTCTGTTGATGGTTGCATACGCACTTGACCAGAAACTTTGTACTTCGTTGGCACTTGCAGTTAAATTGTGTTGCCAGGTTAACCAGGCAGTTACTGCGTTATTGGTTTCATTGATAAATTCCTCACCACGTACATCTTGGTATACCTGGTAACGACCTGCGTACAATTGACCCGCCTTCAGTTGGGTATACACGCCATTCACTTGCTGCAAACATCTTGCTTCATCACTAAAAGCAACTGCTTCTGAAAGGGATGTTTGAGGGATAGGTTCTAACTTCTCTTTGTTACAAGCTACAAAAACGCTTGCAACGAGCAGAAGTGATAATATTTTAATTTTCATAACTATCTATTTTTTTAATTAAAATCCTACGTTAATACCGAAATTGAAGCTTCTGGCCTGTGGAACAGAGTTTCTGTCTACACTTGGTGCACCATTGATGTTTCCGTTAGATGAAATCTCTGGATCAAATCCGGTGTAATTAGTCAGGGTGAAAGCATTCATGGCTTGTGCATAAACACGAAGACTGCTGATGCCTACCTTGCTCAATACTGATTTAGGTAAGGTATAACCTAATGTTACGTTACGTAATTTTAAGAAATCACCTTTCTCTACGTTTTCGCTAATTACCACACCAGACCCATTAGAGATGTTATCACCAAATACCACACGTGGGATATTGGTAATATCACCTGGTTTTTGCCAACGATTATTGAATACTTCTGTTGAGTTGTTCCATACACGCATGTCTCTTAAACCGGCTTTGGTACCATTGTAAACATAGTTACCACCAGAGAAGAAGAATAACATGTTCAGATCAAAGTTTTTGTATCTGAAAGTATTTTCCCAACCACCAGTCCAAGTTGGTAAAGCAGGACCGATAATTACACCGTCGTTCGCCTGATCAGCTACACGAGGAGCAACTGCACCGGTTGCAACCAAGGTCCATCTGGAAGCAGCAGGAGCAGCATGGTTGTATTGTACCGCAGTACCATCACGATAGAAGAATATACGCTGACCATTTGCAGGGTTAACGCCACCGGTACGTACCGCATAGAAACTACCGATTGATTGACCTACACGGATCATGCTTGGACGCTCCAAACCTGAAGTAGCGATCTGAATATCAGCACCACCTGCAGCTAAGGAAGTCACCTCATTCTTCAAGGTAGTGATGTTGAAGTTAGAATTCCAGCTGAAGTTGCTGTTACGAATGATCGATGCATTTAAGGTAAATTCAAAACCTCTGTTGTTCATGCTACCTACGTTCTGAAGGATAGAGTTACCCGGAATACCTTTTGAAGGCGCCTGTGGCTCATCTAAAATCAGGTTATCAATATTATTATTGTAGTAGGTTGCTTCAAAATTGATTCTTCCATTCAAGAATCCCATTTCTAAACCAATGTCGGTTTTCTTACTGGTTTCCCATTGTAGGTTTCTGTTACCAGCTTGAGAGTAACCCAAAGTTGGAGCAGCACCATATAAACCACTGCTAAAGAAGCTCCAGAAAGCAAAATCATTGATACCTTGATTGTTACCAACAATACCGTAGCTACCTCTTACTTTTAAATTAGAGAATACTTTATCTAAGCCGGCTTTAGTGAAGAAATCTTCCTGACTAACTACCCAGCCCGCTGAAGCACCCCAGAAGTTACCCCATTTGTTATCTGGAGAAAATGCAGAGTAACCGTCGCGACGACCGTTTAATGATAATAAATATTTCTTCTTGTAATCATAGTTTACACGACCAAAGAACGAGGTTAGGTAGTTTTCACCTAAAGAGTTACCAAAAGGAACAATGGTATTGAAACCACCCTGAAACTCATCGTAGAAAGGATCGGTTACTCCCTGACGGTTGGCACCCCATCCTTCGGAAGTAGTGTATTGCTGCTCATTACCCACTAAGGCAGAGAGATTATGGCTTCCGAAACTTTTCATGTAATTCAATACATTAGTCCAGTTTGTTCTGTTAAGCGTAGAAATAGAGTTGAATGCAGAACCGCCGTTTGCTACACCATCACCATGCAAGGCATTTTGGAATGCTTTGTTTACGGTGTTTAAATGATCGATGCCATAGGTGGTTCTGAAGGTCAAACCATCAACAATGTTCACATTTGCATAAACGTTGGCAATGGTACGCTCAGTTAGAGAGGTAAAAAGATTTCTATCTAACAATAACTGTGGGTTGGTAAAGGTAACTGCTGTTTTATTAGCACCACCTCCAATAATGTTTGATACCGTATTGATATTGTAGTCACCGTTATTTAAAAAAACAGGTACGTTTGGTGCCAAAGCAAATCCCAATCGTGCAATACCGGAGCTGGCAAAAGCACCACCCGGAACAGAGCCTGAGTTTACACCCTGGTTATCTGAATTAGCATATTGGAATTTACCACCAACTGTAATGGTTTTGTTCACCTTATGATCCAAATTCATGGTGGCATTTAAACGCTTGAAATCGTTCATCCTAATCATACCCTGCTGTTTAGAATAACCTGCAGAGAAATAATAATTGGTTTTATCGTTCGCACCAGACACACTTAAATTGTGGTTTTGTGAAGATCCGGTTCTGTAAACAACATCATACCAATTGGTATTCGTCGGATTTCCATTATTATCTAGATATGGATAAAAACCTCTGGTAGTACCATCTGGTGGAGTTCCAGCATTAACTAAAGCTTCATTTTTAACGGTTTCGAATTGACGACCGTCCATTACATCAACGAGGTTAAATGGATTTGTGAAACCCATCCAAGTGTCATAGCTCACTTTTGTCTGACCTTGTTTACCTTTTTTGGTAGTAATCAATAATACACCGGCAGCAGCTCTTGATCCGTAGATTGCAGCAGCGGCAGCATCTTTTAATACTTCCACACTTTCAATATCTGCTGGGTTAATATCACCCAAAACGTTATTGGCCACGTTACCGTTACCGAAGTCTCCTGAGAAAGTAGGAACACCATCAATTACAACCAATGGAAAAGAACTTAAGCTGATCGAGTTAACACCACGTACACGAATTACCGGAGGGTTGTTTACCACGCCGTTAGGAATCGTGATGTTTACACCGGCAGCACGGCCTGATAATGCCTGGTCAAAACTTTGTACTGGCATATCTTTCACCTTGTCACCACCGATAGAAGCAACACTACCCGTTAAATCTTTCTTGCTTACAGTACCGTAACCTACCACTACAACTTCAGAAAGTTGTTGGGCATCTGATACTAAAGAAACATTCAAGTTTGTAGCATTAGCTACATTTACGGTTTGAGAAACAAAACCTACAAAAGAGAAGGTTAAGGCATTCTGACCTTGTGCTAATTTGATGGTGAATTTACCATCTGCTCCGGTTTGTGTACCAACTTTGGCACCTTTCACCAAAACACTTACACCAGGAAGCGGCAAACCATCTTCCTTGGCTTTTACAGTACCCGTTACAGTTCGATCTTGCGCAATTGCTGTAGCAGCAACAAGGAGCATGATGAACAAACTTTGTAAGAGTTTTTTCATACGATTTTTAATTAAGTTAAATGTTAATTATTGATTGTTTATCACGCTAAATATCTGCATGATTAATGTCATCACAAAATAATTTTAAACATATTTTGATGTTAAAAACACAAAGTGTTGAAAAACAAGTGTTTAGCAATATTTGTTATCAACACTATTGTGTAGTATTATCACGAGCCTTTCCTCATAAATTCTCAGGATTCATATTACCTATACTTATCGGGTATGTTTACTAAATTATTATTGTTTATACCAAAAAATCCGGGTATCGGTCTTATCTCCTCCAATGGCCGCTGCGGCTGCTTCCTGATTTATACTGTTCAAATTTTGTTCATCAACCGGATAGGTCAAACGCAATGGAATGGGCTTATCGTTACCGGCCGGAGGGGTCAAAGCAGGAACATATAATCTCCTCTCTGTCCGATCGGAAACCGTATCACTTACGGCGGTTTCTTAAGCCCAAACGCCATAAAAAGCGCATAAAATGAACAAAAAAAGGATAATCCTGATTTTTTCATAGATAGTTCGTTTAAGAGTAAAAGATCTTGGCTTAGATGTAGGTTAAATTTCCTGAGCAAGAAACTCTTATCCAACTATACGCAATTGCAAATTTTATAATATATTGATAATCAGTTACTTTTTTTATAACCGATGGCGATGATGACACAATATTTTGTATGGGAAATACAGAATGAAAAATAATATACTACTATGTATTGCATATTACCAAATAATACATATATCTTTGTATTATGATAATCGAGAATACACAAACCCAAATGAGGAAGGGGATCTTGGAATACTGCATCCTCTCTATCATTTCCCGAGGGGAAATATATGCCTCAGATATCATCAATGAGCTGAAGAAAGCCCGGCTTTTGGTGGTTGAGGGTACCTTGTACCCACTTTTAACCCGTTTAAAGAACAACGGATTGTTGAGCTACAACTGGGTAGAATCAAACTCGGGGCCACCACGAAAGTATTACCAGCTGAGCCCGGAAGGATTGTTGGTTTTGCAACAGCTGGATAAAACCTGGGCAGAATTGGCATTTGCGGTAAATACCTCGCTTGCCGAACGAAACATCGAAGCAAACAACCCTGCTGAATCATCTAAAAAATCTAAGAAGTAAAGTCATGAATAAGACCATTATTATCAATATCAACGGCATTGTATTTCACATTGAAGAAGATGCCTACGAGGTGCTCATCCAATATATGAATGAGATCAAACAACACTTCGGTTTTTCGGCCGACAGTTATGAGATTGTAAACGACATTGAAAACCGCCTGGCCGAAATGTTTGCAGAAAGACTTGCAGCATCAGGAAAAGAGGTGATCGTATTAGCCGAGGTGCAAGAGGTGATTGCACAAATGGGTAAACCCAGCGATTTTGAAGTAACTACCGAAGCCGAAGAACCTGGTTATCACTACAGCCGTAGTGAAAAAAAGCTATTTCGCGATACGGAGGATCGGATCATTGGCGGGGTATGTGCCGGAATAGGCCATTATTTTGATGTGGAACCCCGCTGGATCAGGATTGCCACTATTTTATTATTCCTGTTTTTCGGAACCGGTATTTTCTTGTACTTGTTGTTGTGGATTGTGATGCCGAAAGCGGTAACACGTGCCGACAGAATGGCCATGAAAGGGGAAGCGCCCAACTTGCAAAATTTTAAAAAGAATTTTGAAGAAGAGATGGCCAATGTAAAGGAAAATCTCAATAAAGCCCAAGAAGAAGTAAAACCTTTCTTCCAGCGCTTAGGCCGTTTTATTGAACAGCTTTTCAGTCATCTGGGAAAATTTTTAGGAACGTTTGGCAAGCTTATCTTGAAGTTGATAGGCGCATTCATTGTGGGCATAGGCTTAATTATACTTTTTGGCTTTTTTGTGGCACTCTTGGCGATCCTGGGCATCTGGAACGGGCAAGAATTGCCAATTTTCCCCTTCAATATCGTGAATACGGAAGACCAGGTTGCTTTATATGTAAGTGCTTTCCTGGTAGTGGTAATCCCATTGGTTTCCTTGATTTTGTTTTCCATCCGTGTGATTTTTAATCGGCCAAAACTGAACAATAACATCTCCTATAGTTTATTGGTGGCCTGGTTAATTGCCTTGAGTTTCGGTCTATATTTTGGATTCAAAACTGGTGGTGAGTTTAAGCAGGAAGCCCGCTTTTCGCAAACGGTAATACTGCCTAGCAAACCCAGCTATTACCTCGAATTGAACAGCGAGAAATACCTGAGTGCCGAAGACAGTCTGAAATTGGGACTGCGCTCCCAAAATTTTAAAGGTAAAATCATGGTCAACTATGGTGATATTCCCGACAACTTTGAGCTGAGCATTGAAAAGGGTGAAACGGAATCAGCCAGTTTAGAAATTGAATACAAAGCAAAGGGACCCAATTTCCAGCAAGCATTAGATGCTGCCAAGAAAATACAATATCGTTACCTGCAGCAAGATTCCAGCCTGGTATTCGACCCCATGGCCTACATCAAGTCTGATGAACGCTGGCGAGATCAAAGAGTGAAGGTGGTATTAACAGTGCCTTTGAATACCAGGCTCATCATAAATCCGCGATTAAACCGTTATCTCAATAATTATAACTTGTATGATTGCAAAGCAGAGGGCGAAGATGATGACAAACCTGCTGAATGGATCATGAAAAACGAGGGTTTAGTTTGCGCCAATGATTCACTTTATCAGAAAAATCAACTCAAAAAAGGTTTACGCTAAACAATCAAATAGCAATTAAAGCCTGTTCTGTAATGGAACGGGCT
The DNA here is from genome assembly GCA_947458875.1 of Sphingobacteriaceae bacterium. Lineage (GTDB taxonomy): Bacteria > Bacteroidota > Bacteroidia > Sphingobacteriales > Sphingobacteriaceae > JAIPAN01. The sequence continues at coordinate 16,837 of CANGZD010000004.1, forward strand.
TTTTTATTTTCTAGATATGGATAAATGGATCAAATGGACGGGTTGGACCCTATTCTCTATATTGGCATTGGGCATGGGCGTTCTATTATATGCCAGATACCACCCCAACCTGCTTGTCAGATTGATAGGACCCTATGGCTATGCAGGCCAGTTAGTTGGGATTCACCATGATGGTAGCGTACAATTGTTGATTGAAGAGTTAATTGATAATGACCATGGGATCGGTGTAGAAGGGGGTGCTGGTTTCAGCGTACAATTGAAAAAACTGGCCATCGTCCGTCTGAAAAAGCAAAGTATTCAAAAAATCGGTGTAGCGAGCAATACCAAAATATTGGCTTTAATGGGAGAAGTGATCTGGATCTTTGAAGAAAAAACTGGTTTAAAAGCAATTTCAGCTGTAGATGGGCACAAATTAGTAGATTGGGATAAACTGATCGCACTCAATCCCCACCTGAAAAATAAAGTGATCAATTCGATGGTATATCTACAAATTCGGGGGGATGGATGCTGCTTCGTATTGGAAGATTTAGAAGGTAATTTTTGGAGATTTAATAAGCAATTTAAAACCTATCAAACTCAGCAAATCTGCCAATCGGAACGCAAAAAATATCCGTTACTCAGCAGTCAAATCAGGCAGTCAAAAAGAGAGTTGCCGTTTAGTTTAAAAGAACCCTACCACACCTTAAAAAGCAAGGAGAAAGTTTTTAAACTCATTAATGCTGCCTTTTTAATGGATCAGTATGCTGGTTTGGCCATTCAACCTTTGAACCGGGAAGCTTATCTGATCATTCATTATAAAAATAAACTGAACGAAGGATTCAGGCTGACTCAAATCGATAAAAAGGGAGAAGTAATCTGGCAAAAAAATTATGATCCATTGCTCAACCGTAAAGGCGAAACATTTCTGTTAGCCGGAGCCTACGCTTTAGAAAATATACTCTGTTTGATATTGGATACCAATAAAGGCACCCGGGTGGTGTGGATACAGATGAACGACGGCAGGGTATTAAAAAACGAAAGGATTTAGAAATATTCCTAAATCCTTTCGTTGAAATCATTGTTGGCGGCATTTATTGTCCAACCATGAAAATAGCATTACTGAACAGGAGCTTTCCGTTTTCCCAGAAGCCACGGAAGAGCGGATTATCAGCCATGTAAACCACGGTGCCGCGTCCCATGTCCTGGACACCAAACACGAGGCCGTCTGTTAGCTTTTGTTTAGATTTTACACCCGCAAAGCCTGTGAGGTAATTATTCTTTTTAAATACACCTACATTCCAGCCTTTATCCAAGTAGTTGTACACTTTATCATCTAATTTTAAGGTATAATAAAAACCAGGGTAACCGTAGCCCAGCGGGTGGGTCTGATCTAAATCAACACGATAAATGGCTCCCGGAATATTTTCTGTCAAACCATCTCGCTCACGATTGCCATAAACCTTAAGTTTAGCATAAGTGTTCTTTTCTTGATCGGCTTTAGCGCTTGCTTCCTCTTTATTTTTTAATTCGAACTGCTTGCTGCCAGCCAATTTATTTAGAGCACCCTCCATGGCAATGAGTCGGCCACCCGATCTAACCCAAGCCTGCACCTGGTCTAAGTCTAAGTTCGGGTAATCGCCATCCGGCAAGATCATTACATTGAAATCATTCCAGTTAAATCTGTTCAAATCAACGTATCGAACCAAGCTAATGGGGTGGTGAATTTGTTTTTCGAAAAAATGCCAAATCTGGCCAACTTGTTGTGAAGAAGTTTGCTCACCAGTCAGCAAAACGATCTTTGGGTTTTTGAGGTAATGAATAGAAGAAGAGCCCAAATCTGGTCCTTTGTCGGCAAACCCGGTACTGATCGGGTTTAAGCCTACACCGGCAGCATTGGCCAACTCCTGAATGGTTTCATCGAAACGAACTCCCAGACCTCCATTGCTTGTTCTGGCAATAATTAATGAACCCGGTAAGAATTTTTTACCCGAGGACTCAAATTCAGTATCCGAGAAACGGACTTTGATTTTTTTCTTCAGCAAAGCAGTCAAAAATTTGACATCGGCCAGAGAATTCCATTCTGCAACATAAGCCACCGGGCGTTCCATTTTAGGTTTTTTCAACTGAGGAGCTAAAGTATTGTAAGCTGGCTTTAAGGTCTCTATGCTTGCATAAGACTGAATGCCATGGGCATAAGGCAAAGACCAAGCAGTGATATCGTAAGTATTAGAGTCTGAGACAAATGTTACCGGCTCAAATAAAACTTTTAACAATACTGATTTAGGCTGATAAGCGCTGATGACCATATCATTTCGCTGAATATTGAATTTTTCAGTTTTTCCGCTGAAATAATTAAATCCGCTGGCAGATTTGGCAGCACCGTAACCATAGACAATGCCATTGCGATCCAATAAAGCAGCCAGGTTTTGTAGCTTTTTCTGGTTATCTCCTTTGATCACATAAGTTTTGTAAATACCAGAAGGATTGTTTTTACTCTGATCAAAAAACTTTTGGAACTCAGTAATTAGGCGATCAGCATTGGCCGAAACGGTCTCCACCGTAGCGATACCGGTGGTGTGGTGATGCGTCACTCGGGCCTTGAGTGTAAGTGTATCTTCTTCAGAATTGATCACCGCCAAACCACCTCCAATACCTCCTTGCTCGTAAGTCATACCGATGGAGCCATTGTAGGTAGGATAAGTATCCCCATAGGAGGGATAAAGTAAATCGAAGCGTTCGCGGGTAAAATACATCCATCCTTTTTCATCAAAGTATCGAGCATTGTTTTTACCTACGATTACCTGAAAATCTCTTTGCCAAGAGGTAATATCTTGATGAACCGGTTCTGCCGCCGGTGCAAAATAATAAGGCGAATCAAACCCTTGTTCATGGAAATCTACATGCACTTGCGGTAACCATTGATTGTATAAAGCAATGCGTTGCTGGGTTTCCTTTTGGGTTTGCCAGGCCCAATCGCGGTTCAAATCGAAATAATAATGATTGGTTCGGCCACCCGGCCACGGTTCGGCATGTTCACGGGTATAACGCAAAGGATCTGGGTTTTCATTATGAATTGGATTATAAAAATTAACATAACGCTCCCTTCCATCCGGATTGATGCAGGGATCTAAAACCACTACCGTGTTTTTTAACCAGTTTTGCGTGCGGGCATTCGCCGGATTTACCAAATCATACAAGGTTTGCATGGCAGCCTCGGTTGAAGTGGGCTCGTTTCCGTGTACGTTATAACTTAACCAGGCAATTACCGGCTGTTTCTTATCGGCCGTGCCGTTTTGCAAACCTGCTAATCGTAAATTATTAAGCCTGATTTCATCCAGTCGATTCATGTTTTCGGGACTGGCAATAAAAGCAACGAGCAAAGTTCTTCCCTCGGTGGTTTTGCCGTACTCCTGTAATTTCACATTTTTAGCTACCCCACTGATGTATCGAAAATAGTCGAGTACCCGATAATGAGGAGTGTAATGTTCTCCTAAAGCATATCCCAGAAATTTTTCAGGAGTTTGAATTTCTTGCGCCCAAACACCAATGTGCGTCAACATCAGGACCAGGGCTAAATAAATGGTGCGTTTCATACAGCTAATCTAATTGATTTTTAAACTCAAAAAAACATTCAGCATAATTGTTACCATTTGGTAGATTGTTTGCCTAAGCTTATACTTGTACATCATGGTTTCTACAGCACAGCTTTACGAGTTCTATTCAAAGCACCCCATTGTTTGTACCGATACCCGCAACATTAGCCCGGGTTGTATTTTTTTCGCCCTAAAAGGCGAGAATTTCGACGGTAACCATTTCGCCAAACAAGCTTTAGAGGCTGGTGCAGCTTATGCTGTAGTTGACTCTCCTAAGGAAGCCGATGAACGGTTTTTGGTGGTGCTTGATGTTTTAACTGCGCTTCAGGATCTTGCCAGGATGCACCGACAGCAATTGCAGATTCCGGTTATTGGGATCACGGGCAGTAATGGGAAAACTACCACTAAAGAATTGCTTTATGCTGTTTTAAGTCAGCATTACCGAACTTTTGCCACCACTGGCAACCTGAATAATCACATCGGGGTGCCCTTGAGTGTGCTGGCCATCAAGCACGATGTTGAAATTGCCATCATTGAAATGGGCGCCAATCATCAAAAAGAAATTGCGCTTTTATCCTCTATATCGCAACCCAGTCATGGTCTTATCACCAATATCGGCAAAGCACATCTGGAAGGTTTTGGCGGGCTTGAAGGTGTAAAGATTGGAAAAGGGGAGCTGTATGAATTTTTAGCCGGTCATCATGGAATCACCTTCATCAACCGCGATAGTTCCGATTTGATGGAGATGAGCGAACGTCATCGATTAAAGCAAACTGTTTTTTATGGTAAAGGCGAACAGAATGAAGTGTTTGGCGAGATCTTATCTGTTAGCCCCTTTTTAGAGATTGCTTGGCAAAGCCGGCTTAAAGAATTGGGCGGTAAGAAATTTAGCGTTCAAACTCATTTAACAGGTGCTTATAACCTCGACAATATACTTGCCTCCATTGCAGTGGGTGTTTTCTTCGGATTAAGGCCTGAGGAAATCAATGCCGGATTAAATGGCTATGTACCCAGCAACAACCGTTCTCAAATAACAAAAACAGAAAAAAATACCCTCATTTGCGACTATTATAATGCCAATCCCAGCAGCATGAATGTAGCATTGGATAACCTGCAAAAAATAGAATCTGCAAAAAAAGTGATCATTTTGGGTGATATGTTTGAGCTGGGTTCCGAATCGGCAGAAGAACATCAGGAAATCATTAAAAAGGCACTAAAAACACCTGCAGAGCGTTATATTTTTATCGGTCAAGACTTTTTTGAACAAGGGAAAAATCAAAGAGCTGAGTTTTATAAAAGTACCGAGGAGGCTTATCGGGCATTAGAAGCTACACCTGTTGTTCAGTCTACGGTGCTCATCAAGGGCTCCCGAGGAATGAAACTCGAAAAATTACTGGAATTGCTTTAGTTTTTAGCCGAAACTTCTTCCACCCTCAAACCCACATCTGTTATTTCCTTCAGCGGGTTATCTCGCATGTTTTGTTCCAATTCAAAAATATAGGTGCCCTTTGCCGGGAATCGATGATTCAAATAAACAGGCAATTGATAGCTGTACAAATTGCCGGAACCGGTACCCAACCATTCCCCATCTGGATTAGCCAAACGGTATTCTTTTCTGAATTGTTTGATGCTTTTATCGGGGTTAATTTGGCGAATGCGGATGTAAATATTGGAGTATCGATAATCAGCGGTATGCCGGAGATTGATAAATACGTGGTAAGGAACAGTCTGATTTTCGACTTTCACCGCCACCCGTACTTTTTTTAAGTAAGTCCAATTATTTTGTTCAATAGCTGCATACTCATCTACCAAAGCACCGGGATTTTTACATGCCGATAAAAAGAGGCCGATGAACAATACACAAGCTAAAGTTGGACGGAACATGTATTACTCTGATTTTGGTCGGTTATTGCGGCGATGATTCCTGCGGCGGTTTGATGATGCCGGTGCCTGAGACGGTGCAGCTTGAGGAGCTCCTTCAGCTATATTCGCTTTTGGCTTGGGTCGATGATTCCGTTTATTTTTATTGCGGCGGCGATTTCGATCATCCAAACGGGTCAAACTATCCTGGCCTACTACGTTTTCGTAGTCTAAGGTCTTAGATGGAACAACCGCTGCCAGTTCTGCAGCCATTTCGGCCAAATCTTCGGGTTTCTGGCCCTTTTTATTCATTTCCTTAATCTCCTTCACCCTGTCTACCTGAAGTGGAATCCAGTTTTCTTCATCCTGATAGCTGAACCACATCAGCTTTTTAAAAATATCCGTTTTTTGCAGCCTGGCCATCCCTTTTTCTGTTTCCAGTCGGTCTACCTGCTGTGGAATATCTTTGAGCGCATCCATGTAAGTATCGAGCTCGTAATTAAGACAACATTTTAACTTACCGCATTGGCCGGCTAACTTCAAAGTATTTAGAGAAAGATTCTGGTAACGGGCTGCCGCAGTTGAAACCGTTTTGAAATCGGTGAGCCAGGTAGAACAGCACAATTCGCGTCCGCAAGAACCAATGCCACCCAAGCGGCTGGCCTCTTGTCGCATTCCAATTTGGCGCATTTCAATCCTGATGCGAAATTTTTCGGCCATGCGCTTGATCAATTCTCTAAAATCAACGCGACCTTCTGCGGTATAATAAAAAGTAGCTTTGGTTTTATCGCCTTGATAATCTACATCGCTCAGTTTCATTTCCAAGCCCAGATCTTTAGCCAATACACGGGCTTTGTGCATGGTTTCAAACTCTGCCTCCTTGGCCAACTTCCACTTATCCACATCGGCAGGCGTTGCCTTGCGAAGTATTTTTTTGCTCACTTCATCCTGGCGGATGTTGCGCTTTTTCAATTGCATACGCACGAGCTCTCCGGTGAGCGATACGTGGCCTACATCGTATCCGCTGGAACCTGTTTCTACCACTACCAACTCACCTGATTCGAGGTATATATTTTCAGTGTTTAGGAAAAAATCTTTTCGGGAACCTTTGAATTTGATTTCTACAATTTCAAATGGTTTATAATTAGATGGCATATCCATGTGGGCCAACCAGTCATAAACATCTAATTTGCTGCAACCATTGGTAAGGCAGGCGCCATTGTTGTTACAGCCCGCCGGCGTACATCCACCAGACGAACAAGATCCACATCCCATAATTAACTAAATATATGTTGAGTCCCCGAGGGGAGCGTATTAAACTTTAAAATCTTAACGAATTGTAAAGATACATCTAAAAATAAAATTTTAGGATTGGCATTCCGCTCAATGTGATAATGAGCCTTTTCCAGCTCCGCCACAATGGCTTCTGCCTTGGCTAAACTCAATACTTTTTGAGCAAAATTAATCGCAACTACCTGTTCGGCTTCCGGAAGCCTCACCAAATCTGATGCTCCCGAGAGTATCAGCAAGCATTCTCTCAAGAAATGGATGCCGTAACGCAAAAATGCTTTTTGATTTTCTCTGCCCGATTTGGCAATGGTTTCAACAAAGTCGATCATGGCGTTGCCCTTGTCCCCAAAACAGATTCGCATCCAATCGGTAAATAACTGAAAATTATCATTCTCGAGGTCTTTCAGCAGGTTTTGTGCGATTTGTAAATTACCATCGCTCAAAAAAGCAATTTGTTTTGCCTTTTCGGGCGCTACCCCCAGCTCCAGCAAATGGGTTGCTACCACTTGATCTGGCAAGGCCGGCACTTTCACTAACTGCGTACGTGATAAAATGGTACTGAGAATTTGTTCTTGATTTTGGGCCACCAGCAAAAACAAGGTTTTGTGCGGAGGCTCCTCTATGATTTTTAAAAGGGTATTGCCTTCTTTATCTAAATATTCTGGCAACCACATGATGAGGACTTTGTATTCGCCTTCAAATGGTTTTAAACTTAGTTTTTGTAAAATTTGATGACACTCAGCAATATTGATGTTGGCCTGCTTGTTTTCGGCATCCAAACTATTACGCCAAGCCTCCAGGCCGAGGTAAGGATTTCCTAAAAATGCTTCCCGCCATTCAGCAATAAAAGTTTGAGCCGTATCTTCTTTGTGTTTAGCAAAAAAAGGATAAGAAAAATGCAGGTCCGGATGGATGAGTTTTTGGTATTTACGACAGGAAGCACATTCACCGCAACTATCCTGCGGGTCAGGATTTTCGCAAGAAATATATTGGGCATAGGCTACCGCCAAGGCCAAGCTGCCCGAACCTTCGGGACCCAGAAATAACTGTGCATGACTGATCCTTCCGGATTGAACGGTTTCAATCAGCCTGCTTTTAATCTGATCCTGTCCTACAATTTCGCGGAACTGCATGCTGCAAAATAAGGAAAATTGTGGGAGAATAAGCACCTTTGTACATGGCCCGCATCCTCGCTTTCGATTATGGAACTAAACGTATTGGTATTGCCGTAACCGATCCGCTTCAAATTATCGCCACCGGTTTAGATACCATCCACCCGAAAGACATCATGAACTTCTTGAAAAAGTATGTGGGACAGGAAACGGTAGAATTGTTCGTAGTGGGCGAACCCAGGCAAATGGATGGCAGCCAATCACAATCAGAGGTGCACATCAAAAATTTTATCAAGCAATTAAATAGGGAATTTCCAGAGATTGCGGTAGAGCGGATGGACGAGCGTTTCACCTCCAAAATGGCATCGGCCAGCATCGCTCAAAGCGGTTTGAAAAAGTCGGATCGTGAAAATAAAGAGCGGATAGATACCGTATCTGCTACCATTATTCTGCAATCTTACCTCGAGAAAAAATCGCATGGTTTTTAAGCGATTGACTTGCGAAAAGGCTAATTTTCAAAATACTTAACTTTGTAAAATGGATTTATTGGCCTCAGGATTGAATGATTACCTCGAACAACTCGCAGAGCCTGAATCTGCATTGCTTCAAAAAATAAACCGAGAAACTCAGCTCCAGGTACTGATGCCACGCATGCTTTCTGGGCATTACCAGGGTAGAGTTTTGAGTTTGCTAAGCAAAATGATACAGCCGAAATGTATTCTTGAAATTGGCACTTTTACCGGGTACGCTACACTTTGTCTGGCCGAAGGTTTGAATAGGGTTGGAATCATCCACACGATCGACATCAACGAAGAACTGGAAGACCGGGTGAGGGCTTATTTCGAGGAATCGAACCATAAAGAACAAATCCATTACCACATTGGTGATGCGCTGGAGATTCTACCTCAGTTAGATATCAAACCTGATTTAGTTTTTATTGATGCCGACAAGAAAAACAATGCGGTTTATTATGATATGATTTTTGATTGGCTCCATCCGGGAGCGGTAATTTTGATCGATAATGTGCTTTGGAGTGGAAAAGTATTGAAGGAAGAAAAAGTAGATAAAGACACTTTATTCATCATGGAGCTGAATGAGAAAATAAAGACAGACCCACGGGTAGAACAGGTGATGTTGCCTATCAGGGATGGTTTATGGATCATTAGAAAAAAATAAAAGAATGAAAAAAATCATTTTGCTTCTGTGCTGCTTTTTGGGGTCTGTAGCTATCCGGGCACAGGTACAAGAGAATGATTATGTCAATAAATTTAAAGACCTGGCAATCAGACAAATGAATCAATTTGGAGTGCCGGCAAGTGTAATTTTGGGGGTGGCCATTCATGAATCGGCCAACGGAAAAAGTAAAATTGCCCGAAACCTGAATAACCATTTTGGAGTGAAAGGGAAAAACCAGGTAAAAACAATCCGATCGGCTTACAAAAGTTATGATTCGGCAGCTGATTCTTATGCAGATTTCATCAGACTATTGAAAGAGAAACCTGGTTTTAGTAAATTATTTGAAAAATACACCTCCTACAATCACTCGGCTTGGGTAAAGGGGATTCAAAGGGGCGGTTATGCTCAAAGCAGTACCTGGGCTTCACAGGTTTTGGGAATCATTCGGAAATATCGGCTTGATCAATACGATAATCAGCCGCTGATTTTGACAGATTCGATGGTGAAGGATTCGTTAACAGCAAAAGAAATCAAGCCACAGCAAAGCAACAGGATCTATCGGGTAAGAAAAGGAGATACGCTGTCTGGAATCGCCAAAAAATTAGGCCTGAGCGTAAAAACATTGATGAAGAAAAATAAACTTAAATCTGCCCAAATAAAACCCGGTCAAAAACTCAGCTATTAACCCTATATGAAGAACATCATCACCTATTCCTGCCTCCTCCTCTTAGTTTTGAGTTCCTGTAAAACAAGAAAAAACACGGTTTTAAAAACAAATGCAGCATCAAGCAAACCAAAATATACCGCCGAAAGTTATATTGATCGGTTCAAAGACATTGCTCGTGCCGAGATGAAAACCCATGGTATTCCGGCGAGCATTAAATTAGCTCAGGCCTTGTTGGAATCGGGAAGTGGAAATAGCGATTTAGCCATGCAAGCGAATAATCATTTTGGCATTAAATGTAATATCGGTTGGAAGGGAAAAAGCATTTTGAAGGATGATGATGAGAAAGATGAGTGTTTTAGGGTATACGATCAACCAGAGGACTCTTTTAAAGATCATTCGGAGTTTTTGAAGAAAAAGCGATATGAAGCACTGTTTAAAATCGATAAAATGGACTATGTATCTTGGGCCAGAGGACTGAAAGAAGCAGGCTATGCGACCAATCCTAAATATCCAGAGTTATTAATTGGTATAATTGAAAGGTATCAGCTTCAACGCTTCGACGAGAAAAATTACGCCTGGGATCGCGTAAGAAGTACAGATGAACAGCCTGTACTCATAAAAGATGAAGTACAAAATGAGCCGGTAACTAAACCGGTTGCGGGATTAAAAATCTACGAGGTGAAGTCGGGAGATACGCTTTATTCCATTGCAGTCCGGTTCGGAATCAGTGTATTGGATCTGAAATCTATCAATAAGCTGAATCAAGAAACCGTTTACATAGGCCAGCTGCTGATTGTTTCAAAATGATCGTTAATTATTGTTAAAAAATGACCCTGAAATATAAAAAATCAGGTAATTTACGCCAATTTGAAAAAGCTGTTTATATATCTTTTACTGATGCTAAGTGCAGCTAAAATCTGCGCTCAGGAAAAAAATCTTAGAGGTCTTGTGTTTGACCTCGACAGCAAAATTCGCCTCACCCGGGTTTACATTTACAACACACGGACGGCCAACGGGTTTTACAATAATACCAAAGGAGAATTCAAAACCACCGCACAAAAGGGAGATATTTTAATTGCCAAATTGGAAGGCTTTAGGCCAGATACGGTGAAAGTAGGCGAAGAAAATGATCTGGTATTTTTTTTGAAAAGAAACAGTATTCGATTGAAAGAGGTGGTGATAAGAGATACGTTAAATTCCCCTGCCAAACAATTAATCGAGATTAAAGAAAACTATAAAGACATTTACCGAAAGGGAAATGTTTCAGACATCTTCAGCTTTGGCAATGGCGGCGCTGGTTTGAGTATAGATGCCTTATATAATGCACTTAGCCGGGAAGGTAAAAACGCCCGAAAATTGCAAAAGATCATCGATCGGGATTATAAGGAAACGGTGATCAATTACCGGTACACACCATTATTGGTTCAACAAGCGACCGGCTTAAGCGGCTTAAAGCTTAGAGATTTCATGCAGCAATACCGACCCTCTTATAATTTTATTTTGGTAGCTAATGATTATGAATTAGTTAGATTCATTCAGGTCAGCTATCAGCAATACCTTAAAAATCCGGCTGCATATCGTTTGCCCGCCTTAAAATAAAAGATCGCTTTTTAAAAGCTAAAACTTTGATGTAAGCTAAAGAACCATTCATCAAACACTTTAATTGTAAGCAATGATAAATTTATGGCGATGAAGGTGCCTTATTTTAGAATCGTTTTGACAGATAAATGATACCTTTGTAGGCATTTTTACTGCAGTTTAGACCATTATTAACATGTTTCAGAATTTACAAGACAAACTCGACAGAGCCTTTAAGGTATTAAAGGGACAAGGGACCATCACCGAAATCAACGTGGCCGAAACCATGAAAGAAATTCGGAAAGCCCTACTCGATGCCGACGTAAACTATAAAACCGCCAAAACTTTTACCGACGAGGTGAAGGAGAAAGCCTTGGGTCAGAATGTACTGACGGCGATTTCTCCAGGACAGTTACTCACCAAAATTATGAACGATGAGCTCACCCAACTCATGGGGGGTGAAGCAGCAGATCTGAATTTAACCAGCAATCCGACAGTAATTCTGATAGCCGGATTGAACGGTGCCGGTAAAACCACGTTTTCAGCCAAATTGGCCAACTTCTTAAAAACCCAAAAAGGCAAAAAACCCTTATTAGTGGCCGGAGATGTTTATCGCCCCGCCGCCATTGACCAATTAGAGGTATTGGGCGAACAAACCGGAGTTGCAGTTTATACCGATCGCAATTCTAATGACCCCATCGGTATTGCCGAAGCGGGTATTGCCGAAGCAAAAAAGAATGGAAATAATGTAGTGATTGTCGATACAGCAGGTCGCTTAGCAGTAGATGAAGAAATGATGATTGAGATTGCTGCCGTGAAATCGGCCACCCAACCTCATGAAATTTTATTTGTGGTGGATGCGATGACCGGACAAGATGCGGTGAATACTGCCAAGGCTTTTAACGACCGTCTCGACTTTACCGGAGTAGTGCTCACCAAATTAGATGGTGATACTCGTGGTGGAGCAGCGCTTTCCATCAAATCGGTAGTAAATAAACCCATCAAATTTATAGGTACCGGTGAAAAAATGGAGGCACTGGATGTATTTTATCCAGACCGGATGGCTTCTCGTATTTTAGGAATGGGCGACGTGGTTTCTCTTGTAGAGCGTGCCCAAATGCAGTTTGATGAGAAAGAAGCCGCCGAACTTCAAAAGAAAATCAGAAAAAATAAATTCGATTTCAACGATTTCCTCAATCAAATACAACAAATCAAAAAAATGGGGAACATGAAAGATTTAATGGGGATGATCCCGGGGGTAGGCAAGGCCATTAAAGATGTGGAGATTGATGACAATGCCTTTAAACCGGTGGAAGCCATCATCCGTTCCATGACTCCATTTGAACGTGAAAATCCGGATGCGATCAGCACCAGCCGCCGCACCCGAATTGCCAAAGGCTCAGGGACCAATATCACCGAAGTAAATAAGCTCATCAAACAATTTGAGGATATGCGTAAAGTGATGAAACAGTTTTCTAACCCTGCCGCCGCCGCCAAAATGATGCGTGGTATGCCTCAAATGCCGCTCGGTAAGAGATAAGCATTCAGAACACAATAAAACCTCAACCATATCAGTTTTATACTGATATGGTTTTTTTATGCTCGTAAAAACCTTTAGTAGTGCCGTCTACGGCATTCAGGCCATCGGTATTACCATTGAAGTAAACATCAGCCCCGGTACCAAATATTATGTGGTAGGCCTACCCGATAATGCAGTAAAAGAAAGTCTGCACAGGGTAGAGAGCGCCATTCAAAGTGCCGGATACCGTATGCCTCGGCAAAAAATTGTGGTCAATCTGGCCCCGGCCGACATCCGAAAGGAGGGTTCGTCTTATGATTTAGCTATCGCGATTGGAATTTTGGCTGCATCGGGACAAATTGATGGAGATCAATTGAGCGATTATTTAATCATGGGCGAGCTTTCGCTCGATGGTGGACTGCAAGGTATTAAAGGGGCGTTGCCGATCGCTATACAGGGTCGGCAAGAAAAATTTAAAGGCCTATTCCTGCCCCAACAAAATGCCCGGGAAGCAGCAATAGTTAGCGACTTAGTGGTTTACGGCATCAGCGATTTAAGTGAGTTGGCCAATTTCTTCAATAACAAATTCCAACCGGAACGCATCCAAATAGATACCCGACAAGAATTTTTAAAGAACATCAATGCTTACGAGAACGATTTTGCAGACGTAAAAGGGCAGGAAAATATCAAAAGAGCCTTGGAAATCGCCGCGGCGGGTGGCCACAATGCCATTCTGATCGGACCACCCGGGGCGGGTAAAACCATGCTGGCCAAACGGCTTCCCACCATTTTACCACCCTTAAACCTATACGAAGCGCTGGAAACCACTAAAATTCATTCGGTGGCGGGGAAACTGTCTGCCGCCGATGCGCTGATGACCACCCGGCCATTCCGTTCACCGCACCACACGGTGAGTGATGTGGCCCTGGTGGGTGGGGGTATTCACCCTCAGCCCGGAGAAATCTCCTTGGCACACAATGGAGTGCTGTTTCTCGACGAATTACCGGAATTTAAACGGGCAGTTCTGGAAGTGATGCGACAGCCGCTGGAAGAAAGACGGGTTACCATTTCCAGAGCCAAGTTTTCTGTCGATTATCCAGCAAGTTTTATGCTGGTGGCCTCCATGAATCCTTGTCCCTGTGGTTTTTACAATCATCCCGAAAAAGAATGCCTTTGTGCCCCGGGCATAGTACAAAAATACCTGAGCCGTGTTTCCGGTCCGCTATTAGACCGTATCGACTTGCACGTTGAAGTGACACCGGTCAATTTCAATGAGCTGGTATCGGAGATCCCGGCCGAAAAAAGTGAGCATATTCGAAAGCGAGTGATTCATGCAAGGAGCATTCAGGAAGAAAGATTCCGTGAAAAAGTGAACGTCTATTGCAATGCCCAAATGAGCCCACAAGCCGTAAGGAGTATTTGTAGAATTGATGTGGCCGGACAAACCCTGCTTAAACAGGCCATGGAAAAATTAGGTTTATCTGCAAGGGCTTACGACCGGATTTTGAAAGTAGCCCGTACCATTGCTGATCTGGCCGGCAAAGAAGAAATCGCCATTGAACATCTAGCCGAAGCAATCCATTACCGCAGCCTCGATCGGGATGGTTGGGCGGGTTAAATATCCGCTTACTCAAAAAGCTAAATGAATCGTAAATTCACTGCATGAAAAAATCAATCCTCTTCCTGCTTTTAGCCACTGCAGTGTTTGCCTGTGATGCCCAAACTAAAAAGTCTGCAGCCGGCATACAAAAGGTAAATCTCAATCCGCCGAAAGGTAAAGCAATTGCCGCATTTGCCGAAGGTTGCTTCTGGTGTTCAGAGAAAATTTTTGAATCGATAAATGGGATTGATTCAGTGATTGCGGGTTATGCCGGAGGAAATAAGGCTTACCCTACCTATGAGGAAGTGAGCACCGAGACCACTGGGCATGCCGAGTCGGTATTGGTATATTATCAGCCGCAAAAAATTAGCTATCGCGAATTACTGAAGATATTTTTCACTTCTCACGATCCAACCACCAAAGATCAACAAGGGCCAGATGTGGGTTCTTCCTACCGCAGTGTTATTTTTTATCGGAACGCCGAAGAAAAACAAAGGGCTGAGCTGGCCATTAAAGAATTAAGCCGAACCGGTCAGTTCAGGAAACCGATCGTAACCGAGTTAAAAGAATTAAAAGTGTTTTGGCGGGCAGAGGAATACCATCAGGATTTCGCAAAAAAGAATCCCAATCAATCTTACATCAGAAATGTATCCAACCCGAGATACGAGCAATTCAAGAAGAATTATAAATCAGGTCAAAAGAAATAGCTAAGCAGCTTGCTCGTAAAAGAGGTAAGAAACGGTGTGGCGATAAAAATGTAGTTTTGCATGGCATGGATCATTCAATACATACCCTCTCTAACGGTATTCGAATTTTATTAAAACCACACCCATCAGCTATTGCCCATGCTTGCATTTTAATTAATTCGGGTTCGAGGGATGAAGAAGATGGTAAGGACGGCCTAGCACACTTAATAGAACATCTGCTGTTCAAGAAGACTGAAAGAAGAAATACCGCCCAAATTTTAAACCGTCTTGAATTGGTTGGAGCTGACCTGAATGCCTATACTACCAAAGAATATACTTGCATTCATGCTTCCTTTTTAAACCAATACCTCGAGCGTTCGCTCGATTTGTTCGAGGATCTTATTTTTCATTCCTTATTTCCGGAAGAAGAAATACAAAAAGAAAAAGAAGTCATTTTAGATGAAATTGCCTCATATCTGGACCAGCCGGAAGAAGCCATTCAAGATGATTTTGAAGGTTTCTTGTTTGAAAATCATGCCTTGGGAAGGAATATTTTGGGAACCCCGGAAAGTGTAACGGGTTTAAGCAGAAAGGATATCCTTGATTTCATTAGCTCAAACTATCGAACCGATGAAATGGTGATCGGCATTATTGGTCAGTACGATTTTAACAAGATAATCTCGCTTTGCGAAAAGATATTTGGAGTCATCCCAGCAAGCAAAACCACAAAAAATCGAGAAAAACCAGGTCGATATCAATCAAAAATTAAAAGGGAACGTAAATCCATCCATCAGAGCCATTCCGTAATGGGGAATAGAGCTTACAGTATTCACCATGCCGAAAGAGAAGGCCTTTTATTGCTGAATAATTTACTGGGCGGTATGGGAATGAGTTCGCGATTAAACCTGGAGATCAGAGAGAAGCATGGCATTGCGTACACAATCGAGTCGAGCTTTATTCCGTTGAGCGATACGGGAATGTTTTCTATTTACATGGGTACCGATGCCGAAAAAATGGATAAAGCAATCCGCTTGGTTGATAAAGAACTGAAAAAACTCCGGGAGGTAAAAATGGGGTCATTGCAGCTCCAACGTGCCAAACAAAAATTCATCGGACAAATAGCCCTGGCTGAAGAAAACTTCCTGAATTTGATCATTTCTCTTTCCAAAAGCCTGCTCGACTATGGCAGTATCGATCCTTTGGAAGTCTTGTTTGAAAAGATAAACCGGGTAAGTGAAGCACAGATCTTGAGCATTGCCAATGAGGTTTTTGACCCAAAAGAATTAAGCATCTTGGTGTTTGAACCAGAGGGCAACTAGCTTCAAAATCGTATGTTTGTATTATGAAATTGCCAATTGTTGCCTACGGCGATCCGGTATTAAAAAAAGTTGCCGCCGAAATCACACCCGATTATCCGGAAATCAAAGTACTCATCGACGATATGTTCGAAACCATGTACCATGCACAGGGAGTTGGCTTGGCAGCACCTCAGATAGGTTTATCCATTCGTTTGTTTGTAATTGATGCTTCGCCCTTTGAAGAAGAAGACGCCCAATTGAAAGACTTCAAGAAGGTGTTCATCAATGCGGTAATTACCGAAGAAAATGGAGAAAAATGGGCATTCAATGAGGGTTGTTTGAGTATTCCGGATATACGTGAAGATGTCAGCAGATCAGAAAACCTCACAATCAAATACCAGGATGAGAACTGGAATTGGCACGAAGAAAGCTATCATGGTTTGGCAGCCCGCGTTATTCAACACGAATACGATCACATTGAAGGAAAACTACTAACCGATAGACTAAGTCCGCTGCGTAAAGCCATGCTTAAAAACAGGCTGGAAGCAATTAGTAAAGGATTGGTGAAGGTAGATTACAAGATGAAGTTTCCGGCTCAGCGCAAAAAGCGTTAATCAATTATTTTTCTTCTTATCGCCTTGCATAATCTGCTGAATAAAGGCACCCCAGGCAAAAGGGTTGAGTAGCGGATTGGCATAACGCTGATTAAAGTTACGGTTGATCATGTTGATGTGACTGTTCCTGAAATTCATGGACTGCAATTCCTGCCCATCTCTTGGTAGCGTTTGCGCCAAACTCACAATACTTGAATTGGAGACATTTTTTTTAGCAATGGCAAGGTCATCATCCGCAATTTTCATCGTTAAAAATTCTTTTTTGAATTCATCCTCACTGGCCCAAGGATATACCCTCACCATCGGTAAACTCACAATTTCTTGTCTCATTTTAACCAAAACGGTGTATTTATCATCCGGAAGATTTTTAGGGATGGTGAGTGACTGTTTGCCAAAACCTACTGCACTAAAACTCAATGTATCGCCTTCGTGAGCTACAAAAGAAAAATATCCCTTATAATTGGCCACATAAGCCGATTTTTTATCAACCGTTTCATTGGTAATGGTCACATAGGGCACAACAATGTTGCTATCGCGATTAATGATGATGCCGGAAAACTGTACCAGCTTGCCCAGTGGTTTTTGAGCAAAAGCCACCGAACTAATCAGGAGGAGTAATATGGTTAACCGAATTTTCATCAATTCGAAAGTAAATAAAAATGAACCCTGTGTGTGTTAAATAATGTTAATTGAACCGATTCGGCATCACCGCATTCGGATCATTCATGTCGGTCAGGTTAATGGCCTCCACGCCAGTAATTTCTGGAACTGCCTTTTTAATGGCCTCCTCAATCCCAGCTTTTAAGGTCATGATACTCATCGGACACGATCCGCAAGATCCCAAAAGTTTCAATTTTACAATATAATCTGGGGTAATCTCCTCAATAGAAACATTGCCGCCATCTGCTTCCAGATAAGGCCTAATGGTGTCTAATGCAGTTTCAACCCTTTGTAATAATTCCATAGCTAAAGGTACTAATTTTTAAAGTTTTGGTTTTCAGCATTGTGTATGGCCACCTGTTGTGCTACATGCTGTGCTAATTCAACAAATGCAAGCGACATGGGGTTTTCTGATTCCAAAATAACTGGTTTTCCTGCATCTCCGGCCTCGCTGATACTTTTCACCAAGGGAATTTCACCCAAGAACGGCAAACCAAATTCCTGCGCCAATTGTTGGCCGCCACCTGTTCCAAAAATATAATATTTGTTTTGCGGAAGTTCTGCGGGAGTAAAATAAGCCATATTTTCTACTACTCCCAAAACCGGTACATTGATGGCGTTCATCATGAACATCCCTATTCCTTTGCGGGCATCGGCCAGCGCTACTTGTTGAGGAGTAGTTACAATGACTGCCCCTGCAATTGGATAAGTTTGGGTTAGGGTGATGTGAATATCGCCCGTTCCGGGTGGTAAATCTACCACCAAATAATCCAATTCGCCCCAATTGGCGTCATTGAATAATTGTTTTACTGCAGTAGAAACCATGGGGCCACGCCAAGGCACCGGCTGGTTGGGGTCTGTAAAAAAACCTATGGAAAGGAGTTTTATACCAAATTTACTAATGGGTTCTATCTGTGTTTGTCCGTTAGGCAGTTCAGTAGCTTTTGGACGGGCACCTTCTAAACCAAACATAATTGGAATAGAAGGGCCATAAATATCGGCATCTATTAAACCCACACTAGCTCCGGTTTGGGCCAGGCCCAAAGCCAGATTTACGGCAACCGTCGATTTTCCAACACCCCCCTTGCCGCTGGCTATCGCGATGATATTTTTCACGTTAGGTAAAGGTTGATTCGCCTGAGTGGTGACCCTGGAAGTCATGTTGATGTCCACCTCAAGTTCCTTGCTTACAAAATGAGCAATGGCATTCCGGCAGGCATTTTCGATCATCGATTTTAAAGGACAGGCCGGCGTAGTTAACACCACAGAAAAGCTGAGCTTATTCCCATCTATCTGAATATCCTCAATCATGTTCAAAGTAACCAGATCCTTTTTCAAATCCGGGTCTTCCACATGGCTGAGGGCTTTTAAAACCTGTTCCTTGCTGATCATTGGGTGTTCCGTCTAATTTTATCAAAAATACCATTCTATTGGGGCTTCGGGTTTTTTTATGAGGCTTTTTACAGATATTTGACGGGGAATAGAGAATTATCAATCGGCATCATGCTGCAAAAAGTACGTCAATTTTATCTGCAACATCGGGAACGCATTCAATGGTATACCCGAATAACAGCCTGGGTAGCACTTTTTATCGCCCTGTTGTCTTTAGTGGCCGCTATTCTCGTTTACAGCCAGCGGGAAGTCATCTTACAAAGTGTCATCAAAAAAGCGATTGGTAAAGCTAAGAATGATTATCAGATCGATTTAAAAATTGAGCAAGCCCGTTTTTCGGGATTTAGAACGCTTGCTATCGAACGCATCAGTGCAGTTCCAGAAAATCGCGATAGCCTTTTATTGATCGAAAAAATGGAGGTCAGCGTGCAGATCTTCCCACTTTTATTAGGGAAGGTAAAGCTAGCAGAATTGAATATGGAGCGTGGTTTCCTCCAATTGGTAAAAAAAGACAGTCTGAGAAATTATGACTTCCTTTTCCGAAAGAAACAAAATACCGGTCAAAAAAATCAACTGGATTTAGCGGGCTTGGGAAACAGGTTGTTAAATACCGTATTCTACAAAATTCCGGAAGACCTGGATGTGAAAAATTTTGACCTGAAATGGGTGGAAGATACCACCAGTCTTAATTTTCAATTGAAAGAAGTATTGATTGATGACGGAGCGGTCTCCTCTACTATTTTGGTAAACAAAAATGAGGCCACCTGGCATGTGGATGGCGAGGTAGAGCCCGATGACCGGCAATTGGATTTAGATATTTATGCCGACGGGGGAAGGGTAGAATTGCCTTACCTGGAAAAAAAGTGGGGGCTTAAACTCCATTTCGATCGCTTAAGTACCCGAATGGAAGACGTGAGCTATTTTGCGGGTAAATTGAAGATCAATGGCTATTGGTCTGCTAAAAATTTACTAATCAAACATCCAAAAATAGCCGCCAAAGAGGTGCTGGTGCCCGATGCCTATTTAGACGCCCGAATGGTAGTTGGGGATAATTACATGGAATTGGATGAAGCTTCTGTGATCCATCTGAAGGAAATTGAAATGAATCCCTTTCTGCGTTATACCCTGAAGCCGCATAAAATTTATGAATTGGGTTTACATACCGATGAGTTGCCCGCACAAGCTGTTTTTAACTCTTTCCCTACAGGTTTGTTCGAAACACTTGAAGGTATCCGGGTGCAAGGAAAACTACAGTATGATTTAGATTTTTACCTGGATGAAACCAAACCAGAAGAGGTGAAATTTAGCTCTGAGCTTCGTCAGGAAGATTTTAAGATTCTGAAGTTCGGAAAAACGAATCTCAGCAAAATCAATAGCGATTTTATTTATACACCCTATGAGTACGGGAAACCGATGCGTGATCTGCTAATTGGAAGTTCAAATCCAAATTTTGTACCGCTCGATCAAATTTCTCCATTCTTAAAAAACGCGGTCCTTACTGCCGAAGATCCTTCCTTTTTTGGTCATCGGGGTTTTGTAGAAGAAGCGATTCGAAAATCAATCGCAACTAATTTCAAACGCAAGGCATTTAAAAGAGGCGCCAGTACCATTTCCATGCAGCTGGTTAAAAATGTATACCTCAGCCGTCAAAAAACTTTGGCCCGTAAAATAGAGGAAATGCTGATCGTATGGCTAATTGAGCACAACAGACTCTCCTCCAAAAGCCGGATGTTCGAGGTTTATCTCAACTTAATAGAATGGGGACCCAATGTGTACGGAATTGCTGAGGCATCCCGTCATTACTTTGACAAACATCCCTCCGAGTTGAATCTGGGAGAGAGTATTTATTTAGCAAGCATCGTTCCGAGGCCTAAATCTTCACTTTACTTTTTTGAATATCAGGGAAATTTGAGAGCCAGCATGTTAGGTTATTTTAACAGCATTGGCGGCTTGATGGCTCGTCGCGGATTGGCTCCGGCCGACAGTACCGGCTATGGGTTTTATGATGTTCGGTTAAAAGAGGATTTGAGATACCTGCTTTCCAGACCCGATTCGCTGATACTCGACAGCCTGATGGAAGGTAACAATTCGGATCTTGGAGAGCTTTTGATGGAGCCACTCATCAAAAAAAGCAAGGCAGACAGCATGGCATTACATCAGCCAAAAAAACTCAGATTTCTTCCTTAAAATGCAGATAAAAATCGACGATAAAACATTCGAACCCTACCTGCTGAAGTCCAAAATTGAAGCCCGGGTGGCAGCAATTGGACAGCAAATCAAAATCGATTATAAAGATAAGCAACCTGTATTTCTAGGGGTGTTG
Source organism: Sphingobacteriaceae bacterium (assembly GCA_947458875.1). Classification (GTDB taxonomy): domain Bacteria; phylum Bacteroidota; class Bacteroidia; order Sphingobacteriales; family Sphingobacteriaceae; genus JAIPAN01. The sequence goes on from CANGZD010000004.1 coordinate 38,184, forward strand.
AGTGGGAGTTTCTTTTTTATGGCCGATTTATTGAAACAAACAGCGCTGGATGTAGAAATTAGTTTTGTAAAACTGGCCTCCTATGAAGGAGTGAGAAGTAGCGGAAAAATGGAGTTACAACTCAGTATCCATACCGATTTAAAGAATCGAGATGTGATTATTGTAGAAGATATTGTAGATACCGGACACACTTTGAAATGCTTGTTGGATCTGATCTATCAAGAAAAACCCGCTTCAGTACGAGTTTGCAGCTTGCTTTACAAACCAGCCGCCTGTCAGGTTCAATTCGATGAGCTTCACTACATCGGCTTTGAAATACCGAATGAATTTGTGTTAGGATACGGCCTCGATTACAATGATAAGGGACGAAATCTACGCGATATTTATCGACTGGCGTCCATTTAGGATTTTTTTAGCAATTTTGTAAGCTGTATGACTAAAATGACACTCCACAAGGAAGGAACCACTACCATTGCCTTGACCATACTTTTTATCTTTCTGCTCAATGCATTGGTACAGTTTTTCCTGCCCGAATATACCTGGCTGCGTTGGCTAATTTACCTGCTCTCGGCCGGATTATTTTACATCGTAATCCAGTTTTTCCGCAATCCGATTTTTGAAACCATTAAAGGAGAAAACCTGGTGATCTGCCCTGCTGATGGTAAGGTGGTGGTGATTGAAGAAACAGAGGAAACGGAGTTTTTGAAAGATAAACGTATACAAATTTCCGTTTTCATGTCGCCGTTTAATGTGCATGTTAACCGCAATCCCGTTGGCGGATTGGTGAAATATTTTAAGTATCACCCAGGTAAGTACCTGGTGGCCTGGGATCCGAAATCATCTACCGAAAATGAAAGAACAACGGTGGTGGTAGAAAATAAAGCCGGCATCCCGGTGCTTTTTCGTCAAATTGCAGGCGCACTGGCCCGCCGGATTGTATGGTACCTTAAAGAGGGGGATACCGTAAAACAAAGTGAGGAGTTCGGTTTTATCAAATTTGGGTCGAGGGTAGATGTTTTCTTACCTTTGGGTACCGATATTAAAGTACAACTCGGAGAGGTTGTTAAAGGTGGTAAAACCATATTAGCAGAATTAAAAACTATAAAATAAATATCATCATGAAAAAATTATTATTCGTACTGGCATTCGCTGCTTCAGTAGCAACTCTATCAGCTCAAACTCAGGAACCTGCACAAGAACCTAAAAAAGAAGCTTGCTGCAAAAAAATGGCCGAGCGAAAAGAAGGTCAAAAAATGAAATGTAGCAAAGATTGCGCTATGCCATGCTGCAATAAAAAAACTAAAAAATCAGCATAAGCTGTCATCAATCATAACAAAGCCTTCTGAAAATTCAGGAGGCTTTGTTATAGGTATTCAATCCAAATTGATTACTTTTACATGAACATATTGAGCACCTGATTAAATACTTTAAGCGCTCAAGTACCGTTCTATAATTTAAGTTGTTTAAGTAAAATCAAAATAAAAAATGAAAAAAACCATTTTAGTATTCGCATTGGCTGCATCGGTATTGGCAGTGACTGCACAAGCTCAGGAACCTAAACAAGAGGTAAAAAAAGAAGCCTGCTGCAAAAAAGAAGGTGAAAAAGCTGGTTGTGAAAAAGATTCTAAAAAAGCCTGCTGCCAGAAAAAAATGGCCGATGCTAAAAAGAAAAAAGCATAAGGTTTTAATCACCCAAAAAAGCCTCTCCGAATCGGAGAGGCTTTTTTTATACCAACTGTTTCAATGCGATTTCAAACGCCCGTTCAGATAGTCTTGTTTTATCTGATGATAGCTGATGCGTTTTCTGCAATGCATTCTTAATGATTTCAGATGCATCATTGAAGATGGCCGCATCGCTCATTTCTACATTCTTACCCATCAGGTATGCAAAAACCCGGGCCATACCGCAATTTGAAATAAAGTCGGGGATAACTGCTACTTGCTGATCGGCATATTCCATGGTCGGACCAAAAAAGATCTCCGGATCGGCAAAAGGCACATTGGCACCGCAAGCAATTACTTCTAAGCCAGAAGTGGCCATTTGTTGCACCTGCTCACGACTCACCAAACGAGAAGCGGCAGCGGGAACAAAAATTTCAGCACCCATTTGCCAGATTTGCTGATTGATTTGTTCAAAAGGAATGAGATTAGCTGCTACCAGTGTATTCCCCTCCCGATTTAAGAATAAAGCACGAATTTCTTCGAAAGTAAATCCATCTGGATTTAACAATCCTCCCACACGATCAATGATCCCCACTACTTTTACACCTTGCTGAGCCAGGTAAAAAGCGGCGGCGGCGCCTACATTTCCCCAGCCTTGAATAATAGCTTTCTTGCCCTTAATGTCTCCACCATAAATAGAATAAAAATGCCTGATAGATTCAGAAACACCATAACCGGTAATCATATCGGCCACCACATATTTCCTTGTAACATCGGGCGAAAAAGACGCATCTTCCAACACCTTCGACACGCCATAACGCAATTGACCTATCTGGTGGATTCGCTCATTTTCACGAGCTGCGTAGTGCCCATTGATCACTCCCTCCTGCGGATGCCACAAACCATAATTCTCTGTGATTGGGATGACCTCGTGTATCTCATCCACATTTAAATCGCCTCCGGTACCGTAATAGTTTTTAAGCAAGGGAATGACTGCCTTGTACCAACGCTCCAATACTCCCCGTTTACGTGGATCGGACGGATCGAAATTGATACCCGATTTGGCCCCGCCAATAGCCGGACCTGAAACGGTAAACTTCACTTCCATGGTTTTTGCCAACGACTCTACCTCTCGTTTGTCGAGGCCTTTACGCATACGCGTACCGCCACCGGCAGCACCGCCTCTTAACGAATTAATGACCACCCAGCCTTCGGCCTCCGTTTCGGGGTCTTTCCATTCGAAAACTACTTCTGGACGTTTTTCTTCAAATTGTTTTAGCAGGTTTTTCATGTGGAATTTGATTAAACAAAAAAGCCTCCCCAAATAATCGGAGAGGCTTTTTGTAGATATTTTGAATTAAACTCTTTTAGTTTTGATACGAGCAGCTTTACCAGTTAAAGCTCTCATGTAGAACAACTTCGCTCTACGAACTTTACCATAGCTCATTACATCAATTTTCTCAATATTTGGAGAATTGATCGGGAAAATACGCTCTACACCAACTCCGTTAGACATTTTACGAACAGTAAAAGTTTCGTTCGCCCCTACGCTGTTACGTTGAATCACAACGCCTTGGTAGATTTGCACACGCTCTTTGTTTCCTTCGCGAATTTTATAATGTACAGCAATGGTATCACCCGCCTTAAATGCAGGGCTTGCGTTTCTAACGATTGCCTGTTCTTCTACAAATTTTACTAAATCCATGATTTTAAGCTCTTAACACGATTTTTGAGCCTGCAAAAATCGGACTGCAATTTTAGGCAATAATTTTGAATATTAAAAGGAATTTAAAAATTTTCCACATTTTAATTTCAAAGGTGTTTGTATTCCTGTAAAAGCTCACTGATGTGCTTACATTTTACCTGCACATTTTGCAAGCCACCTGGCCTAACCCCGAAAATTTGCTCTAATTGCAACATTTTCTGATAGGGAATATCGCGGCTTTCCTCTGCCCTGATACTCCGGTAATTAAAAAAAGTGTTGGGAGAAATATTCAGCACCATAGGAATTATTTTCAGTGCTTTTTTATAGTCCTTCATCGGCAAATTTGCCAACATTTCATTAATACAATACTTATACATAAGTTAAATTTTATAGATTTAAAGAAAAATTTGTATATTTTATCAAAATATTGAGCACTTTAAAATTAGTTTAGTAATTGTTACGAATAAAAATAAGCATTACAATTAATATATTCTACTTTATACTTAAATTTTTATGTACCTAAAAGAAACCGTAGATAAACTATTAAAAAAACACAACCGATCGCTGAGTTGGCTGGCTTCCGAAATGGGAAAGTCATTTGATGGGCTGAAGCTTAGCTTGGTGAAAGGCTCCATCAAATATCAGGACCTAATCCTGCTTTCGAGAAAATTACAAGTACATCCCGGGGAACTCTTTGAAAGTGATCATACCGGCTATTCGCCCGAGGAATGGAGAAATGTATTGCAAGAGGGAGAAGCGCAATACAACAATGTTAAAAAGGAGTTATCTTCTTGTAAAGAATTGAACGAAGCGCTCAGGAATCAACTGAAAGATAAAGAGCGGATCATTGATTTACTGAATCAGGATAAACCTTGAACAAAAAGGTATTAATCGCTCAATAAATCGGGACGACGGGTACTGGTACGCTCCAATGCTTGTTCGTGCCGCCATTCATCAATTGCTTTTTGATTGCCGCTTAGCAATATATCCGGCACCGAATGGCCCTCCCATTCAGCAGGTCGGGTGTAAACCGGTGCATCTAATAAATCGTCTTGAAAAGAATCAGAAAGTGCAGAGGTTTCATCAGATAAAACGCCTGGTATCAGACGAACGACTGCATCAACCAATACCGCAGCAGGCAATTCTCCCCCTGAAAGCACATAATCACCAATAGATATTTCCCGGGTCACATAAATATCTCTGATGCGCTGATCGATACCCTTGTAATGACCACATAATATGAGGATATTTTGATGAGAGACGAGGTGATTGGCGATTGGCTGGTTTAATCGCTCCCCATCGGGACTCATAAAGATGATTTCGTCGTAATGACGTTCTTTTTTAAGGGCTTCAATGCAATTGGCAAAGGGTTGAATGGTCATCACCATGCCACTGCCACCACCGTAAGGATAATCATCCACGCTTTTGTGCTTATTATCTGCATAATCACGCAGGTTGTGCACATGGATCTCGGCCAGCCCCTTCTGTTGTGCCCGCTGTAAAATTGAATGGGCGAAAGGGCCTTCGAGTAAGCCGGGTAAAACAGTGACGATATCGAAACGCATGGCCAAATTTACACTTTAATCTTCCACTTCAAGTTCAAAAATATCTTCTACCGGCTTATCGAAATAACGAGCAAATTTAAGTGCCAATACAGTTGAGGGCACGTATTTGCCCGTTTCAATGGTATTAATTGTCTGACGACTTACTCCAATGGCTTCGGCCAGCTCTGCCTGGGTAATGTTCTTGATGGCACGTTGCACTTTGATGGTGTTTTTCATAGTTTAATCTTGGTTTTGGATATAAATCATCGCCCTGAAACGAATGATGAATAATAACAACACACTAAACATATTATAAACCATGATATCAAAAAAAGCAGTATTGTGTACCACCAGGATCTGCAAAATTAACACGGCATAATTTAAATATACCGCGAACTGTAGAGATTCTAAACGCAGGTTAGAAATCCACTCATCTTCTATCTTTTCTTTTGAAAAAGCAATAAACAATAGACTGATAATGAGTCCGATACTTGCTATTTCATCGGTAAAATTCAGGGTATCGCTATCAAACAAGCTTTTTTGAATAATCAAATCGAATTCTAAAAAACTAAATCGAAAATCAGCATACATACAAGCTAAACCTAATACCAAGGAAGGGATAAAGATCATCCAACCAATACGACGATAGTGGTGTGGAAATAAGAATTTGTTTTTCATAATTGTCAACTTTATTTTAACAAATGTAAAACATAATTGACATTATGTACAAATTTTTTTACGAATTAAGATACAAATCGATCAAACCATCGGGCAAATTGACATGCAAAACACCCTTCAATGTGTCTATCTCTTTAATAAAATCATCATTGAGCGGGAAAAGGATTTCACGGAATTGATGCGGTACCACCGCCACATATTGCTGTGGGTATTCGTGTATATCGACGATTTCACCTAATTCGCCACGCTGCTCATCCAAAACCATAAAACCCTTGAGGTCGGTAATTAAAAATTCATCGGGATCTCTTTGAGGTTTTTTTGCATTGGGTAGGTACACTTTTTTTCGGACCAGTTTTTCGGCCTTCTCAATCACATCCACATCTTCGAGATAAATATTGGCTGTCTGGTTGGGCTGAAATGCGCATTCGCTCACGAAATAGGGAACCAGCTTCCCATTCATCTCGAGAAAAATGGTGTCCAGATCCAGGTCTTGGGGGTCAGGGTATTCGAAGAATACCTGCACTTCACCCTTCAGACCCTTGGTCTTGGTAATATAACCCACATAAAAGCTATCCTCTATTTTCATCTGGCCTTTAAACAAAAATGTCATCCCAAAGATAGCTCCAGGATGACACTTAATTATCGTTTGCTCAAGAATTACTCAGCAGCAGCTTCGTCAGCAGCGCCTTCTTCGGCAGCTGGAGCTTCCTCTGCAGCAGGGGCCTCTTCAACAGGGGCTTCTTCAGTAGCAGGGGCCTCTTCAACCGGAGCTTCGGCAGGAGCCTCAGCAGCAATTTCTTCTGCAGCAGCTTCTGCTACTACTTCAGCACCTTCTTCGGTAGCTGGCGCTTCTTCAGCCGCTGGTTCTTCAACCTCGGCAGGAGCAGCATACTTAGCTTCGATAGCCGCAGCTTTTGCTTCTTTGCGTTTAGCTTCAGCAGCAAGTGCTTCTTTCTTCGCTTTATCTTTATTTTGAGTCAAATTATCAACCTTACCGGTGATTTTTGCCTCTTTAGCGCTCAACCATGCAGCGAATTTCTCTTCCGCTTGCTCAGCAGTTAAAGCACCTTTTTTAACACCACCCTGTAAGTGTTTTTTGTACAAAATACCTTTGTACGACAGGATAGCACGACAAGTATCTGTAGGCTGGGCACCTTTGTTCATCCAGTCTAAAGCTTTGTCGAAATTTAAGTCGATGGTTGCCGGGTTGGTGTTAGGGTTGTAAGAACCAATCCGCTCAATGAATTTACCGTCTCTCGGAGCACGTGAATCCGCCACCACTACGTGATAAAAAGGTCTTCCCTTTTTACCGAATCTTTGCAATCTGATTTTAGTTGCCATGTTTTAATTTAATTTATGTATTCAACATATCTCCCGGAGTCTCCTACTGCGGGGCTGCAAAGATAGCAATTAATCAGAATTAAAAAACAGAAAATGAAGGTTTTACCTCCCGGTATGAAAGGCAAAGCCTTAGAGAGAAAGTATTTCTACGATCTTGAGCAGATTAGGATTTACTTCAGCAATGTGCTTAATGGCCTTTTTGAATGGGGTAAAGTGGATATTATTATTGATTAAACCCACCATTTCTCCTTTTCTTCCTTCCAATAAGGCCTCTACTGCAGCTACCCCAACCCGGCTTGCTAAAACACGATCCATGCACGATGGGCTGCCACCGCGTTGCATGTGGCCCAGGATAGAAACACGGGTATCGATATTGGGAAACTTTTCTTTCACTGCATCGGCTACCTGCATGGCACCGACATCATCTCCCTCTGCAACAATGATAATTTTAGAGGACTTATCTTTACGTCCGTACTCTAATCGCTCTAAGAGATGAGGTAAATCTGTTTTGGTTTCGGGGATTAGAATGGCCTCTGCACCCGAACCGATTCCGCTTCGCAAAGCAATTAATCCAGAATCGCGGCCCATTACCTCTACAATGAATAACCGATCGTGTGATTCGGCGGTGTCGCGAATCTTATCTACCGCATCTACCACTGTATTGAGGGCGGTATCATAACCAATGGTATAATCTGTCCCAACTAAATCGTTATCAATGGTACCTGGTAGGCCCATGATGGGTACATTAAATTCATCGATGAAAACACTAGCACCAGTAAAGGTACCGTCGCCTCCCACACCAATGAGTGCATCAATCTGATGCTTTTTTACTTGTTCATAAGCTTTTTTACGACCTTCTGGGGTTCTAAACTCGGCACTGCGGGCAGTCTTTAAAATAGTTCCTCCTCGTTGTATGATGTTGGCCACCGATTTACGGTCCATCGGGATGATCTCTCCATTAATTAAACCCTCATAACCCCGCATTATTCCCACAACTTCTAGATTATGATACAAGCCACAACGCACCACTGCACGAATGGCGGCATTCATTCCTGGTGAATCGCCCCCAGAGGTAAACACTCCGATTTTTTTGATGGCACTCATACTTATTGTTCTTTTGACACTAACTTTCCGCTATCTAAAAAACGGATATAATTGTTAATATCCAAATTAAAAGCTTCCGCTGGCACCAATTGTTTACCATCGGCGTTCACAATAACATAGTAGGGCTGCGAATTTGTTTTAAAAGTAGAGGCCTGAAAATCGCTCCATTTTTGGCCTATCGTCCGGATTTTTTTTCCACTGAAGCTTGAAATGTATTGTTCTGATTCGGGTAGTTCAGTTTTATCATCCACATAAAGTGAAATCAATACATAATCTTCTTTCAGGCGTTTCAATACCTGAGGGTCTGCCCAAACGGTTGCCTCCATTTTTCGGCAATTGGTGCAGCTCCAGCCGGTAAAGTCGAGCAAAACGGGTTTATTTTGCTGTTTGGCATAGGCCAGCCCTTCTTCGTAGTCGTAAAAGGCATCTAAACCATAAGGAGCATGGAACAAGTTGGCGTACTTTTTATTTTGGTTGCTTTTTTCTGTGGTGGAAGCGCCCGAAAAGTTGGTTAAGTCAAAATCCTGGGTAGTTTGAGGCGGCAACCAAGCGTTGATTCCTTTTAGCGGGGCTCCCCACAATCCCGGAATCATGTAAATAGTGAACGACCAAACTAGCATGGCAAAAAATAATCGTGGCAAGGAAATAAAACCAAGTTCGCTATCGTGAGATAATTTGATTTTTCCCAACAGGTACATTCCCCAGAAAGCAAAAATCACGATCCAGATGATCAGGAAAATATCGCGGTTCAGGATGCCCCAGTGGTAGGCAAGATCCACATTGGATAAAAATTTAAATGCCAGGGCCAACTCCAGGAAACCTAAGGAAACCTTTACGGTGTTGAGCCAACCGCCTGATTTTGGCATTTCCTTTAACCAGGATGGGAAAATAGCAAAAAGTGTAAATGGAATAGCCAAAGCGGCAGAGAAACCAAACATACCCATGGCCGGACCAAGGTAAGCCCCATTGGAAACGGCATCTACCAAGAGGGTGCCAATAATAGGACCTGTGCAGGAGAAAGAGACCAAGGCCAAAGTAAAGGCCATGAAAAACAAACCAATCAAGCCGCTTCGGTTAGATTGAGCATCCATTTTATTGACCAGCGCACTTGGTAAAGTAATTTCGAAAGCTCCCAAAAACGAAATGGCAAAAACCACCAGCAAGGCAAAAAACAACAAATTGAAGGTGGCACTACTGGCTGCTTCATTGAGTGCAGACGTACCGAATAGCAAGGTAATGGCTAAGCCAAGCGCCACATAGATTAAAATAATTGATAACCCGTAGATGATGGCACTTTGAATACCCTTAGATTTTGAACCAGATTTCTTGGTAAAATAAGAAACCGTGAGGGGAATCATAGGATAGATACAAGGCATGAAGAACGCCGCCAAACCTCCTAAAAACCCAGCTATAAAGATGGTCCAAAGAGAATCATTGCTACTTTTGGATTGGTTGGCATCAAGTGCTGCAGGCTTTATTTGGGTTTGAGCGCTGGTGTCGCTGCCGGTATTTTCTGAAACGATTCCGGCATCTTGCAACTTGTTGGTATCTACAGCAATGGAAAATTCTACTTCGGTGGGTGGCAAACACTTTTTATCGTTACAAACCATGAACTCCAAAACTCCATTGATGGTGGTTTTGGGGTTTTTAAGCTTGATTTTTTGCGTAAAAGTAACCGCATCCTGGTGCCAGGCAATCTGCATTCCAAAATTAGGATCAAAAGCCTTAACTGCTTTAGGGCTTTCGCTCACTTTTCCGATCAATTCATAATCGGCCGAAGGACTAAATTTAAAAGAGGTCGGGATGGGGCCGCCATCTTCAATAAATTGAGAATACACGTGCCAGCCCTTATCAATCTTAGCTTTGATCAGGAGGTTGACTTCCGTATCGGAAAGTTTTTGGGCAGAAAAGGACCATTTAACGGGCTCTTCAATCTGAGCAAAAAGCGTCAAACTCTGTAGTAACAGTAAAAACGTAAGGAGTTTTTTCATTGTATATTAATCTGTAATAAATGTTATTTCTTTAAATCCAAATTCTTGATCACCTCCGTTGATATTCACACAAAGCGATCCACTGGGACTAATTCTGGTAATTTTTCCGGATTTTATTTCACCATTAACTCCAAAATTAGCTTCCGTTTCAAACCGGTAAAGTGCCTGGATATAATCGCGATGAAGTGTTTCATTTTTTCCGGCTTTGAGAGCCAGGTAACGAACTTCAACCGCTTTGCAAAGGTCGTCTAATAGCAGATTTAAATCACAATCTGTTTGTAAAATATTTTTGATAGAAATGGCCATTGGAAGATCGCTCGGAAAAATAAGCTGATTGACATTTAGTCCGATACCAATAATGGCGTGTTTCCAACTGTTCCCCTGCAGGATGTTTTCAATCAGCACACCTGCAATTTTTTGATCTCCAAAAAGGATGTCGTTAGGCCATTTGATTTTTAATTCTGGGCCCAACATGGGATTTAAAACATCCCATAGAGCCAAACTAATAGCCTTATTCAAATCGAACTGCTGATGAATTCCGATGAATTTGGGGTTCAAGAGGATACTAAAGGTCAAATTCAGACCAGCCTCAGAGAACCAGGCATTGCCCATCTGCCCTCTTCCGGCAAACTGATCATCTGCCATAATTACAGTACCTTCCGGAAATGGCTCGGATTTTGACAATAAGTCTTTAAGATAGGAGTTGGTGGAGGCTACAGCAGAAAGTTTAACCAAATTTTGACCGACAAATAATCTTAGAAAATTGTTATTTTGCAATGGGTAAAGCCTCCTACTTAGCATATCCAAAACTAAATTTTTTTAATGGTAAAAAATAAAGCTGTCCAAGAGTCCACCCAAATTTCGGAAATCGTGATCCATGGAATTCAGGAAAAGAAGGGAAATGAAATTGTTCGTTTAGATCTCAGAAATATTAACAGTTCAGTAGCCGATTATTACGTAGTTTGCCACGCAACATCTTCCACACAAGTTAAGGCAATTGCTCAAAGCGTGGAAGAGGAAATATATAAAGCATTTAAACTCGACCCTTGGAGAAAAGAGGGTCTACAGCACGGTGAATGGGTTTTGTTGGATTATGTGGATGTGGTAGTTCATATTTTTAAAACAGAGAAAAGAGCTTATTACGGCATAGAAGAACTTTGGGGCGATGCCGAAATTCAGGCCTACCAAAGTGCCTAATCCCCTTAATTTTAATCAGACTGCAAAAATTGATAATGAAAGAAAATAAATCAAGTTCCCCTAGATCGATGAAGAAAATTCCAGGAAAGAAAATCGTTCCTAAGCCACCCAAATTCAATATTATGTGGCTTTATGCAGCAATTATTCTGGGGCTTTTTGTAGTTCAGTATTTATTCAGCGGGAGTACTGCTAAACAAATTTCCTATCAGAAATTTGAAAACGAGTTGTTGAGACCGCGTGATGTAGAGAAACTGGTAGCCTATAAAAATCAAGACTTATTGACGGTAGAGGTATATATTAAAAAGGATCGACTCAACCAGCCTAAATACGCTGAATTTAAAGAAAAAAACACCTTTGCAAGCTCTGCTGCTAATACTCCTCAATATTATTTTACGGAAGGATCTGATGCAAGTTTACAGGCTAAACTGAGAGAAGCAGAAAAAGATTTACCTGCACAGCAACGCACACCACTCATTTTCGAATCGAGAGAAAGTCCATGGGCCGGCTGGTTCATGTCTTTTATTTTACCGGTACTCTTGTTGATTGGTTTTTGGGTGTTCATCATGCGCAGAATGGGCGGTGGTGCCGGCGGTGGTGGTGGTGGACAGATTTTCAATATTGGTAAATCGAAAGCTACCCTGTTTGACAAAGAATCACAGGTAAACATCACTTTTAACGATGTAGCTGGCTTAGAAGAAGCGAAACAAGAAGTTATGGAAATTGTAGATTTCCTTCGCAATCCTAAAAAATACACGAATCTGGGTGGTAAAATTCCTAAGGGAGCCCTTTTGGTTGGTTCACCCGGAACTGGAAAAACCCTGATGGCCAAAGCCGTAGCCGGTGAGGCTCAAGTTCCCTTCTTCTCCCTATCAGGTTCTGATTTTGTGGAAATGTTTGTAGGGGTAGGTGCTTCGAGGGTAAGAGACTTATTTAAACAAGCTAAAGACAAGGCACCTTGTATCATTTTTATTGATGAGATCGATGCGATTGGCCGTGCCCGCGGTAAAAACAACATCATGGGTGGCAACGATGAACGTGAAAACACCCTCAACCAATTACTGGTAGAAATGGATGGTTTCGGAACCGATTCAGGTATCATCATCTTGGCAGCTACCAACCGACCGGATGTACTGGACAGTGCGCTCTTACGTCCGGGTCGTTTCGATCGTCAGATCTCCATTGATAAACCCGATTTAAAAGGCCGTGAACAGATCTTTAAAGTTCACCTGAAGCCACTTAAACTAGCCAAAGAAGTAGATCCTAAAAAATTGTCGGCCCAAACCCCTGGTTTTGCCGGTGCCGAAATTGCGAATGTTTGTAATGAAGCAGCCCTGATCGCAGCCCGTAGAGATAAAGAAGCAGTAGACATGCAAGATTTTCAGGATGCCATCGACCGGGTAATTGGTGGTTTAGAAAAGAAAAATAAAATCATCTCTCCCGAAGAAAAACGAATTGTGGCCTATCATGAGGCCGGACACGCCATTGCTGGCTGGTTCTTGGAACATGCCGACCCGTTGGTGAAGGTTTCTATCGTACCTCGTGGAGTGGCTGCTTTGGGTTATGCTCAATACTTGCCTAAAGAACAGTTTTTGTACACCACCGAGCAGTTAACAGATGGTATGTGTATGACCATGGGCGGACGAGTAGCAGAGGATATTGTGTTTGGTAAGATTTCGACGGGTGCACAAAACGACCTGGAGCGCATTACCAAATTATCTTATGCCATGGTGACCATTTATGGCATGAACGGTAAAGTGGGTAATGTATCTTTTAATGATACCCAGGGCGAATACCAGTTCAACAAGCCTTATTCGGATAAAACCGCCGAATTGATTGATGAGGAAGTGCGGAACTTGATACAATCGGTGTATGATAAAACCAAAATGCTCTTAACTGAAAAGCGGGAAGGTTTAGAAAAATTGGCTCAAAAACTCCTGGAAAAAGAGATTTTGTTCCAAAGCGATCTAGAAGAAATTCTGGGTAAGCGCCCGTTCGAGCACCGCACCACCTACGATGAGTTTGTAAATGGAGAAGGGGACGAGGCTAAAAAAACAAGCAGATCTCGTAAGAAAAAAGAAGTAGAACATGAGGGTATGGTTGATCATAACATCGATTTGCCCGAAAACCGTTCATCTCAAGATTAATTACAATTGCCGGGCAAATAAGTACCGGAATTGAATAAGACATGAAAGAGACTACCGCAAAGGAGAGAATGCTGAAGAAGATCCGCAAGGCCCTGCTGGATAAAAGGGATAATCCGTATCCCCATCTGGAAGATGCTCCCCTTTATCACCAAAATGAGGAGTTTCTGGAAGTGTTGTTTGCCGAACAGTTGACTGCCGTTGCTGGAAATTTCTTGTATTGTGAAGACGATTTTCAGTTCATTGAAAATTTAATTGAATTGGCTGAAGACAGAAAGTGGCGTAAAATTTACTGCTGGGAGTCCAAACTGCAGGAAATGCTTACACATTTCGAATATCCCTTCATTGGCAACGACCATGATTTCCTGAATGCCGAAGTGGGCATTACCCTTTGTGAAGCCCTCATTGCCCGCAATGGCAGCATCTTGGTTTCAAATGCCGAGGCCGCAGGCCGCAGGCTAAGCATTTATCCAGATACCCACATTGTTTTAGCCTTTACTTCACAGTTGGTTTTAGACCTAAAAGATGGATTTACCCGTTTAAAAGAAAAATACGGCAACCGGCTTCCATCCATGATCACTACCATTACCGGGCCCAGCCGTACGGCCGATATTGAAAAAACACTCGTTCTGGGTGCCCACGGTCCAAAAGAACTATTTGTCTTTTTAATTGATGATTTAGCAAGCTGATTTTGATATTTTACTAAATTTATTAGTAAATTAGGGCTGTGTCACGCATCGAAAATCCAGATTTTTTTAAAGGACGTGGAGCTCAGGTTAACACGCACAATCAATTTCTGAAAAGGAAATATGTGGTGGAGCACACAGAAGGGATCGATGAGAATTTGATCGAAGATAGCAAAACACAGATTTTCGAAGAGTACCCGAAAAGCATCGTCAGCGAATCCAAAAGCCCAGATATTCCAAGCCCTTACTCCATTAATCCTTACCAAGGATGCGAACATGGCTGCCTGTACTGTTACGCACGAAATTCTCATGAATATTACGGATTTAGTGCCGGCTTAGATTTTGAGCGGAAAATCATGGTGAAGCGCAATGCCGCTATACTTTTAGAAGCGTTTTTAAACAAGAGAAATTACCAGCCGCAAACCATTTTAATGTCTGGGAACACCGATTGTTACCAGCCGCAGGAACGAAAGTTAAAAATAACCCGTTCGCTTTTAGAGGTATTCTTAAAATACCGACACCCAGTTAGCATCATTAGCAAAAACACACTGATGGAAAGAGACCTGGATTTACTCTCAGAATTAGCTTCGATGGATCTGGTGCATGTTTCGCTGAGCATCACCACACAAAATGAAGAATTGCGACGCAAGTTGGAACCACGAACAGTAACTGCTAAAAGCCGGTTTATATTAATGGAAAAACTAGCCATAGCAAATGTGCCGGTTCGCTTGATGATGGCGCCCATTATCCCGGGGCTTACCGATTCAGAGATCCCCAACATGATCAAAACCGCAGCCAATGCCGGAGCCAGCGATGCAGCCTTTACCATTGTACGTTTAAATGGAGCAATAGCTGAGGTTTTTACCGATTGGATACAAAAAGCCTATCCTGATAGGGCCGAGAAAGTATTGCATGCCATTGCCTCCTGTCATGGTGGTAAACTCAACGACAGCAGATGGGGCACCCGAATGAGTGGTGAAGGGAGAGTGGCCGATAGTATACATCAACTTTTTCACATTGCCAAAAAGCGATATTTAGCAGATCGGCAGATGCGGCCTTACGATTTTAGTCACTTTAATACCCTGCTTGGCAAACAACTAAATTTGTTTTAAAGTTCTGATTGTGGTAGTTTAGATAAATCTACACTATTAAAAACCATCCGGTTTTAAATTTTTAAAGCAATTAAATGAGCAACATCCGTTCGATTATTGTGGGTACGGGCAGTTATTTACCCAAAAGAATTGTTGAAAACAAAGACTTCTTGAACCATCTTTTTTTTGAGAAAGACGGTCAGCCGATTTTACGTGATAACGCAGAAATCATTAGTAAATTCCAAGACATCACCGAAATTGAAGAAAGACGTTATGCCGAAGATGACCAGTTGGCTTCTGATCTGGGTTACCTTGCGGCTAAAGATGCCCTGGAAAGTTCGGGCATAGACCCCGAAAGTTTAGACTATATCATCGCAGCACACAATTTTGGTGATATCACTGCCGGCGATACCCATGTGCAGATCATGCCAAGTTTGGCTGCCAAGATCAAGCACAAATTAGGTATACAAAATGCCGATTGTGTGGCTTATGATTTGCCATTCGGTTGTCCGGGATGGGTACAAGGCATTATTCAGGCAGATTATTTCATCAGATCGGGCGATGCAAAACGAATTTTGGTGGTGGGCTGCGAAACCCTTTCGAGGGTGAACGATCCTCATGATCGCGACAGCATGATTTTTGCAGATGGTGCAGGCGCTACCATTTTGGAGGGGAAAGTTGATACCAATGCGGGTATCTTGGCTCACAAAACACAATCGCACACTTTCAAAGAAGCTCATTATTTATATTGCGGACCTTCCAGCAATCCGGCTTTTGATAAAAATGAGTTATTCATCAAAATGGAGGGGCGAAAAATTTATGAGTACGCAATTAGCAATGTTCCGCTGGTGATAAAAGAAGCCATTGACAGAGCGGGTCTGGACATTTCAGATATCCGTAAGATTTTGGTCCACCAGGCCAATGGCAAAATGGACGAGGCGATTGCCAAACGCTTGTTTAAGCTTTATAACCTCAGCGATATGCCCGAAGGTACCATCCCTATGACGATAGCTAAATTGGGTAACAGCTCAGTGGCTACCGTGCCCACCATGCTGGATCTCATCCTGAAAAACAATATGGAAACTCACGAACTCAATCCGGGGGATGTGGTAGTGTTTGCTTCGGTTGGTGCAGGGATGAATATCAATGCAGTGGTTTACCGGTTTTAAGACCACACGCCTCACATAAACTCAAAATACTACAAAAAAAGCCCCGAAGAAATTCGGGGCTTTGTATTTTTTAGAAATGATTATGCTTCTTCTTTAATTCCGGCAATGGCTTCATCCACCAAAATACGTCCGCAATGTTCGCAAACGATTACTTTCTTGTGCTGACGGATGTCCAACTGACGCTGAGGCGGAATTTGGTTGAAACAACCAGAGCAAGAATCACGCTGAATGGTTACCACACCCAGGCCGTTTTTAGCGTTACCGCGTAAACGGTGGTAAGCAATTAACAAGCGTTCTTCAATCTTGCTTTCTGCTTTAATTGCTTTGGCAGTTAAATCTTCTTCTTCTTTCTGGGTTTCGGCAGTGATCACATCCAACTCAGATTTTTTCTGCTCCAAATCCTTTTTGCGATCTTCTAAATCAGCTACCGCTTTTTCGTAAACCTCGGTTTTGTTGGTGATGTCAAAACCGTATTCTTTGATCTTCTTTTCAGATACCTGGATATCTAAACCTTGGATTTCGATTTCTTTTGAGATGGCCTCATATTCACGATTGTTTTTTACCTCGTTGAGTTGAGTCTCGTATTTTTTGATGGCTGCGGTAGCCTCTTTGATGTTATTTTTACGAGTGACGATTTCATCTTCTAAATCATCTAACTCGGCTTTAATTTTTTGAATACGGGTTTCTAAACCGGCTACTTCATCTTCCAAATCTGACACTTCAACTGGAAGCTCACCACGAATCTGACGAATCTTATCAATTTGGGTATGGATAGATTGCAGTTCGTACAGGGCCTGCAATTTTTGTTCTACGGTTTGTTCCATTAAGTTAAATATTTAACGGGGTTTGTATTTTGTTCTGTTAAATGGAGTGCAAAGTTAGGAAATTTTTTGCTAATAGTTTCAAATAAAAGCTTTTGCGTAAACTGTTCGCTTTCATAATGGCCCACATCGGCAATGATAATTTGCCCGTCTGCATCAAAAAATTCATGGTATTTATAATCGGCAGTAATAAAAATGTCTGCTTTTGCTCTTAGGGCCTGGGGCAAGAGGAAACTGCCGGAACCACCACAGAGAGCTACTCTTTTGATTTTTTTCGCCCTCAATTCAGTATGTCTGATCATGGCACAGCCTAATTGATCTTTAAGCATATGCAAAAATTCTAATTCATTTTGCGCTTCGGATAACTCTCCCAACATGCCCGAGCCAATTTCGCGGTGTGGATTATCTAAACTAAAAAGTTCATAGGGCACCTCTTCATAAGGGTGCGCCTCTATTAAATGTCTAACAAGCTCTGCCTCACGATCTGAGGTATAAACCGCCTCTATCCGGACCTCATTTTCCTGGTGCCTTTCACCAATTTTTCCAACAAATGGATTCGCACCAACTCCTGCCTTAAAGGTTCCGGTACCCTGGGTATTAAAACTGCACTCCGTGTAGTTTCCAACTTCTCCGGCTCCGGCGCTAAAAATGGCCTGCCTTACCTTTTCTGCTTGTTCAAGCGGGCAGTAGGTGATCAGCTTTTTAAATATCGCGGGCTTGGTTGACAGGATTTGAAGTTGGGTGAGCCCGATTTTTTCTGCCAGTGCTTGGTTCACCCCATCAAATACATTATCGTAATTGGTATGAATGGCATAAATGGCCAAATCATGTTTAATGGCTTTCATCACCACACGCTCCACATAATTTTTACCATTGAACTTTTTCAAGCCTTTAAAAACAATGGGGTGGTGTGAAATGATGAGTTGGCAACCCTTGCTGATGGCTTCATCCACTACCGCTTCGGTGCAGTCTAATGAAATCAATGCCGAATTAATTTCCTGATCAGCCCGGCCCACAATTAAGCCGGCATTATCATACTCTTCCTGAAAAGCAAGCGGGGCAATACTTTCTAAAAAGCTGGTAAGTTCGTTTAACTTCATTTGTTTACTTCAATATTCTGGCCATCTGAGCAGCGTCTATAGCTACCTTACGGTTGTACTCCATGGTAAGGGATTTGTGGTTTATTAAGTCCACAATTGTACCAATAACACATAAACCACCAGTAAACAAATACAGCAAACCCATGCCGATTTGGCCAAGAACTATGCGCTGTACCCCCGCAATGATTACAAAGCCCAGAAGGGTAAACAATAAAATATCTTGTGGGTCTTTTCGCTTGTTTCCGTAAATAAGCACAAAATTCTTGGTCTGCTCTTCGTTGAAACCGTTAGTGAGTTGTTCTAAAAACTGCAATTCTTCTGCGGTAACCCCTCGAAGCTGCATTAATAATTGTTGGTTCATGTTTAAGCTTAGTTTATTGATTTTAAAGATAAAATAAATTGCCGGCTTAGCTGGATAGTCCTGTAGGAGATGATGAGCAATGCCGGGATGGCCAGCCAATGTTGGCGCAAAGATTGCGAGAAATTGCCATGCAACAAATGAACAATTGAGCGGCCCAGTCCGCAGCCTGGACACCAGGTCCAACCTAAATTGGCCAATGGGCAAATACTGAAGTGCTGTTCTCCCGGCTTAGTAGTTGCCAATAATAGCAGTGCAAGTATCCAGAAAAAAAGCTCGAAAGGGGGTAGCGCTCTAATCATCTACAAATTTCGCGGACTATTCATCAACAATAAAGATACTACTAAAACCAGCAAAATACCCATCACACCCAGCGCTGAAATCCGCTGCATATAATCGATTTTTAAAACCGTAGAACCTGTATACCTGAAATAAATACTCAATGTTGCCATGTATAAAAATCCGCCAATGAGTAAGATTTTAAAACCTTGCATAATTGCCTGGAAGAAGCTCATCTTGTTTTTAAAATGAGTTTTTCGGTAGTTTTTTATGCCAAAGTACAGGCCAGTAAATGGAATCCAAACCGACAGGTATTCCATCCAATGAATGTATGTGGGGCCCGCCTTCCCGGTTTGATATACTCCCAGGTAATGCATCAACATGATCCAAAGACCGCTCAGCAAGCCTATTAAAAAACCAAATTTGAATGCATTGTTCATTTCGGTGTCTGTTTCACTCATCTGAATAACAGCAAATAAGTGTTCCTGTTTATAAAAATTGAAGAGTAGCATGGTATATTTGCTGCGAAATCAGGATAGGTGAACATTAGGGAAATTATTCATCGCTACAAAGATGACCCAAGGACCACCCGCTTAGCTCAGGCGCTCAATTCGGGGAAAAATCCAAGGGTACATGTGAAGGGTCTCGTCGGGTCGAGTGACGCGATGCTGGCGGTAGCTTTGTATTTTCTGCAGCACAAATCGGCTTTATTTATCCTACCCGACCGAGAAGAAGCCTCTTATTTTCTGAGCGATTTAGAAAACCTGCTCGAAAAGGAAGTCTTGTTTTTTCCATCTTCTTTCAGAAAAGCTTTTGATTTTACACAGCCCGACAGCAGCATGGTTTTGCAACGTGCTGAAGTGTTGAACGAGCTCAACCACACATCGGCTTATGGCAGGCTATTGGTAACCTATCCTGAAGCGCTTGCTGAAAAGGTAATCGACCGATCGGCATTAGAGAAAAATACCCTCGAAATTGCCCGGGGAAATAAGCTGGACATTGATTTTGTGGCTGAGTTTTTGACTGACTATGATTTCGATCGGGTTGATTTTGTTTACGCTCCGGGGCAGTTTGCCATCAGAGGCGGGATTGTCGATATTTTTTCGTTTTCACACCAGCGACCCTACCGGATAGAGTTTTTTGGCGATTACATTGAAAGTATACGCGATTTTGAGATCGAAGATCAATTGTCGGTTGAACAGTTCGAAAACATCACCATCATTCCGAATGTACAATCCAAATCTTTAGGTGAACAGCGGATATCGCTGCTCGAATACATCGATTCAGATTGTCAGATTTGGATGAAAGATGTTCAACTCACCCTCGATCTCATAGAAAAGGGTTACCAAAAAAGCGGAGAACTTTGGAAAGCGCTCCCTGAAAAAGATAAACAGCAAAATCCCGAATGGCTTGATCCTAAATATCAATTTATCGACCAAAAACTTTTTGCCGATCAGCTCAACGATTTTGGATTGGTGGAATTTGGGAAACAATTTTTTTACACGGCTACCGAAACCATTCGTGCCGACATCAGTCCTCAACCATCCTTCAATAAAGACTTTGGTTTGCTGATCCATAACCTTAAAAAAAACGAGTCAGAAAAAGTAGAGAATTACATTTTTACCGATTCAGCCAAACAAGCGGAGCGCCTTTACAGCATTTTTGAAGACATAGATAAGAGCGTTCGATTTACGCCGGTTCACCTTTCACTTAGAGAGGGTTTTATAGACCGTGATCAGCAACTGGCTTGCTATACCGATCATCAAATTTTTGATCGTTATTACAAATACAAAACCAAAAAGGGTTATGTACGCTCTCAGGCTTTAACACTGAAAGAATTAAGAGATCTCAAACCCGGCGATTACATCACCCACATAGATCATGGTGTGGGAAAATATGCGGGTTTGGAAAAAGTGGAGGTGAACGGAAAAACGCAGGAGATGATCCGTTTGGTTTATGCCGATAACGACCTACTGTATGTGAACATCAACTCCCTGAACCGCATCGCCAAATTCTCGGGCAAAGAGGGTTCGGTTCCTAAAATGAATAAACTGGGTACCGATACCTGGGATAAACTAAAGCGTTCTACCAAAAAGAAGGTAAAAGACATTGCCCGCGACCTGATCAAACTTTATGCCCAACGTAAGGCACAGGAAGGAAACGCCTTCAATCCAGACACTTATTTGCAAACCGAATTGGAGGCTTCGTTTATTTATGAGGATACTCCTGATCAGGAAAAAGCAACCGCCGATGTAAAGAAAGACATGGAAGCGCCGCACCCCATGGACCGTTTGATTTGCGGAGATGTGGGTTTCGGGAAAACAGAAGTAGCTATTCGTGCTGCATTTAAAGCCGTGGCCGATGGCAAGCAGGTAGCGGTGCTGGTGCCAACCACCATCCTGGCCTTGCAACATTTCAAAACTTTCAGTTCAAGGCTAACAGATTTTCCATGCAACATCGATTACATTAACCGCTTTAAAACACCCGCACAAATAAAGGAAAGCCTTCAAAAACTAGCCGACGGAAAAGTAGATATCATTATTGGAACCCACCGTTTGGTGAGTAAAGATGTGAAATTTAAAGACTTGGGTTTACTGATTATTGATGAGGAACAAAAGTTTGGGGTGGGCGTTAAAGAAAAGTTGAAACAATTCAGGGTGAATGTAGATACGCTAACCCTTACGGCAACACCTATTCCCAGAACACTCCATTTCTCACTGATGGGAGCAAGGGACTTGAGCATCATCAGTACGCCACCGCCAAATCGACAGCCGGTTTTAACCGAATTGCATGTTTTTAACGAAAGTTTAATAAAAGAGGCCGTAGAATATGAGCTGGCTCGTGGCGGTCAGGTATTTTTTATTCACAACCGGGTACAAGACCTATCACAATTAGGAGGACTCATTCAAAAATTGGTGCCGGCGGCTCGTGTGGGGATTGCTCATGGACAGCTAGAGGGCGAGGCCCTGGAAGATGTGATGTTGAAGTTTGTAAATGCGGAGTCTGATGTACTGGTGGCTACCACTATCATTGAGGCAGGCCTGGATATTCCTAACGCAAATACGATCATCATCAATCATGCCCACATGTTCGGACTGAGTGACTTGCATCAGATGCGGGGCCGGGTAGGTAGATCGAACAAAAAAGCTTATTGCTATTTACTCAGCCCGCCTTTGTCTACCCTGACGGGTGAAGCAAGAAAGCGCTTAAGTGCAATTGAAGAGTTTTCTGAGCTGGGTAGCGGTTTCAATGTAGCCATGCGAGATCTGGATATCCGCGGAAGCGGTAACCTTTTAGGTGCAGAGCAAAGTGGATTTATTGCCGAGATTGGTTTTGAGATGTATCATAAAATATTGGATGAAGCCATTCAGGAGTTGAAAGAAGATGAATTCAAGGGATTGTTTAAAGAAGAAGAAGAACATGGTTTTGTGAATTTTACTCAAATTGACACCGATCAAGAGGGTTTGATTCCGGATGAATATGTGACCAGTATTGCTGAGCGTTATAATTTATACAGCGAGCTTTCTAAACTGGAAAACGAAGATGGCTTAAAGCGATTTGAAGCACAGCTGAACGACCGATTCGGACCGATTCCTGAACCAGTGAAAGGTTTGTTCAATAGTCTGCGGCTGCAATGGTTGGGGAAAAGTCTTGGAATGGAAAAAATATCCTTAAAAAAACAAACACTGCGGGCTTATTTCGTGAGTGATCAGCAATCGCCATATTTTGAATCGGAGGTGTTTGGACGAATTTTAAATTATGTACAGCAGCACCCAAGAGATTGTAACCTGAAAGAGGTAAAAAACACCTTGAGAATTGCGTTTGATGAAGTACAAGACCTGGAGCAGGCAATTGCTGTTCTGAATGAGCTGATACCCCAACCGATTATTGCTCAGCCAGCTGAAAAACAATAGGAAGCACAAAACTACTTCTCACGGGTTTAGCATCCAGCATACCGGGTTTCCATGGAGGAGAGTTTCGCATCACACGAAGTGCCTCTTCGTCACAACCCGAACCAATGCCTCGGACAATTTTTATATTGCTGAGCTGTCCATTGGTTTCTACCACAAAAGCCACGAATACCTTTCCCTGCACACCCAAATCCCTGGCTTTACCGGGATATTTCATATTCTTTCGCAAAAACTGGGAAAGCTTTTTGTTTCCGCCGGCAAATTCAGGTGGCGTATCTAAAAGACCTGAGCTGTAAACTTGATTTTCGCTGGCCTCAACCGGTGTATTCACCACGGGTTCTGGTTTAGCCGGATTTGGTGTATTAGTAGTTGAATTGTTTGGGGTTTGATTGGGTATCGCTACAATCACTAAATTTCGGATTTCCAACTCCCTCAACACGCTGATTTTTCCCTCCGGATTGATGACCATTTCTAAAAGTACCTCTGCCGATTCACGGGCACTCTTTGAGGGTTTGAAATAGCTTTGTCGAGTCCAGAAATTGGCATAAATACTGTCATTTCTGCGATCAAATTGAAGGGTGTACACCAACCAGCTCAATTCCAGCTCCCTGTAATCTGCCATTCGGGCCAAATGAACTTGTTTTAAACGCTGATAAGTGAGCTGATGATAATTGTAATAAGTCTCCGTGATGGGGTCAAAATAGCTGGGCGGATCGAAATATCCTTTTTTCTGATCTACAAAAAAAGCTTCAATGAATTTAATAAGAGAGAATTTTACCTCTTCCTCATTCATGGCAGCGCTTTCAGTCAACAGTTCGGAAGAGTCTTCCTGAACCACGGTTACCGGTGCAGTCGCCGGGCTGAACGCCCTACGAATATCTTCCATAAAAATACTCAGCAAAATGAGGATCAATATAATTCCACCCATGATCAGGGCGAATCTAAAGACCGATCGGTCGGGAGTGATTTCGGGTTCTAATTCGTTTGGTAATTCGGGTTCCAACACTTTGCTTTATACGATATCTTTAAACAACAAAAACAAATAAACTGCCGGTGCGGCAAAAAACAAACTATCAAATCGATCTAACAAACCACCATGACCCGGTAAAAGGCCTCCGGAATCTTTGGTGCCAAGGCTTCTTTTTAACATCGATTCGGAAAGATCGCCATAGGTACCGGCCACGCTACAAATGAACGCCACAATGAGCCAATTTGTTGGATTTATTTCTTTAAAATAATTGCTGAGGAGAAATCCTGTCAATAAAGAAAATAACAAACCTCCGGCAAAACCCTCCCATGATTTTTTGGGAGAATGGCGTTCAAATAATCGGTGTTTGCCAAATTTAACACCTATAACGTAGGCGCCCGAATCATTAGCCCAAATCAAGAGCAGCAAGCCCAAGGGTACTTGGTAGCTGTAATCACCCGAAAGAAAAGCGAGCGCATAAAAAAAGCAAAAGGGCAGAACTACGTACACCGGACCAAAGACAGTGTAGGCAATATTTTGAAATGGCAACTCGCTTTTACGATAAAGCTCCTGAAAATAAATGAAGAGGATGATCGGAAACAGGAGCAAGAGGTTGTTGGCTTCAAAACCCTCCTTCACGCTTGCGATTGCCATCAAATACACCATTAATCCTAGAAATAAGCCAGCTCCCTTAGTAAGTTCACGTTTTTCCGATTCTAAAAGCCGGTAAAACTCTAAGAGACAAGCAGCGCTGAGCAACCAATAAAAAAAGGTAAAAATTGCTGACCCAAAAAAGAAAGAAGACAGCATGATAGCGGCAAAAAAGAAAGCGGTTACAGCCCGTTTTTTCATGTATTATTTAGTTGTTGATGAATGAGGGTTTTTGCAGTAGTCCAATCGGCTTGGTGTACCAATATCGACACTTCTCCAAATTGATAAGAGGAGTCTTTCTGATTCAAAACAACCGCCTCAATTTGATTCGCCACTAAAACTTGCTTCAAGAGTTCTGCTTTGAATTGATCGTTACTACTATAAACTTTTTGCCAGCTCGGTTCCATTGCTAATTTGTGTAAAGGATTGTTTTTTTTGCTTTGGCGTACTGGTAAAATATCAATAATCCGACAAATGTTAGTAACAAATTGATGAAATATAAATACAGCGGACCTTGGGGAGCACTTTCCAAAGCATCTGTCGAAAGCCCCTGTTGCTGATAGCTATAAGCTAGCACGATGATGCCGGCATTGTTCATAAAATGGGCCAGTATCGGTATCCACAAGCTATTGCTCCACACCAGCAGGTAACCAAACATGCCGCCCAACAACATGCGGGGTAAAAACCCATAAAACTGTAAGTGGATGGCGCTGAAAATGATGGCACTGATCCAAATCCCCCAATGGTAATTGTTGAATAAGCGGGTGAAGAGGGGTTGTATGCTGCCGCGGAATATCATTTCTTCGCCAAGTGCGGGTAAAAGGGCGAGCATTAACAGGTTAATTATCAGGTCGCCTATACCATTCATGGTGGTTAATTGTTTAACCAATTGTAGGGTTTCTTCTTCTTTTTGGCGCATCCAGTCTTCCAAAGTTTTCAAAAAATCTGGTAGTTGCATTTGTTTGTTCAACTGGATGACCCATTCGAGTGGTGCGGAAGAAGAAATGACAACCGCAATAGTTAAAATAAGATAAACAGGAAGGAGCCGGGTGTTGAGTTTTAAATATTGAGGGGCCGAAATCGAGGAAAACCGGGGGAAAAACCAAGCGGGTGCTATAAACGTGCCAATGGAAAGACTGCTTTGTAAGATCCGTAAAAAACCAATATGATCTGGGTTGGAGATGTATTCGAAACCATAAATTAAACCAGCAATCATCACGCCCAACATCCCAAAAATGGCCGATCCGCCTATCATCAGCAAAATCAAAATAGCAAATAAATACAAAGGATGACGTTGTGGTGGCCTGATTTCAGACATGATCTGTTGATATTTCTTAATTTTGTCTATTGAAAACAAAAATAGCGAATTGATTTAGCTAAATGTCGGTTAAGATTGGAAATATAGATTTAGGAGAATTTCCGCTGTTGTTGGCACCCATGGAAGATGTGAGCGATCCGCCATTTCGTTATGTGTGCAAGCAAAACGGCGTAGATATGATGTATACAGAGTTCATATCTTCCGAAGGGTTGATTAGGGATGCGGCTAAAAGCAAGCAAAAGCTCGACATCTTTGAATATGAACGGCCCATAGGTATACAGATCTTTGGGAGCCAAATCGAAACCATGCGTGAAGCAACGGTAATTGCTTCGCAAGCCAATCCAGACCTAATTGACATAAACTATGGCTGCCCGGTAAAGAACGTAGCCTGCCGCGGTGCTGGTGCCAGTTTGTTACAGGATATTGATAAAATGGTGGCCATGACCAAGGCGGTGGTTGAGAGCACCCATCTGCCGGTTACTGTAAAAACGAGACTGGGTTGGGATGATCATACTAAAAATGTGTATGAAGTGGCCGAACGTTTGCAGGATGTGGGTATTAAGGCTTTGACCATTCACGGTAGAACCCGTGCACAAATGTATAAAGGTCAGGCCGACTGGACCTTAATCAAAGAGATTAAACGCAACCCAAGGATACAGATTCCGATTTTTGGAAATGGAGATGTGGATGGAGTAGAAAAAGCAGCCAATTGGCGTTTAGAATATGAAGTGGACGGGATTATGATTGGCAGAGCGGCCATTGGCTATCCATGGATTTTTAGAGAAATCAAACATTTTTTCAAAACCGGTGAACAGCTTGCCGGACCAACAATAGAAGAGCGGGTATCAGTTTGCCGCACGCATCTTCAAAAATCAATTGAATGGAAAGGTGAAAAAACCGGTATTTTTGAAATGCGCAGACATTATTCTAATTATTTTAAAGGAATTGCAAACTTTAAAGAATACCGAATGAAGCTGGTATCCTTAGAGAAAGTTTCCGATATTGAAGAAGTGTTAGATGAGGTTGCTGCAAGCTTTGAAGATGTTTTGGCTTGATTTTGGCACACAAAAGGAACTGAAATGGTGACTCAAATTACAGAAGGTGTAAAGGTTTCGGTCGAAACCGTTTATCAGTCGGAATATTCCAATCCGGCTCAGGAGCACTTTATGTTCGCTTATAAAATTACGATCGAGAACCTGAGCGATTATACGGTTCAACTAATGCGCCGCCATTGGTATATTTTTGATTCAAACGGAACACTGAGAGAAGTTGAGGGTGAAGGAGTAGTTGGAGAACAGCCAGTAATTGAACCGGGTGAGAGCCATGAATATGTGTCGGGGTGTAATTTAAAAACCGATATGGGCAGTATGAAGGGGGCTTATCTGATGAGACGACTGATGGATAACCAATCCATTCGGGTTAATATTCCCGAATTTCAGTTGATAGCACCCTATCGCCTTAATTAAAAAAAGCCCCCATTTCTGGAGGCTTTTTTAGCTTAGCGCTGGATCATTAATTTTTGACTATACATTTCTCGATCTCTTTTCAGGCTGATAAGATACAAGCCGGGAGGGTAGGCCGACACGTCTATTGAACGACCATCCCACGGTTTAAGCAATAAGCGCATACCATCGGAATTGTGAATCTCCAGTGTAAAATTATCCGCCGTTGTGCCTTTTAAGCTTAAATCTACCCAATTGCTGGCGGGGTTGGGGTAGATTGTAAGGTTGACCGATTCAATATTGAGCTGATCATCGGAAGGCGCTGGTTTTTCAGCTACAGGATCAGACATTTTCATGTAATAACTATCTTTCTTCAGATTAACTAAAATATCTATACCGTTTTTAGAGAGAACAGGGTCACCGTTAAACTTTTCGTGACCGTTAATTCCATTTCCACATGGGGTTCCGCTAAGTAAAGCCCGGTTACCCAAATAAATATAGATCCTGATTTTACTCAATCCATCAATTGTTGAAGCCCCATTGGGTACTTTAAAATTTAAAAAGAAGTTTTTTTGCTGCAAATCATAAAGCGCATTAAAGCCCTCCTCCATTTCAAAATAACCGTCTCTGTTAAAGTCTATCCAAACAAAGCGCAAAATTTTGGATAAACAGCTGGGGTCAATCGTTGGGTCATCGCAACCCAGACCAACCGAATTGTCGTTTTTATCTTCTTTTGCCTGTTTCAAACCCGACTTCATTGAAAACATTTCGAATCCATAAGGATATTCTGTATCACAATTACCAGAAAACGTGTTGGTATAGGCCGCATCAGGATATAATTGCACCCCTGATTGGGGTAAGAGGCTAAATGCCAGTGAATAGCTTTGGCCGCCCTTCAGGGTAATTTGGCTCCAATCTACCTCATTTTGCTGCAGAGCAGGGTTGGCTTTTGCTATGGTGTCTTTTGTACATTCGAGAAGAGAGAGTTTTTTAAATGCAAGCCCCTGGAACTTTGGTTTAACCTTTTTAAAGTCATCTGAAGTCCAGTTTTGAATGGGGCAATAATCCCCCACTTCTATCGTATAATCTTCCATGTATAATGGGGTTTTATTGGCTATTTGATCATAACAACCTTCCCAAATAGGATTTGCACTTAAAATTACCCTCAGTATCGTTTTGGTGCCTTTAACTATGGGGGGTATGCTAATTAGCCCCTTAATTGAATTGCCTTGAGCGCTAAAAATGTTCTCTCCAGCTTCAAATAGATCATTTCTATTAATATCCATCCATACGGTCCAATAGCATGTTGGGGGAAGTGTTTCATACGTTATAGCAGAAGCCTTTAGCATCAGCTCATACTCGTAATTGCTTTTGGTTGCAATGGTTAAATAGGTGTAATCTCTGTATCCACCCTGGAAGTCGTTGTTTTTTTCATTTTGAATATTGGCTAAACTGAATTTACTGGCATAAAAAATGCTTTGATAATCTGCGGGTGGGGTACACGGGCTTAAGGTGGTCCATGTGGGCTCCAAGCCCACCGCTTTCCAGGCCTCATTAACCGAACTGGCTTCTGGTGAATTTTCGCCAAAAATTGCCTTTGCGGCCAAACTGGTTTGGAGTGCGAATTGGTAGAAATTTGTATAACGTCCCAAAAAATGGGTGGTAGTGAAGTAAATAAGGTCTGCGGCTTTATCCATGCCAATACCACTTACATTTACTGTAACCGATGGGTCGTTTTCGAGTGTTTTGGTTCCGCCTTCTGTTAGCAAAAAGTACCAGTGGGAAATAACAGTAGAGTTGACATGTTCATCGTCTGGATGTACATCCCAATAACTTCCTTTATAAAAATCGGGATAGTTTTTGGAATTGGGGTTTTGAGCATCTCTTATAATACTATACCCGGTTATATTTTGAAAATATTGCTGAAACTCATCGTTACCAGCAGTGGTTTTCCAGTCGTTACCATTCAATGCATTGTACACTTGCTCGTCTATATCAAAATTTCCTTGGTAGGGGTTTTTTTTGAGGTGCTGATCTGCGAGTGTGTAGGCCCATATATCACTCAAACCCTCGTTTAAAGAACCAGATTCATTGGGTCCAGCCAATAAACCAGACTCACTGACCGTTACGGCATGAGCATATTCGTGATAAACTGTTTCCAAATTGGGCGAAACTTTTATTTCGGGCTCAATCATTCCATCATCGTAGGTGAAAAACAGTGACTCTCCCCGATCGTAAAACGAGCCGACATTTTTTAGTTTGAGCACATAGGAGCTCAGCGGAGAATGCATATTATCATAACCCAATCGACTGTGTTTTGATAAAAAATAGCTGTAAGCATATTCTAATCCGTAATGTACCCTGGTGGCTATTTCATAGCCGCCCTCAAACGTTCTGAAATCACCTATTCCTCCAATATTAAACGGGCTGGCAAATTCTATTTTTGCGCCCGAAGGGTTAAACGAATTATCAATGCTTTCCAGTCCAAGGGTATGAATTTTACCTGCAATGTCATTAAGATAAAAGTGTAATGCCTGGTTGTCATAAGAACCCACGGTGGTCCTTTGCACACCGTTTACTTTTACCCACAAATCTGCTGTTTGCAGGTTATTATTGACCGTAACCCTATTTGTGATTTTCGAATAAGAATCAGGTGTTTCGGTACCGTGGTCTTTGTTAAGTAATTGCTGGGTTTTAACCAAAGACCCATCGATGGCATTTACGAAAACCTCCTCTTTTTGAAAGGGATGAAGGGTAAAAATTTCAAATTTGTAGGCGATACAAGCTTCATCGGGCAAGAAGACTAATTCGCCCTTTGGTAAATAGGATGCGGAAGGATCTTGGGTTCGATCTTTCAAGCTTTTTTCCATCTGTACATCCTGCCAGGCAAATTTTTTGTGGGTCCAGCTGGATATCACTTTACTCAAGGCCTGCCCTGAGGTAAGTTTTGTTCTCACCGAATTTTCTTGTTTTATGGGCGTATAATCCTGTAAAACATAAACGGGCTTGCCCCGACGTTTCAAGACCCTTATTTCAGCTCCTTCCACCTTGATGCCCTTGTAGTGTAAATCATAAATTTCAGTCTCAAAAACCCCCGATTTGTCTTTTTTAATTTTCGACTTCACAAAAACCTGATCTTTATCCGGATGTAATAAACGGCTTAGTTGATCATCTGGGATTTCTCCGCCATTTTCAAAAGAAAGAACATTTTGAATTTTTTTAGACTTTTGAGGACGGGTCAACGGGTCTCCCACCCGCTGTCCACTGGCAGTCCATAGCCAGCCCATTGCCAAAAGGCATGTAAACATTTTTTTCATATTTGCGTTAATTTTATAACCGAAAATTAACCGAAAATTAATTTTTGATTATAAAAAACTAACAAATATTAACATGAATTGTTTTATTTTTTCTTATAAATTAATTTATGACTCTGGAATAGCCTTATAAAACATAAAAGCCCCGAAAACTTCCGTTTCGGGGCTTGTGTCATTGAATAAATGCCAAGTTTTTAGTCGCGGCGGTTAAACAACATGCTGGCGTAATAAAGCAAAGTGGCCAAAGAACCCAATGCCGCTACCACATAGGTCATGGCGGCCCACCAAAGTGCATCTTTTGCCTGACCGTGTTCTTCGGTATTGCCGGCCATTACACCTCCATTCGTATTTAACCAGGCCAAAGCCCGGTTACTGGCATCAAATTCTACCGGTAGGGTAATAAAGCTAAACAGGGTGACTAGCGCCAATGCTGCAACACCCACCGTTAGAACAATATAATTACCAGAAAAGGCCATCAACAGCACACCAATCATTAAAGTCCATTGTACCAGCGAGGAAGCAACGCTTACCACCGGCACCATAGAAGAGCGGAATTGCAACCAAGAATAGGCTTTAGCGTGTTGCACAGCATGGCCACATTCGTGAGCGGCCACCGCAGCGGCAGCCACACTCTTACCATGATAAACTTCGGGGCTCAGGTTGACGGTTCTGTCTGCAGGATTATAATGATCGGTAAGTTGCCCTTCTACAGAGATGATTTTAACATCGGCTATGCCGTGATCGGACAACATTTTTTCCGCAATATCTCTTCCGCTTAATCCGGAACTTAAACCAATTTCAGAGTAGGTTTTGAATTTACTTTTAAAACGCCACTGTACGATGAAACTTACAATCGCCACGGCTATTAACAAGAATAATCCCATAATTTTCTTTTTTATTGTTTGATAAATATAAAAAGCTTTAATCAAAAAGTATTCCGCATTTAAAGCGGAAAATGATTTTTACCTTTAAGAGATGGAAAAATCGTTTTCTTTCTGGGAGCAGAAGAGTTTTCTTGAAAACTTTGATGTATTGGTGGTGGGTGGTGGATTGGTAGGTTTAATGGCAGCCTATCAGACCAAAAAGCAGAACCATCTACTCAAAGTGGGCGTATTAGAAGCTGGTTTTTTACCGAGTGGCGCCAGCACAAAAAACGCGGGTTTTGCTTGTTTTGGAAGCATTTCGGAAATGTTGGATGAGCTAGAAAGCACCTCTGAAGAAGAATTGATGGGGGTAGTAGAGCTTCGCTGGCAAGGGTTGCGGTTACTGCGTGAAATTTTAGGTGATGATGCCATAGATTACTTACCCTATGGCGGTTTCGAGGTTTTTAAAAAGAGCGATCAGGATTTTGCGGGAAAATGCCAGGAGCAGATCGGTCATTTTAACAGACTGCTGGCACCCATTACAGGCAGCACTGACATTTATGCCACTGTAGGACCAGTATTTATTGGTGAACAGGGATTGGGTGATGTGCATTCGGTGATTCAAAACAAACTGGAGGGACAGTTGGATACCGGAAAAATGATGTTGAGTCTTCAGAGACTGGTGCAGGAAGAAGGTGTTTTACTTTTTACTAACTGCAAGGTAGAAGAAATAGAGGCCGGCAGCCCACATCATACCGTTCACACCAATCAGACCAAATTTATCACTCGAAAAATCATTCTGGCAACCAATGCTTTTAGTAAATCGCTGTTTCCCGAATTAAACATCGTTCCCGGCAGGGGACAAGTGTTGGTAACCAGCCCAATTCCGGGTCTGAAATTACGCGGGGCCTTTCATTATGACAGGGGTTATTACTATTTCCGAAATATTGGAGATCGCGTCCTAATTGGGGGTGGTAGGAACTTGGATTTTAAAGCTGAAGAAACCACCGAACAGGGGTTAACAAGCTTGGTACAAAACAAGCTCGAGGAATTGTTGTATGAGGTGGTTATGCCTGGACAAAAGCCAGAGATCGAGTACAGATGGAGTGGGATCATGGCCTTTGGCGATGAGTTAAAACCGCTCATCGGCGAAGTGGTACCGGGAGTTTACAGCGCCATTCGCTGCAACGGGATGGGGGTAGCCATGGGTAGCCAGATGGGTAAAAAGGTGGCCGAGCTGGTACTTTCTTCTTTATAATTTACCGCTCTCGATGGCATATTTTAGTAATTTAGCCTTATAAACAGACAAAAATGGAACTAAGCGTTTTGGTACTCGCGGTACTGGTTTTGGGAATAGCCCTTGTTTTGATTCTTAAAAGACCAAAAAGCGTGGATGGAATTTCTTTAGAGGAGCTGAATAGACTGAAAAGCGAAAATGAACGCCTGAAAATTAACGAGGCCAAGGCGATGGAGCGAGCAGAAGGCTTGAGTGTGGAACGAGAGCGCCTGGAATTAAAGCTAAATGAGATAAATGCTGAGTTGGGTTTGGAAAAGGGGAGGATTGCTAAAGCAGAAGAAGCTTTTAAGGCCCAAAGGGACCGACTAAATGAGCAGCAAGAATACATCGACAAGCTGCAACAGCAATTTAAAACAGAGTTTGAGAACATCGCAAATAAATTGTTAGAGGAGAAATCCAATAAATTCACCGAGCAGAATCACAAACAGCTCGATATCATCTTATCACCCTTCAAAGAGAAATTAAAGGATTTTGAAGAAAAGGTGGAAAAAGCGTACAAGGCCGAATCAGATGAACGGAATACACTAAAAGGAGAAATCAAAAACCTCGTTGAACTAAATAAGGTGATGAGTGCTGAGGCCCAGAACCTTACCAAGGCCTTGAAGGGAGATGCCAAAAAACAAGGGAACTGGGGCGAAGTGGTGCTGGAGCGGGTTTTGGAGCGCTCTGGTTTGGTGCGGGACCGCGAATACCGGGTACAAGCTAGCTTAAGCGGACAGGATGGCAATCGCCTGCAACCCGACGTGATCATCGATCTGCCAGACAACAAACACCTCATTGTGGATTCGAAAGTTTCGCTGGTGGCCTACGAAAGGCTGGTTAATTGTGAAAGTGATGAGGAGCGGGTGGTGTTTGCGAAAGCACACGTGGAATCTATCAAAAACCACGTGAAAGATTTAAGCAGCAAAAACTACCACGATCTTTATCAGATTAATTCGCCCGATTTTGTGCTATTATTTGTTCCTATTGAATCTTCGTTTAGCATGGCGGTACAGTCGGAGCAAGATTTGTTTGATTTCGCTTGGGAGCGCCGCGTAGTCATCGTAAGCCCATCCACTTTATTGGCTACCTTAACCACCGTAGCCAGCATCTGGAAACAAGAACGTCAAAATAAAAATGTGATGGAGATTGCCCGCTTGAGCGGTGCCATGTACGATAAGTTTGAGGGTTTTGTAAAAGACCTGGAAGGGGTGGGCAAAACCATTCGCCAAAGCCAAAACTCGTACGAAGACGCCATGAAAAAACTAACCAGTGGCAACGGAAACCTTACGGTTACTGCCGAGAAAATCAAAAAACTGGGTGCAAAAGCCAGCAAACAAATTGATCAAAAATTCATCGACGAAGAAAGCCTTGATTAAGCTTTAAAGGCATTCCAGCCTTGTGCTTTAATTTCGTGTTGGTTGCCTGATTTGGTGATCAGTTGACAGCCTGATGCGGCATCAGTAATGTGACCAATAACAGAGATATCTGGGTTATCCTTTACTTTATCATAATCAGACTGTTTAATGGTGAAGAGTAATTCGTAGTCTTCGCCGCCGCTCAAGGCACAAACGGTTGGGTCTAAACCAAATTCACGAGCGGTATCGTAAGTCATCGGGTCGATCGGGATTTTTTCTTCATAAATATGGCAACCTTTTTTCGACTGCTCACAAATGTGTTTGATCTCGGAAGCCAGGCCGTCTGAAATATCAATCATAGCAGTTGGTTTTACCTTGATCGATTTTAGAAACTCCACCACATCCTTACGGGCTTCTGGTTTTAATTGGCGTTCGATAATGTAATCTTTACCTTCCAGATCGGGTTGGATATTAGGGTTTTCTAAATAAATCTTTTTCTCCCTTTCTAATAATTGTAAACCTACATAAGCAGCACCTAAATCGCCCGAAACACAAATTAAATCGCCTTCTTGTGCGCCATCTCGGTAGCAAATATCCTTTTCATTGGCATGACCAATACTGGTTACACTAATAACCAACCCCTGTTTAGAAGCAGAGGTATCGCCACCGACCAGATCGACACCGAATTTTTTACAGGCTAATTGAATCCCTTCATATAATTCTTCTATTATTTCAAGTGGAAATCGGCTTGATAGGCCAATAGAAACCGTTACTTGGCTGGCAATACCATTCATGGCATAAATATCGCTCAGGTTGACTTGTATGGCTTTGTAGCCTAAATGTTTGAAGGGGGTATAGGCTAAATCGAAGTGTATACCCTCCAGGAGCATGTCGGTAGAAATTAAAGTTTTCTCTTTAGTGAAATCTAAAACTGCTGCATCATCGCCAACACCTTTAGTGGTGCTGGTTTGTTCGATGGTAAAGTTTTGAGTCAAGTGTTGAATCAAACCAAATTCACCTAGTTTTTCAATTTCTGTACGTTCTTTATTTTCAAACATGTTTTTATAATCCTAATTGAGCTGAAATTTCGAGCATACGCTCGATGGGTTTTTGTGCTTTTTTAATTACTACATCCGGAAGTATAATTTCCGGAATTTCATTTTTTAAACAGAGGTATAATTTTTCTAATGTATTCCGTTTCATATGCGGACATTCGTTACAAGCACATTGGTTATTGGGTGGAGCAGGAATAAATACTTTTTTTGGATTCGCTTTTTCCATCTGGTGGATAATCCCACTTTCGGTAGCAACGATAAATTCTTGTGCCGGATTTTCAATGGTATATTTTAATAAGCCGGTAGTAGATCCTATATAATCAGCCATCGTTAAAACTGATTCTTCACATTCAGGATGGGCAATGAACTTTGCTTCCGGGTGTTGGTTTTTGAGTTTAAAAATCCGCTGCTGTGAAAAAATCTCATGTACCATACAAGCACCATTCCATAATACCAGATCTCGACCTGTTTTTTGTGCTACATAACGACCTAAATTACGATCAGGTCCAAAAATAATCGGCTGATCTTTAGGCAAACTATTTACAATTTGCACCGCATTGGATGAAGTACAAACGATATCACTCATCGCTTTTAATTCCGCAGTACAATTCACATAAGTAATGACCATGTGATCTGGATACTGCTCTTTAAACTTGGCAAACAAATGCGGCGGACAAGAATCTGATAAAGAACAACCTGCTTTTAAATCGGGTAATAAAACCTTCTTTTCGGGCGATAATATCTTGGCTGTTTCAGCCATGAAATGAACTCCGGCAAAAACAATAATAGCTGCATTTGTTTTAGCTGCTTGTTGTGATAAACCTAAACTATCACCTATGTAGTCAGCGATATCTTGTATATCCGGTTCCTGGTAATAATGGGCCAGTATAACTGCATTCTTTTCTTTTTTTAAGCGATTGATTTCCGAAAATAAATCTAAAGTAGGATCCACTTCTTCCTCTATAAAACCCTTTATCTTCAATTCTTCTAAGGTATCCATTTCTTCACCGATTAATAATTACTATTTATTATTTATATAATATTCTTACTGTTTATTAAGCTGTTGGTATTGTGAATAATTTGAATCAAATTTTATTGCAGTTTTAATTATTCTATTTTTCTCCACAAATATTTCTTCTATTCTATTATATATATAATTGATTTACAAGGGTTTTATATTGTCGATACTTTTCTAATCCACATTTTATTGTTGATTTTTTTACGATCGATTTTTAGTGGATATCCTTCTCTTTTTGGATGATAATTTGCTTAAAAATTATTCAATTTCTAGTGCTTTTACCAAGCAGTACGACTTATGAGATTTTACTAACTTAAAATCTACACAAAATTAACATCTTTATTCGCGTTATTAACACAGATACAAAGGATATCTAAAAATGAAGACTGATTTTTTAATTATTGGCTCCGGAATTGCGGGTTTAAGTCTTGCTTTAAAACTAGCAGCGCATGGAAAGGTATTAATTATCACTAAATCTAATGAAGACGAGTCTAATACAAAATATGCTCAGGGTGGTGTAGCAGTGGTGGTAGATAAAGCAGACTCTTTTGATAAACATATCCAAGATACTTTAATTGCAGGAGATGGGTTATGTAACGAACAAATTGTCGAAATGGTGATCAAGGAGGGACCGGAGCGTATCCAAGAAATGATTGATTATGGCACACACTTCGATAAAACTAATTATGGAGCATACGATTTAGCAAAAGAAGGGGGTCATTCCGAACATCGCGTCTTACATTATAAGGATATCACCGGTGCTGAGATTGAAAGATCTTTACTCGCTAAAATTCATGAGCATCCGCAAATACAAATATTAACTCATTTTTTTGCGGTCGAATTAATTACCCAGCACCACCTCGGAAAATTTGTAGACAAAAGCACTATCGACATTAATTGTTTCGGCGTTTACGCATTAAACACCAAAACCCATCAGGTAGAAAAAATTCTCTCTAAAATTACTGTGTTGGCTACGGGTGGTGCTGGCCATATTTATGCCAACACCACCAATCCAACCATTGCTACTGGTGATGGAATTGCCATGCTATATCGTGCAAAAGGAAAAGTGCGAAATATGGAGTTTATTCAATTTCATCCTACCGCATTATACCACCCTGGTGAATACCCATCTTTTTTAATATCAGAAGCGGTTAGAGGTTTTGGAGGGGTGCTTAAAGACAGAAATGGCCGGGAATTCATGCAAGATTACGATGAACGAAAATCATTGGCACCCCGCGATATTGTTGCCAGGGCCATTGATTCTGAAATGAAAAAATCAGGCGATGATTTTGTCTATTTGGATATCCGCCATCGCTCTAAAGATGAAATTATCCAACATTTCCCCAATATTTATGCAAAGTGCTTAAGTATCGGTATCGATATGAGTAAAGAGATGATTCCAGTAACACCTGCAGCCCATTATATGTGTGGGGGCATCATGGTGAATGAATCGGGTCAAACCTCCATTCAACAATTATACGCCTGTGGAGAATGCGCCTCCACTGGGTTACATGGTGCCAATAGACTGGCTTCCAACTCTTTACTGGAGGCCACTGTGTTTGCACATCGCATTTATTTAAATGCCGTTGATAAACTAAACAAAGTCGATTTTACGGAAGATGTTCCCGATTGGGACGATAGCAACACGCAATTATCTAATGAAGATATCTTGGTGACTCATAATTTTCGTGAAACTCAAAAAATTATGAGTGATTATGTGGGCATTGTTCGTTCAGATTTTCGATTAGAACGAGCCATGAGACGCTTACACCTGATTCACGAAGAAACAGAGGATTTTTATAAAAAAACAAAACTCTCAGTTCCACTTTGTGAACTCCGAAATGTCATCCAAACCGCTTATATTGTAATTAAATCAGCTATGCAGCGTAAGGAAAGCCGCGGTTTACATTACAACACCGACTATCCACAGCACAGCCAAAAATTAATCGATACTGTTTTTTAGACTAATATTATGCCTCTTGTTTTACCTGTAAAAGGAATTTCTCCCGAATGGCAAAAAGATTGTTTTGTTGCCGAAAACGCCACCATAGTAGGCGATGTTAAAATGGGCCATCACTGTTCAGTGTGGTTCAATGCGGTGATTCGAGGCGATGTCAACAGTATCAGGATTGGTAATTATACCAATATCCAAGATGGAGCGGTGATTCATTGCACTTACCAGACAGCAGCTACCCAAATTGGCAATTACGTATCCATTGGGCACCAGGCAATGATTCACGGTTGTATACTCAAAGACCGGGTCTTGGTAGGTATGGGCGCCATTATTATGGATCATGCGGTAGTGGAGGAATATTGCATTATAGCTGCCGGAACTATTGTATTAGAAAACACTGTTTGTGAATCGGGTTATATCTACGCGGGTGCGCCTGCCAAAAAAATAAAAGCAATTAGTGTGCAACAAAAAGAGTTGTTAGACCAGCTACCCGATCGCTATGTGATGTACAGTACCTGGTTTACAAATCCTTCGGAATCGTAATTTTCTCCTCTAAATCCCAGTTGGCTCTCAGGGTGATTACCTTTTCATAATTCCAGGTTTTTTCTGGCTGCCTCTTATTACTCACGCTTCCGGTATCCCAACTTCCGTTTCGGTTTTC
Organism: Sphingobacteriaceae bacterium; assembly: GCA_947458875.1. Classification (GTDB taxonomy): domain Bacteria; phylum Bacteroidota; class Bacteroidia; order Sphingobacteriales; family Sphingobacteriaceae; genus JAIPAN01. Next base: position 76,839 of record CANGZD010000004.1, read on the forward strand.
ATCCATCACAAAGCGAAGTGTGTATTTGCCAACCGGATAGGTGTTGTATGATATGGTCTTTTCTGCAGAAATCACATCTTCCCTTATAACCGTTTCACTCTCAGACAATAGTTGTAACACATACTGTTTACTGCTATCGCCCGGCGAAACCCTGACGGTAAGATTTGCAAAGTTTTCCAACTCCTCTACTGTAAAAACCTTATTATATGCCTTGCTTTTGGCTCCCGAAATGCCGGTAAAAGCACCCTCCTTAAAGTTGATGCTGTATTTTTTACCAGGTTTTAATGCATAGTTTAATCGGTATTTTCTTTCACTATCAACCATTTTCAACAATGACCAACCCGTAAGTTCAACGGAGTCTGCTTTTAAACTTACTTTACTCCAGTCGCTTGCGGTTACGGGCATTGATAAGACGGTTTCAAAGTCTCGACCTGGTTTTAGTTTGCCATTCGTCGCATTATCTCTTATTACGGGTGTGCGATTAAAAGTTTCTCTTTTGTTTCTGTAAATCGAAACGCGTTCAATTTCCTTCTCTTGCTCATTTATAGAAACGCGAAGGGAGTCGAAATCCAGACTGGCTAACCAAATTTTAGCGGTGTCGCCACGCAGATTGATTTCCGTTTTTGAATCCTTTAAATAATCGCTATTAAGCTCTTTTACACCCAATCCTTTTATTCCCCTATTCAAGCTCAATAGAATGGTTCCGTCGCCTTCAATTTTTTTCTCAATCACCTTAACTTTGCCAGGCTCTTCTTTAAATACCCTTAATTTTATTCCGCTGATGTTTTTATTAAGCTGTAAAGCGCTATCGACAAACCCTATTTCATCTATTGCCTCATTATATATCCGGTCGGCCGATGTTTCTTTGATTGCATAAATTCTGTATGCTTGTGATCTTAGGTTATTGAGTTTAAAATTGCCCGCCGTGTCACTCAGGGTGTATATGCTCGGTTTCTTTTTACCCAATAATGTGTCTTGTTCAATTGGAAACAGAAAGACGGTCGCCTCTTTTAGCACTTCATTTGTAACAGCATCTACTACTTTACCCGATATCGAAAGAGAGTCAAGTGTTTCGCCGGTCGAAAAGACGTAGGTATAATTTTTTAATAAATTATTTTCATTTACGTCGCCTACTCCTTTTCCAAAGTTGATGGTATAAGTGGTGTTAGGTGATAGGGCTTCGCCGATATTAATTTCTAACTTCTCTTTTTTGGCTTGCACCTCAAGCGGATTTTCTAATGCAGGCGAAATGCTGATTTCGGTAAATGCATTGTTGAGTTTAATAAATTCGTTGAACTCGAGTTCGATTTTTTCAGTCTTGAATTTTGTGCTCAGGTTTTTAGGACTTTCTCTGAGCACCTTTGGGGCCTCCGCATCTTTAGGCCCGCCGGTTGGTGATTGTATGCTAGCGCAAGCCGCAATTAGCCAAGTTAACGTCATGAAACAGCCGCACGAAGCCCACCCTTTATTTAAACCTGTTTTTAAGCCCCATGGCGAAACAAAACTATTCTTGAATACATTCATCTAAAAAACTTTTTTCTTCGTTCAGATCGCCTTAATTTAAGTCACCACTCATTCATGTATAAATGCCTGATCAACAGATACTTATACTATTATTTACTCATGTGTACCATCAAAACCGAAATATCCGAGGGTGAAACCCCCGAAATCCTGGAAGCTTGTCCGAGTGTTCTTGGTTTGATTCGAATTAATTTTTCCCTTGCCTCTTTTGAAAGAGAACCCAGGGTTTGGTAGTCGAACTCCGGATTAATTTCCCGGTCTTCCATTTTTTTCATCTTCTCTACAATCTCCATTTCCTTCTCAAAGTAACTCTCGTATTTTATTTTAATCTCTGCTTGTTCTATTACCTCTGTTTCAAATCCACTCAACAGCTGATCGAATGAGCTGAGCACCTCCCTCAAATTCTTAATTTCCACTTGTGGTCTACTCAGCAATTGTACCAACTTCACCTTTTGGTTTACTGCAGATGATCCCACAGACTCGAGCATTTGATTTACCTCTTCTGGTTCTACCGATTGTTTCTTAATGTGCTGAACAATTTTTTCTGCATCCGCTATTTTTTGCTCCACCCTCTCCATACGTTCATCGCTTATCAAACCTAACTGATGTCCAATACTACTTAATCTAATGTCTGCATTATCCTGTCTAAGCAGTAAGCGGTGTTCGGCCCTTGAGGTAAACATTCGGTAAGGCTCTTCTGTCCCCTTGGTTACCAGGTCGTCAATTAGTACGCCTATGTATGATTCAGAGCGTTTCATGATTAGCTCGTGCCGATCATTTATCTTCTGGTGCGCATTTATTCCTGCAATAAATCCTTGGCATGCTGCTTCCTCATAACCAGTGGTGCCGTTGATTTGACCTGCGAAAAACAGGTTTTTAATCAACTTGGTCTCCAGGGTTAAATCCAACTGAGTGGGTGGGAAATAATCGTACTCTATAGCATAACCCGGTCTGAACATTTTTGCATTTTCAAAGCCGGGGATTTTGGTCAAAGCCTTGTACTGAACATCTTCGGGCAGGGAAGTAGAGAAGCCATTCACATAAATTTCTACAGTATTCCAGCCTTCTGGTTCTACAAAGATCTGGTGTCGCTCCCTTTCTGCGAATCGGTTTATTTTATCTTCTATAGAAGGACAATATCTGGGACCCAGGCCCTTAATCCTACCCGTAAACATTGGCGATTTTTCAAATCCTTCTTTCAGTGTTTCGTGCACCGCTTCGTTGGTGTAGGTGATCCAGCAACAACGCTGTTCTTCTACCAGCGGTACCTTAGTATAAGAAAACCGCCCCCTTTCCTCATCACCCCACTGCTCCTCCATTTTGGTGTAATCTAAACTTCTGCCGTCTATTCTTGGGGGTGTCCCTGTTTTCATTCTGCCTGCCTCAAAACCCAGCTCTACCAACTGTTCGGTGATACCCGTTGCTGCTTTTTCTGCAGTCCTACCACCACCAAATCTTTTCTCCCCTATATGAATCAAACCATTTAAAAAGGTGCCGTTGGTCAACACTACTGCGGCCGCTTCAATCTCCATGCCCAATGAGGTTTTTACCCCCAACACTTTATCTCCCTTCACTAATAAACCAGATACGGTATCTTGCCAAAAATCCACATTTGGTGTTTGTTCCAATTTCAATCTCCACTCTTCCGCAAACCGCATTCTGTCTATTTGCGCTCTCGGACTCCACATCGCTGGCCCTTTTGATCGGTTCAGCATCCTGAATTGTAGTGTAGTTTGATCGCTAATGATACCAGAGTACCCGCCCATGGCATCAATCTCTCGAACAATTTGTCCTTTTGCTACACCACCCATGGCTGGATTACAGCTCATTTGCGCAATCGTACCCATGTTCATGGTTACCAATAGCACCCTCGAACCTAAATTTGCCGCCGCCGCCGCCGCTTCACACCCTGCGTGGCCCGCACCCACTACTATGATATCATATTTATTAAACATACAGCTCTATGTTCCACGTGGAACCATACAAAATTAACTAAATTTTATCGCCTACCTTTCCACATGTTTCACGTGGAACATGTTTAGCCAGGGCAAATAAAGCCACCATTGCCCAAACGCTTTCTAAAACCACAAATGGATAGAAAGCCACCATGTAGGCCGATATGCCACACAAAGCCGCACCAAACAGGTTTAATATTGCATACAGCAGATGTTCGGTGTCGATCTTTTTTAAGAGATTGAGCAAATAAGCAATCAACAGCAAGGTCACACCAATGGTGGCTAAAAGGTCCGGCAGGCTAATTAGGGTCATATCTATTACGAAAGCCCAAAAATAAACCTTATGTCACAATTTATTAAATTGGAGAGATCTGTTTATTGAAATTCAGATATTTGAATGTTTAAACATATAATATAAAATGAAGAAGATTATTCATTTGGCGAATGAGAGAGGTTTTGCAGATCATGGCTGGTTAAAAGCGGCCCACTCGTTTAGTTTTGCCCAATATTATGATCCAGCCAAAGTCCATTTCGGTTTATTGAGGGTTTTAAATGATGACATAGTTGCTCCCGGGATGGGTTTTGGTATGCACGGTCACGATAACATGGAAATTGTGACCATTCCGCTTAAAGGAATGCTCGCTCATAAAGACAGCCTGGGCTCGGAAGGAACCATCACGGCAGGAGAGGTGCAAATCATGTCAGCCGGCTCTGGTATACGCCACTCAGAATTTAATGGTTCCACCAACGAAGAGGTCAACCTGCTGCAAATTTGGGTATTCCCTAAAGAGCGGAATATTGAACCGCGTTACGATCAGAAACGCTTTGATACAGAATTAGCACAGAATAGATTTCAAATATTGGTATCCCCAACCGAGGAGGAAGGTGCCCTCTGGATCAATCAAAATGCGGTTTTTGCCAAAGGGTTTTTCAAATCTGGTGGTACCCATAACTATCTGATCAAATACCCCGGTAATGGAGTATACGTTTTTGTGATAGATGGTTCAATCGAATTAGACCAGCAATTGTTGGCTCGCCGCGATGCTGCGGGAGTATATGATGCCCAGGGTTTTAGTTTTGAAGTAAAAGAGGACGCCCAAGTATTGTTGATTGAGGTCCCCATGGAATAAAGAACACCTAAAAGTTACGAAGGCCCAGGTAGTGATTTTCCCGATCAGTCATCTGGGCTTTTGTTTTTTTATCCTTGTCGGTATAACCCAACAGGTGTAATACGCCATGAATCATCACCCGGTGTAATTCATCTTGTTCGTTCACTCCAAATTTTGCCGCATTTTCATTGATCCGATCTACGCTGATGAATATGTCTCCCAAAACTTTACCATTCTGTTCTCCATTATCAAATGTAATGATATCAGTATAGGTGTCGTGGTCAAGATAATTTTTGTTGATTTCGATTAAATAATCGTCGCTGCAAAAAATAAAATTGATTTCCTGGGTCTTAAAACCTTCGGCTATGACGCAATTATTCACCCAATTACGCAATTTGGCCTTTTGCCGGGGCTTGAATAAGGTGTCTTCTGAAAAAAATAAAATAGCACTCATGTTTTAAATTTTGAAATGCAGTTCTAACTGATTACCCCGATCGTTAAAAATACATTGATCTGCTAATTTACGAATGATATAAACACCCCTCCCTACTTCTTTTTCTCGATTTTCTACCAGTGTGGGGTCTTCAAGTGCCTGATAATCAAAGCCAAGCCCTTCATCACTAATACTGAACACCATTCTTTTTTTATCCCAAACTTCCAGGTTGATATAAACTTTTAGTGTAGGAGATAATTGATTGCCATGAACGATCGCATTGATACAGGCTTCGTTCAGGCAGATCAACACGTTTGCATACACCTCTTCTTGTAAGGAATATTTAATTCGAATTTCTTCTATGAAACTTTCCAGCTGATTAAGGCTCTCCAGGCTGGATGCCAGCTGAAGGGTATAGGTGTCTGCCTTGTTAATTGGATTACCCACTTTTGCGATTCGATTTAATTTACAGCCATTCCAATTTTATACATTAAAACGGACAAATGCTAAAAAAATTCTTAAAAGAGCTTATTTTTGTGATTCTTTCGGGATGTAGCGTAGCCCGGTATCGCGCCAGCATGGGGTGCTGGAGGTCGTCGGTTCAAATCCGGCCATCCCGACTTACTAAAACCCTCATATCTTTCTGCATGTTTTGATAATCAGGTTCTTTCATAAGAAAATACGGATCAGCGAAGCTAATCCGGCCATCCCGACTAACAAAAACCCTGATATCCTTCTATATTTTATCTTCTACTGTTTTGCTAATCAGTAATTATTGAGCATAAAAAAACCCCGCACCGAGATGGGCGGGGTTTTTTGCTTAAATCCTTCGTATTATTTTGGATCTAAAATGTTATTGATTCGAACCAAAGCATCATCCAGGTGTGCCGAAACTACCGGGTTGCTGAATTTTGCTTTGCTGGCACGAATTTCCGCGGCTAAGTTTTTCAACTCTCTTCTGGCCAGCGGGCGAATATCGGATTGAGAAACATCAATTGCAGTAGCTCCTGAGAATGCTGCAAATTCTGCAGGCACTCCAGCGGGAGTTTGCTGTTCTTGTGTCATTAAATATTCTAAGCGCTCAATATGGGCACGCTGCAGATTTCTGCGATAAGTGTCGATGTTGCCACCAGTCTTCAATTCTGACCAGATACCCTGATGGATATCACCGAAAAGATCGCTCATGCTGTATGCATTCGCACCGTTTTTAGCGCTATTATCGATTACTCTTGCCAGGCGACCAAAATCAAGGATGGTGCTCAAAACATTCACCTGAGCACGACGAACACGGTCTACTATACCCGCATTGTCGAATTTGCTCAGTACGGCTTGATCTAACATCCAGGTAGGTGTTTTAAAGGCTTGCTCATTAATGAAGCGCATCGCCTCTTGTTGTTTCGTTCTGGCAACATGGGTGTAAACCGCTCCTTTTTGCTCGTAGGTTTTATCGTTTTCATAGATACCACCAATGTTCGACTTAACGTGTCCCATGTAGCGGTTCCATTGTGATAACACCTCACCATAAAGTTCTCTTAAATTATCGTATGGTTTTCCTTCTTCGTAAGTCCATTTTTCGATATTCGGAAGGATGCGTTTCAAGTTGGCAATACCGTAGGTAGAAGCTTTAACAGCATCGTTACCCAAATCTTCAGATTGTGCTCTTGGATCGATTGGATTACCGGTTTGTTGTCCATAGAAATAGCGTGGATCACCAGCTTTTTCAACAGTCCATTTGTTTAAGATTTTAGCATCTTCATCAGCACTTTTGCTGTCAAACCAGGTATAGCCCCATTTAATAGCCCATTTGTCGTATTCGCCAATTCCAGGGTACAATACCACGTCTCCGTCACCCGGCTGGGCAATGTAGTTGAAACGAGCATAGTCCATGATAGATGGAGCGGTTCCACCCATTCTTTTGGTAAAGGATGGAGAGCGCAGTGAATCTACCGGATAAGCTACACTTGAACCAAAGTTATGTGGCAAGCCAAGGGTGTGTCCCACTTCGTGTGAGGAAACAAAGCGGATCAACTTACCCATGATTTCATCCTTGAATTTAGGAGAACGGGCTTCCGGATTAATTGCAGCGGTTTGTATGAAGAACCAGTTACGAACCAGGTTCATCACATTGTGATACCAACCGATATCTGATTCCATGATCTCACCTGATCTTGGATCGGCAATATGCGGACCGTATGCATTAGGAATGTTAGATGCGAAATAACGAATAACCGAGTAACGGGCGTCTTCCGGGCTCCAATCCGGATCGTTAGGGGGATCTAAACAAACAATCGCATTTTTAAAGCCGGCAGCCTCAAAAGCAACATTCCAGTCGTTTACTCCCTCTCTTAAGTGCTCACGCCATTTTTGTGGAGTGGCTGGGTCAAGGTAGTATACAATTTGTTTAACCGGCTCAACCAATTCGCCTCTTAAATAAGCGGCTTTATCTTTTGGTTCCAGTCTCCAACGACGAGCATAACGGGTTACGGTTGCTTTTTGTGCGTCGATACCGTAGTCGGTTTGTGCCTGAGAGAAAAATCCAACCCGGTCGTCAGATAAACGCGGTTTCATAGGAACTTTAGGCAATAACAACATAGAGTTACTGATTTCCACCGTAACAGAACCTAAACTTCTGTCACCCGGAGGCTCTGCAGCACGATAAGTTTTAGAAGTACGAACTTCCACATTGATTGGGAAGCTTTTAACGGTATCGATATAAGAACGAGTCTCATCTAAAGCAGAAATTTTGTACTGGGTGCGCACATTGCTTGGCAAACCAAGTGATAGCACATCTTTAGTGAATAACTCGGTTACATCAATTACAACCGAATTCGAATCCTTATTAATCGCTTTGATCTCAAAGGCGCTTAAAATAGCATCCAAATTGGAGTTTTTTACCGACTGGTACATATCGGTACCCTGTAAAGCGATGTTACGATAAGAAGGAATTCGTATGAACACCTGCTTGTCTTTTCTTTGCCATTTCCAGATTTGTTCGTTTAACTCCTCACCGCCATAGGTACCATCTACCGGAGGGGTTTTGGTGTAGCGGGTTACCACCAGCATTTCTCTTCCAAAAAGAGAATCCGGAATCTCATAAAAATATTTACCATCTAACTGGTGTACTTTAAATAAACCCTTATCTGTTTTCGCCTTTTCGGTGATCACATCTTTGTAAGGTTTCATTCCGGGCTTTGCTGCGGCCGGAGCAACTGGAGCCGGAGGTGCAGCTGGCGCAGGCGGGGTCTTACCCTTTTTCTGAGCAAATGCAGCACCAGCCGAACAAAATACCATCAGGGATACCAACATTAAGTTCCCTGTTTTTTGAAAAATTTTCTTCATGAATTTTTGTTTTGGTTGTTTTAACAAATATAATTTTTGCGTGTTTTAATATACCACTTTAACAGTAAAGTTACAGTGCTCAATTTACCGATTATTTGGTTTCACCCGGTTCTTCGGGCTCACTTTCGGCTTCTGGTTCAAAACTTAGCTGACCTCTTCCAGGGCTGCTAATGGTAAGTGTTTGTGTAAACCGCTCACCGGAAGCGTTGATCAATTCAACTACATATTTGCCGGCTTGCAAGTAAGCCTTTTTGTTGGCAGCGGTGGTTACACTTCCCCTTTTCGCTTTACCCCATTCTTCCTGATAGGGTTTTAAGGCATTTTCGGCAACACTTAAATCGTAATTGATATAATGAATACCCCGTTCGTGTTTGATTTCTTCGCTTTTTAGCTCTAAGCCACTCTCAGTTTTAATCTTTATGCTGAGTTTTCCAGCACTTGCATTGTAAACGGGTATTTGTAATTGTGGTTCAAAAACATTTTCTCCGAATTTACGTCCCCAAGAAGCACTGTACGAAACACTTGGTAGTTCAAATAGATAGCTCGTTTTTTTCAGCATTTCAGCATTCAATTGCTGTAGCTCTTTCACACTGGCAATGTAGAGTGATCGGCCATGTGTAGCTACTACTAACTCTTGTTCGCGGGTTTGCACCACCAGGTCGTGAACAGCGACCGCCGGTAAATTGCTACCCAGGCGCATAAAACTTTCTCCGCGATCGATCGAGGCGTACAACCCGTGATCTGTTCCAACGTAAATCAAGTCTTTGTTTTTGGGATCTTCTTTGATTACATTAACTGGTTCAAGTGGCAGGTTTTTACCAATTCGGGTCCAATTTTGACCATAATCATTTGATCGGTAAACATAGGCATTGAAATCATCGTTGCGGTAACCATTCAAGGATGCATACACTGTTCCCTCTTCAAATGCAGAAGGATAAACCTGCGAAACCCACAGGTCTTGTGGTAATTTATCGGAAATGCGAGTCCAGTTATATCCGCCGTCTTTACTTACATGAATCAATCCATCGTCAGAACCCACATAAATCAATCCGAACTTAAGCGGAGATTCTTCTATAGTGGTCAAAGTTCCATAAGCTACGTCGCCCGGTTTGCCACCTTTGGTCAAATCGCCCGAAAGGGTAATGAAATCGGTCGCCTTGTTCATGGATCGATGAAATTTGTTAGAACCGAAATAAACCACATCTTGATTATGGCGTGAAAGATGTACTGGCGATTCCCAGTTCCATCTCAGCGGTCTTTCTCCTAATTCGTGTTTAGGTTGGAAGGGTAAACGCTCTTTGGTTTGCTGGTTTATCCGATTGTAAAAGCCATATTGAGAGCCGGTGTACACCAAATTATTATCACGGGTATCAATGGCCACCTGCATGCCATCTCCTCCATTTAACATTTTATAAGGATATTCACCACCATCATACCAGCCGTAACCTGCTTTATAGGTTGATGGGCCCACCCAAACGCCATTATCTTGTAATCCACCATAAACACGGTAAGGTTTTGCCATGTCAATGTTCACCGAGTAGAATTGTCCAACGGCCGGCGTATTGGCTTTGAACCATGTTTTCCCATCGTCGTAAGAAATATTAATCCCGCCATCGTTACCATTAATCAGATGACCCTCTTTTTTGGGATTCTCCCATAGGGCATGGTGATCTGAATGCACATTTTCCCCATCAATAGATTGAAAGGTTTTTCCTCCATCTGCCGATTTCCAAATAGGAACCCCCATGATATATACCTTATCAGGGTTGTTCGGTGAAACCGTAATCTGACCAAAATAATATCCGTAAGTATTATACAAACCTCTCAGGTCCATGGTGTTTACTTTTGTCCAGGTTTTACCCGCATCCTCACTACGGTAAACCTCCGCTTCAATAATTGGTGTGCCAAACATTAAAGCGTTCGCATCTTCCAGGTATTCCACTAAGGCTATTGGTTTTAATAGGTCGGATTTAACAGCAGCCTTAACCGCTTGAGCAGTATGCTTTGAGGGGAATCTGTTTTCTTTCAGAAACGCATTCAGCTTATCATCGTCTAAAGCCAAGAACGCTTCTTTTTGAATATTTCTGAAAGTCTCTTTGCTATAATCGTCTTTTTTCTCAGTTTTTTCTTCCGTTCTTGTACCTTGGTTATCTAATACTGCATAAATCATATTGGGCGATTTTGGGTAAATGGCCAAACCGATACGACCAACCCCCTCACCTTCCGGAAAACCACTACTACCGCCACTAATCAGCGTCCAAGAGTCGCCTCCATCCGTACTTTTATAAATACCAGATGTTTTTCCGCTTTCTACAAAATTCCAGGCTCGGCGCTGGCGATGCCACATGGAGGTATAAAGCACCTCCGGATTGGTGGGATCGATTACCAAGTCAATGGCACCGGTGTTTTCATCAATTGAAAGTGTCAGTTTCCAGCTTTTACCGCCATCGGTACTTTTGTAAACACCTCTTTCTTTATTTGAAGAATACAGATGTCCTAAAACTGCAACATAAACTGTATTGCTGTTTTTAGGATGAAGAATTACTCTTCCGATATGGTGTGACTCGGGCAGGCCCATGTTCTCCCAGCTCTTTCCACCGTCGGTACTTTTGTAAATGCCGGTTCCAGAATAGGAGGAACGGCTGGAATTATTTTCCCCGGTTCCCACCCAAATGGTTGTTTTTTTATTCTCGGGAGTCCAGTCAGACCAATCTACTGCAATATCACCAATGGTCATCGATTCTTGTTGATCGAACAAGGGTTGGAATGAGATACCGTTGTTTTCTGTGATCCATAATCCGCCAGAAGCGTAAGCCACATAAAAATTGGTAGGGTCGTTAGGATTCACATCAATATCCACCACCCTGCCACTCATAATGGTGGGTCCCACCGATCTGAATTTAATTTGATTTAATAAACTGTTTTTCTCTAGCTCTTGCCTTTGCTTAAAGCTCTCTAATCGGAGCTGGGCTGGCGTGTAGGTGGTTTTGCTTTTTTGTGCATAAAGGTTTACTGTCAATCCGATGGCAGCAACCCAAACGAAAACGAAATTTCTCATTAATGATTTGGTTGTAAAGTAAATATAGCTTTTGTGCTACAATTAGATCCTTCTTTTGAGTGTAAAAAGAATTTTTTTGGTTCTATCGCTGTTTTTAGGAAGAATACTCAACAAATAACTGCGTTCATTCCCCGATTTGAACAAATTGTCGATCTCATTCATACTAAACTCAGCGACAGGCTTAAAGTTAATGCTGATGATCTCATCACCCGCTACCAGGCCTTCCTGTTCTGCCGGAGAGTCTTCTGCCACTCTGCTTATGATCACTCTTTTATAATCCGGACCGGCACTTACCAGTTCTAACCCACTCATATCATGCTCAAATTTCTCTTTATAAAACCCCGAAGGTTTCACATACATACTATTTCGGCTATAGTCGAATACAACCTTAAATCTTTTCAAGAGCTGATTTCCCAAATTACCATTGCGTTCAACGAGGGTAATTTTGGCTGCCAAATCCTGGTAATTGGGGAATGCGCTAATAACCTTCTCTAATTTATACTTGCCCATATTCAATGATTGAATCCGACCCAGATAACCTTCTATGGGTCCACCTAAACCCACCCCCAGATTACTTGCAATATTTTCATCAGGTATTTGAAAGGGCTTGCCGTTTTCATTTTCCAGAGAAAGCGGATGCCCGGCGCCAGTGTCAATGATGAGTTTTACCCGCTTTTGACTGCCATTGCTCAATACCAGGTTGGTTTCAAGATAGGGCTTGCGCTGTTCAATGCTGATGGGAATTTTTTGCCCCTTACGGGGGATGAACTCCTCAGAAAACGGATATATGGTTAAATGTTGATCAACATAGTTGATGCGTACAATAAAACTGTTAAAAAACTCATAGCCCAGTAAACCATGAATGGACATACCGGCATATTCAGATAAGTTAAAAGCATCTTTTTTGAGGATGGCTGCAGGAATGTAATTTCCAAGAGCCTTGCCTAAACTTAGGTTTAGGGGTGGAGAAATAAATGCATCCAGATCGGTATTATTGCCCAAGCCTGTGATCTTAATATTTCTTAGATTTTCTAACTTCAGTTGTTCAGATAACTCGAAATCAGTCACCAACAAGACCCCCACCCCGGAGTCGAGCACAAAATTATAGGGCCCAGATTCGTTAATGTAAACAGGAACAATGATCAGGTTTTTGATCAGTTTGAACGGAATGATTTCTCTTTTTTGTTTTTCGGGTAAGAGAAAAGCTTGGGCATTTGAATTTTTAGATTGGAAGAGCAGCACCATACCCAATCCAATAATAATTACGATCCGACATAGGTAAGGAACCCTGAACATACAGTATAATTTACAATAATTATGCAAAACTTAAACCAGGGTTCCCTGAATAAAATTGAGATTTTTAAAAAGGCTAACCACGGGAAGATCCTTATTGTGAACCACATCCAAAGAAAAAGCACTAAACCTTAAAGGGAATATTTTATGATATTTTTCATTTTTGACGAAGGTAATTTAATGAAAACATCAAAATGACTAAATTCGAACGTTAACAAATGAAATACCTATGACCACGCAAACGATGGATCTTACTAAACGAAACACGCCCACCGGAAATAAATTAAATTGTAAAGGCTGGGTGCAGGAAGCGGCACTTCGAATGTTGCTCAATAACCTGGATCCGGAGGTAGCCGAACGCCCCGAAGATCTCATCGTTTATGGCGGAAGGGGAAAGGCTGCTCGAAATGCGGAGTCGCTGGAACTGATCGTTAAGGCATTAAAAGATTTAGAAGAAGATGAAACCCTGTTGATCCAGTCGGGTAAACCCGTGGGTATTTTACCCACTCACAAAGATGCCCCAAGAGTATTGATCTCCAATTCACAATTGGTTCCCAAGTGGGCCACTCAACAGCATTTTGACGATTTAGAAGATAAGGGCCTCATGATGTATGGCCAAATGACAGCCGGCTCCTGGATCTATATTGGTTCACAAGGCATTGTGCAGGGTACCTTTGAAACCTTTGCCGAAGTAGCCCGCCAGCATTTTGGCGGCAGTCTGAAACACACCCTCTCGGTAACAGCCGGTTTGGGTGGTATGGGTGGAGCCCAGCCCCTGGCCATTACCATGAATGAGGGCGTTTGTCTGGCGGCCGAAGTGGAAGAGTGGCGTATTCGCAAAAGATTGGAAACTCGTTACATCGATGAAATATGTTTTGATATTGATGAAGCCATCGACCGGGCGCAGAAATACAAAGAAGAAGGAAAGGCACTTTCCATTGGAGTAGTAGCTAATGCTGTTGAATTATTAAGTCGATTAATTGAACGTAATATCACGGTAGATGTATTGACCGATCAAACCTCTGCCCATGACCCCTTAATCGGTTATTTCCCGGAAGGATTATCTGTAGAAGCAGCAAGGGTATTACGGGAAGAAAACCCCGAAGAATACACCCGCAGATCCTACGCCACCATGGCCAAACACATTGAACTAATGCTGGAAATGCAAAAAAGAGGTGCGATCACCTTCGATTATGGTAATAATTTAAGGGGAAGAGCTTTAGAAGCGGGGGTTACCCATGCTTTTGATTTCCCCGGTTTTGTACCCGCCTACATTCGTCCTTTGTTTTGCGAGGGGAAAGGTCCTTTCCGATGGGCAGCACTAAGTGGCGATCCGGAAGATATTGCGGTTACCGATCAACTGATTTTAGAATTGTTTCCTGAAAACGAGGGCTTGCGCCGGTGGATCACCATGGCAGAGGATCGCATCGCTTTCCAGGGATTACCAGCCCGAATTTGTTGGTTGGGGCAGGGTGAACGTGAAAAAGCCGGATTAGCCTTTAATAAACTGGTGGCCGAAGGCAAGGTAAAAGCACCCATCGTCATCGGTCGCGACCATTTGGATACCGGTTCAGTGGCTTCACCCAATCGAGAAACCGAAGCCATGAAAGACGGTTCTGATGCGGTGGCCGATTGGCCCATTCTCAACGCTCTCGTCAACACCGCCGGAGGTGCCAGCTGGGTTTCATTACATCATGGTGGTGGCGTGGGAATTGGTTATTCCATTCATGCAGGCATGGTGATCGTAGCCGATGGTACTGCTGACGCAGAAACTAGAATTAAACGGGTATTGCATAATGATCCGGCCATGGGGGTGATTAGACATATGGATGCGGGCTACGACATTGCACAGGATACCGCCCGAAAGCACAAGTTGGACCTCAAAGAAAGACTTCGATGAAGCCAGCTGAAATCAATCAAAAATTCACCGCCTTACAAAACCGCCTAGCAGCGGATTTTGATTCCGAAAAACCAGACCTCAAGGTCATCCTGTTCTTAATTGGGGTGCAGGAATTGGGGCTTGGTCCTCAAAAATTCAGCAAACGTCAAAAAGAAGAGCTGATGCATATAGCCACTTGTCGTTTATTTAGCGAAATGGGCTTTTATGAGTTAGAGGGTTTGGATCAGGATGGTTGGCCGCATTGGAAATTGATAAAACCCATTCCTGCTTATACCTTGTTAGAACAAGAAATGATCATTAAATCTCTTATTGTCAGCTATTTCGAAGCACTGTAATTGTTTATATTCGATAAAAATCAAATCAAATGAAAAAACTCTTCTTATCCGCCTTATTATTGTTGGCCATGACGGCTCAGGCAGCTAAACCGAAGCATCAGTTTGTACGTATTAAAACTGAAAAGGGCGAATGTGTAGTGATGTTATACAATCAGACGCCCAAACACAGAGATAATTTCGTAAAGATTACCAAGGATGGAAACCTCACCGGCACCTTGTTTCATCGGGTTATTCAAGGCTTCATGATTCAAGGAGGAGATCCGGATTCTAAAACCGCTAAACTCGGTCAGGCTTTGGGCGACGGAGATTTGGGCTATACCGTTCCTGCGGAGTTTCGTGACAGTTTGTTCCACAAGAAAGGCGTCATCGCGGCAGCGAGAGATAATAATCCAGAAAAAGCTTCGAGTGCCTGCCAATTTTATTTAGCACAAGGCAAAGTTTTTACCGATGAACAATTAAATACTTTAGAAGAAACCCGTTTAAAAGGTCGTAAAATTCCTACTTGGCAGCGTGAAGTTTACAAAACGCTGGGCGGTATTCCTCATTTGGACCAAAACTATACCGTTTTTGGGGAGGTGATTCAAGGAGTGGACATGATCGATACCATCGCAGCCGTCAAAACTGGTCCTGCAGACCGACCTGTAGAAGATGTGCGCATGGAAGTGACCTTGTTGAAAAAGAAAGAAGCCCGCAAACTCGAAAAAACTCTCGGACTGGCCAATAAACCATGAAAATAATCACCTACAATGTCAATGGTATTCGTTCCGCTTTGAGCAAAAACTGGCTGGCCTGGTTACAAGCTACACAAGCCGATGTGGTTTGCCTGCAGGAAATCAAAGCTACGCCAGAGCAGATCGCCGATTTGTATGTACTGGAACAGATGGGTTACGAACATTACTGGTATCCGGCTGAAAAAAAGGGCTACAGCGGCACTGCTATCTTGACCAAAATTACGCCGAAACACGTGGAATTTGGATCGGGAATGGACGATTACGATCGTGAAGGGCGCATCATTCGGGCAGATTTTGAGGAAGTATCGGTGATGAGCACCTATTTCCCATCAGGATCAAGTGGTGATGAGCGACAAGCATTTAAATACCGTTTCCTGGACGATTTTCAGCAATACATCGATCAGTTGAAATGGGCTTACCCCAAATTGGTCATCTCTGGCGATTACAATATTTGTCATAAACCAATTGATATCCACAACCCAAAATCAAATGCCAATTCTTCCGGCTTTTTACCCGAAGAACGGGAGTGGATGGAAAACTTTATCCAAGGTGGATTTGTAGATAGTTTCAGACATTTCAATCCGGAGCCACATCATTATACCTGGTGGAGCTACCGTGCCGGTGCCAGAGCCAAAAACCTGGGTTGGCGCATCGATTATCACCTCGCCAGCAAAGAATTACAAGCACATTTGAAACGGGCAGCAATTTTGCCCGATGCCAAACATTCAGACCATTGTCCGGTCTTACTGGAGTTGGACCTATAAACATGAAATCGCTGCTCATTACAGATATTGCCAAGCTGGCGGGTTTGCATCCTACAGCAGTGCTCCAGCTTCGCGGGAACGAAATGGCTAATTTACCTGTTTTGGAAAATGCCTGGCTTTTGGTGGAGAATGGAAAGATCAAGTCCTTTGGTCCGATGTATCAACTCCCAGAATTAGCTGAAGCAACCGAACGGATCTCTGCAAATGGAGGTTGCGTGCTGCCTTCCTGGTGCGATTCTCATACTCATCTAATTTTTGCGGCCAGCCGCGAAGAGGAGTTTGTGATGAAAATCAAAGGAAAGACTTACGAAGAAATTGCAGCTGCCGGTGGTGGTATCCTGAACTCGGCAAGCAAACTACAGACCGCCAGCGAGGAAGACCTCTTTCAAAAGGCTTGGATACGTTTGGAGGAGCTCATTCGCCTCGGAACCGGAGCCATCGAAATTAAGAGCGGTTATGGACTGAGTCTCGAATCAGAACTCAAAATGTTGCGTGTTATCCGCAAGCTTAAAGAACAGGCACCCATTCCGGTAAAAGCCACTTTTTTGGGTGCACACGCTTATCCTCAAGAGTATAAAAGTAATCATGGTGGATATATTGATCTGCTAATCAATGAAATGTTGCCGCAAATTGCCTCAGAGGGCTTGGCCGATTATATCGATGTGTTTTGTGAGCAGGGCTTTTTCTCTTTGACAGAAACCGAACAACTATTGGAAGCTGGTACAAACCACGGTTTAAAAGCTAAAATTCATGCGAACCAACTCTCAGCGAGCGGTGCTGTGGAGCTGGCAGTAAAACATCGGGCCTTATCGGTTGATCATTTGGAGGTGATGAATGGGCCTGCGTTTGATGCATTGTCACAAAACGACACCATTGCCACCCTTCTGCCCAATTGCTCCTTGTTTTTGAATATCCCATTTGCTAACGCTCGTGAATTGATAAACAGAGACGTAGCTGTAGCACTTGCTTCTGACTTTAATCCGGGTTCCTCTCCATCGGGTAATATAAACCAGGTGGTTTCGCTGGCTTGCATGCGCATGAAAATGTTGCCCCAAGAGGCCATCAATGCGGCCACGCTAAATGGAGCCGCAGCCATGGAATTGTCGGCTAATTATGGCAGTATCGCCCCTGGAAAAGCGGCTAACCTCATCATCACCAAACCTATTCCATCTTTGGCTTACTTGCCTTATGCGTTTGGAAGCAATTTAATTGACCGAGTGATCGTTAAAGGAGCAATCTATGAATAAGATCATTTTCACGAGCCCAGAGCAACTGCTTTCACTTACGAATATCCGCGAAGGCGAAACTAAACTGGGACAAAAGCTGGGAACGGTGGCAAACTTAGCCGACCTGAGCAAACATCCTGCGAAATTTGTATTGCTGGGCATTCCTGAAGATGTGGGTGTGCGTGCCAACGGCGGCCAACCAGGTACTGCAAACACTTGGCCTGCGGTTTTGCGTGCTTTTTGCAATGTTCAAAGCACGGCTAAGTTGGGTGGGGAAGATATAGTGGTACTTGGAGAAATTAATGTGACGGAAGAACAATTCAGCAGCTTGCAAACTCCAGTTAAGGAATTGCCCAAGCTGGTGGAACGTATGGATGAGAAGGTGCGTGAGGTGATGCTGCAAGTTTTTGAGGCGGGTAAAGTGCCCATTGTGATTGGAGGCGGTCACAACAATGCCTATCCCATGTTGAAGGCCCTGTCTCAATGTAAAAAAATGCCCGTGAATGCGCTAAATATAGATGCTCATGCAGATTTCAGGAAACAGGAAGGCAGACACAGCGGGAATGGCTTTTCTTATTCCTTTGAAGAAGGACATTTAGATAAATATGCTGTTTGGGGCCTGCATGAGAATTATAATCCACAATACCTCATCGAGCAAATGAATGCTCATCCCGATAGGATAAATTACACTTTTTTTGAGGACTTCATGACCTGGAAAACCGATCCGGGTAGTGCTTTCGATCGTGCCATGCAGTTTGTGCAGGGTGTGTATGGTTTAGAATTAGATATGGACAGTGTGGCCTATGCAGCAGCCAGTGCGGCATCGCCCACCGGATTTACTGCCGAAGTCATCCGATCCATGCTGTACCAAACTAGAGCTTTCAAGCCCGCTTACTTCCACATTTGTGAAGGGATTGCAGAATCTCAGTCTTTACAGGCTAAACTGATCGCTTATTTCATCAGCGATTTCATTAAAGCACAGTTTTAAGCAAACTTCCAGATTTTTTGAGGGGTGATGCAGGTATCCAGAGGGATGTCGTGGGAATTCAGTTCAATAATTTCATCGATCGGTTCGAAAAATGAGAGCCCAACTTTTCGAACGTTCGGCTTACACTGGGCCAGGAAACGATCGTAAAAACCTTTCCCATAGCCAACCCGGTGCCCCTGTTTGTCGCAGGCTAGTAGCGGTACTAAAACCAGGTCTATTTCTCTGGCGTTTATTTCTTTTCCGCCTTGAGGTTCTGTAATACCCCAGCGGTTTTCAGCGAGCTGGGTATTTTCATCCCAAATGTAGTGGCTAAGGCTGTGCGTTTCTAAATTGCTTTTTGACAAGATCAGCTGAACTTCAGGGTGCTTTTCTCTTAGCCAATTGGCGATCAGGTAGGTATTGATTTCTTTTTTGGATAAGATGGGCAGGAAGAGATGGAGTTGCTCCACATCTTGAAGGTCTACTTGCTGGAATTGCTTCAGCAGTTCCAGGTCCATTTTTTCTACTTCTTTAGTAGTTAAAGCCTGCCGCAAATTCAGGAAATGCTTGCGGACTTCGCTCTTGCTCATGCTATCCATCAGTCTAAAAATAAAAAAACGGCCTCAGATTTCTCTAAGACCGTCATCATAATCAACCTAAACCTTAAACTTAATTAAAGATCTTTATTTCACCCGCTCGATATAATCTCCGGTACGGGTGTCCACTTTCACTTTGTCGCCCTGATTAATGAACAAAGGAACGCGAATTTCAACACCGGTTTCTACGGTGGCGTTTTTCATAGCATTGGTAGAAGTGTCACCTTTCACGGCAGGCTCGGTATAAGTAATTTCCAGTTCCACACTGGTAGGTGCCTGCGCCATGATTGGCTCTTCGCTTTCGAAAGCTACAATTACATTCATGCCCTCTTTGATGAATCTGGCTGCATCGCCAAACAAGAATTTTGGAATGCTGTATTGTTCGAAAGAATTGTTATCCATGATCACGAAGTTGTCTCCTTCGGGATACAGGTATTGATAGTCGCTGGTTTCTACGCGGCAAATTTCTACCTCCTCATCGGTACGGAAGCGGTATTCTACTAATTTTCCGGTTTTTACGTTACGCATACGGGCCTGATAAAAGGCACGCAAGTTGCCCGGAGTACGATGAATAAATTCTTCAACCGTTACCAATTCTCCATTAAATCTGAGAATGTTTCCGTTTTTAATTTCTGATGCTTTTGCCATAAAACAGCTTTTTTGTACTCAAATGGGTACCCGTTTTCGTGCCGCAAAGGTAGCTTGTTTTTTCTTCAATAACAACCCAAATTGGAATTTTATCCCAGCGGGCTCTCAAAGTTTTTATAGTCTGAAATTTGTAGCTGGTGTGTACAGCATTGATATTCCTCTTCCTGATTGGAGCAGATGATTAATAAGCGTTCTTTTGTATAATTGGCTATCAATTGCTGGTACCATTCTAAGCCTTGCTTATCTAGGTTAGCCGTAGGTTCATCTAATAACAAGACCGGTGTATTTGTAAATACAGCCAAAGCCAACTTGCAGCGCTGTTTCATGCCTGATGAAAAATACCGGATCGCTTTGTTTTCTACTTTTTTCAGATCCAGTATTCGGATGATTTCATGAGAATCAAATCCAGGTAGAAAATCCTTGAATTGGAAATGAAAATCGATCATTTCAGTCAGACTAAATTCTTCAATCAATTCCAAATAAGGTGCAGAAATTGATAGGTGTCCGTAAAAATCGTCCGGATCTATTGTAGCTTCTCCCGATTGATAAGTGATGTAACCCTCTGAAGCAGAGAGGCTACCCGCTAAAACCTGTAAAAGTGTAGATTTTCCACTTCCGTTAGCGCCTAAAATGGCATATGCGTTGCCTTGTTCAAAGCGGTAGTTTACTGATCTGAAAATCCATTCCTGATTAAAACGGCGACCGATATTTTCGAGAATGATTTTCATAGAATGATTAACCGTTGCCGAATCCTTTCATGATACCACGGTTAGAGTTGCGAATGAAATTCACAATTTCATCACGCTCTTCGGTGGGCTTAAAACCAGCTTCCACCATGTCTAAAGCTTTAGTAGTATTGCTGTTTTTTAAGAATAAAACACGGTATATATCCTGAATTTCGTTGATTTTTTCTGGGCTGAACCCTCTGCGACGCAAACCAACTGAATTGATACCTACGTAAGAAAGCGGTTCACGACCAGCTTTGGTGTAGGGTGGAACATCCTTCCGAACTAAAGATCCACCAGATATCATCACATGGGCGCCAATACAAACAAATTGATGTACTGCACTCATACCACCAATAATTGCGTAATCTTCTACGGTAATATGGCCCGCCAATTGTACTCCATTAGCTAAAATACAGTTATTTCCTACTATACAATCATGCGCTACGTGGGTATATGCCATTAGCAATACATTGTTTCCAATTCGGGTTTCTTTCCGGTCGTTGGTACCACGGTTAATGGTTACGCATTCGCGGATAGTGGTATTATCACCAATAACAGCCAGGGTTTCCTCCCCTCCAAATTTCAAATCCTGAGGAGAAGCGGAGATAACGGCACCAGGGAAAATACGGCAGTTCTTACCAATACGTGCACCATTCATAATGGTCACATTGGAGCCAATCCAGGTTCCCTCGCCAATTACTACATCTTTGTGAATGGTTACGAAAGGTTCAATTACAACATTATCAGCAATTTTTGCCTGCGGATGAATGTAGGCTAAAGGTTGAATCATTGTTTTAATTTGGTTTTTTGGAAATTTGAGCCATCAACTCTGCTTCTACCACTACTTTGTCTCCCACCATTCCAATACATTTCATTTGTGCAATACCTCTTCTGATCGGAGTAATCAAGTCGCAACGGAACACCAGTGTATCTCCTGGTAATACTTTTTCTTTAAAACGGGCCTGTTCTATTTTTAGAAAATAGGTCAGGTAGTTTTCCGGATCATCAACTGTGTTTAACACTAATATACCCCCTGTTTGCGCCATCGCCTCAATTTGTAATACACCCGGCATTACAGGTGCTCCAGGAAAATGACCTTCAAAAAAGGGCTCATTCATGGTTACATTTTTCACACCCACCACGTGATTTTTCGATAGTTCTAAAATTTTATCGACCAATAAGAAGGGTGGCCGGTGAGGCAAAATATTCATGATCTGGGTGGTATCATACACCGGTTCAGCATTCAAATTATATTTTGGGGCAGCTTTTTTACTGCGCTCTTTTTTAATCTGCGCTTTAATTTTTTTGGCAAAAGCAACGTTGGCAGCATGACCCGGACGGGCTGCCATGATGTGTCCTTTGAGCGGAACGCCTACTAAAGCCAGATCGCCAATCATATCGAGCAATTTGTGGCGGGCAGGCTCATTCTGATGGCGCAATTGGATATTGTTTAGGATGCCTTCTCGTGCCACATCGATATCTTCTTTATTAAACAGCTTTGCCAAACGGTCCAGTTCTTCGCGACTTACTTCCTTATCAACCACCACAATGGCGTTGTTCAGATCGCCGCCCTTTATCAGGTTGTGATCGAGCAGCATTTCTAATTCATGAAGGAAACAGAAGGTTCTGCAGGAAGCGATTTCTTTTTTAAATTCAGATAAATTAGTGATGGCCGCATGCTGGCTTCCCAAAATGGGGGAGTTGTAATCGATCATACAGGTGAAACGATATTCATCCAAAGGCATAGCTACCATTTCTACTTTACGATCTGGTTCTGAATAATGAATATTTGATGGAATACTGTAATATTCTCTATCTGCAAGCTGCTCCACAAAGCCTACTTTTTCTAAAGCATTGATAAATTCAATCGAACTCCCATCCATTATTGGAATTTCCGGACCATCCAGTTCCATCAGTACATTATCGACTTCACAACCCACCAAAGCTGCCAAAACGTGTTCGACAGTGCTTACGCTTGCACCATTTTGTGTAATGGTGGTTCCTCTGGAAGTATCGGTCACATTGTCTACATCGGCATCAACTAAGGGGTTACCCGGTAAATCAACTCGCGAAAATTTATAGCCATGATTATCCGCAGCTGGCTTAAAAGTCATGGTAACCGGTTCGCCGGTATGCAATCCAACCCCAGATATGGAGAATTCGGATTTAAGTGTTCTTTGTTTTGTATTCATGTTTATGTTTAGTAATTAGGCAATGGTGTTATTCATCATCCCGGTTTACTAATGATTTCAATTCTTTTTCCAGTGCTTCCAGTTTTTTCTCTAATTCGGGCAGGCGTTGGAAGACCACCTGCGAACGATAATTGTCATTAAAAGTACTCACAGGCATCCCACCCCATTTTTTACCCTCTTCTTCTAAACTGCGGTTCACACCCGTTTTAGCGGCAATTTGTGAACCCTTGGCAATAGAAATATGACCAACGGTACCCACCTGACCGCCCATTACTACATTTTCACCCACTTTGGTACTACCCGAAATGCCACTTTGTGAGGCTATCACGGTATTGCTGCCAATTTCTACATTATGGGCTATCTGTATCAAGTTATCTAGCTTCACACCCTTACGGATAATGGTAGAACCCATGGTAGCCCGATCGATAGAGTTGTTGGAACCAATTTCCACATCATCTTCAATGATCACATTCCCAATTTGGCTTACTTTTTTGTAGCTACCATCGGCTTGAGGAGCAAATCCAAATCCGTCGCTACCAATCACCGTTCCGGAATGTATGGTCACCCGCTTACCCAATACACATTCGTGGTATACTTTTACTCCGGCAAAAAGCGTACAGCTTTCACCAATGTTCACCATATCACCTATATACGTTTGAGGATAGATTTTAGTATGATCACCAATCACCGCATTAGCCCCGATGTAAGCAAATGCCCCAATGTATACATTTTTACCAATTTTGGCACTTGGATGAATAAAACAAGGTTCTTCAATCCCGCTTTTATCCAATTTTGCCTGATTGTATGCTTCTAAGAGAACAGAAAATGAACTGTAGGCATCCTTCACCCTGATTAAAGTTGCTGAAACAGGCTTTTCTAGTTTTAAATCTTCATTAACAATAATAATGGAAGCCTTTGTGGTGTACAAATAAGGCTCATACTTGGGATTAGCCACAAAAGAAAGCGAGCCGCTTTGCGCTTCCTCTATTTTAGCCACACTGCTTACCGCCACCTCCGGGTTGCCTTCAATGGTTCCATTTAGTAATTGCCCGATTTGAAGAGCGGTAAATTGCATGTGCGCTAGTTAGGGTGTGTAAATTTAAACAATCTGCAAATTTAACCTTATTTAGGGTTTAGCCTAACAAAAAATTTACAATGTCTGATCGGAAAGTTCCTTTAAGTAGCAAAAAATATATTTTTTTACGGTTTTAGCGAGGGCCTCTAAATTCGAATTATCAGATGCCTGGGCGATATCGAGCACACTGCCATCTTTCATTAATATTTGAATACTTCCGTCTCCGGGCTTGTAAGCATTGTTTTTGATGCTATCTGTAAATACAAAATAAGAAGCATCATCTTCTTCCAGGCCAAACTGATCCATGGCTTTTTGTACCATTTCATCAATCACATACAATTCGGGGGCCTGGTTGCTGATCTCTACCTGATAAAGATTGCGCTCTATCAAATTTTTGCAAAGCCTGGACAGGATTTTATCGCCGTCTGCTGCCCAAACTTTTATAGAAGTAAAAATATCGTGATCGTCTAATTGTGAAAATCGTTCCAGATGGATCGGATCTTCGATAAAGTCCTCTTTTTTGATGATATTATTCAGGAAGTGCCCGAAATTTGGCGTGGCAAAAAGCACCCTGCCAGAGAGCGCCAATTCTTTTGCTCTTTCCAAAATTTTAATGAGCATTTGCTCCCCAGCCACCACGGTTTTGTGCAGGTATACCTGCCAATACATCAACCTGCGGGCAATTAAAAATTTCTCAATGGAATAAATCCCTTTTTCATCCACTACCAGCTCTCCATTATGTACATTCAGCATTTTAATGATGCGATCAGAGCTGATCACCCCCTCCGAAACGCCCGTAAAAAAACTATCCCGGTTCAGGTAATCCATCCGATCTATATCTAATTGACCCGATACCAATTGAGATAGAAATTGCTTGTGATAGCGACGATTGAAAATATCGAGCGCCATATCGAGTTTACCCTCAAATTCCCGATTCAGGTTATCCATTAAGAGGGTAGAAATGTACTCGTGAGATACACCTTCCACCAAAATATGTTCTAAGGCATGAGAGAATGGTCCATGGCCAATATCGTGTAATAAAATAGCGATCTGAACCGCTTCTTCTTCTTCTGGTGTGATCAGCTGGCCTTTGGCTCTGAGCGTTTCAACCGCCAATCCCATCAGGTGCATGGCGCCTAATGCATGGTGAAAACGAGTATGCAGGGCTCCTGGGTAAACCAGGTGGGTCATGCCTAGTTGTTTGATGTATCGTAAACGCTGTACATAAGGATGTTGTACCAGATCGAAAATAAGTTCGGTAGGTATACTGATGAATCCGTGAACTGGATCGTTGATGATTTTCTTCTTATTCAATTGTTGACTTATCCTTTACAAAATTGCTAAATTAAATGATAGAAAAAACAGCCAGGGCTGTCGTATCTTAGTAAGCGAATTAAATCTTTTAAATTGATGCAGGAAACGCATATTCTTTGGGCCGACGATGAAATTGATTTGCTGAGACCGCACATCTTATTCTTAAATGAGAAGGGATATAGTGTAAAGACGGTTACCAATGGGATTGACGCCCTCGATTTATTTAAAAAAGAACATTTCGATCTTGTTTTTTTAGACGAAAACATGCCCGGATTGACTGGTTTGGAAACCCTTGCCCAAATCAAAAACCTCAATCCAGCCATCCCAACGGTTTTAATTACCAAAAATGAGGAAGAACACCTCATGGAGGATGCCATTGGCTCAAAAATTGACGACTATCTCATTAAGCCTGTTAATCCCAAACAAATCTTACTCACTATTAAAAAGCTGATCGATAACAAAAGGCTGGTAAGTGAAAAGATTTCGATGGCTTACCAGCAAGATTTCAGGAATTTGGGCATGATCTTAAATGAGCAGCTAAGTTTTTCAGAATGGGTGGATGTTTACCGAAAGCTGATTTACTGGGAACTTTCGCTGGATAGTTTGGAAGATGCGGGAATGCATGAAATATTAACCTCTCAAAAATCGGAGGCCAATATTCAGTTTGCCAGATTTATTGAACGAAACTACCTGACCTGGTTGAAAAATCCTGATTTGGGACCTATTACCTCTGATCAATTGTTTAGAAAAAAGGTATTCCCAATTTTAGAAGAAGAAGTATCTACCTTTTTTATCCTGATAGATAATTTGAGATACGACCAGTGGCGTATCATCAATCCCATCATCAGCGACTACTTCAGAATGGAAGAAGAAAGTGCCTATTACAGCATTTTGCCTACTGCAACGCAATACGCCCGCAACGCGATATTCTCCGGATTAATGCCTTCTGAAATGGAAAAACAATTTCCACGTAACTGGAAAAATGATGAAGATGAAGGTGGGAAGAATTTGTTTGAACACGAATTTTTGCAAGATCAGGTAAAACGCAGCTACCGAAAGCCTTGTAAAACCAGCTATCACAAGGTGCTCACCCTTGAACAAGGTCGGGATATTACCGACAACCTGAACAATTTATTGAATAACCAGCTGAATGTGGTGGTTTATAATTTTGTGGATATGCTATCACACGCTCGAACCGATATGGCGATGATCAAGGAGTTGGCTAGTGATGAGTCGGCTTACCGATCTTTGACCATGTCTTGGTTTGAGCATTCACCTTTGCTGGATACCCTCAAAAAATTGGCTCGAAAAAAAGTGAAGGTGATCATCACCACCGATCATGGCACCATTCGTGTGAAGCACCCGGTAAAGGTGATAGGCGACCGCAACACGAATACTAATTTGCGTTACAAACAAGGCAAAAACCTCAATTACGATTCTCGGGAGGTTTTTCAGGTAAAAAACCCCTCCGACGCACAATTGCCTAAATTACACATGAGTTCGAGTTTTATTTTTGCCAAAGAAGATAGTTTCTTTGTTTACCCAAACAATTACAATTATTACGTCAACCATTTCAACGATACCTTCCAGCATGGAGGCATCTCACTCGAAGAAATGATAGTTCCCTTTGTAGTTTATTTACCCAAATAAACCCCATCATGAATATTCTGGTAGATAATTTAGGCGAATTAGGAACAGCGGCAAAACAATTAATTGCTTTTGCCGGCGACAGAAAAATATTCTTGTTTAATGGGGAAATGGGTGCGGGTAAAACCACTTTTATCAAGTCGATTTGTGAAACTTTAGGTGTAAAAACTGCAGTAAGTAGCCCAACCTTTGCGCTCATCAATGAATATGAGTATCCATCAGGTTTAATCTATCATTTCGATTGCTACCGATTAAAGGAGGATACCGAAGCTCTTGATTTTGGTTTAGAGGAATACCTCAGTTCCGGCTATTACTGTTTCATAGAATGGCCCGAAAAAATAGCGGCTTATTTGCCCGATAAGTACGTTCGGGTTTCCATCACTGCTCTGAACGATCGGGAGCGGAGCATGAGTTTTGAATTGGTTGGTTAAATCACCCATATCACATATTTTTATTAACTTCAGGTTTAGCTTCATAACTACTTATTCATGAAAGGTGAACTATCAGATATTGCCCGGCAGGCATTACTGCAACCGCAGGAAGCCATGTTGGGTGTAGGCGCCAAAAAGAACCGTTTATATATCGGTATTCCCAAAGAAAGTTCTTTTCAAGAGAACAGAATTCCGCTCACTCCACTATCGGTAGCCGTTTTGGTCAATAATGACCATCAAGTGGTCATTGAATCAGGTGCGGGCTTGGCCGCAAATTTCACTGATCAGAATTACAGCGAACAAGGTGCCCGGATTGTCTACGACAAATCAGAGGTTTATAAAGCAGATATCATCATCAAAATTGCGCCGCCCACGCCGGAAGAAATTGCTTTGATGAAGACCGGCCAGATCCTATTTTCTGCCCTACAAATGTCGACACTTAAACTGGAGTATATTCAGGCATTAATGGCAAAAAAGATCACCGCACTATCTTTTGAATACTTGCGTGATGAGGGAAACGTATTGTCGGTGGTGAGAGCGATGAGTGAAATTGTTGGCGCCACTTCGGTGCTCATCGCTGCTGAATATTTGAGCAATGTTTTTGATGGTAAAGGCCTGATGTTAGGTGGCATTACCGGCGTACCTCCAACCGAAATCGTAATCTTAGGGGCTGGTACTGTTGGTGAATATGCTGCCAGAACTGCCTTAGCCTTAGGCGCTGAAGTTAAAGTTTTCGATAGTTCCATTTACCGACTTCGCCGTTTGCAAAACAATGTAGGGGCACGGGTATTCACTTCGGTTATTCAGCCAATTGTGTTGCAAAAAGCTATTTGTTCCTGCGATGTCGCTATCGGCGCCATCCGTGCCAGCCATGGTAGGAGTCCCTGTTTGGTTACCGAAGAAACGGTGAGTAAAATGAAACCCAACTCGGTCATTATTGATGTAAGTATTGATCAGGGAGGATGTTTCGAAACTTCCAGTGTAACCAATCATACCGAACCGGTGTTTCGGAAGTATGATGTGATTCATTATTGTGTACCTAATATTGCTTCGAGGGTAGCCAGAACTGCAACTTATGCATTAACAAATATTTTCACACCAATTTTGCTGGATATTGGGGAAATGGGCGGATTAATGAACGTAGTTTGGGATAAACCCGGGATAAGAAATGCGGTTTACCTTTATCAGGGCCAGTTAACCAATGCCGATTTATCCGAACGCTTTAAGATTCCACACAAAGATTTAAACCTATTGATCGTTTCTAATCGTTAAGTGCGCAATTAAATCGGGTAGTTCTGCAAAAATTCAATTCCTTTTTCAATATCTGGGGCCAGCACCCGATCTTGGGTGTTTGCGGGAACCAGTTTCCGATAACTGGCAATTATTTCTTCTAATTCAGGAGCAGTTTTCAAAGGCCTCCTAAATTCCATGGCCTGGCAGGCATTTAAACATTCAATGGCTAATATCCGTTCCAAGTTAAGCGCCACTTTTAAGCATTTTACCGCACCGTTTGCACCCATGCTTACATGATCTTCTTGCCCGTTGCTCGAAACAATCGAATCAACC
The DNA here is from genome assembly GCA_947458875.1 of Sphingobacteriaceae bacterium. GTDB lineage: Bacteria > Bacteroidota > Bacteroidia > Sphingobacteriales > Sphingobacteriaceae > JAIPAN01. The sequence goes on from CANGZD010000004.1 coordinate 105,667, forward strand.
GATGAAGGTGTACTCAATTGTTTGTTTTCACTAGCGATTGCCGCGGCGGTATATTGTGGAATCATCAATCCCGAATTTAGTCCGGCCTCTTTTACTAAGAATGCCGGTAGGTTTCGCTGTCCAGAGATTAGTTGAAAAGTACGACGTTCTGAGATGGAGCCCCATTCTGACAGGGCAATGCATAAAAAGTCTAAGGCCAAGGCCAGAGGCTGTCCATGAAAATTACCAGCTGAAATGATCGCATCTAAATCAGGAAAAACATTAGGATTGTCGGTAACCGAATTGATCTCTGTTTCAAAAACCGATCTTACATAATTCAGGGTATCTTTACTAGCTCCATGCACCTGGGGCATGCAGCGAAAAGAATAAGGATCTTGCACCTGCTTATTAGCTTGTTTCATCAGCTCGCTACCGGAAAGTAAAGCATATAATTTTTCGGCAGTGGCCACCTGTCCGCGGTGTGGACGTATTTGATGACTGGCAGGTTTGAATGGATCTATCCGGCAGTTGAAAGCATCGGCCGATAGTGCACCAATTACATCGGCCCAAATCGATAATCTTTCTGCTTTCATCAAGATGTAAATCCCATAAGCCGACATGAATTGTGTTCCGTTGATCAGGGCTAAACCTTCTTTGGTTTTCAAGTGAAGGGGTTTAAGTCCCATTTGGTCCAAAACGACTTTTGCTGCTACTTTTTCATTCCCCATCCACACTTCGCCCTCTCCAATTAAGGGTAAGCTTAGGTGTGCCAGGGGCGATAGGTCACCAGATGCGCCCAATGAACCTTGTGTGTAAACCACCGGTAAAACATCCAGATTATAAAACTCTATTAAGCGTTCTACCGTGCTGATGTCTACCCCCGAATTTCCATAGGATAAAGATTGAATTTTAAGGAGTAACATCAACCTAATGATCTCTTTTGGAACTAATTCGCCCGTTCCGCAGGCGTGGGAGCACAATAAATTATGTTGTAATTGGCTCAGATCTTCATCGGCAATTCGTACGTTCTGCAAATAGCCAAAGCCGGTATTGATGCCATAAACCGGCTCTTCGCTCCTTGCCATTTTCTGATCAAGGAAATCCCTGCAATTTTTAATGGATGTACTCGCATTTTCACTAAGATTTAGTTTGATTTTTTGCTCAAGGATGGATTTGATGAGTTGAACAGAAAGAGGGGCTGAGCCAATGGCAAAAGTTTTCATTGATGAAGATTAGCTTCTCCAAAAATGAATAAATAAGCGCTAATTTTTTAAATTATTTTTTGAGGGGCTGGTAGTTAAAAGAGCTACTAACCTCAATTTTCTCTGCTATTTTATTGAAAACCAATTTGGGGATCTCAATGCCATGGTCGGCCAGGGCTACTATAAATTTCGTGCTTATTTGAACACTGCCATCGGCTCCTATGATCAATTTGCCACGTAGTGTTCGCTTTTGATCTATGCCATGTATGTTTAAAATACCGGTGGCATTGGCTTCGTAACTACCTGCTTTTCCCCAATCAATGTTCTCTGCAATTTTCCCTTTAAAGGTTCCGTAAGGATATTTTTCGCTCTCGAGATAGTTTTCATTAAAATGCCTTTGCATGAGTTTATTGGGGAATTCAAATTGGTTGATCGGTACCCGCACCACCAATTCCTTGCTCTCCATATTGAGCATAGAAATTACCCGGCTGTTTTTTGCACTGATATCTTCGAGCGGAGCATTGGAGAAAAAAGTAATTTCACCCTTGGTAGTGCTTAACACCTGGCTGAAGGTGGATAAATTGAACAGGCAAAGTAGAGCAATCAAATAATAGCTGTTTTTCATAAGATTGTTTTTCAAAATGCAAACTTTTGTCTGTAAAGCAGACTAATTTTCAATCATCAGATTTAAGTAAGCTTCTTCCGGATTCAATACCAAACAAAAACGCAGGGCCGACACAGAATATTGTGCCTCAATTAAAAATCAAATCATGGTAGTGTAAATCGGGATTTTGATTAAAAATCAAAGCTCCTTTGCTTAAAGATAATAATTAATCGAGCTAAATCTGACCTTAAAAGCGAAAAGATTAAGAGTTCAGCAGCTGAATAATGGTAGAAATATCGAGTTTTTGCTGTTCGCCGCTTTGCATATTTTTCAGACTCAATAACCCCGATTCCATTTCTTCGCTGCCAATTAAAATAACGTAAGGGATTTTTTTGGCATCTGCGTAACTCAGTTGCTTTTTCAGTTTGGCTGCTGTTGGATAAAGCTCGGCAGCTATTCCGTTTTGACGCAACGCACTTAATAGAGGGAGAGCGTAGCTCTCGGCAGTTTCATCAAAATTACCGATCAGGACTCTGGTACTTTCACCGGCATTTTCGGGGAAAAGTTGCAGCTCTTCCATCACATCATAAATCCGATCGGCACCGAAAGAAATTCCCACTCCGGTCAAATCTTTCAAACCAAACATACCGGTAAGGTCATCATAGCGGCCACCGCCACCAATACTGCCCATGGCCACCTCATTACATTTCACCTCAAAAATGGCACCGGTATAATAGTTCAGACCACGAGCCAGGGTGATATCGAGTTCGCAGTTTAGTGTTGGGAATTTGGAGTTAGGGGTTTGGAGTTTTTGAATATAGGTGAAAATCTGCTCCAATTCAGCGATACCTTTTAAGCCGATTGTTGAGGAGGCCAGTACTGATTTCAGACTTTGAATTTTGGCCTCGTTGCTGCCCGAAAGCTCGATGATGGGTTTCAATTTTTCAATATCGCTCTCGCGGAAGCCCTTTTCTAACAATTCTTTCACCACGCTATCCAGGCCGATTTTATCTAATTTATCGATGGCTACCGTCATATCGACAATAAGCTCAGGTTTACCGATAATCTCAGCAATACCTGAAAGGATCTTGCGGTTATTGATCTTGATGGTAAAGTCCTTTAATCCGAGCTTAGATAATGCTTCTTGGTAGATCAGCACAAATTCCGCTTCGTTCAATAAACTTTCTGAGCCTACCACATCTGCATCGCACTGGTAAAATTCGCGATAGCGTCCTTTTTGAGGACGGTCGGCACGCCACACGGGTTGAATTTGAAACCTTTTAAACGGCAGATTGATATCATTCTGATGCATCACCACATAGCGGGCAAAGGGCACCGTCAGGTCGTATCGAAGTGCTTTTTCTGAAATCTTGGGTGTAAGAACTTTAGAAGTGGTGGTTTGTAGCTGTTCTGGACTCAATTTCGATAAATAATCGCCCGAATTCAGGATCTTGAAAATCAATTGGTCTCCTTCCTCACCATACTTACCAGTCAGGGTATCCAGATTTTCCATGGTTGGGGTCTGGATCTCCTGGTAGCCATACTTGCGAAAAACAGCCTTAATGGTATCGAAAATAAAATTTCGTTTCACCACTTCTTGGGGCGAAAAATCGCGTGTGCCTTTTGGAATGGATGGTTTTTGGATGGCCATGTTTCAAAGTTAGTAAAATTAGCTCTTGGCGCCGCTTTATTGCTGTTGATGAATGAAAGATACACAAGCCTTCTCCACCATTTGGAATACCGGCTCAAACAAATTATTGTCCCAATAAGGGTCAGGTACCACTTCGTTTCCTAACAATAAGCGTACTTTCTCTCGATGTACTGTTTTAGGTGCCAGGGCAAGAACATTTTTCAGATTTTCTTCATCCATTACCAGGATATGATCAAAAACATCAAAATCTGAAACTTGAATTTGTCGGGCCCTTTGCTTGGAGATGTCTATGCCGTGAGCCTGTGCAACCGCAATGGAACGCCCATCGGGCGGACTACCCACATGCCAGTTTCCGGTACCTGCAGAATCAATTTCCCAGTTTAGACCATTTTCTTGAGCGAGGTGATGCATTACACCATGTGCCAGCGGCGATCGGCAAATATTGCCGAGGCAGACCATTAAAATCTTCATGATTGTTTAGCTGCCAAAAATCTCATTCAGTACCCCAGCTAATCTGACGCCCCCTTTTAACAATTGCTCATTTGCGGTGGCCAGGTGATCGTAGATATAGCGGTAAGATAATTTGTCTCCCGTCTTAACACCACTGTATAGTTTGCCAGCAATTTGATAAGATTCAGCAATCCAAATACTCAGCTGATCTTTTTGCCAGGCTGCTCTTTGTTTTGCAGTACTCGAATTGATAGATTTTGCATATTCTGTATAACTCAATTCTTGACTTTCTATTAATTCCGAATCCCAAATACTGTGCAGGTTACTCGACTTATTAAACCAGCTTAATTTAATGTCGTTTCCACCCTTGTCTTCCCGATGGCCTGTGTGCATGGGTTGATGAATATCGCCCACCAAATGCACCAAAATGCGCAAATACATTACTTTCTTATCTTTGGATAGCTCTTTTTTCTTCAACTCTTTAGTTAAAAAAGCGATTTTGGTATGGGCATTTACCGCGGTATCGGTTTTTAAAAATTTCTGAAGTTCGACTGTTGTAAATCCACTATCCAGATTGATGAAATGCCAGTTATATAAATAGTCAAACGCTTTATCTGATTTTACAAAATCGGCCCAGTTGGCACTCATCGCTAAAGTTTCGTGTCCCAAAATATTTTTTACCGCCAAACGGGCTTTTGGGTTCAGGTGGTTCTCGGCAATTTGCCCCACTACCCGGTGTCCCAGTTGACCCCAAGCCAAACTAAATAATGGCAGGCAGATATAAAGGCTCAGCAGGCTTAGTTTTTTGAAAATCTGATTTTTCATATGTTCAATTTAAGGGTTTGGGTTTACAAACTACACTTTGCAATAATTTCAATTTCAAAGGAGTGTGACGAGTTAAACTTTTAAAATAAAGTGTGTCTTGTACTCTTTTCTCAATGATCAGTGCTTCCAGATATTGTCCGATACGGTAGCAACCAGAAATTTTTTGTTTCCAATTAGATTTAGTGAAAGTTCCATTCAGATAAAGGGTGTCATTGCTTTTTCGATAGGTTCCTTTGGCATATTCTTCCCAATTTCCGCCATTAAAACAGCTATCCGGATAGGTGTTTGCCTTGGCAGAGGTATTCATTTGGACATAGAAGGAGTCGCAGCTGAATGAAAACTGGTGCCGGGTGTATTGTAAGAGCTCATCTTGATATGCCAAGGGAATTTCCTCCCATTTCCCCTGAACCAAATCGCTCCCCTTGTCTTGTAAGTTCGGGTTGAATTTACAAGCTGAGAGAACAAATGCTATCCATATGAAAATTAAGAACCGGATATCCATCTTTATTTTAAGCCACCGATCATGTCTTCTGGGCGCACCCACTGATCGAATTGTTCATTGGTCAGCAAGCCCAATTCAAGCGCTGCTTCGCGAAGTGATTTATTTTCTTTATGAGCCTTTTTGGCAATTTTTGCTGCGTTTTCGTAACCGATATGTGGATTTAATGCAGTCACAAGCATCAATGAATTATCGACATGTTTTTTAATTCCTTCGTAATTCGGTTCAATTCCAATGGCGCAATGATCGTTGAAAGAAACACAGGCATCACCAATTAAACGAGCAGATTGCAGGAAATTAGCGGCCATCATCGGTTTAAAAACATTTAATTCGTAATGCCCATTTGATCCACCAATGCTAATGGCTACATCGTTACCCATCACTTGTGCCGCCACCATGGTCATGGCTTCATTTTGAGTGGGGTTTACTTTACCCGGCATAATCGAAGATCCCGGTTCATTTTCGGGGATAAAAATTTCCCCAATACCAGAACGAGGTCCGGAAGCCATCATGCGGATGTCGTTGGCAATTTTCATTAATGCAACTGCCAGTTGTTTAAGTGCACCATGTGTTTCCACAATGGCATCATGTGCAGCCAGGGCTTCAAATTTATTTTCAGCGGTGCGGAAAGGCATTTTGGTAAACTGTGCGATATAATCGGCTACTTTAACATCGTAACCCTTTGGGGTGTTGATGCCCGTTCCTACGGCGGTTCCGCCCAATGCCAATTCCGATAAATGATCGAGCGTATTTTTTAAGGCTTTTAATCCATGATCTAATTGAGAAACATAGCCAGAAAACTCCTGACCCAAAGTTAAAGGAGTAGCATCCATTAAATGGGTGCGGCCAATTTTAACAATATCTTTAAACGCTTCTGATTTTGATTTTAAGGTGTTTCTCAGTTTCTCCACCCCCGGAATGGTAATTTCTACCACCGCTTTGTATGCCGCAATGTGCATGGCAGTAGGGTAGGTATCATTTGAAGACTGAGATTTGTTTACATCATCATTTGGATGGATGAAGGTTTTGCCTTCGCCCAGTTTATTTCCTTGCAGTACATGAGCACGGTTGGCCACTACCTCATTCACATTCATGTTCGATTGAGTACCCGAACCGGTTTGCCAAATTACCAGCGGAAACTGATCGTTTAACTTACCTTCCAGAATTTCATCACAAACCTGTGCTATCAAGTCTCTCTTTTCGGCAGTCAAAATCCCACAATCGGTATTGGTGAAAGCTGCCGCTTTTTTCAGATAAGCAAAAGCCGCAATAATCTCTTTCGGCATGGATGCCTCAGGACCAATTTTAAAATTATTGCGAGAACGCTCGGTTTGTGCACCCCAATATTTGTCGGCTGGTACTTGCACCTCGCCCATGGTATCGTGTTCTATTCTGTAGCTCATATTTTGTATTGTTTGCAGGCCACAAATTTAGATTTTTTTATTCCAAAAAGCGCTTGACCGGTCTGCAAATTGTTTAAAACTCTGTTTGTTTTTTGCCGTCGATATTTTCTATTTTCCGCCCATATTTTTATAACATCAGATGCGATTCAGAACCACCTTTCTCTTATCTATTTTATTTGCCATTACTTTACTTACTGCTTGTAATTCATGCCAGGACAGGTTGACGAGAACAGCAGATGATGATTACGATGACAGCCTGGCTTTGGTGTACAAACCCGGTAAAGAGAGTAAAAAGATCGATGATTTTGTGGAGCGATTACATCGCAAACGCCAGTTTAATGGCAATGTGCTCGTTGCCCGCAATGGAAAAATCATCTATCAAAGAGCCATAGGCTGGGCCGATTACCTGCATCGCGATAGTTTAACAATCAATTCTGTTTTCCAACTGGCATCGGTCACTAAACCCATCACCGCGACGGCCATTTTAATGCTGGTAGAACAGCAAAAACTAAAGTTAGATCAAGACGTCAAAGAGTTTTTTCCCGATTTTCCTTACGATGGCATTAACATTCGTTTGCTCTTAACCCATCGGTCGGGCATGATGAACTACGTCTATTTTACCGACGATATCTGGAAAGATAAAATGAAGCCGATGAGCAATTTGGATGTGATGAAATTGATTGCCCAGCATAAACCGGCACCTTATGCAAAGCCCGACCGGGTTTTTCATTACAATAATTCCAACTATATGGTTTTGGCCGCGATTATTGAGAAAGTAAGTGGAAAATCGTTTGCCGAATTTGTAAAAGAAAACATTTTTGATCCTGCCGGGATGAAAAATTCGCACGTTTACTCCACTACGGTTTATCAGAAAATTCCGGTTGATGTAGTGGGTCACGATCGGGTGTGGCGTAGGTCGGTGGTGCAGAACTTTTTAGATGGTCCTACCGGAGATAAGGGTGTTTACAGCACCATTCACGACCTTCATTTATTTGATTTAGCGCTTAAAAAAGGACGCTTGTTGCAAAAAGAAAGTTTGGATTCGGCTTATGCCGCCCATAACCCCATCAAATCAGGTCACTTCAGCTATGGCTATGGCTGGCGTACGTTTGAGGGAAAGAATCAAAAAGTGGTTTACCACACCGGCTGGTGGCACGGATTCAGACACATCTATGTACGTGATCTAAAAAAAGACATTACCATTGTATTGTTAGGTAACCTCACCAACGGTAGTTTACTGCAATTGGACGAATTGTATCAAATGTTAGATGTACCGGTTATTCGTAGAAATGCCTACGATAGCAATGGAAAATATACCGGATCTGCCAATAATGGAGAGGAGGATTAAAGGCGGTTATTGTCGATATTCACCAAACCTTTGGTGAGGGTAAACACCACATATTCCCGATTCCGATTTACTCTTTTCATTAAGCGCTGAATCAGTTCTTCCTCCTGACCGGCCTGATAGCTAAGATCTTCCTCACTCAAATGGTTGTATTTCCGTTTTAATTTGATTTTTAAACGGTCCCAGTCTGCATTACTAATGCTAATTTCTGCCATAATACCTGCAAAAATAAAAGATTACAGGCAATAAAAAAGTCTTATTCTATCATAGCATGGTAAGAAGTTTTTTAAGTGGGGAAGCTGATTTTACCCAAGCTGATGGCGGGAAGACCCGCAATCGAAAAAGCCTCTCCTGCCAAGGTTTCATTAGCCAGCAACGCAAACAAAACCGCTTCTTTTGCATCTGCATGCACCCCCAACTCGCTCAAATTTCTGCAGTTAAATTCTGGCAAAACTTCCCTCAAGCCATTCATGAGGTAAGGATTGTTTGCCCCGCCGCCACTAACATACACACTGGTTTTGGAAAGTGTGAAATTGTTTCGGATGCTACGGGCAATCACTTCTACGCTCAGTCTGCTCAGTGTTGCCACAAGCTCAGTAGGAGAAATATTAATTTCGAGTTTTTGGATTTCCCGGTTCACCCAGTCCAAATTAAACATTTCTGGTCCGGTAGATTTTGGTAGCGCTTCTTTAAAAAACGGATGTTCCAGAAGTTCGTTCAATAGCTCGGTGTTTACCTTTCCTGATCGAGCAATTTCTCCGTCGCGGTCAAAATCCAGTTGATAATAATTTCTTACAGCTGCATCGATCAAAGTATTGGCCGGCCCTACATCGCTTGAAATAATTTTTGATGTATCACCTTCTTTAGGTAGAAAGCTAAAATTGGAGATGCCGCCAAGGTTTAATAAAATCCGGTTTTCGGTATTGGAGCTGAACAAAATCACATCGCCATAAACAGCCAGCGGAGCACCTTCGCCACCTGCGGCCAAGTGTTTTTGCCTGAAATCGCTCAGGGTAAGCACCCCGCTTTTTAAAGCTAAATGATCTCCATCTCCAATTTGTAGTGTGGCATTCGGAAAGCCTGCTTTTTGATGTAAACTGAAGGGGGCATGATAAATGGTTTGACCATGACTGGCAATAACATCAATTTCTGCAGGCTTGATTCCCCATTCTCCCAAAGTTTGCAGCACCCAATCAACATGTTTATTGGCTACGAAGGCGTTTAACAAGGTGACTTTCTCAAGACTGACCCATTCTTTGGCAAAAACCTCCCGAATTGCTGCTTTAAAGTTTTCGGGATAGGGTACGGTAGTGGCAAACTCGACCACTACTTTAGTTCTTAATCCGCTACCGCTTATGCGGCACAAGGCCAAATCTAATCCATCTAAAGATGTACCCGACATCAAACCCAAAATTCTTCTTTCGGATTTGCTCGAAATACTTTGTAACAGTTGCAGCCTGCTGTTCATCTAAACTAAAGTAAACAGAAAATAGCACTAAGCATAGGAAATATGCCTTTTGATATCGAAATTTAAAAAAATTTAAAATCAGGTATGAAACTCAAACTCTCCATCTACATGTTGGCTGCCGTGTTTTTCCTTTCGGGATATGCGGAGGCTCAAACCAAAGCTAAAGGCAGCAAAAAAGCACTAGCCGAAATACCTTTGGATGCTCAGGTGAAAACCGGCAAACTTTCAAACGGATTTACCTATTATATCCGCAAAAATACGGAGCCTAAAAATAGGGCCACCCTTTATCTGGCCATCAAAGCAGGTTCTATATTAGAAAATGACGACCAACAAGGATTGGCGCATTTCATGGAACACATGAGTTTTAACGGCACAAAAAATTATCCCAAAAACGCCTTGGTTAATTATTTACAAAAGGCGGGCGTTCGTTTTGGAGCCGATTTAAATGCCTATACCAGTTTCGATGAAACCGTTTATCAATTGCCTATCCCTACCGACGATCCGGAGGTTTTCAAAAACGGTATGCAAATTATGCGTGACTGGGCGCAGGATGCAACGCTTGATGTAGAAGAGATTGAGAAAGAACGAGGTGTGGTAATTGAAGAAAAACGTTTAGGTAAAGGTGCTGCTCAGCGTATGCAGCAGCAATATTTACCCATGCTTTTTAACAATTCGAGGTACTCTGACCGATTGCCAATTGGTACGGAAGAAGTATTGAAAAATTTTAAACCAGAAACCATCAAACAGTTTTATGCCGACTGGTACCGCCCAGATCTGCAGGCATTAATCGTGGTGGGTGATATTGATGTGGCTCAAGTGGAAGAGCTCATCAAAACTAAATTTTCAGATCTAAAGAAACCGGTAAAAGCTCGCAAGAGAACCAATTACAGCATTCCGCTTACTGGTAAAAATCAATTCATCACGGTTACAGATAAAGAATTTCCGGTAACAGTTACCCAAGTGATCATTAAGCATCCGGAAAGTATCATCCGTTCTGATGTCGATTACCGTACCAGTACTATGCGTTCTTTGTTTAACCGCATGATGCAATCTCGTTTTAGCGAACTGACCAAACAAGCAAATCCTCCTTTCCTGCAGGCAGGTGCCAGCGTCTCTGGTTTCCTTGCCGGACTGGATGCTTTCAACTTGTTCTTGGTAGCCAAACCCGGTGAATTGGAAAAAGGTTTCAAGGCTGCCTTTACTGAAGCTGAGCGTATCAAGAAGTTTGGTTTTACCGAGTCTGAGTTGGCACGTGCAAAACAGTCTTATTTGATTCAAATGGAGTCGGCGCTTAAAGAAAAAGATAAAACTTCTTCAGATGCATTTGTGAACGAATATTTAAGACATTTCTTGAAAGCAGAGGCAGCCCCAGGTATCGATTATGAATACAAGCTGGCCAGCACACAGGTTCCAGGCATCAGTTTAAATGAAGTGAATGCATTGGCTAAACAATTAATTGCCGATACCAACCGCGATATCATTTTGATGGGTCCGGAGAAAGATAAAGACAAATTACCTGCGGAAGCAACGGTGAATGCTTGGGTTGAAAGCGTAGCTAAATCTGATATTCAGGCCTATGTTGATCAGGTTTCTGATAAGCCATTATTGGCAGCTAAACCAAAAGCCGGTACCATTACGTCGGAAAATAAAATTGTTGAACTGGGAGTAACCGAAATCACATTTAGCAATGGGGTTAAAGCAATTTTAAAACCTACCGAGTTTAAGAACGATGAAATCAGTTTCTCTGCTTATAGCCCCGGGGGTACTTCACTTTACAGCGATGCTGACTACCAATCGGCCAGCAATGCGGCCAGTATTGTACGCAGCAGCGGTCTTGGCGAGTTTAATGCCCTTCAACTGCCTAAATTATTGAATGGTAAAAAGGTTTCTGTCTCACCTTACATCGCAGAGCGTAGTGAAGGCATATCTGGATTTACTTCTCCAAAAGATTTAGAAACCGCTTTACAGCTCAACTATCTGTACTTTACGCAGCCCCGAAAAGATGCTGAAATCTTTAAAGGCTTCATCACCCAACAAAAAGGCGGATTAGAAAATCGGGAGAATGACCCGAACAGTGTTTTTGCCGATACCGTGTCAGCTGTGCTGGGTAATTACAATTATCGCCGTACCGGACCAAGCCTGGCTAAGGTTGAGCAAATTAATTTAGATCGTGCATTTGAGATTTACAAAGAGCGCTTTGCAGACGCCGGTGATTTTACTTTTGTGTTTGTGGGCAGCTTTGATGTAGAAAAAATCAAACCACTATTGGCGCAATACCTGGGCGGACTGCCAGCGGCAGGCCGTAAAGAAGAAGCCAAAGATCTGGGCATTAATATCCCGGCCGGAAAGATTCAAAAAACGGTTTACAAAGGCACCGAGCCTAAATCGACCGTACGTTTGGTATTAAGTGGCGATTTTGACTATAGCTTGGAGAATGTTAATCAATTAGAGGCCTTAGGAGAGATTTTACAAATCAAGTTAATTGAGCGTTTACGCGAAGCAGAAGGTGGTGTTTACAGTCCGGGTGCTTTTGTAAACTACAGCAAATATCCAACGCCACGTTATACTTATGCCATTGCATTTGGTTGTGGCCCGGAAAACGTGGAGAAATTAATTGCAGCTTCTATGGATGAGATTAATAAGATCAAACAGAGTGGCCCGCAGGCGGTAGATTTGGAGAAATTTATTGCCGAAGAGCGTCGCTCAACAGAAGTTCAGATGAAAGAAAACACCTACTGGTTGGGTTATCTGAGCCAGCAATACCAAAATAACGAAGACCCTAAAATGGTGTTGACTTATTTGGAATCATTGAAAAAACTCAATCCAGAAGGATTGAAAGCTGCTGCTAACCAATACCTGAACGGAGCCAATTTCATCCGCTTGGTGTTGGAGCCAGAAAAAAAATAATGCTTCACTAAAAAAAGAAAAGCCCCGAACAAATCGGGGCTTTTTTTGTGGCAATAATTTCCGAAAAAAACTGTTAATAATATAAAAACAGAGTGATGGGCAGTTTAATGAAGACATTGATTTTTTTGTGGATTGCCATACCTGCAGAATTAACCGCACAGCAAATGTTTATCTACAAAGACAAGAATGGTAAAACCATGACCCAAGCGCAGGTAGACGCTTTGGATAAGCAATACAATGGCTTTTTAATAGTTGAATTTTTAAATGACGAATCACCCATGGTGGTACAGGTAAGTGCCCCTACGGCAAATGAACTGAAGTTGATCAAAGATTTACGCGAAGAAGAAACACAGGTGCTCAAGAGTAAACTATTGAATAAACCACTACCGGCATTCGCTCTGGAGGGATTAAGCGGTAAAAAGCTCAACAATAAAAACCTCTTGGGTAAAAGGACAGTTTTGTTCTTTTTTAGCAAAAACGATTATGGTAGCTTGAGTCAGCTGAGTAGGCTACATCAGTTTGCTCAAAGCCAAAAAGACCAGGCACAATTCTGGGCCATTACTTTTGAAGATGCCGTGCTAATCAGAGAATTCCTAAAAAAATATCCATTGGCTTATGAGATCATTCCTAACAGTTTTTCATTCGTCATGCAAGACCTAGGAATCATGCAAACCCCGGTGTCAATGGTACTCGATCGCAAAGGACTGGTTAAATTTTTAACTACCAGCACCCAACGTCACATCGATCTTGTTTTAAAGGCGGAGTTAGCTAAAATCAAATGATGAAATTGGTTAATTTAGGCCTTTACTTATTTCAACATGAACAAGACCTATTTGATCAGTGGGGCCGGAAGCGGCATCGGTATGGCCATGGCACGAAAATTAGCCGCCAATGGCGATACCTGCATTTTATTGGGTAGAAACTTAGAAAAACTACAGCAGGTGGCGGTTTCTCTGCCCGGCAAACACCATATTTTTGCAGCCGACATTCGATCAATAGATGAACTAGCCAGGGTCGCAGCACTTTTATCAAACGAAGTCATCCACGGCTTGGTGGCCAATGCAGGCATTGGTGGAGAAAATTATTGGGGCAAAGAAGACCGCTGGGAAGAAATTATTGCCACCAACCTGACGGGCACCTATAATCTGGTGAATAGTTTTTTGCCTAATCTGCGTTTAGCACAAACCAAATACAAACAAATCATCATTACTTCTTCAGTATTAGCCCGCTTAGGAGTGGCCAATTATAGCGCTTATTGTGCCAGTAAGGCTGGTCTATTGGGTTTAATGCGTTCATGGGCAGTTCAATATGCGCCCGAAAATATTTTGGTAAATGCCATTTGCCCAGGTTGGGTAAATACTGACATGGCTCAGCAGGGTTTACAAGGTATTGCCGATGGTTTGGGAATGAAAAAAGCCGATTTTTATGAGATCGCTATGCAGAGTGTGCCGCTTCGCAAAATGAGCGAACCTGGTGAAATTGCTGATCTTGTGGCTTATTTATTGGAGCAAGAATCCATTACCGGACAAAGTATTGACATCAATGCCGGCTCAGTAATGAATAGCTAATAAGCTTTAATCCCAACCCTGTTAGATGGTTCGCTTTCATTTCTCACCCGGTCTAAAGCGGTAATCATATACGTATACCGAGCTCCTGGTTTCACCGAATGGTCGGTAAAGCTATTCATCGTAGGGTCGAAGGTGATTTTTAAAATATTCCTTGGGTTTTCGATGTCTAACTTTTCGCCTTCATTAAAACGGTAAATGACATAACCAGATGCAGTTTCCCCATCTTTTGCTTGTGGTGGCGATTCCCATTTCAATTGTACCGCCTGCTGAAATAATTGAACTTCTACCAGGAGCGGATGTTGAGGAGCAATGGCATCTAACCAAGTCATAGATGGAGGAAGGGCTGGTGATTTGAAAAAGTCGTTTTTCAAAGAATCGTTCAAGCCCGCCAGGTTATCTCTTAGAGATTTGGAGCTAAAAAAAACACTACCCTGAACTTTTGAATTTTCCCTTAGATAGCGGATTTGGTTCGGGATCTGATTTTTGTTTTGCCATCCGCTACGGCTCTCTGTGGCCCGGTATGCACCAATACCAATGTACAAATGCTTGCCAAAACTGTTCTGAGCCCACCAATCCACCAATTTTTCATAAGCTGCGGCTTGGTAGTTGAATGGAAAATAAATTTGTGGATTGATGTAATCTACCCATCCATTTTTCACCCATTTTCGGGCATCGGCGTATAGTTTGCTATAACCATCCAGTCCGTTGCTCAGGGAGCCCTCCGGATCTTGCGAGCGGTTTCTCCAAATCCCGAAAGGACTGATACCGAATTTGATGTAAGATTTAACTTTTTTAATACTGTCGGCAACACTCCGGATCAGGGTATCGACATTTTGCCTGCGCCAATCGTCTACCGATTTTAGTCCAGCCCCATAAAGCTGATAAGCCTGATTATCGCCAATTACTTGGCCATCTGCCGGGTAAGGATAAAAATAATCGTCGAAATGAACGCCATCAATGTCATAATTCTTCACCACATCCATGATCACCGAGATGATGTACTGCCGCACTTCTGGTAATCCCGGATTAAACAATTTTTTTCCTCCATAAGTAAAAAACCACTCCGGTTTTTGTTTGCTGATGTGATTGGCACTCGTATGCGAATCGATCAAATTGAAGGTTGCCCGATAAGGGTTGAACCAAGCGTGTAGCTCCATTCCTCTTTTATGAGTTTCTTCAATGGCAAAGGCCAGCGGATCGTAATAAGGTTGGGGTGCTTTCCCTTGGACGCCGGTCAGGAATCTACTCCATAATTCTTTACCCTGTCCATAAAACGCATCGGCTGCCGGTCGAATTTGCAGCATAATGGCATTTAAACCACTTTGTTGATGATGATCTAGAATACCGATCAGCTCTTTCTTTTGCTCCTCTGTACTCAAGCCTGGCTTAGAAGGCCAATCAATATTAGACACGGTGGCTACCCAGGCACCCCGAAATTCCCTTTTGGGTGTGAGTTGAGTTTTTGCCTGACTGAAAGCGGTTTGTAATGATAACAGACAAGTAAGGCTGAGGAGGAAAAACTTATACATGGTGGACATCAATTCTCAAATATAATAATTGCCGTATTGGTGTATTCACTTTTTAGAAAGTTCTGCCATATATACAGAAAATGAGGGTTGTCACATTTATTTTATATTTGCATCCTGTTTAAACAATAATCTAATTCATAACACGTTATAAAAGCGTTAATTAATCATGGATAAGAACGATCAGCTTTTTGCTTCATTGCTTTATCTTTTTCATACTTCAGGAATGCAGGGACTGGGAAAACTAATGAACCCGGTTACGCAGAAAACAGAAAAAAACCTCGAACACGCCAAAGAAAGTATTGAAATGCTGGAAATGATAAAACAAAAAACCCAGGGGAACCTAAGTGCAGACCTCAGTCGTTTGTTAGATCAATTTCTATCTGATTTGAGATTGAACTATGTAGATGAGGCAAAAAATCAATAAAACACACTTTGAATAAAGTATTATGGAAACTCAAGAAACAACCCAATCAGTTAAGAAAGACAACAATAAAATTTATTTGTTGCTGATTGTGGTACTTGCATTATTTACCACCAACGCCATCCTTTTCTTCAGAAATAAAAACGCCCAGGAGCAGGTGGTACAATTAGGTGATGAGAAAGCACTTATGCAAAAGGAGTTGGATAAAGTGGAGGCGGAGCTGGATAAAGTGAACAATGATTATACTTTATTAAATGAGCAGCTGCAGCAAAAACAAGAAGAGGCACGTCAAAAAATCAATGAATTAAGAGAAGCTCTTCGTCAAAATGAGTTAACCAAACGAGAACTGACAGCTGCTCAACAAGAAGTAAAAGAACTTCGCGATTTCGTAAACAAGTATTTAGCAGAAATTGAAGAATTAAAGAAACAGAACTCAGGTTTAATTGTACAAAGAGACAGTTTGCAGACTGCTTATCGGACCGAGAACGAAAGAGCAACCAATCTGGAGCAGCAAAATAAAGAATTAGATAAGAAAGTGAGAACGGCTGCTGCGCTAAAAATAGCTTACCTTAAGATCAATCCGATCAAGATCAGGTCTAACGGCAGAGCCAGCAACACCAGCCGTGCAGCCACCGCTCAGCAACTCAAAATCAGTTTCAAACTGCAGCAAAATGATTTTGCAGAACGCGGTTTACATACGGTTTATTTAAGGATTATGGATCCAAACGGAAACCTGATTTTGACCGAAACCGGTAACATGTCTCTCATTAGTGGTGAAGAACTTCCATACTCTTACAAATCGGCGATTGATTTTGTGAACGATAGCAATAAAATAAACACCATTATTTGGGCCAATAAAGGAGCATTTAGTAAAGGGGTTTATGATATTGTGCTTTATGCCGATGGTTTTGTAATTGGATCGGGAAAAGTGACACTGAAATAGTTCCTCAAATTTGCAGAATGGGGATGCTGATGTGAAAATTTGCCCCCTTTCCGCTGGTGTTTTCGAAATGTATGGTACCGCCTATGCTGAGTAAGCTTTGTTTCACAAAAGTCAGCCCCAGGCCGCTGCCAGATGTTTTAATGGTAAAGCCCGGAACAAAGATTTGTGCTATAAATTCATCGGGAATCCCACAGCCATTGTCTTGAATATCTATATGGGCCCAATGCTCATCTCGATTTAGGCGGAACACTATTTCTCCAGAACTGGGTTCTTGGATGGCTTCAATTGCGTTGTTGATCAAATTATTGAAAGATCTGATCAAAAAATTCTGATCAGCCTTTATCCAAACCGGATCTTCTTCAATTGTTTCATAGCTGATTTTTATATCATTAGCACTCATATAAATGGCTGTCAGTTTTTTGAGTAATTCATTCAGATCAATCGGTTCTAAAACCATCTCTGGCATTTTAGCAAAATTGGAAAACTCAGATACGATATTGGAGATGATTTCTACCTGCTCAATAAACGAATCGGTAAATCGCACAAATTTCTCGTCAAAATCTGGGTCTTTGGCCTCCCATGATTTTTTTAAGAGTTGTATCCCCAGTTTAAGAGGCGTAAGTGGATTTTTGATTTCATGTGCAACCATTTTGGCCATTTCTCTCCAGGCGGTCTCTCTTTCCACTTGTGCTAATTTACGGGTATTCTCTTTCAAGTTGCTGATACTTTTTTGGTACTCTTCTATAAGTCTTATCAGCTCCATCTTGTTTTTCCATTCAGCAGTATGACGATTTATCGGCTCAGCAGGGCTGCCCAATTTTTTAGGGGTTAAAAGTTTGAAGAGAAGAAAAACTATCAGGAATATGGCGGATGAAATTCCGATTAAAACCAACCAGTTATGTTGAACGTAAAAAAATAAATTCATTCACAGAGGAGCCGAATATCTATAACGAAGGATATTAGAAAAAAATATCTCGCCGAAATATTCAACTCCCATCAAGCACGGATGCTTTGTGAAGACGATTTAAGAAACTGTAGCGCTGAAGGTTTCTACCGAGCGGTCTACCTTTTTCACCAAGCCTTGTAATACGGTACCCGGTCCTACTTCGGTAAACGAAGTAGCGCCGTTAGCTAACATGTTTTGTACGGTTTGGGTCCAGCGTACAGCGCCAGTGAGTTGTGCAATTAAATTGGTTTTGATGGTGGCCGGATCGGTATAAGGCAGGGCATCAATGTTTTGATAAATAGGGCAAATGGGCGAGCTGATATTGGTTGACTCGATAGCGCTTTGTAATTCGGCACGGGCCGATTCCATTAAAGGAGAGTGGAAGGCGCCACCCACATTTAATTTCAACGCTCTTTTGGCGCCGGCTTGGCTTAACAATTCACACGCCTGATCAATACCGGCTATGCTGCCCGAAATAACCAACTGGCCAGGACAATTATAGTTGGCGGGTACCACCACTTCTTTAACCTGGGCACAAATCTCTTCTACCACCTGGTCGTCTAAGCCCAAAATGGCAGCCATGGTTGAGGCTTGTTTTTCACAGGCTTTTTGCATGGCATTGGCACGTGCAGCAACTAAACGTAAGCCATCTTCAAAAGACAATGCGCCTGCTGCTACAAGGGCCGAAAATTCTCCAAGGCTGTGTCCGGCCACCATATCGGGTTTAAACTCATTCCCCAATACTTTTGCTAGGATAACCGAGTGTAAGAAAATAGCAGGCTGGGTTACATTGGTTTGTTTTAAATCCTCATCCGTTCCCTCAAACATAATATCGGTGATGCGGAAACCTAATATTTCATTGGCCTTTTCAAATAATGATTTGGCTTCTGAAGATTGTTCATAAAGCTCTTTCCCCATTCCAACAAATTGCGCACCCTGTCCCGGAAAAACGTATGCCTTCATATCAATACTAATCTAAGCTACTACTAATTAATTTTAAAAACTCCGCCCTAGTCCTGTCGTTTACAAATTCACCGGTAAAAGCAGAAGTAGTGGTTACTGAATTTTGCTTTTGTACCCCACGCATCGACATGCATAAATGCTTACACTCAATCACCACCGCTACCCCTGCCGGATCTAAAGTATCCTGAATACAATCCCTGATTTCGTTGGTTAATCTTTCTTGTACCTGTAAACGACGTGCAAAAGCATCTACCACTCTTGGAATTTTACTCAAACCTACGATATGTCCATTCGGAATATAGGCAATGTGTGCCTTCCCAAAAAAAGGCAGCAAGTGGTGCTCACACATAGAGAACACCTCAATGTCTTTAACTACTACCATTTGACTATACTCTTCTTTAAACATGGCACTTTTCAAAATCTCATCAGGTTTTACATCGTAACCATGTGTCAAATATTGTAGCGCTTTTGCAACCCTTTCCGGGGTTTTAAGCAATCCCTCCCTCGTTGGATCTTCACCCAGCTCAGGAAGAATTTCAGCATAGTGCTTAGCAATTCGCTGTATTTTTTCTTCATTATAACGATCAACTTTCATATAGCCGACAGTTTCATTTTCTTCATCTAAATGAAGGTGTTGAATGGGTTCCATTTGGAGGGTTTTAGGGTTTTTTAGCCGAAATATTCGACAAAATTATTTTCAGTTTCGTAAAGCTTAATAGCATGCAGCTGAGCACCATGTTTTGCGATGGGCTGGTGAAGCTGATCCCAAATAGCAACAGCCAGTATTTCGGTAGATGCCAATTTGTTTTTCATAAAATCCACATCGAGGTTGATGTTTTTATGATCCAGCTTATCAATCACTTCTTCTAAAATGATGCTTTTTAATTCTTTCAGATCGATTACAAATCCTGTTTCTGGATTGATTTCTCCCTTAATGGTGACAAATAATTCATAATTGTGCCCATGCCAGTTAGGGTTAGCACATTTTCCAAAAGTTTCCTTGTTTTTATCAGCACTCCAATCCTCTCTGAAAAGCTTATGGGCTGCATTAAATCGTTCTCTACGGGTGATATAAATCATTTCAACATCAAATTAGCTTACAAATATAAGTTAAACTCTCCTAAGCATGGCAAATTACAGCTAATGCGTACCTTTGAATATGAATATCCTACTGGTTGCAGCTACCAAATCTGAAGTAGAACCCTTACTGAAAGAATTTGCCAAAGACCCTGCTGAGGCTGGCTTCAATTTAGGTCGATTAAAGGTCAAATGCCTCATTAGCGGCGTTGGTATGTTTGCTACCACCTTCGCAATGGCTAAGGAACTAAGTAATCACCAGTATGATTTGGCCATTAATGCCGGTATTGCTGGCAGCTTTGATCGTCATTTTACCCTCGGACAAGTTTTACACGTTACTGACGATACCTTTGCTGATTTCGGGGTAGAGGATGGGGATCAATTCATCAGCATGAATGATCTGGGATTAGCACGGAACCAGTATAATCCAATTGATCCGAATTTTAAATCTTCTTCCTTAGATCGCCTCTTAAAAGCTCGAGCCATCACTGTGAATAAGGTTCATGGAAATGAAAAGAGCATTGCCGCTACTGCGTCCAGCTTAAACCCGCAGCTGGAAAGTATGGAAGGATCAGCGTTTTTTTACGCCTGTGGGCAATTTAGTTTACCTAGCATCCAAATCAGAGCTGTTTCAAATTTTGTGGAACGCCGCAACCGCGATCAATGGAATATTCCTTTAGCTATTGAGCAGCTGAACCAATTCTTGTGCACCTTTATGAAAGATTTAGCATGAAATTAAGTCTTGGTTTTTCACCCTGCCCAAACGATACTTTTATTTTCGATGCACTTATTCATCATAAAATAGATACCGAAGGGCTCGAGTTTGAGGTATTTTTTGAAGATGTGGAAACCCTCAACCAAAAGGCTTTTCGTGCGGAGCTGGACATTACCAAATTGAGTTTTCATGCCTATGCCAAAGTACTTGAAAACTATGTTTTATTGGATGCAGGCAGCGCACTTGGTTTTGGAGTGGGACCACTCTTAATTGCTGCTAATGAAGCACACAGCTTAGCCGATGTCAAAAAACAGCCCTCATTAAGTATTGCGATTCCGGGAGTGAACACTACGGCCAATTTTTTGCTGGGAATTGCACTTCCCGAACACCTGCAAAAGCAGCCGATGGTTTTTTCTGAGATTGAGCAGGCGCTCATCGATCGACAAGTGGACCTGGGTTTGATTATCCATGAAAACAGATTTACTTACCAACAAAAAGGTCTTCACAAGGTTATCGACCTGGGTGCCTATTGGGAAGAATTAACCGGAATGCCCATCCCTTTGGGCGGAATTGTGATGAAACGGAACATGCCCCACAAACTTCAACAGCAAGTGAGTGCCCTCATACAGAAAAGTTTAGCTTATGCCCAGGCCCATCCGGCTTCGGGCTTCGAGTTCATACATTTACATGCTCAGGAAATGAGCGAAGAAGTAATGTATCAGCATATTCAACTTTATGTGAACGATTTTAGCTTAGATCTGGGCAGTCAGGGAAAATTGGCCATTCAAACCATGTTCGATTACGGATTTAAATCAGGCGTGATTCCGGAACCGCAACAAAACTTGTTTATTTCCTGATTATAAGTTTTCTTTCAGTGTTTCCAGACTTCTAACACTGATTCTTGATGAAATGGCTGAGGCAATCAGCGAAACGGCAAAAACTGTCGCAAACACCAATAAGAAATCATCAATTTTTAGACTCACCGGATACGCATCGAGTAAACTGTTATCGCTCATCTGCATTTTGATGAATCCGTATTGCTGCTGAAGTATGCAGAAAGCTAATCCGATCAGCATTCCTAAAAGGCAGCCGGTTAAAGAGATCATCATGCCTTCAATTAAGAAAACATTTCTGATGAGCGACTTACCAGCACCCATGCTGCTCAAAATGGCGATATCTTTTTTCTTATCGATGACCAACATGGTTAAAGAACCGATGATGTTGAAAATTGCAACAATCAGCACAAAAGTCAGGATGATGAAGATGGCCCATTTTTCGGAGTTTAGTACTTTATAGAGAAGCTGATTTTGCTGAATGCGATTTTTTACGCTGAAACCGTTCCCAAGTATTGCCTCTAATTCTTTCTGAAAAGAGGGAAGGTTTGTGCCCGGTTTCAGGTCTATTTCGAGAGCCGAAACACCGTTTTCTTCACCCAGTAAGGAGCGGGTAAAACTAATGGGTACCACTACCAGATCGTCGAATTCTTGTTGAGTTTTGAAAACGCCCGAAGGAAAGCTGTACTGCATTACAAATTCATCGGCAGGGTTTAAGCTGTTGTTCACCTCTTTGCGGGGCGAGTAAATGGCCAAACCTTCTTCCTGATCCTCCAGGTTTACTGATAAATAGGCCTGCACCGCCGATCCAATGACTGCCCTTGGGAGTAAATCCTCTCCCAAATAAAAATCACCTTCTCTTAAAGTGCTATCCAATGATTTCCCCTTTCCGAATTGGGCGTCCACACCTTTTATTCTCCCGATAAATTGCCTACTGTTATAACGAACAAGTGCTTTTTCTTCCAACACTTCACTGTAATTCAGTACTCTTGGATCATTTTGAATTTGCTTGAAAGTTGCTGAACGGGCATCGAAAAATTTGCCTTCGGCAGCAGTGATCTTGATCTCAGGGTTTAGTTGGTTATACATCGACAAGATCAGATCTTCAAAACCATTGAACACCGAAAGAATGATGATCAAAGCGGCACTCCCAACGGTAATGCCCAGCATGGAGATGCCGGAAATCACGTGGATGGCATTGATCGATTTCTTGGAGAACAGGTACCTTTTGGCGATATATAGCGAGGTGTTCAAACGAGTTTAGCTTAGAAATGGATTATGAAGCTGTTCAAATGCGATGCTGGTTTTTGGTCCGTGACCCGGATAAACGCTGCAATCGGCAGGCAACTTGAAAAGTTTTGTCCGGATGCTTTCCAGCAACTGCTGGTGGTTTCCACCCGGAAGATCGGTTCGGCCAATACTTCTGTAAAACAAAACATCGCCACCTATCAGGAAATTTTGTTCAGCAGCGTAAAAACAAAGATGGCCAGGCGAGTGACCCGGTGCGAAAATGATATCTAGCACGCTATTTCCAAATTGGACGGTCTCGCCTTCTTCCAGGTAATTTGCAGCCAAGGGTGAAAGCTCATATCTGATGCCCATTTGTGGGGCATAAGCTGGGATGGCATTTAAAACCTCTTGTTCAAGCGAATGAAATTCGGGCAACAAATTATATGTACTTGCAACATATTTATTGCCAAGTACATGGTCGATGTGGCAATGGGTGTTGAGTAATTTTACCGGCTTCAGTTCATTCGATTTAATAAAGCTGCTCAGTTCATTTTGCTCGGCAGATGTATACACTCCCGGGTCGATGATCACACACGCTTTCGTTTCATCGAAAAGTACGTAGGTGTTTTCCTGATAAGGGTTACAAACAAAGGATTGTATCTGGATCATAAACAAAGTTAAACATCCCTTTCAGAACTTAAGCTTTGTATCTTTGTGTATCCTGGATATGAATCAGATAATTGTCTTTTACGATGGCTCATGCAAAATGTGTGTGGGGGTTAGTGGCTGGCTGAGCCGCATTGATGGTAAAAAACAGTTCAGGCTGGAGCCTTACCAAAATCAATCCCTACTTACACAATTTCCTCAAATTACTCCCGAAGCATGTGAACGCGAAATCCACATCGTTACCAGAACGGGTAAAATACTAAAAGGGGCAGATGCCGTATTGGAAATCTGGAGCCATGCCGACCATTGGTCTTCTTTTTTAGGCCACCTATTTAGTTTAGTACCTTTTATTTGGTTAGCCCGGCCGGTTTACCGTTTGATTGCCTTTTTCAGGAAATAGATTTATAGATAACGCTCTTTTAGAATACGCTGGTGGTGGATTACATGCCCGGCCATGATAAAGAGCAATGCCTTTACCGATATTGGGTTGCCATTGGCAATACCGATTTGGTTCAACTCTTTTTCGGAAAATGATTCGAATAGAAATAGGTTTGCCTTTCTGAGCAGACCAAATTCTTCTGCCAAACTTTTTAGGCTACGCTGCTCGTAACAAGCATATTTCACATAATCATTCTCGTCAAATCCCGGTAACTCTTGCACATCGTTGCGGCCGAAATGCAGCGCCCTGAAAGCCATCACCCGCTCGGTGTCAATTACATGTCCGATCAGTTCTTTAATGGTCCATTTGTTGGGCCCATAAGCGTAATCTCCTTTTTCTTCCGGAATTTGCAGTATAAACTCAGGAAAACTGCTGGCCTGATCATGTAGTTCTGCTAATACATCATCTGCAACTGCGGCAATGTAATTAGTGTAGTAAGGGTTAAATTCTTCAGCTGTTGGTCGGTTCATAGTTTAAACTGCTTTTTAAAATGATACGAAAGGTACTACCTTTTCCGGATTCAGACTCCTTCACAAAAACACTTCCTTTGTGATAATTTTCAATTATTCTACGGGTGAGTGACAGGCCCAAACCCCAACCCCGTTTGCGGGTGGTATAGCCGGGTTGAAAAATGGTTTCAAATTTATTTCTCGGAATCCCCTTGCCATTGTCTTTCACATCGATGTAGACCTGTTCCTTAACGAGGTTTTCTGAAATCTTGACAAGAATTTCTCCACTTCCTTCAACCGCATTAATGGCGTTTTTTAATAGATTCTCCAATACCCAATCGAATAATGGAGGATTGATGAGGGCTTCTACTTGCCGATCGCCCGAAACCTCAAACTTGATTTTATCACTACTTCTCACCTTGAAATAATTCACAAAATCATTAACCACTTTAAATACTACCTGATTTTCTAAAATGGGTTTCGATCCGATTTTGGAGAAACGTTCAGCAATAATTTCCAAACGTTTCATATCGTTCTCCATTTCAATGATCAAGGATTTGTCTTCATTGGTTTTAAATCGCGATTTCAATAATTCCATCCAGGCCATTAATGAAGAAATAGGGGTACCAAGCTGATGGGCCGTTTCTTTTGCCAATCCCACCCATACTTGGTTTTGTTCCGATTTTCTGGCTGTGTTGAAAACGAAATAGGCGAATAAAAGGAAAATGGTGATCAGTGATAACTGTAAGTAGGGGAAAATTCGGAGTCTGCTTAATAGGATGGAATCTTTGTAATAAACAAATTGCTCGTCCTTCATGCCAAATGAAGAAATGTTGATCTGTATGGGATCGTGTTGATCTTTCATTTGGGCTAACTCTCGCTCAAAATAAGCCGGGTCGTAATTTTTTTGCCTGATTCCCTTAGCATCTTTTTGTTCAGCCTCCAGCTTAATATTAGTCTTGGTATTATCTAATCCCTTCCAAAAAATGATTTTTCCCTTACTGTCGGTAACAATGGCCGGTACTTCCAGGCTATCTCTTACGGAATAAATAAATGTGATGAATTCGTCATTTACATCGGCAATCTCCAAGATTTTTTTGTTGCTGAGCGCCCAAACCTCGGCCCGGGTCCGCTCTGCTGCAGAGATCTTTTTCACTAAATAATTGGTGTACCAAAGCGAGGTGCCCGCTATGATCAACGCAAAAGTGAGCAACAAAAATTTGGAAAACCTTTTTTTAGCGTAAGGGTTCATCTTAGTTTAATAATTGTCCTAACAAGTTTACCTTCACACTAAAAGGCTGCAGGTAAGTGTCGAGTAAAATAGCAAATTCCTTACGGTTTAATGGCCTTGAGGCCTCATATGCTGATGAAAGACCGAGATTGGTTTTCCATCCACGTTCAATTTCCCGTCTCAGTTCTTCTCCACGGGTAGCGGTATACATCAACAGGTCAATTCCTTCTCGTATACTCATTTTCTCGGAGTGATGATCATCAAACCAAATCTGGCTTCGGCTGTAAAATCCTTTCATGGGCGACTTCAAATCTTCGGTGCTCAGCGTTCCCTTGGTTTGAAAATAAATCCCATCATTTTGATAGACAAATCCCTTGTTTAGGATACCACTCACAGCCTGATGTTGTATCTTGATGAAACTTGAATCGCCAGGTAAGATATCTGCTAAAGGAACCAAAGAGGACCGATAGGTGAGCAATTCACTTTGTATCGTCCTGACATCTAATTTTTCGGTGCTGGTATTAAAAAAAGCACAAAAGGCTGCTGTTGCTCCCGCAGCTTGTCCGGCATGCACCTTTGCTATTTCATCCTCAAGAAGTTTTGGCAGGGCCACCAGGTACGCCGTTTTTTCAGGAATTAATGCGTTGATGGGTAAAATCTTAAAGGTGTCTATTGCGGCCACACTGGTGCGGAATAATTCGTTATTTGCTTGGGTGCTGATACTTTCGCCGGCGGGAGAGGCCACCTCCAGCATTTGAAGTGCCAGGTGTTCCGATGTGGCATCGAGTAATATTTTACTTTTAATTTTCTTGCCATCGGCCAGTCTAAATTCCCAGCCTTTGCCCGCCGCTTTAATGCTACTTATTTTTGACGAAGGGATCAAAGTTAAACGCTTCACCGTGTCGGCCATCGACTTTAAAACCGCCTCCCCCTTTTCTCCATCTATCTTAAAAAATTTAGGATTTTGCTCTTTATTTTCTGTTTTAATCGAATAATTTTTAGCAAACTCTGCCCAAATTCCATAGGATAATGAGGGATGAATTGCCAAAGATTTTTGTCCAGTCCAAGAAATTTTATTGAATACCAAGGTGGTTTTTACCCCCGACCTGGCAGATTGTATGGCAGCAGCTACGGCACCGGGCCCATTACCATACACCAATACATCTGTTTTGATTTGCTGAGCAAAACTCGGATAAAAACAGATCAGGCTAAAGCTTAATAAAAACAGTAAAATTTTCATAGACCATGTAATTGTAAGTGAATTTAAGCTTTCTTTGATTAATTTAGGTCTTAACCAAACATACCAAGATGAAAATTAATTTTAGAAATACACTTTACGGAGTCATTGTTTGCCTTTCTTGTTTCTTGGCCGGTGCACTAATGGGTACCAAAGCTGACGAACAATCCATCACCATTGGTATGATCGGTGAGGCCTCTAAAATTTTGGGTTTGAGCTTTACCGATGCAGAGTCTGATTCAATGATCACCGAATTGGAAGATCTAAGAAAAAGTACAATAGCCATCAGAAAAGTAGCATTAGACAATTCTGTTGCACCAGCTTTGAATTTCAATCCCATTCCGGTTGGATATCAATATCCCGATCAGGCCAGTGGGTTCAAGCTCGGCCCGCTTAACAAGGTTTCTCTGCCAGCTAACCGGGATGAATTGGCATTTTATAGTGTTCGTGAGTTAGCCGATTTAATTAAGAATCGAAAAATCAGCTCAGTTGAGCTGACTAATTTTTTCATAGAACGTTTAAAGAAATACAATTCCAAGCTGTTCAATGTGGTGAGCTTTACCGAAGAACGTGCTATAAAACAGGCCGCTCTTGCCGATGCAGAAATTAAAGCAGGGAAATACCGCGGGGTGCTGCATGGCATTCCTTTTGGAGTAAAAGATTTGTTATCAACTAAAGATTATAAAACCACCTGGGGTTCGGTACCTTACAAATATCAGGTCATTGCGACAGATGCCACCGTAGTGAAACGCCTCGAAGCTGCGGGAGCCGTAATGATTGCCAAATTAACTTTAGGTGAACTGGCCATGGGCGATGTTTGGTTTGGTGGAAAAACCCGCAACCCCTGGGATTTGAAAAGAGGTTCCAGCGGATCTTCTGCAGGCTCTGCTTCTGCAGTTTCTGCAGGCTGTTTGCCATTTGCCATCGGTTCTGAAACCTTGGGTTCAATAGTTTCTCCTTCTACAGAGTGTGGGGTGAGTGGTTTACGACCAAGTTTCGGTCGCATTTCTAAGCATGGTGCCATGGCGCTGAGCTGGAGCATGGACAAACTGGGACCCATTGCCCGTACAGTGGAAGATTGCGCCCTGGTTTTTCAGGAAATTTATGGCAGCGATGGTCAGGATTTGAGCGTAATCAATGCGCCTTTCAAGTACGATGGATCCAAAACGCTAAAAGGTGTACGGGTGGGTTATCTGGAGAAAGATTTTCAAAGAAAATACCCGAACCGGCTAAATGACTCACTCACATTAGTGAAACTCAAAGAATTAGGCGCTGAGCTGGTTCCTATCCAATTGCCACAAATGCCTTATAATGATTTAGTGATTATCCTTTCTGCAGAGGGTGGTGCTGCATTCCAAGACTTGGTCATAAGTAGTAAAGACGATTTACTGGTGATGCAAAATAAAAATGCCTGGCCCAACACGTTTAGAGGCGCACAATTTATCTCTGCTGCAACTTATATCAATGCCAATCGGGTGAGAACTTTATTAATTCAGCAAATTCATCAGCAAATAAAAGGCTTGGACCTTTACATTTCACCCAGCTTTGGCACCAATTTAACGGCAAGTAATTTAAGTGGCCATCCCTCGGTAGTTTTACCAAACGGTTTTAACTCCAGAGGCTTGCCTGCCAGTATCACATTTATGGGTCAGCTTTTTGGTGAGGGTAAATTATTGCAAGCTGCGCAGGCCTATCAGCAGGCAACAGATTTTCATAAAAAACACCCACAGTTAAATTTCTAATCATGAGCAGTCACATTCAGAAAATTTTTGAAGCGCAGCAAGCACGTAGCATTCAGCTGCGCTTAAGTACTGCCGAAGAGCGGAAAGCAAAACTGCTGAAGCTGAAATCTTTGATTCAGGCAAATGAGGATGAGATTTACCAGGCGCTCGCTGCAGATTTGAGGAAACCGCTTTTTGAGGCGGCATTAACCGAAGTCTATTTCGTTTACGGTGAAATAGATTTTGCACTCAAAAACCTCAGCTCTTGGATGAAGCCAAAAAAGGTGAAGGCTACTCTGGCCAGCTTGTCTACCCGTAACAAAATTGTTTACGAGCCCAAGGGGGTCTCTTTGATTATATCGCCTTGGAATTATCCTTTTCAATTACTGATCTCACCACTGGTTTCGGCCATTGCTGCGGGTAATTGCGCTATTTTAAAACCCTCCGAATTAAGTTCGGCCACGAGCACTTTGCTTTGTAAACTGATTTCAGAAAACTTCGATCCTTCAGAAATTGCCTGTTTTGAGGGCGATGCCAGCATTGCGCAAGAATTATTATCGCTGCCTTTTGATCATATTTTTTATACTGGAAGTACACAGGTAGGTAAATTGGTAATGGAGGCCGCGGCTAAGCACCTCTCCTCCCTAACCCTCGAACTTGGGGGTAAATCGCCGGTGATCATTGCCGATAAAGCACAACTGGAGAAGGCTGCCGAAAAAATTGTTTGGGGCAAATTTCTAAATGCTGGTCAAACTTGTATCGCTCCCGATTATGTGTTGCTGCCCGAAAGTATGCAGGAAAAATTTGTTCAGCTGGTACAACAGAAAATCGAAAAGTTCTACCAACAAAATGGGCAACTTGACAAATCTGTTTACGGGAAAATCATCAGCAGCAAACATTTTGAAAGATTAAAACAACTTACCGAAACAACTTTGAAACAAGGTGCTCTGCTCAGTTTTGGTGGGAATTTTGAGGTGAGCGACTTAACCATTGAACCCACTTTACTGACCGGTGTGGCGTGGAATAGTGCCATTATGCAGGAAGAAATTTTTGGACCTATATTGCCAATCATCAGCTATCAAAATTTGGACGAAGCACTCAGGCAGGTAAATTCCCGCCCTAAGCCGCTGGCTTTGTATGTTTTTGCCGATGGTGATACCGCTGAAAAAGTCATCAGGCATACTTCTGCAGGCGGAACAGCCGTTAATGATGTGCTGATACACATCAGCAACCCACATTTACCTTTTGGAGGTATTGGTCCGAGTGGCAGCGGTAGCTGCCACGGTTTTTACGGATTCAAAGCTTTTTCGCATGAGCGATCTGTATTATACCAGGGGGCAATAGATTTCAATCAAATGGTTTATCCGCCCTTCAATATGGGCTTATTGAAATGGCTCAAAAAATTATTTTAATGATGGACCCAACAAGACTCGAGCAATTAAAATATCCGATTGGGAAGTTCCAATTTAATGATGAAGCTGATGAATCTCATTATCAGTTATGGATATCAGCACTCGCCTCATTGCCTTCGGAATTAAGATTGGCGGTTGCAGGCCTGAGCGATGAAGCACTCGACACGCCCTACCGGCCGGGAGGTTGGACCCTGAGACAGGTGGTACACCATTTGGCCGACAGTCATGCCAACGCTTATATCCGATTTAAATTGGCTGTAACAGAAGAACATCCCCACATTAGACCTTATGCCGAAGCAGATTGGGCTGAATGTGAGGATGCTAAATTTGCTCCAATTGGCGTTTCGCTCGATTTGATCGATGCAGTGCACCGCCGGCTGGTGTTATTTCTTAAAACACTTAAACCTGAAGATTTCGAGCGGACCTATTTTCATCCGGAGCATCAGAAAACCTTCAATATTAAGTATTTGCTGGGTTTATATGCCTGGCATGGGGCGCATCACCTGGCACAAATCACCGCAGCAAAGAAATAGCATGAACCCTTAGAATACGTTATATAGATTGTATTCCAAACGGACCAAATACATATTTTTCCCGTTTCTGGTCATGTTACCCCAAAGTTGAAAACGCTGCGAAACATCAATGCGTAAATTACTGTTGATGATGAACTGCACAGCGGGTGCCACATCCATCAAGTTTTCGTTTCTACCCAGATTGGATTTCCCAAGAAACTCCAAATAAACATTGATATTGGTTTGTTTATAATCACGATAAACCTTCGGATAAGTTAACAAACCAGCGGAAAAGGTATAACCCAAACTTTCATCGGCCAAATTTGCAGGAAATAGTTGAGCACCACGGTTATCCAATGCTTTATTATAATTAACCGATGCAGATAAGGCCAGCTTGTGCAATAATTGCGTAAATACTACCCCGGTCTGCCAGCCACTGTTATTCCCCTCTAAATTTATTTCCTGAAAAGTAATGGGATTATTACTAGATGAATACTTGGCATATACTGCTCCTCTGAAGTGCCTATTTGTGCTGTCAATACTCAAAAAACGATACTTGGCGTAGGTGCTCCAGCCCTCCATTTTATAATTATTTTGGAAAAAATTAGAGAGATAAGCCGAGGCATGCACCATCAGGTTTTTATCTAAACCATACATCAACTCTGGAATTGTTCGGCTTTGGTATCCGTTTTGAAATCCGCCCTCCTGCGAAATTCTCAAAGCCAGTCCATTTTTTGGCATGTTGCTGGCAGGTTCGGTAGCTACATAAAGCTCTTGGGCCGAAATGCTGAGGCCTGCTGTGAGCAGCCCCAGCAATAAAATCAGTCTTTTCATCTTAAAGTGTTACGTGGTAAGTACGCGTTTTACCCATCATCCCTGAGCGATAGCACTCAAAAGTGGTGTTGGCAGCACGTTTCTTGAATTCGCCGCCCGGAATAAAGTCTTTATCCAATACGGTTAAACGAACCGGCCCGTCCAGTGTTTTTTCCGGAACGTCCATGAAATGATATTTACTTCCAGCGTAATCAAAATGAAAATCATCCTTTACCTTCAGTTGATCGAAATTAAAAATGGCTACCAGCTTACTCACAGAGAAACCAGAATCTTTCACTTTTTTCTTGATCAAATCCAATTGAACGGCTTTGTCTTTTTTGAAAGTGATGATGAAAATATTTTTATTCAGATCGGGTTTAATATCACTCACAAAATTTAAAGTTTTAATCGCTTTTTCTGTTGCCAATTGGCACATAGAACAAGTTAAACCACTAACCTGAATTTCAGCTTTTACAAATTGTGCTTTGGCTGCTATACCTAACAGCATCATGGCCGAAGCCATCATTATTCTTAATGTTTTCATGTTTTTGAATTAAAATTTGATAAAATGAATGCAGGAGACACTATCTCCTGGTGTACAAGCGGGGAAACTGCCTGGTATCAAATTCTAAAAACACTGATTTGCAAATGGATCGGATTTGCCTGAGGGGGTGGTTTTATCCAACTGGTTCTGCCAAAATCCTTAGAGGCAATTTGCAAATTAAAAATAGGCGAATTAAAGTGATGTTTTACAGGTGTAGAAAGGCTAAGGTTTGGAACCTTTACCATGCTCACCGACTCATGCTGATCGGTTACTTTGACCACAATCGCCTGATTTTTGCAACAATGATCCGCTTCCTCTTCAGTTGTACTGCAGCATGATTGAATGGCTTTAGTGTTGAACTGAACTCTTTCCAGTTTTTTACCACAGAAATGCAGGTTCATAGCCAAGCCACAGGATAGGCTCAGGTAAAACACCGCAATAAAAGATATGATGACCTTTTTCAACACTTTACAAAGTTAAGAAATATCAAAATATCTTTCAGTAATAAAAATCAAGCAAAAAACTATCCAACCTGTTTTTTCGCTTCCTCTTTCATCTTTTCATTGGCAACGATCACGATTTCCACCCGGCGGTTTTTCGATCTACCATCTTCGGTGCTATTATCGGCAATTGGTTCCATTTCTCCTTTTCCTTGTACATTTAAACGATTAGAAAGTATTCCTTGGGCGGTGGCGAAATCCTTCACCGATTCAGCTCTTCGGGCTGATAAACGATTATTATACTCATCGCTGCCGGTATTATCGGTATGCCCAATGATCAAAACATTGGTTTCGGGGTTTTCTTTTAATGATTTTGCTAAATTTTGAATATTGGTAACGGCCGCAGGTTTCAGTTCTGATTTGTTTACGTCGAACAAAATTCCCGAATCAAACTTCACAATAATTCCTTCTCCTTCGCGAATGATTTCTGCGCCAGGGATACTTTGTTTCAGTTGTTCTGCTTGTCGGTCCATGTTTCTGCCAATAAATGCACCCGCGGTCCCCCCAATGGCACCACCTAAAATGGCGCCAACTGCCGTGTTTCCAGCTTTCTTCCCGATCAATGCGCCAATGGTACCTCCGGTTGCAGCGCCAATTGCTGCCCCTTTTTGTGTTTTAGTCATGGTAGAACAGGAAGGTAAAACGCTCCAACTGATAGCGCCCACCAATCCGATAAGCGCTATTTTTTTAATGTTGATCTGATTCATATGATTAAAATTTATGCTTGTTTTAGGTCAAAATTTATGCCAACACTCCAAAAGCATCAGCTTTTCACGATATTCAACGTATGAATCAGGTAAATAGTGTAAGCATTCTGGGTTGTGGTTGGTTGGGTTTTCCACTGGCTCAGCAATTACTCCAATCGGCTTACCGGGTGAAAGGCTCCAGCACCCGGCAGGAAATGCTCTCTCAATTTAGTGAGGCGGGTATTCAGCCTTTTCTGATTCGTTTCGGTGAGCGGGAAACACTTAGTAATTTCCAGGAATTCGCCAATTCGGAGATCCTGATCGTAGCGGTTCCGCCAGGCAGCAGTCTGGAAAAGAAAGAGGTTTATTTGCAATTTTTTCAATCCCTTCCAGCCTTACTTTCTGCTAACCAGCAAATCCGGCAGCTCATTTTCATCAGTTCTACATCTGTTTATGGTGAGCCAAACAGCTTGGTAGACGAAGCCTCGGTTTTAGAGCCAATTGAGACCAATGGGAAATTATTGGCTGAAGTTGAACAGATACTACAAACCATCGATTTGCCAGTTTGCATCATTAGAGCGGGCGGCTTAATCGGTCCGGGAAGAAATCCGGGCAGATTTTTCGCCGGCCGACAAAACATCCCGAATGGCCTGTCGCCAGTTAATTTGATACACCTCACGGATGTAATCCAAATCGTTTTACATGCCATAACTGTTCGATATCATGGAATTATCAACGCTTGTGCGCCTAGTCATCCCAGTCGGAGCGAGTTTTATATTTTGGCAGCTCAGCAGGCGGGCCTGGCTACTCCCTCATTTATTCAGGAAAAGGGGCAATGGAAACAGGTCGAACCCAAATACCTGCAACAAGTTGAATTCAAATTCAATTATCCTAATTTGCTTGATCCTATTCTTTTTAAATCCTTCTAATTTAATTATCAATAGTTATAATAACTAGTAGTTTAATTAAAATATTTTACATAAAGATTAATATAGCCATATAATTGATTATTTTTGTGTCGTGAAAATTAGCCAAACACTTTTGTTCAATGGTTATACC
>CANGZD010000005.1 GCA_947458875.1 Sphingobacteriaceae bacterium
ATTATGCAATTTTTTGTTTCACTTAAATAATCAATCAAAATGGTAGGAAGTATCGCTGCAATTGGTGCAGGTTTAGCCGCAATCGGTGCCGGATTAGGTATCGGACGTATCGGTGGTTCAGCAATGGACGGTATGGCTCGTCAGCCAGAGGCTGCATCTAAAATTCAAACTGCGATGTTAATCGCCGCTGCCTTCGTTGAGGCGGTAGCATTGTTCGCGGTGGTAGTTGCTTTGTTGGGTAACAACCCTCAGTAATTTAACCGAATGAATCTAGGCGTATGGCGGTTGGCCATACGCCCGGGTTTTTAAATTTTGATTGACAAAAAATTTAGACAGATACAATGGAATTAGTAACCCCCAGCATTGGTTTAATTGTTTGGCAAACACTTGCCTTCTTATTATTGGTGTTTTTATTAGGCAAGTTTGCCTGGAAACCGGTTTTGAGTGCCATCAAAGAGCGTGAGCGTTCTATTGATGATGCCTTAGAAGCCGCTAAAAAAGCTAAAGAGGAAATGGCACGTTTAACTAATGAGAATGAGGCTTTATTAAAGCAGGCCCGTGCAGAGCGTGATGTGATCTTGAAAGAGGCTAAGCAGTTGAAAGACCAGATTGTGAGCGATGCCAAAGCCAGCGCTCAGGCTGAAGGTGCCAAATTGATTGAAAAGGCCAAGCAGGAAATTGATAGCCAGAAGACTGCTGCCCTGGCCGAGGTGAAAAACCAAGTGGCTGAGCTTTCTTTGCAAATTGCCGAGAAGGTATTGAGCAAACAGCTGGAAGACCAGAAAAAGCAGGAAGCTTTGGTAAGCGACCTGTTGAAAGAAGTTAAATTGTAATTCGCAGTACACTCAACATGTCAGAAATTCAAGTAGCAAGCCGGTATGCCAAATCGCTGATTGACCTGGCCAGAGAACAGAAAGTGCTGGACAAGGTGAAAGTGGAGATGGACCTGTTTATTGAAGTGGGTAAAGCTAATCCGCAATTACTGGCGGTATTGAAAAACCCCATCATCAGCCTGGATAAAAAGGCAGCGGTGTTGAAGGATTTGTTTGCCAACAAGGTGCAGCCGATGGTGATTTCCTTCTTCCATATTATGGTGAACAAGGGCCGTGCAGGTGTTTTGTATGCTACTGCGAAGGAATTTGTGAATTTATACAATTTAGATAAGGGTATTGTGAAGGCTAAAGTGACTTCGGCAGTAGCTTTAACTGAAGAAAATAAGAAGCAGTTGGTGGAAGTGGTGAAAGCCGCAACTAAGGGTGAGGTGATTTTGGAAGCTAAAGTGGACCCTACACTGATTGGTGGTTTTGTGCTGCAGGTGGGCGATCGTCAGTTTGATGCCAGCCTGAACAGCAAACTGAAGAAACTAAAAAAAGAATTTGCGCTTTAATTGAATTGCCTTTGGCGCAGGTAAACTAAACCCGATTGCAGCGGAAACTGAAAGTTGAAGCAGAAAGCGGGATAAATGATAAAGAACGATTTTTACACTGATTTACAATAACAAAAACGCTAAAAAATTATGGCAGAAGTTAGACCAGACGAAGTTTCGGCGATTTTAAGACAGCAGCTTTCGGGCTTTAAGTCTGAAGCCGAACTCGAAGAAGTGGGTACCGTTTTACAGGTGGGTGATGGTATTGCCCGTGTATACGGCTTAACTAAAGTTCAATCGGGCGAGCTGGTTGAATTTGAAAATGGTTTACAAGGTATCGTATTGAACTTGGAAGAAGACAACGTGGGTGTGGTATTGCTGGGTGCTTCTGATGAGATTAAAGAGGGTGATACGATTAAGCGTACCAAGAAGATTGCCTCTATCAATGTAGGCGAAGGTATGCTGGGCCGTGTGGTAAACACTTTGGGTCAGCCGATTGATGGCAAAGGCCCGATTAGTGGTCAAACCTACGAAATGCCATTGGAGCGTAAAGCGCCTGGGGTAATTTACCGTCAGCCGGTAAATGAGCCATTGCAAACTGGTATCAAGGCAATCGATGCCATGATTCCGATTGGCCGTGGTCAGCGTGAGTTGGTAATTGGTGACCGTCAGACTGGTAAGACTGCGGTTTGTATTGATACCATCATCAACCAGAAAGAATTTTATGATGCCGGTCAGCCGGTATATTGTATTTACGTTGCGGTAGGTCAGAAAAACTCTACCGTGGCGAACATCGTTCGTACTTTGGAAGAAAACGGTGCCATGCCTTACTCTATTGTAGTAGCGGCGTCGGCTGCTGATCCTGCACCTATGCAGTTCTTTGCGCCATTTGCGGGTGCTGCCATTGGTGAGTATTTCCGTGATACAGGTCGTCCGGCTTTGATCGTGTACGATGATTTATCGAAACAGGCGGTGGCTTATCGTGAGGTATCTTTACTATTGAAGCGTCCTCCGGGTCGTGAGGCTTATCCGGGTGACGTATTCTACCTGCACAGCCGTTTGTTGGAACGTGCTGCGAAGATCAACGCCAACGATGATATTGCTAAAAACATGAACGATTTGCCGGAGTCTATCAAGGGTATCGTGAAAGGCGGTGGGTCTTTAACTGCTTTGCCGATCATTGAAACTCAGGCCGGTGACGTTTCTGCGTATATCCCAACCAACGTAATTTCTATTACCGATGGGCAGATCTTCTTAGAGTCGAACTTGTTCAACTCTGGGGTTCGTCCGGCTATTAACGTTGGTATCTCGGTATCTCGTGTGGGTGGTAATGCACAGATCAAATCGATGAAGAAAGTTGCCGGTACTTTGAAGCTTGACCAAGCGCAGTTCCGCGAATTAGAAGCTTTCTCTAAGTTCGGTTCAGATTTGGATGCGGCTACCAAAGCGGTACTGGATAAAGGGGTACGTAACGTAGAGATCTTGAAACAGGGTCAGTTTGCGCCGGTAACGGTTGAAAAGCAGGTGGCTATTATTTATGCAGGCTCTAAAGGCTTATTGCGTAATGTGCCTGTGAATAAAGTGAAAGAGTTTGAGGCCGAATACCTGCAGCAGCTGGAACAGCGTCATCCTGATGTGCTGAAAGCGCTGAAAGAAGGTAAATTCGACGATACCCTGACTGGTATATTGGAGAAAGTAGCTAAAGAACTGGCGGATAAGTATTAATAGTTTGGAACTTGGAGTTTAGAGTCCTGAGATGGCTCCAAACTCCAAATTCTTAACTCCCAACTTAGAATATGGCTAATTTAAAAGAAGTAAGAAACCGGATTGCGTCGGTGGGTTCGACCCAGCAGATTACCAAGGCTATGAAAATGGTTTCGGCTGCGAAGTTGAAGCGTGCCACCAATGCCATTATCCAGTTGCGTCCGTATGCCAATAAATTGAGAGATATCCTGGCTAATCTTTCGGCCAGTTTGGAAGGTTCTACCTCTCCGTTTACCGTAGAGCGTGAGCCTAAAAAGGTGCTGATTGTGGCGGTTTCTTCTAACCGTGGCTTGGCCGGTGCGTTCAACATGAACGTAATCAAAACGGTAAACCAGTTATTGGCTACTACTTATGCGGCCCAGCACCGTGAAGGGAATGTGAGCATTGTGGCCATTGGTAAGAAAACACAGGATTATTTCGAGAAACGTAAGTTCAATGTGATTGGTAACAACAATGAAGTTTACCAGCATTTGAGTTTCGAAAACGTTTCTAAAATTACCGAAGCCATTATGGATGGTTTCCAAAAAGGTGAATTCGACCGTGTGGAAGTGGTGTACAACCAGTTCAAGAACGCGGCAGTACAAATCCTGACTACCGAACAATTATTACCATTGCCTAAAGCTACCGCGATTGCCGAAAGCAGCCAGCAAATGGATTATATTTTGGAGCCTTCGCAGGCGGAGATTGTGGAGCAATTGATCCCGAAATCGATCAAAACGCAATTGTACAAAGCGGTACTGGACTCGCATGCTTCTGAGCATGGTGCACGTATGACTGCCATGGACAAAGCAACGGAGAATGCCGGCGAATTGCTGAAAGCCTTGAAATTATCTTACAACCAGGCCCGTCAGGCAGCCATTACCACCGAATTGACCGAGATTGTGAGTGGTGCGGCAGCTTTGAATGGTTAAGATTAGATCGATTTGATCAAAAAAGCCCCTCCGGATTCGGAGGAGCTTTTTGCTTACTTGGTTCGTTAACGTACAACTCAATTCCGATTAATCACTTTTCCAAGTAAAATGTTCGTCTAGATGGGCCTTGGCCGATGTCATAATCATGATAGATAGTGAGTTTCTCTTCATCTAATTGCTGGATTTTATAGTAAACTCCAGTTTGCCCATCAATATGGAGCAAATTCCCATTATCTATGAGTATCCATTCATCTTTCAGCATATTTCCACTAAAGTTCATGGTTATCGTCTGATCTTCATGGAACTCATAACTGGAACTATTATATAAGTGGGTCTGTTCATCAGCCCCTATTGGAACCTGATCTCCATGCATTACTAATGTCCATTTGCCTAATATTTTTTTTTGACGAGGAGGCTGGCGTCTAAATTTTCCTTTTTACAAGCCATCAGGCCGATGCATCCTAGCAGCAGTCCTGAAATAATCATATTTTTCATAGGCATAATCTTTTAACCGTATAAGGATTATAATCGGATATTGTTTGAACGGTTAACCGTTTTCTGATGAATGGCAGAAAACCGGGGATAAATGGTTGAATTTCCGATTGTGATTGTATAGAAAAGAATGCTATTTTTGGCTATCAAATTAGATCTATGGCAAAGAAATCAGCTCCAGCTCCTTCAACTATTCAGAACAATAATGCGAATGAAACCGGTCATTACAAACTGATGACGGTGGGTATTGTGATTGGCCTCGTAGGCGTTTTCGGACGTTTTGTTCAAGATTCTACCTTAGCCAGCGGCATTGCCAATGTGTTGGTGGTGATCGGGTCGGTGATCAGTATCAAGGCGGTGCTGAATATTCTGAAGTAAATCCATTTTCATGATTTGTCGATTTGCCAATTTGCAAATCCAAATTCCTATTTAGGCTTATATTTCGATTCCTTAAGTAGGCTTTGTGCATCTTTAAGGGCTAGCAATTGTTTAAGACTGGTTTCCGGGTGTTCTTCCATGTATTTTTTAACGATCTGCCAGCCGGTCCATACCCCCAGTTTGGGTGCCGAACTTTGACCTTCGCCTAAGCCAGGTGTGAAGGGCGCATCCGTCAGGTATTTCTGAATTTTCAGGTAATCGGTCTCGAAGAGCAGGTTCTCTTCCATGAAATAGGCCCAGATATCACTTTCGTATTCTTCGCACCATTTCAGCTGGGCATCTGTATAGCCGATCAGCGTACTGTCGGCCACATCGGGCATCAGTTCCTGCATCAGGTATAAAACCTTACCGTTGTACACCATTTTGTCTAAAAGGGACTGCTCTTCATCTTTCTCCTGATAAATTTCTTCCCTCACAAAGGCTTCAATTACCCTCGGACGAATATTTTCTGGGGTAAATCTTCGCGAAATGTATTGCGGGATACTCTGCACCAATGCCGGATAAAATTTAGAATCGGCACCCAGGAACATATCCAGGCCTATGCCGATATAATCATTACCGATGGGCGTTTGTACGGCAAATCCGGACAGGAAGCTGATCAGTCTTGGTATTTTTTGTTTCGGGAAATGGTATTTGATCCGCTTAAAAGCATCTGTTAGTTCTTCCTCCTGTTGTTTCAGGTCGGGGTACTTAGCAGCAACTTCTGCCGCCAAAGCCTGATAGTCTTGCTGGCTGAGTACTGTACGGAAATTCTGGTAATAAGCCGTATCGGCCACTGTGCCTACGCTCAGCATGCCTTCCATGTAATCGGCATAGAACCAGCCGTATTTTGTTTGGAGTTCAGGAAGGTTCTTAGCCACATTCGCGGCTGTTAGCTGCTGCATATCTTGGTCGAAGCGTTCGATTTTGATATCGAGTTTAATGCTGCTCACATCGGGTTCATTTTTGCCGGAACAAGCAGCTAAGATGAAACAGCTGAGCAGGAGTAAGTAGATTTTTGAATGTTGCATGGCTCGAAATTAGCGAATTGACCGTTACGCTTTTTTAATTTTTACTTTTTGCTTGACCAAAAAGTAAACAAAAAGTCAAGACAAAACGAAGCTTCATCTCTAGGGCCATACACCCGGCCCGCTGTCTTCCCTTAGCTCTTTATGTTAGAAACTATACCGTCAGCCTGAGCCTGTCGAAGGGTGGTAGGATAAGGGAAATTATCATTTGACAAGCTCAGAACGACCGGGTCCGCTAAATCTAAATTAATCCCTAAATTTGGGCGATGAAGATCGCTTTAGCCCAGCTCAATTACCATATCGGTAATTTCGAATTCAATACTGCTCAGATGATCCGTGCGATCGAACAGGCCCGTACCGAAGGCGCTGATTTAGTGGTCTTCGCCGAACTGTCGGTTTGTGGTTACCCACCCCGGGATTTGCTCGAAATGGACAATTTCATCGAACAATGTGAGGTTGCCGCACAGCAAATTGCCAAAGCCTGCACCGACATTGCCTGTATCATCGGGCTACCAACCCGTAATCCGGAAATTAAAGGTAAAGACCTTTTTAATTCCGCTTATTTTATTGAAGATGGTCTCGTGAAAGCACAAGTGAATAAGGCCTTATTGCCAAATTACGATGTGTTTGATGAGTACCGTTATTTTGAGCCTTCACTCAGCAGTTCCTGCATCGATTTCAAAGGGTTTAAAATTGCGCTTACTATTTGTGAAGACCTTTGGAATGTGAATGATAATCCGCTGTATGTAAGCGAGCCGATGGAGCAGCTAAGTAAAGAGCAGCCCGATCTGATGATCAACATCGCCGCTTCGCCTTTTGCCTATAACCACGACGAGGAACGCTTGCAGGTTTTAGGCGATAATTGCCGTAAATACCGATTGCCGCTTTTCTATGTGAATCAGGTTGGCGCACATACCGAAATTATTTTTGATGGCGGTTCGCTGGTGTTTGATGAAAAAGGTGATGTGTTAGACGAAATGCCTTATTTCAGCGAAAGCATCCGCTATTATGAATTTGAAGGCAAAGCAGTAAAAGGCCTGGCGCCTAAATCCGAGTTACGCCAAACGGATATCGAACAAATCCATCATGCATTGATCCTCGGTATTCGCGATTATTTCCAGAAATCAGGCTTTAGTAAGGCTATTCTGGGTCTTTCCGGTGGTATCGACTCGGCGGTGGTTTGCGCCCTTGCGGCGGAAGCGTTGGGTCCGGAGAATGTGATGGCGGTATTGATGCCTTCGGAGTATTCAACGGATCATTCTATAAAAGATGCGATGGATCTGGTGAATAACCTGGATTGTAAGCATGAGCTCATCCCGATTAAGGCTGCGGCCAAAACTTTCGATGAGATGCTGAAGCCGGTGTTCAAAGACCTGCCTTTCAACATTGCCGAAGAGAATATCCAGTCACGCAGCCGTGCCATTGTAGTGATGGCCCTATCAAATAAATTTGGTTATATCCTGCTTAATACTTCCAATAAAAGTGAATGTGCCGTGGGTTATGGTACCCTTTATGGAGATATGGCCGGCGCCATCAGCGTGCTGGGTGATGTCTACAAAACACAAGTGTTTCAGCTAGCCCGGTATATTAACCGCGACAGAGAAATTATCCCTGTAAACAGTATTGTGAAGCCGCCTTCGGCGGAATTGCGTCCGGGACAAAAAGATACCGATTCACTTCCTGAATACGAGATCCTCGATCGCATCCTGTTCCATTATATAGAGGAGAAGAAAGGCCCAGAAGCAATTATCGCTTTGGGTTTTGAACCAGCTTTGGTACGTAAAATCATTAAAATGGTGAATTTGGCCGAATTTAAGCGCTACCAAACGCCGCCTATCTTAAGGATATCGCCCAAAGCCTTTGGCATGGGCCGCCGTATGCCTATTGTAGGGAAATACTAATCTTTAGCCCTCGCAATTGCCTCATAAATCACATCCTGAATTCTAGGCCGGATGCGCATATTGGACAACTTATCTGTGACCTGCGGATATACGCGGTTGGAAAGAAAAATATAAATCAAGTCGTTCACAGGATCGGCCCAAACGCAGGTGCCGGTATAACCTGTATGTCCGAAGGTTTGCGGCGAAGCCAAACGGGAAGGATATTGCTTGGTAGTATCGGGATCCCAGCGATCAAAACCTAAACCACGACGGCTGATGTTCGACTGTTTTGAAGTAAACAACTCAACCGTGGAGACTTTGAAATAACGGTGCCCGCCATAGCTGCCTTTGTTAAGAAATAGCTGGTATAAAATGGCGAGGTCGTTGGCACTGGAAAACAAGCCGGCATGTCCGGCTTCGCCGCCCAGCATGGCCGCACCCTGGTCGTGAACATCGCCTTGCAATCTGGTCTTTCTAAAAATGGTATCTTCCTCGGTAGGGATAATATCTTCGGCCAGGAAACGGTTTAGCGGATGGTATCCGGCTCTTTGCATTCCCAACGGTCGGTAGAACTGGTCCTGCACATATTGACTTAAAGATTTTCCAGCCAGTTTCTCTACAATTTCTTTCATTACATACATGCTTAGGTCGCTGTACACATAGCGGCCACGGCTTTGCAGGGGCGAACGCAGCATCTGTGGCCACATTACTTCGGCAAAATAATTTTTGCGCAAGTAGTAATTCGCTGCTACTCTGGTATTGAACTCGGCACTGGAATCACTACGGTAATCTGCTACATTCAGTTTTTGGTAGAAGGGGATAAAAGGTACAAAGCCTGCCTCGTGGAGCATCACTTCTTTAACACTAATGGCCGACTTGTCCAATCCGCGGCTGCGACCCAAATAGGTACCCAAGTTGGCATCGAGTTGGAGCTTTTCCTTTTCATATAAATGCATGACGGCAGGCGTGGTAGCTGCCGTTTTGGTGATGGAAGCCAGGTCGTAAATATCGTCAATATGTGTGGAGTGGCTGCTTTGGTAAGTGGGTTTGCCAAAAGCCTGGTGGTAGATTACATGCCCACTTTTTACAACCATCACCACAGCGCTTGGGGTGGCCTTCGCAACGATAGCTTCGTTTGCGATTTGGCTAATTCCTTTTAAATCATCGGTATTGATACCTACAGCTTCCGGTATACTGTAACTCAATCGGATTTTGCGGATGCGGTAGCCGCTGCCTGCACAAAAGTTCTGTCCGTAATCTTGTTTGAGATAATTCTCTACATCCACGCCTCCGAAAATGGCCTGTGCCACTACACGGGCTGCGGCATCGTTATGCTGTTCTGACCAAATTAGAGGGTAATTAAAAGAATCGAGTTTAACCAAACTTCGGGCATCTCCAAACAGGGCAATGAGTACTTGTTTTTGCTGGCCAGCTTCAGCAATAAAGTTCAGTACCCGCTGGTCGAAGGCCGATACATCCGAAATTTCGAGAATCAGCGTATGGTAGAACTTAAGGTCGTCGAGTAGGGCATCCAGACTTGAAGTACTGGCATAAAAGTTTCCGTTAAAATGGTCGACTTTTTGATATTTATTGGCCAGGCTGTCGAACACCGTACTGTGATTAAAACCGAGATCGATGCAGGCTATCTTCTGATCGAGGTTTTTAAGCGGAAGAATTTCTTCTGCATTATTGAGCACAACCGTACTTTGTAGCACCGTTTTTTCCAGACGCAGGCGTTCCAAGTTGGCCTCATGTTCTTGCGCCAGCGTGGTCATCCCCGAAAGGGAAAAAATAAAAAAGAAAAGCAGCCTAACGCTGATAAACCTTTTCGCCATTTACGTAGGTACTCAAAACCTTGGTCTTCAATAAATCGGCTGGAGCTACTTTGATGATATCCTGGTCGAGGATAATGAAATCAGCAAATTTGCCCACTTCTAAACTGCCCTTTTCTTTCTCCTCAAAATTGCCTTTGGCTGCCCAAATGGTC
This sequence comes from Sphingobacteriaceae bacterium, assembly GCA_947458875.1. Taxonomy (GTDB): domain Bacteria; phylum Bacteroidota; class Bacteroidia; order Sphingobacteriales; family Sphingobacteriaceae; genus JAIPAN01. Next base: position 9,846 of record CANGZD010000005.1, read on the forward strand.
ATGCCGCGTAATGCTTGTTCTCTGGTGAGGGCATTTTCGATCTGGAAGCCTTTTTCGGGCCAGCCTTTACTGTCCTTACGAATGGTTGCAGCGTAGAAGGTAAGCATTGGGTCAATATTTTCTACCGGAAAGTCGGTGCCCAGCACTAGCCAGCCATTTTGTTGCAATAGCGTCTGATAGGCATATGCGCCTTTAAGACGCTCAGCGCCCAAGCGATCGCCAGCCCAGTACATGTCTGAAGTGGCATGGGTAGGTTGCACCGAAGGGACCACATTATAGGTTCCGAATAGCTTAAAGTCTGCGGGATCGAGCACTTGGGCATGCTCGATTCGCCAGCGGCGGTCATTTTTGCCTTTTAAAACTTTGGCATAGATATTCAATATTTCGCGGTTGGCCGAATCGCCAATGGCATGGGTGCACATCTGGAAGCCTTTGTCGGCAATGTTTTTAGCTACTTGTTCAAAATGCTCCTTTTTACTCAAGAGAAATCCGGAATATCCCGGCTGATCGCTATAATGTTTGAGCAGGCAAGCTCCACGTGAGCCCAAGGCCCCGTCGGCATAAACCTTGAAAGAGCTGACATTCAAACGTTCGGTTTTAAAGGCCCCGTTTTTAAACAGGTAATCGTAATTGGCTTTTTTATCCGATAGCATCACAAACAAACGCATCTTGAGTTCATTTTGCTGTTGCAATTCATCAATTACCTTCACCATCGGGTGATCCAATCCGCAGTCGACCACGGTGGTCAATCCTGCAGCAAAGCAATTCTCTTGTGCAGCCAGTAAAGCTTTGTTCAACTGTTCTTTGCTGGGTTCGGGTATTTTAGAGGCGACCAGATCTACGGCATTATCAATTAACAGGCCACTCAACTTACCATTGTTGACTCCAATTTCACCTCCAGTAAGGGTTTGACCAGATTTTATACCTGCCAGTTCTAACGCTTTTTGGTTGGCTATTGCTGCATGTCCATCTACCCGGTTCAATAAGACCGGACGATCTGGGAAAAGATCATTCAGTTCATCATTAGTCGGGAAGCGTTTATCGGCCCAGTCGTTTTGGTCCCAGCCGCGGCCGAGTATCCATCCTTCGGGATTTTGCGCTGCAAAGTTTTTGACCTTCTCCACAATTTCTGCCCAGCTTTGGGTGCCTACCAGATCTACCGTTTGTAGTCCCTGGCCATAGGCCAGAAAATGGGCGTGTCCGTCGATAAATCCGGGGTAGATGCTTTTCGCCTGAGCATCCAAACTGTCGATAGCATCAAACTCTTTTCTCAAATCGGCTTTATTACCAATAGCCACAATTTTACCGTCTTTGATAGCCATGGCTTCAGCTTGGTTGAATAAACTATCAACGGTATAGATCTGTGCATTGTAAACCAACAGGTCGATCTGCTTTTTGGAAGAACAAGCCATCAAAACAGTAATGGCCAGCAATAAGGCAAGTTTTCTCATGTGATTAGGACTTTAGGTGCCTAAAGATAGGAAATGCTGTCCTTAAAATTGGTCGTTTTGAAGGCGCATTGGTAAAAATTTAGCTATTTTAGCGGGGTATTATGTCTGATATTATCCAACTTTTACCCGACTCGGTTGCCAACCAGATTGCTGCAGGTGAAGTAGTGCAGCGGCCGGCATCAGCGGTTAAAGAATTGATAGAAAATGCCATTGATTCGGGTGCTGATCATATCCAGTTGATCGTGAAGGACGCCGGCAAGGCCCTGATCCAGGTGATTGACAATGGTTGCGGCATGAGCCAAACGGATGCCCGCATGTGCTTCGAGCGTCACGCTACCTCGAAAATTCGCAAAGCGGACGATTTATTTGCCATCCGTACGATGGGTTTTCGTGGGGAAGCCATGGCTTCCATCGCTGCCATTGCTCAGGTAGAACTCAAAAGTCGCCGTGTAGAGGATGAGTTGGGTACTTGTTTGCGCATTGAGGGTTCCGAAGTCATTAGTCAGGAGGCTGTTGCCTGCCCGGCGGGGACGAATATCAGTGTCAAAAATTTGTTTTATAATACACCGGCCCGACGCAATTTTCTTAAAAGCAACTCAGTTGAGTTGAGGCATATTATTGATGAATTACAGCGGGTGGCACTGGCGCATCCCGAAATTTTCTTCAGCCTTCATCAAGATGGGAATGAAGTGTTTCACTTGCCTTCTTCGAGTCTTAAACAACGTATCCTTCATCTTTTTGGAAATAATTATAACCAGAAACTGGTTCCTGTTGAGGAGGAAACCACCATTATCAACCTGAAAGGCTATGTGGGTAAACCGGAGTTTGCCAAAAAGACTCGAGGGGAACAGTTTTTCTTTGTGAACAAACGTTTTGTGAAAGATGCCTACCTCAACCATGCCGTGCTTTCGGCTTTTGAGGAGGTGCTGGCTAAGGATAGTTTCCCGCTGTATGTATTATTCATCGAGATTGATCCGGCACAGATTGATATCAATGTGCATCCTGCCAAAACGGAGATTAAATTTCAAGATGAAAAGGCTTTGTACGCCATCATCCGCTCTGCGGTTAAACGTTCCCTGGGTCGTTATCATATCAGCCCAAGCTTAGACTTTAATCAGGAAACAGGATTCAGCAGGATGATCAGTCAGCAGGCACCTGAAGATATTGTGGCGCCAAGCATCAGCTTCAACCCCGATTATAATCCTTTTGAAAGCAAACCGGCCGATCGAGAAACTACTTTTCAGCGTCATCAGAGTGGACATTCCGAAAAGCCTGATCGTAACTGGGCCTCCTTGTATGAGATCGGACAAACCATGCAGAAGGCTCCGCAGGAGATAAATTTCGCATCAATTCAAAATCCTGAAGAACAAAAGAGCGAAAAACAGATCATTCAGATACATCAGCGATTTATTTTATCTACCATTAAGTCTGGTTTTATGCTGATTGATCAACAATCGGCTCATGAACGGATCTTGTATGAGCGTTTTCAGCAACAATCAGCGAATCGTCAGGGCATCAGTCAGCAAAGCTTGTTTCCACAAACGGTCAGCCTACAAGCAGCTGATTTTGAACTTATTAAAGAACTTTTACCTGATATACAAGCCTTAGGTTTTCAGATCAGGGAGTTTGGTAAAAATACATTTGTGGTGGAGGGAGTACCGGCTGAAATAGCTGACAAAGCCAGCGAGGTAGAGTTATTGGAACACCTGATAGAAGGTTTTAAGAGCGATCAGCAAGGGTTGAAATTGAGTAAAAGAGATCAGCTGGCACGTACACTGGCCAAAAATTCAGCCATTAAGGTCGGTACGCCTTTAAGTGCTGATGAAATGAACGTGCTGATTGACGAATTGTTCGCTTGCGAACTGCCGAACCAATCTTTGAACGGTAAGCCTGTCATTGTTACCTTTAGTCTGGAAGATATCCTGCAATTATTCGATAAGTAAACAAGCACCATGCGTATGCCACTGTCAAATACCCCTCCGGTTGTAAAAAATCTGCTCATCATCAATGTAATTTTTTACATCGCCACTTTATTGTTCAACCAAGGTGGTACTTTTCCTCTGGTAGAGCATTTGGCGGTTTATTATTTCGACTCTCCCAACTTCAGGGTTTGGCAAGTGATTACCTATATGTTTATGCATAGCCCGGTAAGTTTTGCTCATATCCTGTTCAATATGTTTGCCCTATATACTTTTGGTACATCACTCGAATATTTGTTTGGTTCCAAGAGATTTCTCAATTATTACCTGATTACCGGTTTGGGTGCTTTAGTGCTCCAAATGGTGGTTCAGGCTGTAGAAGTGTATCAGATTGTCGGCAGTATCAGTATTGATCCGGCTACCTACACGTCGGCTAATCCAGATCAATTGCGAAAGCTGCAGGAAATTTATTACGGGCCCATGGTGGGAGCTTCGGGGGCAATTTTCGGACTTTTAATCGCTTTTGGTTTTCTCTACCCAAATGCCGAATTGTTTATCATGTTCATACCAATGCCCATCAAAGCAAAGTACATCATTCCGGTGTACGTGTTACTCGAACTATTTTTGGGAGTGGCGCAGTTTAGCGGCGATTCGGTTGCTCATTTTGCGCATTTGGGTGGTGCATTATTTGGTTTCATACTGATGAAAATATGGCGCATCAGGAGACCATGGGATTATTATTAATGGGATGAGAAGAAATAAAAAACAGCTTAGTTTTTTCAGTAAATCGCTGCTTTTTATCAATGCAGTGTTTATTGTATTGCTCTTACTTTCTTATCTGGCACCCTTTATCAATCCCAGCAAATTTTGGCCCATCGCCTTTTTTGGTTTAGCCTATCCATTTTTGCTGCTCGGAAATGTTTTACTGCTAATATTTTGGTTGTTCCGAAAACCGACTTATTCATTACCTTCCCTTTTGGTGATATTACTGGGATGGAAGTTTTTAACCAGCTTTATAGGATTCAGGGAGTCTACAGCTATTCAGGTACCTAAATCATCACCCGAATTTTTGAGGGTGATGACTTACAATGTGCATAGTTTTAAAAAGTTTGGTGCTTCTAATGAGGAAAACATTAAAAATCAGATCCTCAATATCATTAGGCAGGAACAGCCTGATGTGATTTGTTTCCAGGAGTTTTTTACCCGAAAAAAAGGTAAATATAATTTTAAGAAAGCAGTACAGGAGATTCTAGGTAGCCGATATGTTTATTTTGAGCCTTCTGTTGATAATGGTTATGAGGCTTTGGGCTTGGCTATATTTTCAAAGTTTCCCATCCAGGAGAAAGGACCGATCTGGTTTGACGAAACGAATAAGGGTAACGGTGCTATTTACATCGATGTGAAGTTTCGTGGAAAATTGATAAGGATATACAATACCCATTTCCAATCTATCAAATTTCAACCCGAAGATTATAATTACCTCAATCAGGTGAAAACGGATATCAATACCGATATGATTTCACCCAGAAGGATTGGTGGACGTTTGAAGAGAGCCTTTATCAATCGGAGCAAACAAGTAAAAATACTCAAAGAACATACCGCAAGTTGTGAAAGTCACTATCTTATTGCTGGTGATTTTAATGATACTCCGGTATCTTACACCTTGCAGCAAATGGGTAGTGGGATGTTAAACTCGTTCAGGGAGAAGGGTAGCGGATTGGGTATTACTTACAATGGCGATTTTCCTAATTTTCAGATCGATTATATCTTAACCACCACCGATTTTCAGGTTAAAAATTATCGAATCATCAATAAAAAATTGTCAGATCATTACGCTGTTCGTGCAGATTTAGAACTGGTTCAATGATATTTTTATAAGTTTGTGACATGGATTCCCAACTGCAGGTATATAATACACTCACTCGTCAAAAAGAGGTCTTCAAACCCATCAATCCGCCATTGGTTGGAATGTATGTTTGTGGGCCCACCGTTTACAGTGATGTGCATTTAGGGAATTGCCGCACTTTTGTGTCATTTGACCTCATTTACCGTTACTTGCAGCATTTGGGCTATAAGGTACGTTATGTGCGCAACATTACCGATGCCGGCCATTTGGAAGGCGATCGGGACGAAGGAGACGATAAATTCACGAAAAAAGCCAAACTCGAGCAGCTCGAGCCCATGGAGATTGTACAAAAGTACACGCTCGGATTTCGTGAAGTGATGCGCCTTTTCAATACCCTCTCGCCAAATATTGAGCCCTCCGCTACTGGTCATATTACGGAACAAATTGAAATGGTGAAGCAAATCATCGACAGTGGTTTGGCTTACGAAGTAAATGGCACCGTTTATTTTGACGTGGAGAAATACAGCAAAGATCAAAACTATACCATCCTTACTAACCGTGAGCTGGATGATCTCCTGGCCAATACCCGCGAATTAGGCGGACAAGATGATAAAAAAGGGCGTTTAGATTTTGCCCTCTGGATTAAAGCCAAGCCAGAACACCTGATGCGCTGGCCTTCGCCATGGGGTTGGGGTTTCCCGGGCTGGCATATCGAGTGTTCGGCCATGAGTAAGAAATATTTAGGAGATACTTTTGATATTCACGGAGGTGGACTTGATTTAGCTGCAACCCATCATACCAACGAAATTGCCCAGTCGCAGGCATGTAACCATGCCGAGCCGGCGAAATATTGGATGCACACCAATATGCTCACGGTAAATGGTACCCGCATGTCTAAAAGTGCGGGCAATGGTTTCCTACCATTTGAGTTGTTTACGGGTAACCATCCCTTACTGAGTAGGGCTTATTCGCCGATGACGGTTCGTTTCTTTATGTTGCAGGCTCATTATCGGAGTACACTTGACTTTTCTAACGAGGCTTTGGAAGCATCGGACAAAGGATTTAAGCGATTGATGTCTGCAGTCCATTTGCTCGATAAATTGCCAGTCGCAGCATCATCTGATTATGATGTTCAAGATTTAAGCAGACGCTGCTATGCAGCCATGAATGATGACTTTAACAGTCCTGTTTTAATTGCCGAATTGTTCGAGGCGGTAAGACTGATCAACAGCGTTTATGACGGAAAATCAAAATTAGATAAGCAAAGTTTAGACCAGCTTCAACAGTTGATAAATGCCATGGTATTTGATGTGCTGGGTCTACAATCAGAGGAGAAATCAGAGGGCGATCTAGCCGGAATCATGGATTTGTTGATCAGATTGAGAAATGAGGCCAAGGCTAAACAAGATTATGCCACTTCCGATCAAATCAGGATGAGTTTACAAGATCTGGGTATTCAGTTAAAGGATAGCAAGACCGGCACTACCTGGGATAAAATCTGAAATTAACCCCAACCTGCTAAAGGCTGTTGTAGTGTGCAATTAATCGAACCAGATCGGACTCGTTTTTCAAGTTCAGTGCATTGCTTTTGATAAAGGCTTCCAGCTCTGTTACACGATCTGCCAATGCGGTTAGAACTTGTTTTTTGTCTTTTTTGATTTTGATAGTCTTGTTATTTTTATAGAGGTAATAATACTCTTCTTCTCGGAATGTCTTAGTGGTAATAGCTGAACTATACTCTCTATTTTCAAAAATAATTTTTGTTTTTCGTTTCAAGAGTTTTAATCCACCATCGAATAGTACCTGGTAGTAAGCTTTTGGGCTAGTGCCATCGTCTGAGATAAATCCGTTTCTGAACATCATTGGGCTTTCGCCGGATTCGGTAGCCGGCATCAATTGAAATTCTACCACCGGCTCTTTAAAATTGAGCGCCTGATCCGATTTGCTATCCTTGAATTGTAATTCATCCGACACGATATCATATCTCAATGGTACGTTGGTATAGCTTTTTCCATTGCCCAGGCGAATGGTTCCGTTCACCCATTGCTCAAACAAATATGGATTTCCCTGCACATCCGTGTACTTGATGCTCCGTACAACATTGCCCTGAACATCTTGCATGAACTGCCCCTTGACGTTCAAGGGCATTGTAGCCATTAACGCTACGTTTATAAATAAAAATAATGCTTGTTTATACATTTTGGTTTAGTTTTTTGCTGTTTCAACTTTCAACAGTTAATTATACAGATTTAAAAATAAGGTGTTTTGTCATTTTTAGCACCTTATTTTCATAAAGAATCATCATCAAAATTCCGGAAATTAATCCTTGTAGATGAATACCTCAATTTTACCCTCACTGTTCAGAGTGCCTCTGTACATGCCTTCGGTATTGAAAGGCATGGTCACATTGCCATCTTTATCTAAAGCAATTAAGCCACCATCGCCACCCAAATTAGGGACCTTTTTATAAATGATTTCATCGCCCGCAGCTTTTACAGATAAACCCTTATAGGCCATCAATGCTGCAAGATCGTGGGCTACCACGTTTCTGATGAAATATTCACCCCAACCCGTGCAAGAAACCCCAACCTGTTCATTGGCATAGGTGCCCACTCCAATGAGCGGAGCATCACCCACACGTCCGTATTTTTTATTAGTCATACCGCCGGTAGAAGTAGCCGCTGCTAACCGACCTTGCTGGTCCAAGGCAACAGCACCTACGGTGCCGAACTTAAAATCTTTGTTAATGGTTCCTAATAAGGCGCTTCCTGATCTCTTTTTTTGTACCGCTTGAATAGAATCCTCTTTTAGTGCTCGCTGTAAAGCTTGCCATCTGGCTCGAGTTTTAAAATAGGAGGGGTCCACGATTTCTGAACCTGTTTCGGCGGCAAATTTTTCTGCACCTCTACCAACCATCATCACGTGTTCTGATTTTTCCATTACCGCCCTGGCTGCAGTGATGGGGTTTTTGATGGTAGTGACACCTGCTAAAGAGCCTGCTCTTAAAGTGGCTCCGTCCATGATGGCAGCGTCCAGTTCAATCGTTCCATCGTGAGTAAATACCGCCCCTTTGCCTGCATTGAATAAAGGGGAATCCTCCATAATTCTTACTGCAGTTTCTACGGCATCTAAACTTGATTTCCCAGATTTCAAGGCCATATATCCCGCTTGCAATGCTTCGGTGAGTTTCGTTTTATAAGCGAGCTCCCGCTCTGCCGTCATCTGAGATTTCAGGATGGTGCCTGCTCCACCATGGATCACCATGATGTATTTAGGTTGAGATTGAGCTAATAGATTAAAAGAGCTACTTAAAAATAAAATGCTGAATGAAACAAATCTTAAGATGCTGGCGTTCATAACTTGATCGGGATTTACGAGAACTAAATTTACCATTTAAAAAAGATTTTAATGAGTAATACCCCTAAAAATTACCAAAGTCTTTTAGCAGCAGTATCCGGTTTAACAGAAAGAGGGTATAACTTCAACTACAAGTTTACGGATGGTGCCTTGCATTGTGATTCACTCAATCGATGCTTCTACACTACTGATTTATTGATCACGGAAGTTTACCGATTTGAAAGTATGAGTGATCCGTCCGACAATTCTGTAGTTTACGCAATTGAAAGTAAAGATGGGATCAAGGGCTTATTGGTAGATGCTTACGGAACCTACTCTGACGGTGATAAAACTAGTTTTCTGGAGCAAATTCCGGTAAAAGATGCAACTAATTAGATTTAAAAATTATTCTACCGGATTAGTCGTCCAATCGGCTAAGCCTTCGCAGTCTTTGTAGGCTTCATCAATTTTGATGAAGGTAGATTTACGGCGCTTTTCAAACCATTCGCTGATCACACGACTTACCTTGTCCTCATAAGCATTTTCCTTTATTTTTGGATAGTCTTGCTCAAGATTGGCTGTATGAGGCCCTATTCTGGATTTTAGGTAGAGAAACCGATAGCCCGTTTTGCCATCTTGTGAAGTAAAATAAGCAGGTTTAGAATAAGTTCCCACCTTCATGGTATCGAGTGCAAGAAAAATCATGGGGTCTAACTTATCAGTCGGGATGAAGGTTGTTCTGCTTTGTACATTGTCTGCGTTGAGCATCATCCCTCCATTAAATTTAGTCTCATTATTATCAGAATGGAGAGATGCAGCTGTAGAGAAGTCAAGCTTTTTATCAACTACCGATTGGTAAACACTGTCAATCTTTGCCTTACATCTTTCTAAACTGGCGTTAGTTGGGTCAATCTTGATCAAGATGTGTCTCACCCTTGCTTGTTCACCTCGTCTTTCCATCACTTCTAACACATGAAACCCGAACTCCGATTCAAATACTTGAGAAAGTTCTCCGGGTTTTAGTTTGAAAGCAACCGCCGCAAATTCTTTAACCAGCATGGTCCGATCCATGAATCCGAGGTCACCACCCTCAGCTGCCGAGCCTGGATCTTGTGAATATAGGCGGGCCAATGTCTCAAAGCTCTCCCCACCTTTTATTCTTAAGCGCAAAGCCTCTGCTTTATCTCGGTAAGCTTCCTTTTCTTTTTTGGTTAATTTCGGATACATGGAGATCTCTCCAATTTCTACCTCCGTATTGTAATAGGGCAAGCTATCGCGAGGAATAGTTTCAAAAAACTGACGTATTTCAAGAGGGCTGATGCTTACTTTCTCAGAAATGGTGCCCTGCATTTTATTGGCAATCATTTGCTCCCGGATATCCGGCCTGATCTCATCTTTATATTGAATGATGGAACGATTTAAAAATTGTTCCAGCCTTTCCTGCCCACCCGCACGGCCAATCATGCTGCGCATCCGCCGATTGATTTCATCGTCTACCTGCTCCTCGGTAACACTTACCGAGTCGATGACCGCCTGCTGCGAAAGTAGCTTTTGCGTAAGCAATTGTTGTAAAAAGTAACATTTGATATTCTCATTAGCCGGATTACCCTGAGCTAGGTATTGAGCATATTGCATTTCAATGTCAGACTGCAAGATGATAGCCCCCCCTACAACCGCAGCTACTTTGTCTAAGGGTAGTTTTTGTGCCTGAAGATTACTTGCAAAAAACAGCAGTACGGCACTTATTATTCCTAAAATTCTTTTCATGAGATCTGTTTTCTTCGCCCGAAGATCAATGTCGCAAAAATATCAGATATAATGGATATCCATCTCAATAAAATAAAATATCTGATTCCTTTTTTCTCTTTCGGCTTACTAAATTAAAACTCACCAACATTCAAGTTTGCCATTTAACTATTTTTAACAGATTTGGTTTTATTACATTTGCTTTGATGTCCGAATTACTGACTACAGATCGCACTGCACTTTCTTTATTATTTGATGAAGAGCTTTACCTGGTCAAGGCAAAGTCTGAAACCCCTGGCACCGCTCAAGCAATAGAGGGAAAGCAAGAGTTGCCTCTGGTTTTTGATTATTTGGGAGAAAATAATCGATTTTTCTTGTTATTGTTGGAATCACCCAATGAAAAACACCTTCCAGAGCCACATTTAGAAGTCCTTTTAAAAATATTACAGGCCAAAGGCCTCGAATTGAAAGATGTAGCCATACTTAATCTGAGTAATTACCCGCATGCTAATTTTAAAGCGCTCAAAGACTTCTTCAGTAGCAGCAAAATCTGTCTTTTCGGAATTCCGCCACATCAACTCGGCCTGCCCGATTTCCCTTCAAATGAACCGGGTAATTTTGAAGGTACTAAGGTTTTAACAACTTTCAGTTTATCGGAATTGATCCAAACTCAACACAAAAAAGTGGCTTTCTGGAATGCCATGAAAAACTTTTAACATGCCTCCTGCCTTAGTTTTCGCCACTCATAATGCCCATAAATTAGCCGAAGTGCAAGCCATGCTTGGGGCTGGTTTTTTACTCAAAAGTCTCAACGATATCGGATTTGAAGAAGATATTGATGAAACGGGTTCAACTTTTCAAGCCAACGCTCACCTTAAGTCAAAGGCTATTTTCGATCGGTTTGGCTTGAATTGTTTCGCCGATGATTCGGGTTTGGTGGTAGATGCCCTCCATGGAGAGCCCGGCATCTATTCTGCCCGTTATTCGGGCAGTCGTGATCCGAAAACCAACTTGGAATTGGTCCTTCAAAAAATGGAGGGGCATCAGGAGCGCTCCGCACACTTTGTATCGATCATCTCACTCATTTGGGAAGGTGATAATTATTTTTTTGAAGGCAGGGTAGAAGGTAGCATCATCGAAAAATCGAGAGGATTGGCGGGCTTTGGCTACGATCCCATCTTCATTCCCAAAGGTTACGATCTCACTTTTGCCGAAATGGAGGCAACAGAAAAGAACCGGATTTCTCACCGGTCCCTCGCCATGCAGCAAATGCTTGAGTTTTTAAAACAGCAAAGCTGATTACTTTTTCTTCTTTTTTTGTGGATTAGGCTTCGTGTTGGCTTTGTCCGGTTTTGCGGGAGCCGTTTTGAGAATCGGCTTGGGTCTCGGTGCCAAGGAAGGTATGATGGCCTCTTTTGAAACGGGCCGATCTTTAGGTTTCCAAATAAAACCTTCTAAAAATTCTTCGTCCTTATCAATTTCCTCGATAGGGAAGTATATCATTTCCGGTTTCTTAATAAAGAAGATATCCTTGAGTTCTTTATCGCCAAATAAAAGTTTGATACGGCTGCTAACGGAGCGATTCATGCCGGTATAGCTGCTGTCTTCTTTCGCATAATAAATACTCTCTGCGTTGCCATCCGTAAAAAGTTGATCGAGCTTGCTGTCTTTAAAGTAACCGGTCATTACCTTGCCTTTTACTTGATTGAACTTGCTCGAATCGCCTTCGGTATTCACGATGAAAGCTTTGTGTTGCAGCAACATGCTATGCAACTTTTTGTTTTTAAGCTGCAGGTAAACCGTATCTGAATTGAGCTGGGAGCCTTGCGTCCAGATCATGGGATTTTGGTAACAGCGCATGATGGAGTCGCCGTAACTGAAGAACAAAGAGTCTGCCTTTGCTTGTAAATCCGACTTGAAAATTCGAGCCTGGTGGTAAGCAGAGATGATCCTGATTTTAGTGGTATCCAATTGAGAAGAATCGATGGGAATCTTAGTTAATTTGATCGCTTCATCATTTTTTAAGTCCTCTTTTTTAATTTTTTTATCTAATCTTTTGGGGCGCTCTTTTTCTTCGACTTTCAATTCTTCTTTTGGAATCGAACCGGGTTCCCGTCTGCTTTCCGGGGCAGTTTCTTCTTCCTTCATCAAGTCTACATCTTGCTTCACTTGCATCACATTCAGAGCGGGCAAATCTCTTCGATAAATTACTTTACTAAATAAAGTATCGGCGGTAAGCCAAATAGAATCTACTTTGGCCGAATCGGATTCGGCAGTGAGTATCACATGCGCATTTCTAGTTACCAGCGTACTCTCATCCAGCTTTTTGTAGATGCCCAGGTCACCTTTCAAGATAATTTTATCCGCGGTATCAATAAAAATGATGTTCTTAACGGCCCTGCCCAATCCTTTTTTACGGTCGTAAAACAAGCTGTCGCCGGTTAAAGATTTTGAACCCTGTCTGTACAAATTCTTTTTCCCGAAACGGGCCTGATCATATTGCGTGTTGTAGTCGCCGTTCTCGGTATAGAGGGTATCATCTTTGCCGTAAATATTCGTTGGGCCGTAAAAATACGCGATTTTAGATCCGGTGTTGTAACGGAGCGTGTCCGATTTAATAAGCGCCTCGGGGCTCGTAACCACTACATCGTAACGGAAATAACTATCTCTGGAGTTCGAAAAATAATAACCGTTTTTGCTGGTCAGCACGTTTTTGCCGTTCACTATTTTGCCCCCTCCGGTGTAGGTGCCTACTTTGGTGGCCATGTTGTAGGTCATGTATTCGGTGCTCAGGGTGGCATCTCCGTCAACCAGTCGTACTTTATTGGTGAGAATGGCAATTTTTGTATTCCCGTTGTAATTCAACAAATCAGAATAAACCACGGTGCCATTAGTTTGGGTAATTACCACATTCCCAAAAGCATCAAAAGTATTTTGGGCCTGATTGAAATAAGCACTATCGGCCGCAAGGGTAGAATTATCTTGAGAAAAAACCGGGCGCATTACCTTTAAGACATCGACATTGGGCATGCCAATAATTTTTTGGGAAGAAACCAGTTGTACCCGGTTAACTTGCTGTGCTTCTGCCCCCAGGCAGATAAAAATTAATCCTATAATGATGCACAACTTGTTCACTCCGTAAAATTAGTTTTTTGGCTAAGGATTTTAATAAATAAATTTGATTGATGTTGTCTGCACAGCCATTTCAGGATTTTATTCAAGCAAATCGACTTTTCGAACCTTCGGATAAGGTTTTATTGGCAATTAGTGGAGGGCGGGATTCGGTACTGATGGCCCATCTTTTTAAATCTTTGGGTTATTCTTTCGGCTTGGCTCATGTTAATTTTCAGCTTCGGGCCGAAGCATCAGATGCCGATGAGGCTTTTTGTAAGGCATTGGCCGCACAACTCGAAGTTCCTTTTTATCGCACAAGTTTTCATACCCAGTCTCATGCCGAAAGTTATCAAATTTCTATCCAAATGGCTGCCCGCGATTTAAGATACCAATGGTTGGAGGAACTACGAGCAGTACAGCTGTATGATTTTATTGCCACTGCACATCATCAAAACGATAGCGTAGAAACCATCCTGATGAACCTGGTGCGAGGTACCGGTTTAAGCGGAATGCATGGCATTTTGCCCAAGCGAGGACATTTGGTAAGACCCATGCTAGCCTTTACCAGAGCTCAAATAGAGGAGATGGTAGAGCAGGAGCAGATCACTTATCGTGAAGACGCTTCCAATCAATCTACCAAATATGTAAGGAACAAAATCAGACTGGAAATTATTCCGAAATTAAAAGAATTGAACCCGGCTTTGGAAGCAACCTTTGAAGCCAATGCCCGCCGTTTTGCCGAACTAGAAGAGTTACTGCAAGAAAGAGTAAACGTTTTAAAAAATGAATGGATGCTGCCCGACCAAGCCGGGAATATCAAACTCAGTTTGCAGGCCCTCCAACAATTGAAACCCCTGAACACCCTGCTTTTTGAATTGTTAAGGCCTTACGGTTTTTCGGCGCAGGTTCTGGAGCAGCTCATGGCCAGCTGGAACGGTCACCCAGGTAAAGTTTTTGAGTCGGCCAGTCATCAAATTCTGCTCGATCGCGATTTTCTGATCCTGTCTCCTATTGAGCAAGGTGCTATCCCTGATAAGCTCATTGCCAATATGGATGGCGATTGGAATTGGGGAAAGCTCAGTTTCAAGGTTAATTTGGTAGATGCCAAAGATTTCGTTCTGCATAAAAACCCTCACATAGCCCAAATAGATGCCGATTTATTGCAATTCCCGCTCAGGGTTAGGGCTTGGAGAACGGGAGATTTTTTTCATCCCTTGGGGATGAAAGGGCAGAAAAAGTTGAGTGATTTTTTGATTGATCAAAAGGTCCCCTTATCTCAAAAGAAACAGATCGCTATTCTCGAGAACGGCAATGGTGACATCATCTGGATTGCGGGGAAAAGAATGGATGAGCGTTATAAAGTTACCGAAAACACCAAAAAAGTAATTATCTTAGAACAGGAACAAGAACATGTCAGCTGAAGTTTTATTTGTGGAGAAACAATACCTGGGTCGCGATTACAATCGCATCAGCATCAGGATGGTGATGGCTTTATTTGCCTTTGCCGCGTATTATTTTTCTGAAAACGAACAAACGGCAGAACTTTTCCTGGTGGTGGGTTTTGGAATTTTGATCATCTCCCTCATCATGATGTTCTTGATGCATTTCCGTACCACCGTCAGAAATAAATCAGTCATTTTGGATGGTCTTTGGACTACCAAGCTCGTGAAAATTGATCTCCAAAGTATTTCTAAAGTGGAGCGTCATCCATACAGTAAATATTTGATCAACAATCCGGTCTATAATTTGCATAAAAATGGTACCATTCGCTTTTATGCAGGAGGTAAGGATGCCGTTTACCTGTTTGATAAGGACGGTTTTACCTATATCATCGGTACTCAAAGGGCCAATGATTTGTACCATGCCATCAAAAGTGCCATGAAATAAAAAACCCCGACCAGCAGGTCAGGGTTCAGGTTTAATTTATTCCATTATTTTTTCAGTCCGATTTCTCTTAAGCGTTCGTCCAGGTATTCACCGGCGGTGATATTGTCGTATGCTTTAGGATTTTCAGCATCGATGCAAGAATCGAGACAAGTTAAATCCATATCAGACTTGGGATGCAGGAAGAAAGGCACCGAGAATCGGGATGTTTTCATTAATGCTTTTGGTGGATTCACCACGCGGTGGGTGGTCGATTTCAGTTTGTTATTAGTTAGTCGCTGCAGCATATCGCCTACATTCACTACAATATCTTCACCATGTGCCTTAACCGGGAACCATTCGCCTTCACGAGTGAGCACTTCCAGGCCATCGGCGCTGGCGCCGATCAACAATGTGATCAGGTTGATGTCTTCGTGGGCTCCGGCTCTCACCGCATCAGAAGGAATGCTCTCCGGATCTTCAATCGGGAAATAATGAATCGCTCTTAAAATGGAGTTACCATTATGTACTTTATCGTCGAAATAATTAGTCGGCAGTCCGAGGTAATCGGCAATGGCATGCAAGAGGTACTTGCCTGAAGCTTCCAGCTTTTCGTAAACCTCTTGAGTGATGGTATTGAAGCGAGGCGCTTCGGCCACCGATGGATTTTCATGGTATTCTGCTTTTACAGGATCGCCGTCTGTTACGGTTTGTCCGCGTTGCCAAAACTCTTTTAAATCAGGCGTATTAGCGTCTTTTGCTTTTTCTTTCCCTTTACTGGTATAGCCGCGTTGGCCTGCCAGTTCGGGGATTTCGTATTTCATTTTTACCTCTTCCGGTAAGTCGAAAAAGTTTTTAACTTCTTTATAAAGTTCTTCAATTAATTCAGGCGTCATGCCGTGGTTAGCAATGGTGGCAAAACCAGTTTCCTGATAAGCTTGGCCTAAATCATCCGAAAACTTTTTCTTTTGTTCGGGGGTGCCGAAGATATAATCGTTTAAATCGAGGCGGGGGATATTTACTACTGCCATGAAGTTAATGTTGGTTTGACGAATATACGAGCAATTGTGGAAAAGCCTCAAAATTTATCTTTCAAAAAGAGGCAAGTTGCATAAAGTCAGCTATTTATTAGTTTCCACATTTCTGTTTGAGATTTAATTTCATTGCAATTGAACGCTGCAAAATTAAATTTTAGATTTTTTTTGAAGAATTGCCCAGACCTTCTATATTTGCAGTCCCCAAAGGAGGCTTAGCTCAGCTGGTTCAGAGCATCTGCCTTACAAGCAGAGGGTCACTGGTTCGAATCCAGTAGCCTCCACAAAGAAAACCCTTCAGATGATTCTGAAGGGTTTTTTGTTATTTTGAGGTAGGTTAAATTGGTTTCGGCTTGATTCTTTATTTTTTAGTGTAAACTTCTACAATTTGCGACTTAGCTGGATTGAAGTGCAAAAACTTTGTCTTTCCGGTACTGGCATTTTGTGAAATCGGGATAAAGAAATCAGTTAATGAAGGATTAATATCCCAGTTCGGGTTTTCAAATATATTTCCTCCTTTATTTATCCAAACCCTTTTAGTTAAGGGCTCTCCGTTGTTGGTGATAAACAAAATATCATCCAACCTGTCAAAATCAAGATCCATGATAAGATAATCTCTAAAATTATTGTTTGGCGCTGTATTCTGAATCGTTGTAATGTCTTCTAATTGCGTAAAATCACTGTCTTTTGATCTAAACACCTTTTGTGCAAGAACCCCACTCTCCACGAAATAGAAGAAGGTGTTTTTATTGCCATTTTTTGAGTTTGGAATACCAATTATTTTGAAACAGCCAAAGTCATTGCCGAACGGCCTAACAATTGAACTGTTGGTTTTGGTATAGGAATTAGATGTCAGATTGATTTTTTGTATATAGGTTGATGGGGTATTGGCTCTATCAATATAAGGAGCAGAAACAATATCTGTATTACCGTCATTATCCATATCGGCAATGAAAACACTACCGGTTTGGTTTTGAACATCAACATTCATTTTTTTTGTTAGTGTGTTATTTGCATTGATAAACACTTCCATTTCTTCAGATGTGAATGATTGAACGACCAGATCTTTATCCCCGTCTTTATCCAGATCGCCAACAGCCGAGTTGTGATAAAACTTCAAAACATTGGTCAAATCGGGCACATTTGCTTTGCTGAAAGTACCATTACTCTTGCCCCAAAATAAATGGTTCACATAGCCCGGGAACTTTCCATTGATCATCAATGAGGGAGTTTCTTTTCCATGATCGGCAACAAATAAGTCTTTAATTCCGTCTCCATTTAGATCTTCGTAATAAAACGGACTTTTAGGGAAACCTACTTCCTTGTACTCCCCCAATAAAGTACTAGTGTTCTCTGTTAATAGTCCGGTATTTACATCAATCTTGAACGATCTGAAATAATCGTATGTGGTGCCAAAAAGCTCCGCAAATGAAGTAATCAAGTGATAATTGCTTCCAACTTGTATCACCTTGATGGTTTCAGGATGTACTGATGATACACGCAATGGCGTAGCGTAACTGATGTTCTGCTGTGCAGAGTAGGTGGTACTTTTGTTTGCATTCTGTATTTCATCATCAGAATTGCTACTCTTCTTACAACCTAATAAGGAAATACAAATCAATAAAACCGTTGATCTTTTCATTTTTTTGAGATTTTTATCTAGTATAGTTAACAAATTCCTGTTTAGCTAAAACAATTAGGTGAATTAGGATTTCACTTAATTTAATCTGAGAATATAATTCTACATCATTAAGTTTGATCACTATTGGGAAGTTAAATGAAAAGAAGCTATCTTTTTTTAGTGCTACTGCTACTCTTAAGCAGCACCTCTTTAGCCGAGGGGAAGTATATTTCTTGGTTTGATGGTACGGCTAAGCTAAGAAAGAGGATAGACCTTGAACACCGCACTTTACAAGCAGAATACGCTCCCGGTAAGTGGCGGGATATCATGCTGGTGCAATTTGATAGTTTGGCAAATAAGCACCTGCCACCTAGAATAAGCGCTCATGCATTTTATTTAAATAATGGGAAATGGAGATTGACGCTGGCAGGTACTGGGATAGTATTTGATTTTGATGAAACTAAAGGCAGCCTAAATAAAGCAGATAGAACCTTTTTTTCCGGGTATAACTTTGGTGCGAGTGTATTTCTTCGGAGGGATACTTTGTACAGTTTTGGTGGTTCCGGATTTTGGAATTACAGTAAGGCTTTGACTTATTTTGAC
Source organism: Sphingobacteriaceae bacterium (assembly GCA_947458875.1). Taxonomy (GTDB): domain Bacteria; phylum Bacteroidota; class Bacteroidia; order Sphingobacteriales; family Sphingobacteriaceae; genus JAIPAN01. The sequence goes on from CANGZD010000005.1 coordinate 28,379, forward strand.
CCATCTTCAGCAGAGTGGGAAAATATCAAAGCTCAAAACCTGGGGCCGGCATCTATTTTCAATGGATTCCACGGCTATCATGCTCCATCCGACTTTTTTTATTCCGGAGGTTCTGAGTACCACAATTTCCTGAACAATGAACCTACAGCTATAGATCAGCAGTTTTATAAATTTGATTTCAAATCCAAGCGTTGGGAACTCTTAGGAAACATACTTCCTGAGTTATTTAAAACCAAGAATAGAGAAATTATTTGGTCAGGACGCTATTTTGTTCAATTCAGTGATGATGCTATCTATTTTATTGATCCTGTAGCTAATCAGGTTTATAAATACCAGAGTGAAAGCCGATTTTTTCAAGTTGCACCCAAAATGTATGTGCATAATGACACCGTTTATGGGTATTGGGATGAGGAAGGCGGGAAGTTTATTTCGTTTAGTATTTTGGATTTAGTCAAAAAATCCGAGCCAATCGGCAGGTTCTACTCAGCAAACTCCTATTGGGCATATTATCTGCTTAGCGTTTTTCTATTCGTGTCTGCCGTGCTAATTTTCAACTATTTACGCAAGCGGGATAAAAAACGCAATCTCCACCTGGATGTGCAGGAGCTGAATTTGGTGAAAGCCCTTTTAGCAGCTGAATCACGGGGTTTGAGTACGGTTGAGGTTAATGATTTGCTGGGCCTTTCTGCTAAGAATTTGGATAACCAGCGCAGGTTGAGATTGAATATTATTTCCAATATCAATCATAAACTCTACCTGAAGTATCGCGTTGAGCATGCCATCGTCAGAACCTCCTCATCACTAGATAAACGACAAAGTTTGTATCTTTTCAGCAATGATGTTTTGCAGCTATTAAAAGAGGTATTCTAGTAGTTCTTAAAATATGTGAATCACCTACTTCACATATTTTTTTTAAAAAAGCGATCTGTTTCTATTTAATCTTGGACGATTTTAGTTCTTTCAAAATCGATCATTTAATTCAAATTAATTTTTATTACAATGGAGTCCAGCTACCATTTCAAAAACGGGGCGTGACTGAAAAGCCATATGAGTAGGTAAAAAGCATTATGTCAGAAACTAATAATAACAATTCAAAAGGGGGCTTGATAATAGCCGTTGTCATTACCATTGCCGTAATATATTACTTTTTAAAGTTTTTAGGCGTCATTTTAGGCTATACACTTATTTTGGCAAGTATTGTATATTTTCTATATACTGTTTTCAAGAAGAAAAAAACGGGTACAATCTATAATATTTTAAAATTTAGTGAGGAAACGTATGACAAGAAACTCCTGCAAACTAATACCTTGATTTTATTGGTTTCGGGTCTTTTACTTATGGGTCTAGGTAAATGGCTAAATGTGTCTTATTGTGAATGTAAAGAAATTGTAACTCGGGGTGAGGTTAAATCTGCATTAGGTTATAAAGAATATGACAGTTTGTTTCCTGATCAGGAGTTTAGTGCCTCTGATTATGAAGAATGCATAAAAATTTATCAAAGTGATTTACGAAAAGGTACAGGTTTGGATCGAGGGGTATATGGTACCCCGATTGGTTATTTTGATTATAAGTGTAATAATCAGATTAGTATCATATCTTCTATGGGGGTCCTGTATGGAAACATGAAATATAAGTTTGGCTGGGGTAGAGAAGAAGAGCTGGCTGAATTAGACAAGATGGAATCAGAAATGTTCGCTAGTATTCCTAAAGCGCCCACTCAGCCAGCTAAGGATTCGTCTGTTGTTACAGACACCCTGGCCCAAGCCCAGGAGACAGTGGCTGCTCCTGCGGAGGTAATTACTAAATATCAAATTAATGATCCTGACGGTTATACTAATTTAAGAGATAGCCCTGGAGGGAAGATTATAAAAAAAGTATATGAGGGTGAAAAATTTGAATTATTAGAGAAAGGGGCTGCTTACTCAAAAGTTAAGTTGAGTGATGGAACTGTTGGGTTCATGTACAATAACCGAATCATTATTTCAAATTAATTAGATTTTGTCTTTGATCAGAAATAGCTTGAGGGGTCTCAGCTATAACTGACAAACAAATAAACCACTTAAAAGCACTTGCAATATGCAAGTGCTTTTGTTATTTACATAGATTTCTATGTGTTATTTGATTCAACTGAAGGTTTTTTGTTTGTAACCTTTTTTCCTGAGCTTTTTTTGGCGTCTTTTCAGTTATTTTAGCCTGCTGCGCTGCTCCAAGCAGCTGGCCCGGGCTTAATCCTCTGGCTCCTATGCCGTAGGGAAGCATTTCTATGTTGCAGGGCGATAACTCTATACTGCAGGTTACCATTTCCATGTTGCAGGGTGCTAACTCTATACTGCAGGTTGCCATTTCCATATTATAGGACGATAACTCTTTACTGCAGGTTATCATTACCATGTTGCAGGGCGATAGTTCCATGTTGCAGGTTGCCATTACCGTGTTGCAGGGTGACAGCTCCATGTTGTAGGTTGCCATTACCAAGTTGCAGGGCGATAGTTTTATACTTTACCTCAGCTTTTCCATATTTTCTACCTACTTGGGTGTGAAACGGATACTCCTAATTTGTTTATATTCATTGCTCTCACTACCAAAAATCGATTTTACATAAGCCTTCATCATGGTCAGGGTATTGGCCAGACCGTCGGGTAGGTCGTAAAAGGCATGATCACGAGCTAAACGGGCATTATGTAAGTCTGTTTCGGCTTGTAAAATGGCGAAGTTCTTCACTTTCAGTAGCTCGATATGGGCCTGCAGTCCGCTAAGTTTCAAATCAGCTTCATTAGGCTGATAGGCGGGCAAGGTGGCCACCAAGCCTACCAGGCCTTTGAGGTGTTCTACGAGGTTATCGTAGCTGGTTTGCGCTGAAGAGATGACTTGGGGCGGAGGTAGGGTTGGATCGGGCGGACTTTGTGGTTTGGATGCCCGCTGTCCTTGTATTTTTCGGTTAAAGGATTTGGCGGTTTCGAGGGTTTGTTGATCGGCTCCGGCAGCGATCATGGCGCTCAGGATTCGGGTGGATAGAGACCTTAGTGTGCTGAAGGCAAGTGTGCGTTTATCGACGGCCACCGCTTTGGCTACAAACTTTGCCTTCCAGTCGTCGAGCAGCGTTTGTGCTGCGGCAAATTGCAGATCGAGGTTGGCGGTGCTGAGTGCGCTATTGCCGGGATTATAAGCGGCGCCATAGCCTTTACAATAGCTAATGCCCTGTTGAAAGGCGGCCAGGTTTTTGGTGTTTCCGGTTTCTGATTGTGATGCCATTGTGTTTTGTTATTTAGGGTTAAACGATTTTGTTAATTGCTTAAATAACTGATAGATGGCGGCTTTATTGTATGTGTGAACACTGGTTAGGGCTGAATGTGGGGAGATGGGTGTGCTGCGCTATTTTTGGTACAAAAACTTGCTATTGTGGACACGAAGGGCTGCGTGTGCTTCCTCATGGTTTTCAAATCCAAATCATTGTAGATTAGGATGCAAAACAGCCGACATTTTGAAAGTTTCCTAATATGTGAATTCACGTAATTCACATATATGAATTATAATTCCTGGTTATAATTTATCAATTTAGACCTTGATACAATCAGAAAATGAATAAAAGAATAACACACTACCTCAATATAACCATTATTGCCGCCGTCTTGTCTGTTTTGCTGAGTTCCTATACCCGGGGTTCAACAAACCACATGATGGTAGATAGGAAAAGTTCCACCAAACTGGAATTTTTTAAAACGGATTTACGTTCATTTTATTCAAAAAACGATTTTATAGCGAATAACAAATCTCCTTTCCCTCAAGCAAAAGCGCCTAAGTATTTAAAATCAGGCAGCCAAGTTAACTCAGCTTTCTTTTACAATACGCCGATTTTAAGGAGCAGCGGAACCTGCGGAGTTGCTAAATTGACGATTAGTGGCATCAATTTAGAGCAAATCAACAGTATTGTCTGGAAAAATGGCACCACAACCGTGGGTACTATTGCTACCACAGGAGAGACGATTGCCGGAGGCAATGGCCGCTCGAGTGGTGCCAATCAATTCAATAATCCAAGCAGTATTGCGGCTGATGCAGCCGGTAATATTTACATTGTTGATAGAAATAATCACCGAGTTCAAAGGTGGACACTTGGTACCAGCTTTGGCGTAACCGTAGCCGGAGGTAATGGTGCGGGGAGTAATGCCAATCAATTAAACAGTCCATCCTATATTTTCATTGACGCAGCTGGTAATCTTTTTATTTCGGATACCAATAATCACCGTGTGCAAAGGTGGGCTCCTGGTGCAAGTTCTGGTACGACCGTAGCTGGAGGTAATGGCGCTGGCTCCGGCACCAATCAGCTAAACGGTCCTTCTGGGATTAGTTTTGATACTTCCGGCAACCTTTACATTGTAGATGCCAATAATCACCGAGTGCAAAGGTGGGCTCCTGCTGCAAGTTCTGGCACTACCGTAGCGGGGGGTAATGGTATAGGTTTAGCCTTAAACCAATTAAATTCACCATCTGATGTTTTTTTGAGAGGTAATAACTTCTTCGTAACAGACTTAGGTAACCATCGGGTACTGCGCTACACTATAGGTAGTACCACTGGGGTATTGGTTGCCGGTGGAAATGGAGCGGGCAGCGATGCTCAGCAATTGAATTCTCCAAGAGGTCTTTCTGTAGATAATGCCAATAATGTTTTCGTTGCAGATGCCAATAATAATCGTATTCAGCGTTGGGCAGCAGGGGCTACAGCAGGCACTACAGTAGCAGGAGATAATGGGACTGGTATTGGGAACAATCAATTAAATTTTCCAAATGATGTGATACTGAACGCAAGCAATCAAATCTTGATTGTTGATACTAACAATAGCCGAGTACAGCGGTGGGGCGGCTTAGATGCCGATCAGCTCAGTTTTGAGGCCATTAATTCAGGAAGTTATACCGCCGAAATCACCTATAATGATTTTACAAAGGGAAACAGTAATTCATTAAATGTTACGGTTAATGCCAAGCCGGTTGTTCCGGCAATTGTGGGCTTGAGTAATTTGTATGTGGGACAATCGTTGAGGTTAACCAATGCCGCAACGGGTGGTACCTGGGCCAGTTCGAATACCCAGGTGGCCAGCATTTCGAGTACCGGTACCCTCATAGCGCTCAAAGCAGGGTATACCACAGTATCATATACCGTTACGGGTGCCAGTTCTTGTTCCACAAGCATCACTGCAAATATTCTGATATATGACATCCCGAAATTAAATAGCTCCAGTAATTGCGACACCGCTACTTTGAGTTTGGAGGGTCTTGTAGCCGAACAGGTACAATCTGTGGAATGGTTCAAAGATGGAAGCTCGGTTTCATCGGTAGCAGCAACTGGCACCACCATTGCTGGCGGGAATACTACTCAAAACATCCCCCCTAATGATGTTTATAATCCAAGAGGGGTTTTTGTAGATGCTGATGGTAATATCTATGTAAGTGATTCTGATAATGCGAGGATTCAAAAATGGGCGCCCGGTGCAAGCAATGCGGTAACGGTTGCCGGGGGTAATGGTGTGGGGAGTGCAGCCAACCAGTTTTCTACCATCAATGATGTATTTGTGGATCCAAGCGGTAATATTTATGTGTCGGATGCCGGGAATGGACGTGTGCAGCGCTGGGCCCCAGGTGCAAGCTCAGGTACGACGGTCGCAGGAGGAAACAATGCTCAGGTTTCGGATATAGAGGTGGGCAGTCCGGTAGGTACTTTTGTTGATAAAAATGGGAATGTATACGTTTCTGATGCATTCACCCATCGAGTGATGCGCTGGGCCCCTGGAGCTACTTCGGGGGTGGTAGTTGCAGGGGGCAATGGTGCTGGGAGCGCTACCAATCAGTTGAACTCCCCTGGAGCAATCTTCATTGATGGTCAAAATAATCTCTATGTCGCCGACCGGCAAAATTATAGAATTATGAAATGGGCTTCAGGTGCTTCAAGTGGAACTAGGGTAGCTGGAGGTAATGGAGCTGGAAGTACTGCAGATCGGTTCTTGTCGGTGACGTCTATTTTTGTTGATGCATCTGAAAACATATACATCACTGATAATTTGGCAAATGGTCGAGTGATTAAATGGCCTTCCGGAGCCTCAAGTGGTGTAATTGTTGCCGGAGGAAATGGTATTGGTACGCAGACCAATCAATTATATGGTTCATCGGGCGTATATGTTGATAATTCCGGTAATGTAATTGTAAGTGATTATAATGGAAGAGTATTGCGCTGGGCACCCGGAGCCACTGCCGGGGTATTAATTGCTGGCGGGAATGGGACTGGAAGTGGTGCTAATCAACTTGGGGGTCAAAGTTCGATTTGGTTAGATGCCAGCGGTAATCTTTTTATATCTGATTTAGTTAACCACCGTGTTCAAAGATGGTCGGTAGGGGCTACCTCAGGAGTCACTGTTGCCGGTGGTAATGGTTCCGGTTCGGCTGGAAATCAATTTAACAATCCTCAAGGTATTTATGTGGACGTAAATGGAAATATTTTTGTAGCCGACAACAATAATAATCGGGTGCAACGTTGGGCTCCGGGTGCAAGCAGTGGTACCACCGTAGCCGGTGGTAATGGGTATTTGAGCAGGGCTAATCAATTGAGATTTCCTTCGGGGATTTATGTGGATAATGCGGGTAATGTATATGTAGCAGATGTAAATAATCATCGTATACAGCGATGGGCTCCTGGCGCTACATCTGGGGTAACCGTAGCTGGTGGTAATGGACTCGGTTCGGCAAACAATCAACTTTCAACCCCTACTGGTGTGTATGTGGATGCTAATAATGCCATCTTTATTGCTGACAGAAATAATCACCGTATTCAAAAATGGAATCAAGGTGCAACTACCGGGGTGACGGTGGCTGGAGGAAATGGCCTTGGCAGTGCGGCTAACCAATTAAATTCCCCCGGCAGGGTAAGCTTGGATGCTGCCGGAAATATCTACATCAGTGACAACCTCAACTATCGTGTTCAAAAATGGGCGCCAAACGCTACAAGCGGGACTACCGTTGCCGGTGGAAATGGTTTCGGTAGCGCAGCGAATCAATTTTCCAGCCCTTTTGGATTGTTTGTAGATGCAGTAGAGAATATTTACGTAACCGATGTGTCTAACCATCGGGTGCAGAAATGGGGGGCAGCGAGCAATGTTGGAATTACCGTGGCTGGTGGGGGTGGCTTTCGCTCAGCTGCCAATCAGTTGAATACTCCGGTAGGATTGGCTTTCGATTCTAAAGGCAACTTGTATGTGGCCGATGCCAATAATCACCGTGTACAACGCTGGGCTCCGGGTGCAAGTTCAGGTGTAACGGTAGCAGGTGGAAACGGTTCTGGAAATGCCGCTAATCAGCTTTCTAACCCCTATTCGGTTTTCGTTGATCAAGCTGATAATTTATACATTGCCGATCGCAATAATCATCGGATACAAAAATGGGCGCCGGGTGCAACAAGCGGAACTACTGTGGCCGGTGGTAATGGATTTGGTAGTGCTGCTAATCAATTGTCCAGCCCTTTGGGGGTACACCTAGACTCTGATGGCTACATCTATGTGGCAGATCAAGGTAATCATCGTGTACAAAGATGGATACAGGGTTCGGGTTCTGGGGTAACTGTGGCTGGCGGAAATGGAGCTGGAAGTGGTTCTAATCAGCTTCAGGCACCTTCAGGGATTTTTGTAGATGCTTCTAAAAATATTTATGTAGCAGATTTATCAAACAATCGCATTCAAAGATGGGCACCTGGTGCATCCAATGGAACTACAGTTGCTGGAGGTAACGGTTATGGCTCCAATCCAAATCAATTAGCTTCTCCATCAGGGGTGTATGTGGATGTACTAAATAATGTTTATGTAGCTGATCAATTTAATTCTAGAGTGCAGAAATGGCCGGTCAATTCGACCATCGGCATTACCCTGGCTGGTGGCAATGGTTATGGTGGAGCTGCCGATCAATTAAGTTATCCAGGAGCGGTATTAGTTGATAAAGATTTTAATCTATACGTTTCGGATATTAATAATTTCCGTGTTCAAAAATGGGGTGGTACCAATGCTTCTGCATTTAAATTAGCCAATGCTAAATCTGGTACCTATCGTGCAGAAATCACGTTTAATAATGGATCGCAATATGTTACCAATACCAAAACCATATTCCCTTTAGAAATACCTACTATTACTACCTCAGGCGCCACTACATTTTGTGCTGGCGGCAAGGTAAGCTTAACGGCAAGCGAAGGCAGCAGTTACTTATGGAGCACCGGAGCCACCACGCGAAGCATAGAGGTAAGTACTGCAGGCAGCTACACGGTAAGAGTAACGAACGCTAACGGCTGTAGTGCGACCAGTACGGCTACAGCTGTAACAGTAAGTGCTTTCCCTGTAGCTACCATTACCGCTTCTGGCCCGACCACGATCACCCAAACGGGGAATGTGGTATTGAGTGCGAACACGGGCACCGGCCTGAGCTACCAGTGGTTTAGAGATGCCGTAGCAATTAGTAATGCAACGAGCGGTACCTTCACGGCCAATACCGCAGGCAGCTACACGGTACGGGTAAGCAATGTCACCGGCTGCCAGACACTCTCTGCCCCCTTGGTGGTAAAGACAGTATTTGTTTTACCGGTAAACAATTACCAGCTGAACATAGAAGGAGAGACCTGCCGCACGAGCGATAACGGGAGGATCCGTATCTCTGCGGTGCAGAACCTAAACTATACTGCCACGTTGAGCCGATTAGGTCAGACCCTGAGGACGACCACTTTCACGACGGTTACCGAGCTGACCGGTCTGTCTGCCGGTAACTACAGCCTGTGCATTACCGTAGCTGGCCAAGCCGAGTACAAGCAGTGCTACGAGCTGGTCATTACCGAACCCCAGGACCTGTCGGTATACACCCAGCTGAACCCGGTAAACAATACCATCGATCTTAACATGAGTGGCAGCGATAGCTATACCATTACTCACAACGGTAAGACCTATACCAGTAGGCAAGCCCGCATGAGTCTGGCCCTGGAATCGGGACGGAATACCATACAGGTAAATACCACAAACGCCTGCCAGGGCAGCTATACCGAAGAGATCTATATCAGTGAAAAAGTAGAAGTATACCCCAACCCCTTCAGCAGCACACTGAACCTGAAGATTGAGAACCAGGAAGGCAAAGAGCTACTGATCAAAGTACACAACGGATCGGGTAATACCGTGTATCAAGGCATGCACCGTGTGCACAACAACCTGATTAAGCTTGACCTCAGCGAATTAGACAACGGCTACTACTTTGTCATTATTGGTAAACAGACCTATAAAGTAATTAAACAATGATCAAACGACCATTCCTCTACCTTATCATCCTACTCAGCACTGTGCTGCTCTCCTGCGGCGGTGGAAAAGAAGCCCCAGCCCCTACAGCAGCTACCCTGAGCAGTCCGGCCAATAACGAAGCCTGTACCACAGGTACTGTACTGAACGATACCGATAGCAGGATCAGCTTTAGCTGGATAGCGGGAGCCAATGCAGACAGCTATGAATTGATTGTGACCAACCTGTTAACCCAGGCACAACAGATCCAAAGCAGTAATACCACCAGTGCAGAGCTGACACTGAAACGCAACACCCCCTACTCTTGGTACATCATCTCCAAGTCGAGCAAGAACCCGACAACGGCCAATAGTCCGACTTGGAAGTTCTACAATGCAGGCCCGGCCACAACTAGCTATCCGCCCTACCCGGCAGAGATCATTAGTCCGACGATGGGCCAAAGAATCAGTCCCAGCAACGGCAGGATCAGCCTGCAATGGAGAGGGAGCGATGCAGACAACGACCTACTCAATTACGATGTCTACCTTGGCACGACCACAACCCCGGCACTCATCAGAAGTCAACATACCAGCAGCACGCTCAGCGATGTAGCCGTAAATTCGAACACGACCTACTATTGGAAGGTTATCACTAGAGACGCCAAGGGTAATACTTCCGACTCAGGGCTGTTTGAGTTCAGGACGAATTAAAATATGCATGAACCCAGCCCGGCCTAAACCGGGCCTTGGGTAAGGTTATTGATTACACACAGCCCTGCGCCAGCATGGCATCGGCTACTTTTACAAAGCCGGCGATGTTTGCACCCTTTACGTAGTTAATTTTTTTTCCATCTTTCCCATATTCGAGACAGGATTTATGGATATTTTGCATGATCAATAATAAGCGTTCATCTACCTCTTTTCTAGTCCAGTTTAGCCTTAATGAATTCTGACTCATTTCTAAGCCCGAAGTGGCTACCCCACCAGCATTGGAGGCTTTGCCAGGGGCAAACAACACCTCATTTTGAATGAATAATTCTGTGGCTTCGAGGGTGGTGGGCATATTGGCACCTTCGGCCACCGCCATGACTCCATTTTTGATTAATTCTTGTGCCGATGTAAGATCGAGTTCATTCTGGGTGGCACAAGGTAGTGCAATGTCGCAGGGGATGATCCAAGGTTTTTTACCGGCGTGGTATTCGCATTTATACTTATCCGCATAATCTTTTATCCTGCCTCTTTTTTCATTTTTTAATTCCATTAAGAAAGCCAGTTTATCTGCATCAAATCCATTTTTATCGTAAACAAATCCATCCGAATCAGATGCAGTAATTACTTTACCTCCCAGTTCCATACATTTCTCAATGGCATATTGGGCCACATTGCCCGATCCGGAAACCGTAATGGTTTTGCCTTTTAAACTTTCTCCTCGGGTAGCTAACATCTCTTGCAGGAAATAGACACATCCGTAACCAGTGGCTTCGGGTCTGATGAGTGAGCCTCCATAGCTTAAGCCTTTACCGGTTAGTACTCCGGTAAATTCATTGTTCAATCGTTTATATTGTCCGAATAAAAATCCAATTTCCCTTCCTCCTACACCAATATCGCCTGCCGGAACGTCGGTATCTGCACCGATATGTCGGAATAATTCAGCCATGAAACTCTGGCAAAAACGCATTACTTCATGGTCCGATTTTCCTTTTGGGTCGAAATCTGAACCTCCTTTACCGCCGCCCATGGGCAGGGAGGTCAGGCTATTTTTGAATACCTGCTCAAAGGCTAAAAATTTAAGGATACTGAGGTTTACGGTTGGATGAAATCTCAATCCTCCTTTATAAGGCCCGATGGCACTGTTCATTTGGATCCTGAAACCACGGTTCATTTGAAATTGTCCTTTATCATCCTGCCAAGGCACACGGAAAATGACTACACGTTCCGGCTCCGTCATTCGCTCCAACAGCTGTGCTTGCTGATATATTTTATTATCCTGAATAAAGGGAATGAGCGTTTCCGCTACTTCTTGAACTGCTTGCAAGAATTCTGGTTCGTTAGCATTTCGTGCTGAAACACGGCTCATGAAGTTTTTTACTTCGATGTTTGTACTCATAATTGGCTGATTTATAGATACAAACTATCAAAAAATGATTTTTATTATTTTCTTTAGTTATTCATAAATGTTGGTAAGTATTCAAAATGTTGGTCTGATTGCCTTATTTTAGCATTTAATTCATCCCTTATCCTATGTCAAATTCAGATCATATTCACCAAAAAGCGGTTTTATTTAAAAAAATTGAAGCGCAATTGCATGCGCAAGGCTTCCTTATTGACCAGCTTGACCAGGAGCGGCCATGGGGTGGTTTTTTTGTGATTAATGAGGCTCAGGCACAAGCTTTTGCTAACCAATATTTTGGCGGATTAGATGTGAATGAGCTGAAAATTTCAGGTAAGTTAAGTCCGAAAATTTTGTTGGTTGCACCCCAAACCCGGTTATCCTGGCAATATCATTTTCGCAGGGCAGAGATCTGGACGGTGGTAGAGGGCATTGTTGGTATTAAAACCAGTCCGAGCGATGAGGAAGGTGAAATGCGGACTTTGTCGCAAGGCGATACCATTACGCTGCAGCAAGGGGAACGACATCGTTTGATTGGATTAGATGACTGGGGTATTATTGCTGAAATTTGGCAGCATACCGATGCATCCAATCCTTCTGATGAAAGCGATATTGTTCGTGTTCAGGATGATTTTGGTCGATAATTATTGATATTTGATATTACACCAAAACCAAACATAAATGGCCAAAGCCGATATTTTTTCTAAAGTTCCGGAATTAAATTATTCGGAGCCAGCAATTGAAACCGATTTTGATGCTTTTAAGGCTGTGGTGAACAGTCGCCGGAGTATCAGGGTTTACGATGCTACGCCGATCCCTGAATCGGTGATGCGTGAGTGTTTGGATCTGGCATTATTGGCCCCAAATTCATCTAATCTTCAAACCTGGGAGTTTTTTTGGGTACGATCGCCGGAGAAAAAAGCAGAACTGGTTCGTTTATGCCTTTCACAGCCGGCTGCCCGAACTGCTCAAGAATTGGTGGTAGCCGTGGCACGACCTGACTTCTGGAAAATAAATAGAGAAAGAATGCTCGAAGTGCTCACGCAAAATGGAGAAAAGGGCGCCGGTTATCAATACTACAATAAGGTGGTGATTTTAGCCTATTCTCTGGGCTTTTTAAACCTGATGGGATTTTTTAAAAGGCTTTTCGTTTACTTCAGGGGATTAACACAAGTCACCCCGCGAATCCCTACCTCTTCAACAGAACTAGAAACCTGGGCGCAGAAAAGCACGGCACTGGCTTGTCAAAATCTGATGTTGGCACTACGAGCAGCAGGTTACGATTCTTGCCCAATGGAAGGCATGGATGGCGTACGGGTGAGAAAGTTGCTGGGCCTACCCAATGCAGCCAAAGTTTGTATGGTAATCAGTGCCGGTAAACGTGGCAAGAATGGTGTGTATGGTCCACGCATCCGTTTCGATAATTCCCATTTTATTCACGAGGTTTAGTTGACCCCAGCCTTTTTTCGGTATAGCTTTTGATAGTCTGCTATCGACTAACCTTTATGCTATGCCTAAGCGAATATTAATTTGCGATGATGATACCGATATTCTATCTATCTGTGAATACATCTTATCGGCATTAGGCTGGGAAGTGCATACCCGCACTCATTGTAACGACATCCTCAAAACAGTACGCCAGCTTAAGCCAGACATCATTCTGATGGATAATTGGATACCCGATTGCGGGGGTATTGCGGCTACTCAATTGTTAAAGAAAGATCAGGAAGTGTATCAAATTCCAATCATCTATTTTTCGGCCAATAATGATATTAAAAAATTAGCAGAGGAGGCAGGGGCCAATAATTTTCTTTCTAAACCGTTTGATATCAAGGAATTGGAAGATATTGTCCTGAATTTTAATCGATATTGATTAAAGTGTATACAAAAATCAACAAAGCCCTTCAAATCTCTTTGATGGATACAATCATGAGTTCGCGAAATGAAAAAATTAAGTCCTACACCTCGTAAACTACGGGAGGATCATTTTACCGAATTAGCTGATCTGATACCCACCATGATCTGGAAGGTAAATAATGAAGGCTCGGCAACTTATGTTAACAAGACCTGGGTAGATTTTACGGGGATGACCTTTGAAAATAGTTTAGGATTTGGCTGGGGGATGGCGGTTCATCCCGATGATCGGGATAATGAATTCAAAATATTCATGACTGCATTTGAAAAACGATCTCCATTTCAATCTAAGTTTCGCTTAAGAAGGAGCGATGGTCAGTACCGTTGGGTACTCAGCCAGGGAAATGTATTGTATAATCCACAGTTTGCGGGTTATATAGGGAGCTTAACCGATATTACCGAACAAGAGTTAGCTCAGCAGGCCACCAAAATTTTAATGCAGAAAAAAGATGAATTCATGAGTATTGCCAGTCACGAGCTGAAAACGCCTATTACCAGCATGAAGGCATCGCTACAAATTCTGGAGCGCTTAAGCATTCAAGAAGGACAGTTGCAACAAATCTATTCTTTCATTGGAAAAGCCAATAAACAGGTGAACAAATTAATTACCCTGGTCGAAGATTTGTTAGATGTTACCAAAATCCATGCTGGGAAAATGCAATTCAATCATTCTGTTTTCAATATCGAAGAGGTGCTGGCTGATTGTGTAGATCAGGTTAAATCTCATGCAATTAGCCACCAGATTATAATCAATGGAGCTGACGAGGTGTTGATTTTTGCCGATAAGCACCGTATTGAACAGGTGATCATCAATTTTTTATCGAATGCCATTAAATATTCGCCCGATGCCGACCGGGTACTGATTAATTTGCAGAAAGATGAGCAATATTTAAAAATTGCTATTCAGGATTTTGGCATTGGGATACCTGCAGACAAGATCCGATACATTTTTAACCGGTTTTTTAGAGTGGAAGAATCTTCGCAGAAGTTCTCCGGATTGGGTTTGGGGCTTTATATTTCATCAGAAATTGTAAAACGGCATGGCGGGGATATTGGGGTGGAAAGTCAAGAAGGAGAGGGGGCAATTTTCTGGTTTACGCTGCCTTTATCTCAGGAGCCGCTGCTGAATTCAATTTAACTAAAAAGCTCGCTCAAAATAGCCTGTGACCTGATTTCTCCAAAATTATCAACATGCAAACGGTAGTAATCGAGTAGGTGTTCGAGTAATAATCTACGATCGTTGGACGAGATCTGAAGCGTTTCCAATTCTTCAAATGAGCATTTCATTAGTTGTAGCCATAAATCGGCCAAAATTGGAGGGATGACGAAGGAGTGTGGAGGTAAAAAAGAGCTGAATTCGGCATTTTTCAAATCAAAATAAGCACCCTCCCGGTAAGCATGCTCATCAGGAAAAAAACCCAGGAAGCGGGTCAGTCTCATTAAAAAATGAAGGTGGAAATTGGCCAATCCTCTTTCCATCTTATCCAAAAGTTCAATGGCGTGGAATAAAAAATCAAACAGAGTATCGTCTTTACTTTGCTGTTTGAGACTCTTGTAAATTACTTCATTCAAGAAAATCGCTAAACTGCTTTTAACAATATCATAAGGGATACTTTGAAAAACCGGACTCTGTCGCAACTCGGCCACCCGTTGAATATTGCTGTTCGATTTATGATATACCACCATTTCGAGCAGGTGTAACGGCTGCAGCATATTCAGGCTAATTTTTGCCTTCGGTTTTTTTACCCCATTAATCAGGTAGGATTGTAAACCCAGTTTTTCAGTAAATACTTGCACAATTACGCTGCTTTCTGAGTAGTGCGTGGTTTTAAAAACAATTCCCCGGGTTTTTTGAAGCATGACCTTAGCTCGATACGGCTGCTGCCAATTTAGGAAAATTTGTAGTTTTACAGACGATTCACCAATTTATAAAACCGTTTTATGTGGGAAAGGCTATCTAAATTCATCTTCGCTAAGCGTTTAGCTTTTTTGCTATTTTTTCTGTCGGCTACTGTTTTCATGGCTTGGCAAGGGTTTCAGGTGCGTTTGTCTTTCAATGCGGGTAAAATGCTACCGCTTACCGATTCGGCTTATATCAAATACGATCAATTTAAACAGACTTTTGGCGAAGACGGGAGTGTAATGGTGCTGGGCGTGCAGTCCGACCGACTTCTACAACGTGATTTTTTTAATGATTGGCTCAAACTGAACGAGGAGATCCGGCAGATCAAGGGGATCAAACAAGTGCTTTCTTTCGGTAAGCTGATCAGTCTGCATAAAGATACCATCCAGCAAAAATTTGTGGCCAAGCCTATTGCCAGCTATCCGGTGGCTACTCAGGCTGGTATGGATAGTATTGCAGTGAAATTAGTCAATTTGCCTTTCTATAAAAATTTGATCTATAATCCGGATAAAAAGGTGACCTTGATGGCGATCACTTTTACCGATTCGGTGCTCAATTCATCCGATCGAATTGGCGTGATCGGCACGATTGTAGAACAGAGCAAAGCCTTTAGTCTGAAACATGATACCAAAATCCATTATTCAGGCCTTCCATACATTAGAACCGTTATTTCCGACAAAGTATCTCAAGAGTTTGCCTTGTTTATTGGCCTTTCCATCGCGGTTGCAGCGCTGATCCTTTTTTTGTTTTTCCGCTCATTCTCTGCTGTATTTTTTCCGCTTATGGTGGTGTTGATTGGAGTAGTATGGAGTTTAGGCACCTTGGTGATGTTCGGCTACGATATTACCCTCCTTACGGGATTGATTCCGCCATTGATTGTGGTTATCGGAATCCCGAACAGTATCTTACTCATCAACAAGTATCACAATGAGTTCAACCGCCACGGCGATCAGCAGAGGGCCTTAAAAACAGTGATCGAACGCATTGCCATCACCACTTTTATTGCTAACCTCACTACGGCCATCGGATTTGGTGTGTTGTATTTCACCAACAGTGAGCTGCTGATGCAGTTTGGAATGGTGGCGGCGATCAATGTAATGGCTACTTGGTTACTCAGTCTTTGCCTCATACCAATTATTTTCAGTTTCCTGCCACCACCGCAAGCCAAACATACCCGCCACTTGGAAAGCCCGGCATTAAGCAAGCTGCTGCTTAAAATTGATCAATTGGCGCACCATCACAGAAATTGGATTTATGGGGTAACACTTGTTTTGTTGTTGATTGCCGGCATTGGCATCAATCTCATTCGAATTAATGGTTATGTGGTAGATGACTTACCGAAAAAGGACGCCATCTATCAGGACATGAATTTCTTTAGTGAGAACTTTAAAGGAGTGCTGCCCTTAGAAGTGAGTGTAGATACCAAGCGTAAAAATGGAGTAATGAGCCTTTCGGTGATCAATAAAATCGATCGATTGCAAGATATGATTACTCAATATCCTGAATTTTCCAGGGCAGTGTCTTTAGTAGAAGTACTTAAATTCTCCTCCCAGGCCTTTTATGGTGGAGATACCACTTTCTATCGACTGCCAAATGAATTGGAAAAGAATTTCATTCTTTCGTACGCTGCTAATTCGGCCGGGAAAAATACCAACAATAATTTGCTGAAGAGTTTTGTCGATAGTAATAAACAGATCACCCGGCTAAGTTTTCAGATGGCCGATGTTGGTTCGGAGCGTATGAACAAACTGATCGAAGAAATTGAACCTCAAATCGATTCCATTTTTAACCCGGAGCGATACGATGTGGAGTTGACTGGCTCGAGTATCATTTTTGTTAAGGGAACCAATTACCTGGTCAACAATTTACGCGACAGTCTAATTCTGGCAGTGGCATTGATCGCCATTTTGATGTGGATTTTATTCCGTGGCGGACGAATGATCCTCATTTCCCTCATTCCAAACATCATACCATTGGCCCTCACTGCGGGTATCATGGGCTTTGCCGGAATTCCACTCAAGCCATCTACAATTCTCATTTTTAGTATCGCCTTTGGTATTGCCTCCGATCAGACCATTTATTTTTTAACCCGTTACCGTCAGGAACTGCGTACTACCAAATGGACCATCTCTCAAATTGTGACCGATACCATCAAAGAAACCGGCTTAAGCATGATTTACGTGGCCATGATCCTGTTCTTCGGCTTCGGCATTTTTGCAGCTTCTACTTTTGGCGGAACGGTGGCCTTGGGAATTTTACTTTCCATTACGCTTTTGCTGGCATTGATTTCGAATCTGACGCTCTTGCCCGCTCTTTTACTCAGTTTAGAGAAACGAAATTTGAAGAAACAAACACCCGAAAGTATAATTGAACTCGAACCTGAAGAAATCAATTGATTTTCGAGTCAGTTTCTTTTTTTGTTTTCCTAAATCTTTGTTCTTTTAGGCTGTGATAATCCATTTTCCGGATCAAACTCCATAAAAAAAGGACGAAACTGCCTGCAAGTAGCATCACCCCTATGATCATGGCCCATCCGTACTCACCCCACTCCATGTTTCGAATCAGGTAGCCGGTGCCGACCATTAATAAACCAGTTAGAAACAAGATCATGCCACTGCAAACATATTTGCTATTCAGTATGATTTGAGCCAGAATTTTTAATTGCATAAGCTTTTCAGATAAATAAATATACCCCACAAGTTTTATGCCTATTATTAACCCCGAAATTTTCTAATTTTGCTGGCTTAATTCGGAGATGTAAAGCGCTGATGTACAAAGAATATAAACAACTCAATTTATCACAAACCGGAAAGGAAATTCTGGATTATTGGAAAAGTCAAAAGATCTTTGAAAAAAGCATCCAGAACAGACCAGCTTCCAAACCATACACCTTTTATGAGGGTCCGCCATCTGCCAATGGTATGCCTGGTATTCACCATGTGATGGCACGTGCCATTAAAGACATTTTTTGTCGTTATAAAACTCTCAAAGGCTATCAGGTAAAACGTAAGGCTGGCTGGGATACACACGGCTTACCGATTGAATTGGCTGTAGAAAAAACTTTAGGTATCACAAAACATGATATCGGCAAGAAAATTTCGGTGGCCGATTACAATGCCGCTTGTCGCAAGGAGGTAATGAAATGTACCGATATATGGAATGACCTGACCGAGAAGATGGGTTATTGGGTGGACCTGGAAAATCCGTACATCACCTATGAGAATGATTATATCGAAACCCTGTGGTGGATTTTGAAAGAAATTCATAAAAAAGGGTACTTGTATAAGGGATACACCGTTCAGCCGTATTCTCCGGCTGCAGGAACCGGTCTGAGTTCGCACGAACTGAACCAGCCAGGTACCTATAAAATACTGAAGGATACTTCAGTGGTTGCGCAGTTCCGCCCGAAGAAAGGCCAGCAGCATCCGCTGATGCCGGTATTGTTTGAGCAGAAAGATGAAGATACCGTGATCCTGGCCTGGACTACCACCCCATGGACCCTGCCTGCTAACTGTGCTTTGGCGGTTGGCGAAAAAATCGATTACGTAAAGGTGAAAACCTTTAATCCTTACACATTTGCTCCGGTGAGTGTTATTTTGGCCAAAGAGCTGGTTTCGAAATATTTCAAAACTGAGGGTGAGAACGCTGATTTTGCTGCATATAAAGCCGGAGATAAAGTGATCCCATGGAAAGTCACCGCCAACTTCAAAGGCAAAGACCTGCTGGGTCTGCGTTACCACCAGCTGATGCCTTATGTAACCAATGAAGAATTAGAACAAAAAGCTTTCCGGGTAATTCCGGCTGATTTTGTGACCACTGAAGATGGTACCGGCGTGGTGCATACTGCTTCTGTTTTTGGTGCAGACGACTTTAGGGCATGTAAAGAAAACGACGTGCCTTCTGTAATGGTAAAAGATGATAAAGGCAATGAAATACCTTTAGTGAACAAAAAGGGGAAGTTTGTGGATGAGGTAAGTGATTTTGCCGGCCGTTTTGTGAAAGAGGAGTTTTACACCGACGAGGAGCGTAAAGATCCGGATTTCCGCCCAACCGATGTGCTCATCGCCATCAAGTTGAAAGAAGATAATAAAGCTTTTAAGGTAGAAAAATACGAACACAGCTATCCGCATTGCTGGCGAACCGATAAACCGATATTGTATTATCCGCTCGATAGCTGGTTCATTAAAACCACCGCGGTGAAAGACCGCATGGTAGAGCTGAATAAAACCATCAACTGGAAGCCGGAAGCTACCGGAACCGGTCGTTTTGGCAACTGGCTCGAAAATCTGGTAGACTGGAATTTATCCCGTTCACGCTATTGGGGTACCCCGCTGCCGATCTGGAGAACAGAAGACAAAACAGAAGAAATTTGCATTGGTTCTATCTCCGAGCTAAACGAGGAACTGCAAAAATCGCTGGCCAGCGGTCTGCTGAACGATTCAGAAAAAGCCAAAGTGCAGGAATATGCCCAAGCTTTGGAAGGTGGTACTTTCGATCTGCACCGTCCGTATGTGGATGAGGTGATCCTGGTATCACCTAAAGGTAAAAAAATGTTCCGCGAAA
The DNA here is from genome assembly GCA_947458875.1 of Sphingobacteriaceae bacterium. Classification (GTDB taxonomy): domain Bacteria; phylum Bacteroidota; class Bacteroidia; order Sphingobacteriales; family Sphingobacteriaceae; genus JAIPAN01. The sequence continues at coordinate 48,149 of CANGZD010000005.1, forward strand.
GTGATCTGATCGATGTTTGGTTCGATTCTGGCGCTATGCCTTATGCACAATGGCATTATCCTTTTGACAATAAGGATGATTTTAAAAATGCCTATCCGGCCGATTTTATTGCCGAAGGTGTAGACCAAACCCGTGGCTGGTTCTTTACGCTGCATGCCATTTCGGTGATGCTGAACGATAGTATAGCTTTTAAAAATGTAGTATCGAATGGATTGGTCCTCGATAAGAATGGCAATAAAATGTCGAAACGATTAGGCAATGCCGTTGATCCTTTCGAAACCATCGAAACCTACAGTGCCGATGCCAGCCGCTGGTACATGATCAGCAATGCTTCGCCCTGGGATAACCTGAAATTCAATATCGAGGGTTTGGACGAAGTTCGCCGTAAATTTTTCGGCACTTTATACAATACTTATTCCTTCTTTGCACTATATGCCAATATTGACCGTTTTACCTACAAAGAAGCGGAGATGGATATTCAGCTACGGCCTGAAATCGATCGTTGGATTATTTCTTTATTGAACTCGCTGGTGAAAGAAGTAGATGGGTATTATGAAGATTTTGAGCCTACCAAGGCTGCCCGTGCCATCCAGAATTTTGTGGATGAGCACCTGAGCAACTGGTATGTGCGCCTCTGTCGCCGACGTTTCTGGAAAGGCGATTATACCGATGATAAAATATCGGCTTACCAAACCCTGTACACTTGTTTGAACACGGTGGCCAAGCTGATGTCGCCAATTGCACCCTTTTTCTCCGACCGTTTGTTCCTCGATTTGAATACTGTTAGCGGTAAAGAAAATGTGGAATCGGTGCATTTGTCAGATTTCCCGACCTATCATGCAGAATTAGTAGATCAAGCATTAGAAGAGCGCATGGCTTTGGCCCAAGACATCTCTTCATTGGTTTTGTCGCTTCGTAAAAAAGTAAGCATCAACGTACGCCAGCCACTGAGTAAAATTCTGGTACCGGTACTTGCTCCTGGTTTCAAAGAGCAGGTAGAAAAAGTTCGTGAATTGATCCTTTCAGAAACCAATATCAAGGACATCGAATACATTACCGATACTGCAGGTTTCATCAGTAAAAAAGTAAAACCAAACTTTAAAGCGCTCGGTCCGAAAGTGGGTAAGGATATGAAAGAGGTGGCTGCCGTGCTGACTGAGCTTAATCAGGAGGAGATTGCCCGTTTTGAATCGGAGGGCGTTTATCTGATCCCGAATACAACTTATACCATCGATATTGTCGATGTAGAAATACTGGCAGAAGATGTACCCGGATGGCAAGTGGCTAGTTTAGGCAAACTGACCGTTGCCTTAGATGTTACCTTAACAGAGGAACTGAAACAGGAAGGTATTTCGCGGGAGTTGATTAATCGCATCCAAAACTTACGTAAGGAAAAAAATCTCCTAGTAACCGATCGCATTAAGTTACTGGTACAGGAGCATTCGCTTATTAGCCAGGCAGTTGAAAATAATTTGAATTATATTTGCGCCGAAATTTTAGCCGATCAGCTTCAATTAGATGCTGGCTTAACTGCCGGAGATCTCATTGAAATAGATGATGTGGAATTATTCGTTTCAATAACTAAATCTTAATATGGATAATCACGAAAAGACCAGATACTCTGATATAGAGTTACAAGAATTCAAAGAGATTATATTAGAAAAATTGCAGATAGCCCGTGAGGAGCTGAGCGCCCTTACCCAATCTTTGAGCAACCCCAATGTGAATGGTACCGATGATACCGCCGGTACTTATAAAACCCTGGAAGATGGTTCGGCTACTTTAGAAAAGGAGCAGATCAACCAATTGGCAGCCCGTCAAAAGAAATTCATCGAAAATTTAGAAGCAGCATTGGTGAGAGTGGAAAATAAAACCTACGGCATATGCCGTGAGACCGGGAAATTGATCCAGAAAGAACGCTTACGTGCGGTGCCCCACGCCACCCTGAGCATGGAAGCTAAACTGAGACAAAACTAATGAAAGGCTACACCAAACCTCTTTTGTTGATATTGCTGGTTTTGCTGGCCGACCAGATCCTGAAATTCTGGATCAAGCTGAACATGACCCTGGGTCAGGAATTCGCAGTTTTCGGAAAATGGTTCATCATTCATTTTACCGAAAATAATGGGATGGCCTTTGGATTTGAATTTGGCGGCGAAGCAGGTAAATTAGCTTTGAGCATTATTCGCATCATTGCCGTTTCCGGCATTGGTTATGGATTACTTTACCTCATTAAACACAAATATCACCGTGGTTTGATTCTCAACGTGGCACTTATTTTTGCTGGAGCCCTGGGAAACATCATTGATTCTACGTTTTACGGAACCATTTTTAGCGAGAGTACTTACTTCGAAAAAGCTCAATTCTTGCCGATTAATGGTGGATATGCGAGTATTTTTCACGGAAAGGTGGTAGACATGTTCTACTTTCCTATCATAAACACACATTATCCATCTTGGTTTCCTTTTTGGGCCAATCAGCCCTTGGTGTTTTTTCAGCCGGTGTTCAACCTGGCCGATGCAGCCATCAGCGTAGGTGTGATACTCATCATGATATTCCAAAAGCATTATTTCAAAGAACCCATCCCTGAAGAAAGTCATCTCCAGAGCGAGATGTTAGAAGAATAAGCAAAAGCCTCCCGAATGGAGGCTTTTTTGTTGTCTAAATCTAAATTATTCGCGAACTTAAGTTCAAATCAAAAACATCCGCAATTATGAAAAAGAGCTTTTTTTTCTTTCTGATGCTCGGCATGGTGCTGAGTACTAAAGCCCAAAACATCGACCTGCGTCGCAAAATTGAAGTGAGTGGTACGGCCGAAACCGAAGTGACCCCCGATATAATTTACATAAGTATCTCCCTGAGAGAATACATTGATGGGAAGAAAAAAATGGAGATCGAAGAACTGGAGAAACAACTGCAAACGGCAGTGCTCAAAGCAGGAATTCCTAAAGAAAATTTCACTATCAATAATATTTCGGCCTATAATTATACCTGGGATCGCAAAAAGAATCCTGATTTTAAGGCCAGTAAGCAATACCGAATCAAGGTAAGTGATTTGAACAAATGGAACCAAATTATCAATTCGGTTGATTCGAGAGCAGTGCAGTACAGCAATATTGACGGTTACGACCATTCCAGAATGGAGGAATTTAAAAAAGATTTGAAGATCAAAGCCTTGCAAAATGCCCGTGACAAGGCTGTATACTTAGCCGAAGCTATTGCAGAAAAAGTGGGATCTGCATTAGAGATCAACGAAAGTGGGAATGAACTATATCCTCAACCCATGGTACGTACCAGCATGCTGTTAAAAACGGATGCCGCTATGGAAACTGAACCTATGCCTGATATTGATTTTAAAAAAATCAAACTAATGGCGCAGATTAGGGCGGTGTTTGAGCTTAAATAGGTGGACAGCCCGGCCGGGTAAAGGTTATTTTTATGAATAATAAGTTTTACGCTTTGGTTAGAAATTCACGAATGTGATCAGATTAAATTGGTTTCTTGAATTATTGCTGGTGGATTGATTCATGATCCCGGCTTCTATTCTCGTGCTTTTGGAGAACCTGTATCCAAGTCCACCATAGAGTCTGTTTCTATCAAAAAAGTTTGACTGGGTATTGATGAACACTTCATTATAAGCCGACAAATAAAAGGTTTTGTCTATAATTTGGGATTGATTTAGGGGGATGTTTAATGATAAAAAATAGCGTAGCCGGAGTTTGAAATCATCCTCCACAAATCTTTGTTCAAATCGATAACGATGTTGTATAGCAACACGGCCGAACGTATGTTTACTTAACAACTGCTGATAGATACGGTGTTCTTTAAGTGAGGTTTTGGCATCTGTATCGTTTAGGTAGGGTTCGCTATAAACAAATGCATAGCCCAATAGAACATTGTTGTTATTTTTGGTTAGATTGTAACCTAAGCCTGTTCTTAAAAGTAGTTGTTCTGTATCGCCAATAAAATTAAAGTTTCTGTATTGAGCTTCATGATGCCAGTTCCAGCGGTCATTAATTTTTTTATTTCCAAAATAAATAAACCAATTACCTGTATCGCTTGGCTGAGCGGCCAGGGTCAAGGGATAAGCGAGAAGTAGGACTAAGAGCCGCCTCATGCAAACCAAAAATTCAATATTAAGCTATTTTATTACTCGATCCATTCAAAGCCAGTATAAGGTACCAGCACTTTCGGAATTCGAATGCCTTTTTCAGTTTGGTTGTTCTCTAATAAAGAAGCTACAATTCTCGGTAAAGCCAGGGCGCTGCCGTTCAGTGTATGCGCTAATTGGGTTTTGCCTTCTTTACCTTTAAAACGCAATTTTAAACGGTTTGCCTGGAACGTTTCGAAGTTAGAAACGGATGATACTTCCAGCCAGCGGGCCTGTGCGGCACACCAAACCTCCATATCGTAGGTAAGGGCTGAGGCAAAGCTCATGTCGCCGCCGCATAGACGTAGCACCCGGTAAGGCAATTCGAGTTTTTGCAATAAAGACTGCACATAAGTGCTCATATCCTCTAATATTTCATAAGATTTTTCAGGATGCGCCACTTGTACGATTTCTACTTTGTCGAACTGGTGCAGGCGGTTCAACCCACGAACATGGGCACCATATGAACCGGCTTCGCGGCGAAAACAAGGGGTATAAGCGCAGTTTTTCACTGGTAATTCTTCTTCTTTCAGAATTACATCGCGGTATAAATTGGTAATGGGCACTTCGGCAGTAGGAATCAGGTATAGATTATCTAGACCCACATGGTACATCTGACCTTCTTTATCCGGCAATTGTCCGGTACCAAAGCCTGAAGCTTCATTGACCAAGATTGGCGGCTGCATTTCACGGTAGCCCGCTTTTTCGGCTTCATCTAAAAAGAAATTGATGAGGGCACGTTGCAGGCGGGCACCCTTGCCTTTATACACCGGAAATCCGGCTCCGGTAATTTTATTACCCAATTCAAAATCGATGATATCGTATTTGGCAGCCAGCTCCCAATGGGGAAGGGCATCGGCGGATAATGCCGGCTTGGCACCATTTTCCAGAACGGTTTCGTTTTCCTCGGCAGTACTGCCCAGCGGAACGGAACTATGAGGGAGGTTAGGTAGGATGACCAGTTGTTGCTGCAACTGTTCTTCCAGTTTCGTCAGTTCTTCGCTTAATTCTTTTTGCGCCTCTTTATGCTGACCACTTTGCGCTTTGATGGCTTCTGCTTCTTCTTTTTTGCCCTGACGCATCAAATCGCCAATTTGTTTAGCGGCAGCATTGGCTTCCGCTGCAAGATTATCCAGCTGTGTTTGAGTCTGACGGCGTTTTTCATCCAGTTTCAGGATCTCTTCCACCAGCTCCGTCTGTTTGAAATTTTTTACAGCCAGGCGTTTTAAAACTTCCTCCTTATGTTCGCGGATATAATTAACTTGCAGCATTTTATTGAAATTTGCACAAAGATAATATCAGTTACGAGTTGTGGGTTATCAGTTTTGAGTTTTTTTACTGCCGAAACTAACCTGAATAAAAAATAAAAAACATGAGCGGCAAATTATACCTCATTCCCACACCCATTGGCAACCTGGAAGACATGACCCTGAGGGCCATCCGTTTGCTGAAGGAAGTGGATTATATTTTGGCGGAAGATACCCGTACTAGTGCACCTTTGCTCAAGCATTTCGGTATCGATAAAAAAGCCTTTGCCCATCATCAGCATAATGAGCACCAGTCGCTGAAAGAAATTATTCGCTTTTTGAACGAAGGCAAGCAGGTAGCACTCATCTCTGATGCTGGTACCCCTGCCATTTCCGACCCTGGATTTTTATTGGTCCGGGAGGCCATCAAAAATAATATTGAAGTTTGCTGTCTGCCCGGCGCCACTGCTTTTGTACCGGCTTTGGTAGATTCTGGCCTGCCCAACGATCGTTTTGTATTCGAAGGTTTCCTCCCGGTTAAGAAAGGTCGCCAAACCCGGATCAAATCTTTGTTGAATGAAGAAAGAACAATGATTTTTTATGAATCGCCCCACCGTTTACTGAAAACTTTGGATGAATTTGCCGAATACTTTGGTGCAGAACGCCCGGTTTCGGTATCGCGGGAGCTGAGCAAGGTGTTCGAAGAAACTGTTCGCGGAACCTTGGCAGAGGTGAAAACTCATTTTGAAACCCACACCCTGAAAGGTGAATTTGTGATTTGCCTTTCCGGTAAATAATAATTAGTTATTGATTTAAATGATAAAAAAGCAATATCTACTAGCACTTTTAAGCGCTTTTTTACTCTGGCTGGCCTGGCCGCCCATTCCATATACCGGGCCAATTCTGTGGTTCGCATTTGTGCCTTTATTGTTTGCTATAGAAGACATTCTTGACTCAGATATTAAGAAGAAAGGCAGCAAAGTATTTAACTTGTCTTTTCTTACGTTTGCCATCTGGAATACTGCTTCTATTTATTGGGTTTATAACTCGCTGGCCTCGGCCATGTCGGCGCCGGTGGCGGTACTTATTTCCTTTATTCCTTTTGGCTTGGGGGCCTTGTTAATGGCTGGTGCAGTATGGATGTTTTATGCCTTTAGGCAATTGTTTAATCGTTTTTGGTCTTATTTGGCATTGATCTGCTTCTGGATTGGCTACGAGTACCTGCATCAAACCTGGGATCTGGCCTTCCCATGGATGAATTTGGGTAACGGTTTTGCACAAACACATCAGCTTGTACAGTGGTACGAATATACCGGTGTGTATGGCGGAACGCTTTGGGTATTACTCAGCAATATCTTGCTTTTTGAGATCCTTCGGATCAAGTTTAAACAAGATCAAATCAGTAATTTAAGTTACGTTTGGTTGGGTTTGATTTTGATTCCTACGTGCTTTTCCATGTACCGTTATCATCATTATGAAGAACAAAATAGTCCGGCTAATGTGGTGGTGGTGCAACCAAATATTGATCCTTATGCCAAATTTGGAAGTATGCCAACTTCGGAACAGATCAATCAACTGATCCGGCTTTCTGACTCCCTTGCACAAGTAAATACAGAATATTTTATTTGGCCCGAAACGGCTATATCAGAATTCAGCAATGAAGATCAGCTGCGTGCCAACCCTCATTTTGTAACCATTCAGAACTTTTTAAGCAAATACAAGAATGCTAATGTATTGTCGGGAATAGAATCCTACCGACTTTATACTAAGCCTCAAAGTAATACGGCGAGGTTCGATGAAAGTTCCGGTTTGTATTTCGATAGTTTTAATGCAGCCGTTCAAATTGAAAACTCTGCCAATCTCCAATTTTATCACAAGTCTAAATTGGTTCCTGGTGTGGAACAATTGCCTTTTGCAGCTGCATTGGCATTCATGAAACCTGCTTTTGCAGCTTTTGGCGGTAGCACAGGTGGCTATGGTAGCCAACCCGAACCTTCGGTTTTCTATTCGCAAAATGGCTTAGGTGTTTCTCCGGTTATATGTTATGAGTCCATCTGGGGGGATTATGTAGCTCAAAGCGTGGAGCAAGGGGCCAGTTTCATTGCCATCATCACCAATGATGCCTGGTGGGGAAACACGGCAGGCAAAGACCAGCACTTAGCTTATGCCAAGTTGAGGGCCATCGAAAACAGGCGCTGGGTTGCCCGATCAGCCAATACCGGTATATCAGCATTTATTAACCAAAGGGGAGATGTGGTACAACAAAGCCAGTGGTGGACGGCAACGGCATTGAAAGCAGATATTAATTTAAATGAGGAACAGACTTTTTATACCACCTACCGGGATATCATTGCCAAAATCGCCCTTTTGGGAGCTTTGCTAATGTTGGTTTTCGGTTTGATCATGTATTTACGCTTAGGTATTTCGTTCCGATCTAAATAGGTTATTGAATAAAATAGAGCGATATTTATCATATGAAAATTGGGATTGTTTGTTATCCCACCTTTGGTGGAAGTGGCGTTTTGGCAACAGAACTGGGTAAAGGCTTGGCCGATAAAGGGCATCAGGTGCATTTCATCACCTATAGTCAGCCCGCTCGTCTCGATTTCTTTTCAGAGAATTTGTTTTATCACGAGGTTTCGGTAGCCGATTATCCGCTTTTTGATTATGCCCCATACGAGTCGGCGCTGGCCAGTAAATTAGTGGATGTGGTCCGTTTTGAAAAATTGGACATCTTACATGTTCATTATGCCATACCACACGCTTCTGCAGCCTTCATGGCTAAACAAATCTTGGCAACCTACGGTATTCATATTCCGGTGGTGACCACCTTGCACGGAACTGATATTACCCTGGTAGGCAAAGATCTAACCTATAAGCCGGTTGTTACTTTCTCCATCAATCAATCAGATGGGGTAACCGCCGTCTCCCACGATCTTAAGGAGGATACTTATAAACACTTTGATATCAAAAATGAGATCAGGGTGATTCCCAACTTTGTAGATATGAATCGCTTTAAATTAAAAGCGAAAGATCACTTTAAGAAAGCGATTGCTCCCAATAATGAGCGCATTGTGGTTCACACTTCTAATTTCCGAAAGGTGAAGCGTACTAAGGATGTTATCGCTATTTTCGAGAAAATATTAAAAAAAGTGCCCGCTAAATTATTGATGGTGGGTGATGGTCCGGAGCGCTCTATTTGTGAGCAGCTTTGCCGCGATTTGCATGTTTGTGATCATGTACGCTTTTTGGGTAAACAAGATGCGGTTGAAGAGATTTTATCGGTGGCAGATTTGTTCATCATGCCCTCTGAGTCAGAAAGTTTTGGACTGGCCGCACTCGAAGCGATGGCTTGTAAAGTTCCGGTAATTACCTCAAATGCTGGCGGACTGCCCGAATTAAATGTGGATGGTGTAACCGGATATTTGGACGCCGTGGGTGACGTGAATGCAATGGCGCACCATGCCATAGCTATTTTAGAAGACGATGATCGCCTGTCAAGTTTCAAAGAAAATGCCTACAATAGGGCTAAAGAATTCGATCTGAAATTGATTTTGCCAATTTATGAGGCATATTATCAGGAAGTGATCGATCAGCAATAAGAGATCCTATTTAATCAGGTGTTTCAGCTGGATAATTTCCTTATCATCTAAGTGTCTCCAACGTCCTCGTGGTAAATCTTTCTTGGTCAGGTTGGCATAAATTACCCGGTCAAGCTTTACGACTTCATAACCTAAATGCTCAAAAATTCTTCTTACGATTCGGTTTTTGCCGCTGTGTATTTGTATCCCAATTTCACGCTTACTTGCACCCTGTACGTAAGTAACCTCATCCGGTTTAATAAATCCGTCTTCCAACTCCAGTCCAAAAGCAATTTTGTTCAGGTCTCCCTGACTAAGGCTTTTGTTCAATTCGGCATGATATATTTTAGTGACGTTATTTTTAGGATGAGATAGTTTTTCTGCCAAATCGCCATCATTGGTCATGAGTAACAGACCGGTGGTATTCCGATCAAGACGACCAACAGGATAGATTCGTTCTCTGGATGCTTTTTCAACCAATTGCATCACCGTACGACGTTCTTGCGGATCATCGGTGGTGGTGATGTAGTCTTTAGGTTTGTTCAGCAACACATAAACCATTTTTTCCCTTTTGAGGGTCTCGCCGTTGTAACGGATCACATCTTTTGCCGGGTCAACCTTAAAACCCAGTTCAGAAACAACGGTTCCATTTACAGAAACTACACCAGCAGCGATCAGCTCATCCGCTTTGCGGCGTGAGCAAATTCCTGCATTTGAAATATAACGGTTTAAACGGATTAGGCCATCATCCTTGGTAGGCCCTGCGGGTCTTTTGGGCCCCTTGCCACCTAATCTTTCAGGTGCAGCTTTTCTTGGGCTGTAAGATTTCTTATATCCCCTGTCGTAAGATCCTTCAGTTCTGTTTGAAGTTTTGTTGAAACGAGGTCTTTCTTCGCTATCTCCTTCCTTTCTAAAAGGCCTTTTTCCGGCTGTTCCGAAAGTTTTCTTGTTATCTCGATCGATTTTTTTTGGCTCTCCGGCGAACCCTTCGCTTCTAAAGCTTTTGCCCGGTTTTGTTTCCCCTACATCTTTTCTTCCGGATCTTGGTGACCATGTTTGATCGCGATCATTTTTTTTGGGCTTGTCAACAAAACCTTCTCTGCTGAAGCTTTTTCGAGGCTTGTACTCACCCGCCTCTTTCCTGCCAGCTCTTAGCGGACGTTCCTGGCCTTTGTCAAAAGACTTTTTGTCAGTATCTCTTTCTTTATTGAAAGAACCAGCTGATTTAGACTTAAAACTTGGTTTACGATCTGTAAAGCTCTTTTTAGGGCCCTTGTCGTTGCTGGACTTGTCATCGCGACTATTCCTTGGTCTTGGTGTTGGCATGAAAAATGCGTGTTAGTACTTAAAAAGTACGCAAACATAAGCAAAAAAGCCATCATTTCAGGCTTATCCACATTTTAAAAATCAGGCTGGAGACTTTGTCAGCCCTTATTTGAGCGATCATGATAAAATTTGTGGAGAAGTATGCCGGTATCTGAGGGCCTTAAGGCGTATTTTTGTGAAATTTTCATTTCACTTAATTTTAATTGGTAATGAAAACGAAGAAAATGCTAATGGTCAGTTTTGGTTTACTAGGATTGGCCCTGATTGCAAGATTCCTACTATTTAATTCTGAACAGGTTCCTCCACCTGCTCCTAAAGTAATTGCTGCATCTAAATGGGATGATGCCTACATTGCCTCCCTTCATTTTGCCAATGAATCACTTCCTGTGGTGGATCATTATGTATTAAAAAAAGTGAAGGGTGTTTTTAACACTTATAGCTATGCTAATTTACGTTCCTACCGCCTTCACCGGGTAGCTTCGCGTTGGTTTCCGGTAATGGAACCCATTCTTGAAAAATATGGTATCCCCGAAGATTTTAAGTACATACCCTTGGTAGAAAGTGGTTTACAATCGGGAGTCTCACATAAAGGTGCAGCAGGTGTATGGCAGTTCATGCCTCATACCGCCAGAGCCTATGGTTTAAAGATCAATGGCTCTTTAGATGAAAGACATCAGGTTAAAAAATCAACCATTGCTGCGTGCAAATACATCCGATCTCTATATAAGGAATTTAACAATTGGACTTTAGTGGCTGCAGCTTTTAATATTGGTGAAAATAAGCTAAAGCGCATCATCCGTCAGCAAAAACAAGATGATTATTTCAGTATCAGGCTCAATCCTGAAACCGCTATCTACGTTTATAAGTTAATTGCCATCAAAGAAATCATTGAACACCCCACCTTACATGGCTACGATAAGGCTCCCGTTCCTGCTTATGCAATAAACCTACCAGATACGCGTTTCTATACCAATAGCCTTTTAAGAGGCGTCATTCATTCGAGTCCCTGATGAGGTGAACTTAGTTGTTTTTTGTAGTTTAATATTAATTGTAAAGGGCTGGTTTTTTAACCGGCCTTTTACAATTGAAAACTGGTTATTTGAGAAAGATTATCGCATCTTTGCCTTTTAATTCTGAGCGTTTTTTTGACCATGCAAAAAACAAATCATGACTTGGGTGAGCAAAGTGAAGTTGAGGTTTTTGGAGCCCGAGTACACAACCTAAAAAATATAGATGTTTCTTTCCCAAGAAATCAACTGGTGGTAATTACTGGCTTGAGTGGGAGCGGTAAATCATCTCTTGCCTTTGACACCATTTATGCCGAAGGACAACGACGCTACATGGAAACCTTTAGCGCTTATTCAAGACAGTTTTTGGGAGGCATGGAAAGGCCTGATGTCGATAAAATTTCTGGGTTAAGTTCGGTGATTTCAATTGAGCAGAAAACAACAAGCAAGAATCCCCGGTCAACTGTGGGGACGGTTACCGAGATCTATGATTTTATGCGTTTGTTGTTTGCCAGGGCTGGTGAAGCCTATTCTCATGTGAGTGGTAAGATCATGCAACGCATGTCTGAAGATCAAATTTTGCAAAATATTCTCAAGCAATTTAACCAGCAGGCTATTCATGTTTTGGCTCCGGTGGTGAAAGGTCGTAAGGGTCATTATCGCGAATTATTTGAACAAATTAGAAAGCAGGGTTATTTAAAAGTAAGAGTGGATGGAGAAGTACTGGATCTGAAGCCTAAAATGCAGGCAGACCGGTACAAAATTCATGATATAGAAATTGTAGTAGACCGTTTATTGGTGGCCGATGAGGACAAAAAACGCATCCAAAATGCCATCCAAACCGCCATGAAACTGGCTAAAGGAATCATCAAAATCACCGATCAGCATAACAAAGAGTATTTTTTTAGTAAGTTTTTAATGGATCCCGAATCAGGGATTTCCTACGATGAACCGCAGCCAAATACTTTCTCCTTCAATTCTCCTTATGGTGCCTGTGAGCGCTGTAATGGTTTAGGGACGATCTTTGAGGTGGATCAGTCCACGGTAATTCCAGATCCTAAAATGAGCATCATGCAAGGCGGTTTAGCTCCTCTTGGTGAATACCGGGAAATCTGGATTTTTCAAATTCTGAAGGCCTTGGCCAAACAACAAAACTTTTCTTTATCTACTCCTTTAAAAGATATTCCCCAGGAACAAATAGACATCATCCTCAATGGCTCTGATGAGGTGTTGACCGTGCCCGTTGCTTATAACAGCTGGAATGTAAAAAACTATCAGATTGAGTTTGAGGGCATCATCAAATTATTGGAAGAACAGTACGAAAGGCGTGGTGAGGAGGCTTTAGCCGATTTAGAAAATTTTCGATCCATCAAAACTTGTCCAGCCTGTGATGGTGCCAGGTTAAAGAAGGAATCCTTGCACTTTAAGATCGCTCAAAAAAATATCTATGAATTGGCCTGTATGGATATTGTGACATTGGCCAATTGGTTTGATCAGGTGGAGGCTCGCCTAAATGAGCGGCAGTTGACCATCGCAAAGGAGATAGTCAAAGAAATCAAATCTCGAATTGGTTTTTTACTCAGTGTTGGATTGAATTATTTAACCTTGAATCGAACTGCCAAAACCCTTTCGGGGGGCGAGGCACAGCGCATCCGTTTGGCAACCCAAATTGGCTCTCAATTGTCTAATGTGCTTTATATTTTGGATGAGCCGAGTATTGGTTTGCACCAAAGAGACAACAGCAGATTGATTACTGCTCTGAAAAATTTAAGAGATATCGGTAATTCAGTTTTGGTAGTAGAACACGATAAAGACATGATCCTGGAGGCCGATCATGTAATTGATATGGGGCCGGCAGCCGGCGTACATGGCGGAGAGGTGGTGGCGCAGGGTACACCCGCCGAATTGATGAAAGCCCATACCTTAACCACCGATTACTTAAATGGCGCCAAACAAATAGCCACACCTGCGAAGCGAAGAAAAGGTAACGAAAAATCACTCATCCTGGAAAATGCAAGCGGTAATAATTTAAAAAAGGTCAATGCTCACTTCCCTTTAGGAACCTTGATTGGAGTAACGGGAGTTTCGGGAAGTGGAAAATCAACCCTCATCGCCGAAACGCTTTATCCAATTCTCAATCATCATTTTTATAGATCGAAGAAAAAACCGATGCCTTATGGTAGTATCAAAGGCTTGGAGCACATTGATAAAGTGATTGAGATTGATCAGGCTCCTATTGGACGAACTCCACGCTCCAATCCTTCTACCTATACAGGGGTTTTTTCAGACATCCGGAATTTATTTGTTCAGTTGCCCGAGGCCAAGATCAGGGGTTACAAACCCGGACGTTTTTCATTCAATGTAAAGGGGGGACGCTGCGAAACCTGTCAGGGTGCAGGTTTAAAAATTATTGAAATGAATTTCTTGCCCGATGTCCAGGTCCCTTGTGAAGAATGTGGAGGCAGACGCTATAATCGGGAGACTTTGGAAGTTCGCTACCGCGGAAAATCAATCAGTGATGTGTTGGATATGAGTATTGAAGAGGCGGTAGCATTTTTTGAGCCTATTCCGGCTATCTATCGCAAGATTAAAACTTTACAAGATGTGGGATTGGGTTATATTACTTTGGGTCAGGCTTCCACCACACTTTCGGGAGGTGAAGCCCAAAGGGTAAAATTAGCTACCGAGCTCTCTAAAAAGGACACAGGCAATACTTTCTACATTTTGGATGAACCAACCACAGGCTTGCATTTTGAAGATATCAATGTGCTCTTGGGGGTATTGAACCGATTGGTAGATCATGGAAATACCGTATTGGTAATTGAGCATAATTTAGATGTGATCAAAGTAGCAGATTGGATCATCGATCTAGGACCCGAAGGCGGAGCAGGAGGAGGCGAAATCTTATTTGAGGGATCTCCGGAAGGCTTGGTAAAATGTGAACGAAGTCATACCGGACGCTTCTTAAAAGCAGAATTATAAATCGAACAGGTGCTTTTCTGCGTGATAAGATGAACGTACCAGTGGTCCGCTTTCTACGTATCTAAATCCCATTTCTAAGCCAATTTTCTTGTATTTTTCGAATTGTTCTGGGGTGATCCAGTCAATCACCGGATGATGATTGCGTGTAGGCTGTAAGTATTGGCCTAAAGTGAGAATGTGAACACCTGCCTTCAGCAGATCACCCATCGCTTCAATTACATCTTCTTCGGTTTCTCCCAAGCCCAACATAATGCCAGATTTGGTCCGTAAGCCGGCGGCCGCAATGCGGCTTAAACATTCCAGACTGCGGTCGTATTTGGCCTGAATGCGAACTTCACGGGTCAGGCGGCGTACGGTTTCAAGGTTATGCGAAACTACTTCCGGACGTACCGCTAATACTCGGTCCAGGTTGTCCCAAATTCCTTTAAAATCGGGGATCAGGGTTTCGAGCGTGGTTTCAGGGCTTTCGCGTCGAATAGCCAGGATGGTTTCGGCCCAAATGGTGGAACCACCATCTTTTAAATCATCGCGATCAACCGAGGTGATTACGCAATGTTTCACTTGCATCAGTTTCACTGAATTTGCAACGCGATTCGGTTCATCCAAATCTACCGCCAAAGGCCTGCCTGTTGCTACGGCACAAAATGAGCAAGAACGAGTACAAATATTACCCAAAATCATGAAAGTAGCCGTACCCGCACCCCAGCATTCGCCCATATTCGGACAATTACCGCTCTCGCAGATGGTATGAAGTTTATGCGTATCCACCAAATTACGTACATGGGCATATTCTTTTCCAACGGGCAATTTTACGCGAAGCCAATCGGGCTTGCGTTGCATTTGGTTAACGGGGATAACCGGTAGTTCGATCATGAAACAAAATTACAATTTTTAGGCAATTTAGGGGCCTAGCTGGTCATTCGAGTTTCATTTTATTGGTATCTTGCATCAAATTCAAAGAGATGGCAACAGTAGAAACGGTTTATTTAGGCGATTTACGTACACAGGCTACCCATGTTCGCTCGGGGCAGCAAATCATCACGGATGCTCCAATTGATAATCAAGGCAAAGGAGAAGCATTTTCACCCACCGATTTATTAGCCACCGCATTGGGTAGCTGTATCCTGACGGTAATGGGAATTGCCGCTCGTGAACAGAAGGTGAGTATTGATGGAACTACCTGCTCCATCACCAAAATTATGGCTACCGAACCACGAAGAGTGGGTGCCATCGAAATTACATTTAATTTTCCTGCCGGAGATTATTCAGATAAGGTGAAAATCATTTTAGAGCGGGCAGCTAAAACCTGTCCGGTGGCAAAAAGTTTACACCCCGATTTGGAAGAAAAACTGGTATTTAACTGGGCTTAAGCCAATTGAACAGCCGCTTCTGCACCGGAGATTTCCCCATGAGATGCTTCAAAAACACAATCTCCGTTTTTAATCACCAATAATTGCGGAGACTGGTGTACTACCTGGAAAATCTCGGCAATGGTATTGGAGATTTCCCGGTGGTTCAATAAATCGAGGTAATAAACCGGTACCTCCTGAGGAATTAATACGGCTTCCATTTCTAAACGTTTTTTCGCCATCATACTGATGGAACAGCGGGTGCTATGTTTAAAAATTAGACTTTTACTCGGAGATGATTTGATCTCTTCTAGCTGCTCCAGTTCGGTTAAGGGTATCCAATTCATTTTTTTCAGATTAAATAGCTAACTGATGCTGCAAGCTGGCCATTTGAATGGCAGTAATAGCAGCTTCCACTCCTTTATTTCCGTGTTTGCCGCCGCAACGATCTTTTGCCTGTTCCAAATTATCGGTGGTTAACACCCCAAAAACAACAGGTTTATTGTATTTAATGGCAACTTGTGCAATGCCATTTGCGGCTGCAGTACAAATAAAGTCGAAGTGACGGGTTTCTCCCTGTATTACACAACCTAAACAGATGATGGCATTATAATTTTTGAAGGCCAGCAGCATGTCTGCACCGGCAATAAGCTCATAGGTGCCCGGTACTTTAATCGTTTTGATGTGTTCTTCCTTGGCGCCATGCTGTAGGAGAGCCTCATAAGCCCCGTCATACAAAGCTTGGGTAATTTCTGCATTCCATTCTGCTACTACAATTCCAAAACGAAAAGCAGCTGCATCAGCTATTTCGGTTTGTGAAAAGTCGGATAGGTTTTTTAAAGATGTTGCCATGATCCAAAAATACAGAAAGCCTGCCTTAGTAAGGCAAGCTTTCTGTCATATCATGCTTTGCAAGACTTAAAGCTTTGCTTCTACTCTGGCAATGTATTGGTCAATGTTAAATGCTTCCGCACTTTCAGGATAAGACTCCTTAATTTTTTTGTAGGCCTCCAATGCAGCTTCAAAATCTTTTTGTTCTTCTTGTACTAAGCCCAGTTTCTTTAAAAATAAAGGACTGGTAAATGAATTTTCTTTTTTCGAAGCGGCTTTTTTGTAGAAGGTGATCGCTTTTCCGTAGTCTTTCAACTCGCTGTAGGCATCGCCCATCATTCCTAAAACCAATGGATCAATAACCGGACTGCCGGTACTGCTGTAATTACCTAATGCTTCAATCGCTTTTTCAAATTCTCCTTTTCTGAGGTATAAACCGCCAAGGTAAGCGTTCGCGATGTTAGCCGATTTGGTATTAGAATATTCTTCGGCGATTTTCTCAAAACCCGGATAAGACCCGTCGCCATTGATGGCTCTTTCACTAAGAGAGTCGATGGCTGCGTACTGTTCAGCTTTGAACATTTCGTTTACAGCTTTCTCGGCACGAGGAGCCAGATAAAACTTTTGGTAACCAAAGAATAAAAGCAATAAAGCCAAAATGGCGCCGCCAATGATGCTCAGGCTCTTGCTGTTCTCTTGTAAAAATTTACTGTTAGATTTTTTTGAGGTATCTACAGTTTCTTGAATATCTTTTTGTTTACTTGACATGCACGCTTTATTAAAGACTGCAAAAATACAGTTTTGCAGCTAAGAATCAACTCCTAAAATTATTGGCCTTTATTTTTAGATAAACATTTCAATGCGGATGCTAAATTGTAAATTTGAAAACTACCAATCATATGTGGCTGCAGCGTTTATCCATCCTAAATTTTAAAAATTACGAAGAGGCAAGTTTAGAATTCTCGCCAACGGTAAATGCTTTTACCGGAAACAATGGTGCCGGCAAAACCAATTTGTTGGATGCTATTCATTACCTGTCGCTTTGTAAGAGTTATTTCAATCCTATCGATACGCAGCAGATCAGGCAAAATGCCGATTTTTTTATGGTGCAGGGTGTTTTCAATTTGTTGGGAAAAGACGAAACTATTGCTTGCTCTTTAAAAAAGCATCAAAAGAAACAGTTTAAGCGAAATAAAAAAGAGTACCAGCGCCTGGCCGATCATATTGGCCTGTTTCCATTGGTGATGATTTCGCCTTATGATGTGAGTATTGTGATGGACGGAAGTGAAGAGCGGCGCAAATTTATGGACAATGCCATCAGTCAGACCGACCGTCATTACTTAGACGAACTGATCCAATACAACAAATGTTTGACCAACCGGAATGCACTTTTGAGGCAGATCGCCAGCAGTTCAAAATATGATCCACAGTTATTAGAAGTGTATGATGAGCAGCTGGTGAATTCAGGTACGGTGATCTATCAGAAACGCCGTGATTTCATGCAGGAGTTCACCGAGATCTTTAACCGTCATTACAGCTTTTTAAGTGCGGAGGCAGAGCAGGTGACTTTGGTATACGATTCCCCCCTTCATCAGGACTCACTGGCTAATTTACTTCAAAAAAATATAGAAAAAGACCGCATTTTGGAGCGTACCACCATGGGCATTCACAAAGATGAGTTGGTATTTAGTATCCATGGCATGCCTTTGAAAAAGTTTGGTTCGCAGGGGCAGCAAAAGTCTTTTTTAATTGCACTGAAATTAGCTCAGTATACTTATTTAAAGCAGATAAAAGGGTTTGAGCCATTACTCTTATTAGATGATATTTTCGATAAATTGGATGAGCACCGTACTCGGAAACTGATGCAGAAAGTGTCGGATCATGACTTCGGTCAGATTTTTATAACCGACACCAGTGCAGAACGAGTTCAGTCCATTTTCGATGAAATTGGAGAGCAGGTATCCATTTTTGAAGTTAATAACGGAAGCGTGAAACGTTTATCATGAGGAAGACCAATGATAAAAGTATAAAAGAAGCTTTAGAGCAACTCTTACAGGTTTATAAACTAAGGCGAAAATTTGATGAAACTTCGCTCATCGCTGCCTGGCCCGAATTGATGGGCAGCGCCATTGCCAACCGAACCAAAGAGATTTACATCCGTGATAAAAAACTCTTTCTCCGCATCGAGTCATCTGTCATAAAGAATGAGCTCCTGATGATGCGCTCACAGATACTTGAAAAAATGAATGATAAAGCGGGGGCAAGGGTGGTGGAAGAGCTGATCTTACTTTGAAAATAAAAAAGGCTCCCTGAAATTCAGGGAGCCTTTTTTGAATGATCATTCAATTAAAATCTTTCAAAAGCAGAGAAGTAGAAATTGCCTTCAATTTCTGCATTCTCGTCAGAGTCTGAACCGTGTACCGCGTTGGCATCGATCGACTTGGCGTATTTATTTCTGATGGTGCCTGGTTCCGCTTTGGTTGGATCGGTATGACCAATCAATTTTCTGAAATCTTCCACCGCATTTTCTTTTTCTAAGATGGCAGCCACAATCGGTCCTGATGACATGAAGTCGACCAATTCCCCATAAAAAGGACGCTCCTTATGCACAGCATAAAATTCGCCAGCCTTTTCGGCACTTAAACGGGTATACTTCATGGCTACGATCTTGAATCCGCCAGCAATAATATCATTTAAAATAGCCCCGGTATGACCGTTTTTTACCGCATCGGGCTTAATCATCGTAAAAGTTCTGTTTGTTGCCATAGCTTAAATTTTGCGCAAAAATACGGTTTTTGATCTTAAATCAACATCATAGCTTAAAAAATACCTTAGTGGCGTACAGGTTTTTATACACAAATTACGCTTTAGTGCAGCTTTTTGATAGTTTTGTAGGATTCTAAACAAGCCATGCTACCCATCAAACAACTCAAAGAAGTTCTGGCACAGCCACAGAAGATTGTGATCACTACACATCATAAACCAGATGGCGATGCCATGGGTTCATCCCTGGGTTTGTACAATTATCTGATTCAAAAAGGACATCACGTACACGTAATTACACCAACCGATTATCCTATTTTTTTACATTGGTTGCCTAATAATGGAGAGGTGATCATTTATACCGAGCAGTTAGAAAATTCCCAAAAGCTGATTGCAGCAGCAGATTTAATTTTTTGTTTAGACTTTAACTCGCTTTCACGAATCAATGAGATGGGTGAATGGGTGGCGCAGTCAAATGCAAAAAAAGTGATGATTGACCACCATCTGGAGCCAGATGATTTTGATGACTATAGATTATGGTCGGTAAAAGCTTGTGCCACCGCCCAACTGGTTTATGAGTTTATCGTAAACGAAATGCAAGAGCCTGAGTTTTTGACGAAAGAAGTGGCCAATTGCCTTTATACAGGTATCATGACCGATTCAGGATCTTTTAAATTTTCTAATACCACTGCCGAAGTGCACCAAATTGTTGCCGATTTGATACAGAAGGGTGCAGAAAATCATCGGATACACCAATTGGTTTATGACAATTCTTCTGAAAACAGGTTGCGCTTTTTAGGGTATTGTTTGAGCAATCGCTTGGAAGTTTTCAAAGAATTCAATACTGCCATGATCAGTGTTCCCCAGTCTGATTTAGAAAAATTTAATATTGAGACCGGAGATACCGAGGGATTAGTAAATTATGCTTTATCTATCAATGGCATACGTTTGGCTGCACTGATCATTGAGCGCCCCGATCGGGTGAAATTGTCGTTGCGTTCTACCGGCGATTTTCCGGCAAACGAAATCTGTAAAAAATATTTTAACGGAGGCGGACATCGAAATGCTGCAGGTGGTGCTTCAGACGACTCCTTTAACGAAGTAGTAAATCATTTTAAAAATCTTTTACCAATTTATAAAAGTTTATTATTGCAGTAAATTATCAAAAACAAATGAAAAAAAATATCATCATTTTGGGCTTAGCCGCATTAACATTCAGCAGCTGTACCCGTTTTAAAACCGGTGAGGGTGGCTTACAATACAAAATCCATACCGATGAAGATGGACCAACCATCAAAGAAGGAGATTTCATCGCCATCAGCGGAACACAGAAAACAGAGAAAGATTCAGTTATTTTCAGTACCTACGATACCGATCGTCCAACCTTCTTAATGGTTGATAAATCACAGTTCAAAGGCGATTTTTACACCGCACTTGGTATGTTAAGTGAGGGCGATAGTGCTACCATTAAGCTCGATTTAGATACTTTGGCAGCTAAAACTGGCCGTCCTAAACCTGAATTTGCCAGCAAAGACAGGTATTTACTCTTTACCGTAAAGGTTCAAAAAGTAGTTCCCAGAGGTAAATTAAGTGATGAGGAATTTGGTAAAAAAATCGATGCTTTCATCAAGGCAGATGCGGAAGCTGCAAAAAATGGCGAAGCTGGCAAGATGAAATCCTATATAGAATCCAAGTCTTTGAAACCTGTAGTAACTCCTTCTGGCCTTAATTATGTAGTTAATAAAGCAGGTGCCGGTGAAAAAGCAAAAGTAGGAGACACCGTTGAAGTAAATTATACCGGTTCTTTCTTAAGCGGTAAAGTTTTCGATACCAGTTACCCAGATGTAGCCAAAAAATCAGGCACTTTTAACGCCATGCGTCCGTATGCACCATTAAAGATGGCAGTTGGCTTAGGTCAAAGCATCCCTGGTTTTGATGAAGGTTTAATGCTTTTGCCTAAAGGTACCAAAGCTACCCTGATCTTGCCTTCTAAATTAGCCTATGGCGAGCAAGGCAATTCAGGAATTCCTCCATACACGCCTTTAGTTTTTGAAATTGAAGTAGTAAAAATTACTCCAGGAAAAGGCGCCGTGCCTCCTCCACCGGTTAAAAAATAATGAACATTTAAAAATGAAAGCCCTCCCAATCCGGAGGGCTTTTTTTATTTAGTTTTGTGGAATGATACTGACCGATACCCATACCCATCTTTATTATGAGCAAGACCCGATTGCTTTAGAGCACTTGATGCAAAGGGCTTTAAAAGAGGGAGTCAGCCGGCTTTTTTTGCCCAATGTAGATGTAGAGTCGATTCCTTTAGTGATGAATTTAGCTAAGTTGTATCCTGAAAATTGTTTCCCCATGCTGGGCTTGCATCCCTGCGATGTGAAGGAAAATTATGAGCAGGAATTAAATCAAATCCATCAGGAAATCTCTAATCAACCTATTTATGCCATTGGAGAGATCGGTATAGATTTATACTGGGATAAAACCAGTTTAGAGCGGCAAATTTTAGCATTTAAAGCGCAAATCAATTGGGCCAAGGAGCTTGATCTGCCCATTGTGATTCATTGTCGGGATGCCTTTGAGCAAGTGTACGAGGTATTAAAAGAGATGCAGCACGAAGGCTTGAGGGGGATTTTTCATTGCTTTACCGGTACTACGGAGCAGGCTCGAAAAATCATTGATTTGGGCTTTTATTTAGGGATAGGAGGGGTAGTTACTTATAAAAATTCCGGCTTAGATGCGGTGGTGGCACAAATTCCACTCGAGCATTTAGTTTTAGAAACCGATTCGCCATACCTGGCACCGGTGCCCTACAGGGGGAAGCCCAATGAGAGTAGCTATTTGATCCATATTGCGCAAAAACTGGCCGATCTCCATCAAGTCTCTTTGGCAACACTTGCCGAAATAACTACCCGAAATTCTCAAAAAATATTTGGTATTTAGTTACGATATTTGTGGCTATATAGCATGGCAAATATCCTGATCATATATACCGGTGGAACTATTGGGATGGTTCATGATCCTAAAACCGGTGTACTTTTTCC
Organism: Sphingobacteriaceae bacterium; assembly: GCA_947458875.1. GTDB lineage: Bacteria > Bacteroidota > Bacteroidia > Sphingobacteriales > Sphingobacteriaceae > JAIPAN01. The sequence continues at coordinate 70,432 of CANGZD010000005.1, forward strand.
TTTTGATTTCAAGCAGATTAAAGACAATGTTCCCGAGCTGCAGCGGCTTAATCATCAGCTCACCGTCCATTCTTTTGATCCTATTATCGATTCATCCGATATGAACCCGGGTATCTGGGTAGATATTGCCAAATTAATTGAGTCGAATTATGAACAATATGATGGTTTTGTGGTACTGCATGGGTCAGATACCATGGCCTTTACCAGCTCAGCTTTAAGTTTTATGCTCGAAGGCTTGGCTAAGCCCGTAGTTTTGACCGGCTCACAGCTGCCCATCGACGAAATCAGGACCGATGCCAAAGAAAATTTGATTACTGCGATCATGATCGCTGCAGAAAAGCACGAAGGGAAAGCAGTTACACCTGAAGTTTGTATTTACTTCGACTATCAGTTATTGAGAGGCAATCGTGCTACTAAATATAATTCGGCGAAATTTGAAGCTTTTCAGTCGCCTAATTACCCTTTATTGGCTGAAGCTGGGGTGCATTTCAGCTTTTTCGAGACCTATATCGCCAAAACCTCCAATAAGCCACTCAAGGTGCATAAAGACTTAGATACCTCGATAGCCGTGCTGAAATTATATCCGGGTATTAACCAGCAAATGGTTGATACCGTATTACAATCAGATTGTAAAGCCATCATCATGGAAACCTATGGAGCGGGGAATACTTCTACCGAAGCCTGGTTCCTCAACGCTCTAAAAAAGACCATAGACAGCGGAAAACTGATTCTGGATATTTCTCAATGCCGAGGTGGTTCGGTGGAATTGGGCCGTTATGAAACCAGCCGTCAACTGAAGGATATGGGAGTGGTAAGCGGTTTCGACATGACTTTTGAAGCGGCTGTCACCAAACTCATGTTCCTGCTGGGTTCGGGTAAACCAATTGATGTAGTAGCCCGCATGTTGCCTTTAAATTTACGTGGCGAATTAACAGAAAATTGATACTTTTGTCCTCCCTTACGGAGAGGTGTCTGAGTGGTCGAAAGAGCAAGCCTGGAAAGTTTGTATACTCGCAAGGGTATCGAGGGTTCGAATCCCTCCCTCTCCGCATAATATGATCCTGGTTTAGCGACCGGGATTTTTTTTACTATTTTTTTAATAAAAAAGTGAGCGGGATGTGTAAACGTTTAGCCCAGGCAATTTCATCATGTGCTGCGCCATCAAATTTTTTGGTGATCCAATGCTTGGCAGTGTAGCCTGCATTTTTCATGCTTTCATCGAGTTTGGGTTGCGTTTGCTGATAGAGTGCATCGAGTGTGGCGGTGCCATAATCGAAATAGATTTTTCTTTTCGGGTTCTTAGGTAGTTTTTCTGAAACATAAGCCCTTAGTGCTGCTGCATATTCATTATCAGGATTTTGTTGCACTCGTGCATCGGTCAAAAGTGGTGAGTGGATAGACAAGCAGGCCGCACCCCCAAATACTTCTGGATATTCGCAAACTCCGTATAAAGAAATCAGGCCGCCCATGCTGGAGCCCATTAAAAAAGTAGCAGCTGCTTCTTTTCGTGTAGCATAATTTTTATCGATGAATGGTTTGAGCTCTTTCACCAGGAATTGAAGGTATTGATCGGCCAATAACTTTTCATTTTGTGCTTTTCTTCTCTCCGGTTCTTCCAAATATTCGATGGCTTTTTTTGGAAAATATTCGGCCCTTCTCAATCCGTTGATATTCCATACAGCCACCACAATGCAGTCTTTTATTTTCCCTTCTCTCAAGAGTTTGCCCAAGGTTTCATCCACTTCCCATTCCTGTTTGTTCCAAGTGGTACTGGCGTCAAACAACATCTGACCGTCGTGCATGTAGATCACAGCATATTTTTTCTTGCTCGTATAGCCATCGGGTAGCCAAACATCTACTGTTCTGCTTTCAATAAAATTGGAAGCAAATTGCTCGTAACGGGTGATTGTTCCCGAAGATAGTTTCGGTGTTTGCGCAAATAAACTACTCATTCCCAGCAGGGTGTAAATGGAGAATAGGAGGGCTCTCATATGATCGAATCGATTGTAATTTTTATTAATATTAAGCATTATTCCATAAAAAAATCAAGATTCTTCGAACAAAAAATATGTTCTTTTTAAGACCGGGTGCTAAGTAAAATTAGGACTAAATGCTTAGGTTTGTACCTGCTTCTAAAATGCCCGCTGCCCGCTTTCATGACTAAACTCGAAGAAATTAGAAAACCAATTGCCAAAGAGCTCGATGCCTTCGAACTTAAGTTCAGGGCAGCCATGAAAAGCAGTACGCCCTTACTCGATCGCATTACACATTACATCGTTAAACGTAAGGGGAAGCAGATCAGACCAATGTTTGTGTTTCTTTCTGCCAAAGCTTGTGGAGGGATCACCGAAGCGAGTTATCGTGGGGCCTCGCTAGTAGAGTTGTTACATACAGCTACCCTGGTTCACGATGATGTGGTGGATGATGCTTACCAGCGTAGAGGTTTCTTCTCGATCAACGCCCTTTGGAAAAATAAAATTGCGGTTTTAGTGGGCGATTACCTGCTGGCAAGGGGTTTATTGCTCTCTGTCAATCATGAAGATTTTCGTCTCTTAAAAATCGTTTCAGAAGCAGTGCAGCAAATGAGTGAGGGCGAATTATTACAAATTGAGAAAGCGAGGCGATTGGATATTGATGAGGCCATTTATTTTGAAGTGATTCGTAAAAAAACAGCTTCGCTCATCGCTTCTTGTTGTGCTTGTGGCGCAGCATCTGCGGGCGCCGATGAACCTGCCATTGAACGCATGCGTTTATTTGGTGAAAAAGTGGGCATCGCTTTTCAAATTAAAGACGATTTATTCGATTTTGGCACCGATGACGTGGGCAAGCCGCTTGGTATAGATATCAAGGAGAAAAAAATGACGCTCCCTTTGATCTATGCATTAAGTAAAGCTCCTGCTGCTGAGAAAAAACAAATTATTGGAATCATCAAAAATCACAGTCAGGAGCAGGAAAAAGTAAACCAGGTAATTGAATTCGTAAAAAATAGTGGCGGAATTGAATACGCCCAAGAACAAATGGAGGTTTATCAGGCCCAAGCCTTTGACTTGTTGAAAGATCTCACAGATCAGGAAGCTCGTGCACAATTGCAAGCCCTGGTAAGTTATACCACCCAAAGAAGTAAATAATAAGATGAGCAACGAATTGTTATTTTTTACCTGTTTCTTGTTATTTATCACGCTCATGCTGGCCATCGATCTGGGCTTGTTCAATAAAAAAGATCATGTGGTAAGCTTTAAGGAAGCTGCCGTGATGAGTGCGATTTGGGTTTCTTTTGCCCTCGGCTTTTATGTGCTATTACTCACTGAGGGAGACTTTTTACACGGAATTCAAAACCAGGCACAGCTGGAGCAGGTAACCCGAACTTATTTACACAACATTACACTCACACCCGGAAATTTTGCCTCCAATCTATTATTGTACAAACAGAATTTAGCTTTAGAGTTTATCACCGGATATGTGGTGGAATATGCCCTTTCTGTCGATAATATTTTTGTGATGGTGCTCATCTTCAGTGCTTTTGGGGTGAACGAGAAATATTATCACCGGGTGTTATTTTGGGGGATCATTGGCGCCGTACTGATGCGTTTCTTGTTCATTTTCCTAGGCGCTTCGCTCATCAGCGAGTTTAATTGGATCATTTATATTTTCGGAGCCTTTTTGGTGTATACCGGTTTTATGATGTTTAAGGGAAGAAATGAGGAGGATGAAATTGATGCCGAAAATCACCGGGTAGTTCGTTTTGCCGCCAAATATCTACCCATTACCCCCGATTATGTGGGTAAGCAATTTTTCGTGAAACAGCAAGGTAAAACCTTAATTACCCCACTCTTTGTAGTTTTATTGGTGGTTGAGTTTACAGATTTGATCTTTGCGGTCGATTCCATCCCAGCCATTTTTGCGGTTACCAAAGATCCCTACATCGTATTTTTCTCCAATATTTTTGCCATTTTGGGTCTCCGGTCTATGTTTTTCTTGCTGGTAAACATCATCCATAAATTCCATTATTTAAAGACCGGGTTATCGCTCTTACTGGTATTTATTGGTTTGAAGATGCTGGCACATCATTACCTGGATGATTGGGGATTCACAACGCTACACTCCCTGCTGATTATTTTGAGCATTTTGACCCTGAGCGTAGTTGCTTCCTTAGCTTTTCCGAAAAAACAATAATGCTGCTGTTTTAACGCATCATTCCGAGGATATCTTCTACGTACTTACGCTCATTGGCCAGGCGTGGTACTTTATGCTGACCGCCCAACTTACCTCGAGTCTTCATCCAATTATAGAAAGTGCCTTCTGGAGCTTGATGGATTTGTGGCATGCGGAGTGCCATGTCTTTAAATCGCTTGGCATCATAATCTGAGTTTAACTCCCGTAAACCCTGATCCAGAATTTCTGTAAAGCGAACTAATTCTTTCGGCGCTTCCTCAAATTCAATGATCCACTCGTGGGCCCCGGCCTCATTGCCATTAAAATAAATCGGACAGGCGGTGTAATCGCGAATCACGCTCTGAGTTTCAGTACAGGCTTTGGCCAATGCTTTTTCGGCATTATCAATAATCAGTTCTTCTCCAAACGCATTGATAAAGTGTTTGGTTCGGCCGGTAATTTGAATACGATAAGGAGATAATGAAGTGAATTTGATGGTATCTCCAATCTGATATCGCCACAGACCCGCATTAGTAGAAATGATGAGTGCATAGTTTTTATCCAATTCAACTTCGTTCAAACTCAATGTCTTCGGATTTTCTTCACCAATATTTTCCATTGGTAAAAACTCGTAATAAATGCCATAGTCTAGCATCAATAACATTTCTTCCGAGTTTGGTAAATCCTGAATCCCGAAAAATCCTTCTGAGGCATTGTAGGTTTCCAGGTAGTACATGTTATCAGAAGGGATCAATTGTTTGAACTGCTCCCGATAGGGCGTAAAGTTTACTGCGCCATGGAAATACAATTCCAAATTGGGCCAAACTTCGAGCAAGTTCGATTTGCCAGTCAACTCTAAAATTCGTTTGGCCAGCACCACGTTCCAGGTAGGTACTCCGGAAATATTGGTCACGTTCACATCGACGGTGGCACGAGCAATCTTCTCCACCTTTTCTTCAAAGTTATCGAGCAGGGTGATCGATTGCTCTGGGGTGCGGTAAAACTCCGCCCAAAATGGAAGGTTTTTGATCAACACTGCAGACAGGTCTCCGTAGGAGGAGTCGCCACTTAATTGGTTCACCTGCGAGCTACCGCCCAGTACCAGACATTTTCCGGTAAATATTTTCGTGTCAGGACGATTGTTGCAGTAAATGGATAGGAGATCTTTTCCACCTTTATAATGGCACTCTTCGAGCGATTCCTCACTTACCGGAATGAATTTACTGCGATCGTTGGTGGTGCCTGAAGATTTGGCGAACCATTTAATTTCTGAGGGCCAAAGGATGTTTTGTTCTCCGGCAAGCATCCTTTCGATGAAGGGCTTGAGGGTATCATAATTTTGAATCGGGACCCTTTCTTTGAATGTTTGACTGTTTTGAATATCTGCATAAGCATATTTTTTCCCCCATTCGGTATGCTGGGCAGTATGCAGCAGGTTCCGGAAAACTTCTTCCTGAACCTCATGCGGATATTTGATGAAAAGCTCGATCTGGTGTATCCGCTTTTTCATAATCCAGGTAAAGAAAGAGTTAACCAGGGTCATTTTCTCTAAAACTTAAATCAGACTTTCTTCTTTCGTAATTCAAAATGTTGGCCAAGGTAAAATTTGCGGGCCATCTCATTATTGGCAATTTCTGCCGGTGTGCCGGTCAGCATGATTTTACCTTCTGCCAGCAAGTAGGCCCGGTCAGTTATAGATAGTGTCTCCTGCACATTATGATCGGTAATGAGAATACCAATATTTCTGAGTTTTAGTTTGGCCACAATTGATTGAATTTCTTCAACCGCAATGGGGTCAACGCCAGCAAAAGGCTCATCCAGTAAAATGAATTTCGGATCTGCGGCCAAAGCCCTTGCAATTTCGGTTCGTCTGCGTTCTCCTCCTGAAAGCAGATCGCCACGATTTTTACGAACTTTATGTAAACTGAATTCATCAATCAGTTCCTCTAATTTCTGAGCCTGTTCTTCCTTGCTCATGCTCGTCATTTCGAGAATCGCCATGATGTTGTCTTCCACCGATAGCTTACGAAAAACGGAAGCTTCCTGAGCCAGGTAGCCGATTCCTTTTTGTGCTCGCCGATACATGGCATCTTCGGTAATGTCTTCATCGCCCAGATACACATGCCCTTCGTTGGGTTTGATCAAACCGACTATCATGTAAAAGGAAGTGGTTTTTCCGGCGCCGTTTGGTCCAAGTAATCCCACAATTTCACCTTGTGACACATGAAACGACACGTCATTGACCACCGTACGCTGGCGGTATTTTTTTACAAGGTGCTCTGCCTTTAAAATCATGTTTATAATCGCTACTTAAGCTAAAATACGGATGTCTCTAATTTTTAATTGAATGTTTCTACGGTCTTTCCAAATATTTTCTTCAATACTGTAACAGATATTGAAAGGTAATCCACGATTTAGCTCTTCGCAAAGTGCCCCCAATCCAAATCCGATGCAGTCAAAATAGGCAGAATCATCTTGTCTGATTTTAAGTTTCAGGTGTTTTTCGCCCACTATGCTTGCTGCACCGTAAGTATAAACATTTTTACTTAAAAACACCGGCGACATATTCTCTGGACCATATGGTTCGAACTGATTTAATATCCGAAAGAATTTTCCGTCAATTTGTTCTAGGCGGAGCAAGGCATCTATTTTAATTTCCTGAGTAAGCAATTCTTCGGTGATGCTTGCAGCCACTACTTCTTCAAAACGCTCCTGGAATGCTGGTACATTTTCCGTTTTCATGGTTAAACCGGCTGCATACTTATGTCCGCCAAATTGTTCTAAAAGCTCACTACAGGCAGATAATGCTTCATATAAATCGTATCCCATCACCGATCGGGCCGAACCCGCCACCACGCCATTAGATTGGGTGAGTACCACCGTTGGGCGATAGTAAGTTTCCGTTAGTCTGGAGGCCACAATGCCGATAACACCCTTATGCCACTTTTCATGATAAACTACCGTTGATTTTCTATTGATCAAACTGGCATTTTTACCAATCATTGCAAGTGCCTGTTCCGTGATGTCGCTATCGTGTCCCCTGCGCTCTTCATTATTCAATTCTATCAATTTGGCTTTTGCTAATGCATCATCTTTAGTTATAGAGATTAATAGCTTAACAGCATTTTTTGCATCCGCTATTCTGCCCGCAGCATTGATTCGGGGTCCTAATTGAAACACTGCATCAGAAAGACTATATCGATCTTTTCGGCCCGAAATATCCATCAGAGCGGCCATCCCTGGACATGGATTTTCATTGAGGCGTTTCAAGCCGTACCATGCCAGGGTTCTATTTTCGCCGTTAACAGGTACGATATCGGCAGCAATACTCACGGCTACCAGGTCTAAATAAGCTACTAAATTTTCAAATGGCAGGTCATTTTTTTGGCTGTAAGCCTGAATGAGTTTAAATCCGATACCACAGCCAGCCAGTTCTTTGAATGGATAATCGCAGTCGGGTCGTTTTGGATCCAGCACGGCTACTGCTTCTGGAAGTTGTTCGCCCGGAAGGTGGTGATCACAAATGATAAAATCAATTCCTTTGGCTTGGGCGTATGCCACTTTATCAATCGATTTAATCCCACAGTCTAAAGCAATGATCAGAGAAAATCCATTTGCTTCCGCATGATCTATTCCCTTAAAAGAAATACCATAGCCTTCTGCGTAGCGGTCGGGTATGTAAAAATCGATATCTGAATGAATGCCCTTGAAAAACTGATAAACTAAGGCAACAGCAGTGGTTCCATCCACATCATAATCGCCATAAATGAGAATTCTCTCTCCCTTAGCTATCGCTTTTTCAATCCGTAGAACAGCTTGCTCCATATCCTTCATCAGGAAAGGATCATGGAGGTGTTCTAAGGCGGGCCTGAAAAATTCGCGAGCGGTTTCAAAACTGCTAATTCCCCTGTTTACGAGTAATCGGCAGAGTACCTCATCAAGTTGTAGGTCTTGTTGAAGTTTAGTAACCAGATCAGCTCGTTTTAAGGGAATTTCTACCCATCTTTTTTGCATATCTTTGTGCAGGTTCTGAGCCTTAAATATACTTAAATGGCCATGCCTGACCAAGTTTTAAGCTCCTAAAGATTTTGAAAATATTTCCCTTATACGAAGGCTCCTACTCGGTAGATATCAGCAAAAAGTTTATTCCTTTTGATCCTGCCATTCATCAGGCCAAAGATCGTCCGGAATCTTTATTTGTGCATGTGCGCCCATTCCTCATCCAAACCAACAAAGATCTCATTCTGATTGATACCGGTTTGGGATACCATGATGCTTCCGGAGAACTTTTATTACATCAGCATATTCGGAAGGCGGGCTTTCAGCCTGAGGAGGTCAGTTTGGTTTTGATGTCGCATCTGCATTTCGATCATTCGGGTGGAATGGTGAATCACTGGGATTCAAAAATGGACTTAAGCTTTCCTCATGCCGAATACATCATTCAAAGAGGTGAATGGGAGAGTGCTTACAGTAAACCTTCAAAATCTTACCGGACGGATATTTTTGATATCCTTCAACGGAGCGGCTGTATCCGATTTGTGGAGGGTAGTGGTCAACTCAACCATCAAATCAGATTTGAATTATGTGGCGGACACACCGAATTTCATCAGGTGTTTTTGATTCAGGAGGATGGGGAGACCTATTTCTTCGGGGGTGATGTGCTCCCAGAGCCAGAACAATTGATTCGTAAATTTATGGCCAAATATGATTTTGATCCAAGGCAAACCATGCAATTAAGAGAGGATTATGGCAAGAGGGCTGCCAACGAAAGTTGGACCTGTCTTTACTATCATGCCAAAACAAAAGCCATGAGCAAGGTGCTTTACGATGAGCAAGGCTTTCATCTGATATAAAAAAACCCTGCCTCTTTCGAAGCAGGGTTCTCTTTCAAGAATCTTTAAATTACTTGCTAGCTACCAAATTGATATCGATGGTAAATTCATCATCAATCGCTTTGTCGCCAATGCTGTCGAAAAAACTTTTTGAACCGTAACGGATATCGTATTTAGTACGATCTACCTTTACGCCTTTTGCACTTGCAGTCAGGGTGTTGCCACTCATTGACATGCTGGCAGGGAAGCTAATTGCTTTGGTAATACCTTTGATGGTTAAGTTGCCACTGATGTTAACAGTACCGGCAGATGCAGGGCTTACTTTAGTAATTACGAAAGAAGAAGTAGGAAATTTCTCCACACCAAAGAAGTCGTCTGCTTTCAAGTGACCAACCAATTTATCGGCCCACTCGCCTTGTAAATCAGTACAAGTGATGGAGTTCATGTTGATGGAGAAACTTCCGTTTGATAATTTGCCATCATTCAGGTTCAAGGTACCGCCACTTAGTTTGATGTTGCCGCTGTGCTGGCCTGCCACTTTTTTACCGTTCCAGGCAATATTTGACTTTTGAACATCAACTTTATAGCTGCTCTCTTTCACCGGATTGATGAATGACATCGATAAAAATGCAATGGTTACAATGCTTAAGGTTGAAATAATTCTTTTCATGTTTGATTAATTGATTAATAAACGAATATACAATAAAATAAATAGATGTTTGAACACGTATTTAGAATTGACTGGAAATTGACACAATGAAATAAAAAAGGTGGCAGGAATTACTGCCACCTAATCTGATCTTTTTTTGTTATTATTTTACGATACGCTCGCCTCTGCGTAGCTTTCAATAGATGGACAAGCGCAAATGAGCGTACGATCGCCATGGGTATCATTAACCCGGCCAACAGAAGGCCAAAACTTGTTTTCTGCCACATATTGCAATGGGAAAGCCGCTTTTTGCCGGGTATATGGTTTGTCCCACTCATTCCCTGTAACTACGGCCGATGTATGTGGGGCGTTTTTCAGCGGATTGTTCTGACGGTCTGATAATCCTTTTTCAACATCATCAATTTCATACCTGATCGCAATCATGGCGTCGCAAAAACGATCCAATTCATGCTTAGGTTCAGATTCGGTTGGTTCTACCATCAGCGTACCAGCCACCGGGAAGGAAACAGTTGGCGCATGGAAACCGTAATCCATCAAACGTTTGGCAATATCGGTTACTTCAATGCCGAAATTTTTGAATGCTCGGCAGTCTAAGATCATTTCATGCGCACAACGGCCGTTGGCGCCGGCATATAAAACTGGATAATGTGCTTCTAAGCGTACTTTGATATAATTGGCATTCAATATCGCTATTTTGGTGGCTTCTGTTAAACCTTCACCACCCATCATTGAAATATATGCATGAGAAATGAGCAGGATAGAGGCAGAACCCCATGGTGCAGCGGAAACTGCAGGGATTGACTTTTCTCCACCAATTTTTACGACGCTATGTCCCGGAAGGAAAGGTACCAAGTGCTTGGCCACACCAATTGGGCCCATACCAGGGCCGCCACCACCGTGAGGGATACAGAAAGTCTTGTGTAAATTCAGGTGACAAACATCGGCACCAATGGCAGCCGGGCTGGTTAAGCCCACTTGAGCATTCATATTGGCACCATCCATGTAAACCTGCCCACCATGCTGATGGATGATTTCGCAAATCTCGATGATCGATTCCTCAAATACGCCATGTGTAGACGGATAGGTAACCATCAAACAAGATAGATTTTTACTATGTTCTTCGGCTTTTGCTTTTAAATCAGCGACATCAATATTTCCTTTTTCATCGCAAGCCACCACTACAATCTGCATGCCTGCCATCGCAGCCGAAGCAGGGTTGGTGCCATGTGCCGAGGATGGAATCAATGCTACATTACGGTGACCTTCTCCACGATCAATGTGGTAGGCTCTGATGACCATTAAGCCTGCATATTCGCCCTGAGCACCTGCATTAGGCTGTAAACTCATGGCGGCAAAACCGGTAATTTCACTTAACCATCGGTTCAGCTCGTCAAAAATTTGCATGTAGCCACCCACCTGATCTGCAGGAGCAAAAGGGTGGATTTTGCCAAATTCAGCCCAGGTTACCGGAATCATTTCGGTAGTGGCATTTAGTTTCATGGTACATGAACCTAAAGCGATCATCGAATGACACAGGGAAAGATCTTTGGCTTCGAGCGATTTGATATAACGCAGCATCTCATGCTCCGAATGGTAAGAATTAAATACCTGATGACTGAGATAAGCTGATTTACGGCTTAGTTCTGCGGGGTATTGTGCTTTTACTTCAGCACTCAGACCCTGGATGTTGATGTCATGAGCCGTTTTACCTTTTACTTTGGCAAAAATTCTGGCCAAGGTCTCAATGTCTTCCAAACGGGTGGTTTCATCGATGGTAATACTCACGCTCGAGCCATGATAATGCAGGTTGATCTCATGGTTCAACGCTTCAGCATGAATGGCATCCACTAATTCTCCCAAGTCTAAATTCAATGTATCGAAGTAGTGTTTGTTTTCTTGTTGATAGCCCAATTCTTTTAAGGCTTTATCCAGTACTACCGTTAAGCCGTGAATACGTTCTGCAATTGCTTTTAATCCTTTGGGGCCATGATAAGCGGCGTACATGCCGGCCATGATGGCCAAAAGTGCTTGAGCAGTACAAATATTGGAGGTTGCCTTATCACGACGGATATGCTGCTCACGTGTTTGTAAAGCCATACGCAAGGCATAATTTCCGGCAGAATCGATGGTTACTCCGATGATCCGACCTGGCATGGAACGTTTGTATTCTTCTTTTGTTGCGAAGAAAGCAGCATGAGGGCCGCCAAATCCCATTGGAATTCCAAAGCGTTGCGATGAGCCAACCACAATATCTGCACCCCATTCTCCCGGAGGAGTGAGTAAGGTGAGACTCATCAAGTCGGCCACGACGGTTAATTTTATATCTTTTTCTTGTGCTTTTTTAGCAAAATCACGGTAATCGTAAACGTTTCCGTTTCCGGCCGGGTATTGAATGATCGCCCCGAACATCTGATCGTTCAATTCAACCTTGCGGTGATCGCCAATTTCTAACTGGATGCCATAAGGAGCAGATCGAGTACGTAAAATATCAATGGTTTGAGGGTAAACTTCTTCAGAAACAAAGAAAACCTTGGCATCATCATTTTTTCGCAGGCTGTATTGCATACACATGGCTTCTGCCGCTGCCGTTCCTTCATCTAACAAAGAAGCATTTGCAATTTCCATCCCGGTGAGGTCAATTACCATGGTTTGGTAATTGAGCAGGGCTTGTAACCTGCCTTGAGCAATTTCTGCCTGATAGGGCGTGTATTGGGTATACCATCCCGGATTTTCCAATATATTTCGCTGGATCACACCTGGAACAATCACATCGGTATAACCTTGGCCAATAAAGGATTTAAAGACTTTATTTTTCGAAGCTGTTTGCTTCAAATTGTTTAAATAATCGAATTCACTTTGTGGTTGAGGAAGCTGCAGCCCTTGTTTCAAACGAATATTGGCGGGAACAGTTTGTTCGATCAATTCGTCGATTGTTTTTACGCCAACTGCCTTCAGCATGCCCTCGGTAGCAGAGGCATCGGGGGCAATGTGTCTGTTTTTAAATTCTTCCTGATAGTTTACGTTGATGCTCATGTAAATTGCGAAATTATATGATGCTGCAAAGTTAATATTTTAGGCGCTCAATGTGATGGGAACAAGCACCTAATTGTGCCCTTTGAAAGTAAAATTTTACACAATTTTTTTTAAGCTTTCAGCTGATACAAATAACGCTGTATAGTATTCTCCATTCCGAGGTAAAGGCAATCGCAAACAAGGGCATGTCCGATGCTTACTTCCTGTAAATCAGTCACATTTTGCGCAAAATAACGCAGATTGTTTAGATCAAGGTCGTGGCCAGCGTTCAATCCGATTCCGAGTTCTTTTGCTAAAATGGACGCATCCTGGTAAGGTTTAATAGCCGATGTTTTATTATGTTGAAAATTTTGGGCATAAGCCTCGGTGTATAACTCAATCCGGTCGGTACCTGTGGAAGCGGCAGCCTCAACCATTTTTAAGTCAGGATCGACAAAAATGGATACCCGTATTCCTGCTGATTTGAATTCAGCGATGATATCTTTTAAAAACGCTTGATGTTTTATGGTGTCCCAGCCGTGGTTGGAAGTTAGCTGTCCGGTGGCATCTGGAACCAGGGTCACTTGAGTAGGTTTATTGTCTAAAACCAGTTTTACAAATTTTTCTTCCCTTGGATTTCCTTCAATATTAAATTCGGTAGTGATGATTTCCTTTAGCTCATAAACATCGCGGTAGCGGATGTGTCTTTCATCAGGTCTGGGATGTACGGTAATTCCCTGTGCCCCGAAGCGTTCTGCATCTTTTGCAACCTGAATCAGATTGGGATTGTTGCTTCCTCTTGAATTGCGGATGGTTGCAAACTTGTTGATGTTCACCGAAAGTTTTGTCATGCTTCAAAAATAACAAAGCTGCTTTTTAATCGTGTAATTTTAAGATAATAAAGCAAAAGGCCGCTCGGTTTTCCGAAACGGCCTTTCACACCACTAACCACCAACCATTAGTTCACCTTAAACTCAACCCTTCTGTTTTTCTGACGACCCTGAGGTGTTTTATTGCTTGCAATAGGTTTAGTACTGCCATAACCAACCGCAGCGATACGGCTAGGATCAACACCCGCATCAGTTAAATAGTTTTTCACCGCCTGAGCCCGTTTAATACTCAAGATTTTATTGGATGCTGGTTTTCCCACATTATCAGTATGACCGGAAAGGATGAGCGTTAACTCCGGACGTTTTACCATCAATGCGGCCAGTTCATCTAAACTGTCGTATGAATAGGCTTTGATTACCGATTTACCGGTTTCAAATTGAAGGTCGGCTACCGCAGTAAAGATGATTTTCTCTTCCACTTTGCTTAATACAGGTTTTTCGGTAACCGGACATCCGCTATTGGAGGCTGGTCCAACCTGATCGATACATTTATCGTCTTTATCTGATACACCGTCTCCATCTTTATCCGGACAGCCTTTACTGGATAATGGGCCAGGAATTTCCGGACAAGCATCTTCGCTGTCACCAATACCGTCTCCATCTTTATCCGGGCAGCCTTTGAGCGCCAATGGTCCAGGAATCGTTGGACAAGCATCCTGACTGTCTAAAATACCATCTTTATCAGTATCAGGACATCCTTTGGACATCAGTGGTCCCGCTGCATCCGGACAGGCGTCTTCATCGTCAGCAATACCATCATTATCGCGGTCGGGGCAACCTTTCAGCGCCAAACTACCTGCCAGTTCAGGACAACGGTCCTCTGCATCGGTAATACCATCTTTGTCTTTATCCGGACAACCTCTCAATGCAGCTGTACCAGCCAGGTCAGGGCAAAGGTCATCGCGATCTGTAATGCCATCCGCATCTCTATCTGGACAGCCTTTGGCATCGCGGCTTCCTGGCAGCGTTGGACATAAGTCTTCCTTGTCGGCAATGCCGTCGCCATCGGCATCAGGGCAACCCTGTGCGGCAATGGTTCCAGGAATCGTAGGACAATTATCTCCGTTATCAGCTATACCATCTCCGTCGGTGTCTGGGCAACCATGAGTTTTTTCAGGACCGGCCAAAGCAGGGCAGGCATCGTCTTTATCGGGAATACCGTCTTTATCCACATCGGGCCAAGGACAGCCATCATTTTCTTTTGGACCGGCTACTTTAGGACATTTATCTAACTTATCGCTGATATGATCGCCGTCACGGTCGCTGATCCGTTTTTTACCAATGGATAAATTAATACCGGCATATAGATTGATTGAAGTCCATTTACCAATGCCGATGGCACCACCAATGTCGTCCGTTCCAATAAAAAATCCACCGGTTCGAGTAGCCAAACCAATATTAGTTTTTTTGTATCGCGATGAATAGGTAATGGGGACTGCGATTTCGTAGGATGGCTTTTCAATTCGTGGATGTATGGAAAGCATCATCCCATTGGGATCAATGGCATCTGTTTTTTTAGACATACCATTCATGTAATTGGCAGCCACATAAAAATTCTTGGCAACTTTTACATCCAGGTTCATGTTTAGGCGTGTGGGTAATTTTGAACGGTAGTTCAGGGTGGAGCTTACCGAAGCCGGCCCGTAAACATTGATCAATGACTGTTCCAGATCTGCCGGATCGAAACTTAAGACATCCGCCTCCGACCACTCGTGATAAGGTGCGTGATTTAAACCAATTGTTTTGCCTTTAGAATAAGTAATAGAGCCCATGTCTGTAATAGAAAAACCAAATTTTAGGGCGTATTGCGGTACCGAATTGTCACTGAGTACTTTACCATCTACTTCGTATCGGTAATTGGCAAATTTGGGTCTGAATTCGTATTCAAAACCTAAATCGGCACCAAAACCTTGACCTCTGCTATTAGCAAGATTTCTCATGGTCAGGGTATAGTTGGCAGGGTCGAGCAGTTTGCCATCAGATACTTTAGAGCTAATGTTCACTCCAGTGGTTGCTACCGTCTTGTAAGTCATTTTATCAATAATTGAAATATTGGTTTGATTGCTACTCACCCGTGCATTGCCCACTCCCCACAAGTATTTTCCGGTGGCACCAGCTTTTACTACGTGTTTTCCGGTATTTAGCAAATTGCGGGCATAGGTAAAACCTGCTTCACCAAACATATTGCCACTCAGATCAAATGAAGCGTCTGGGATATTCTGAAACTGATCTGTGTTTTGTAAACCTTTAGTCAGGATGGGCATCAATGCTTCTGATACATTGCCTGCATTAAACAACATTCTCACCCTGCTACTGAATCCGAAACTTTGACTTTTGCCTAAAGAAGCTACAAAAGAAGGTAATCGGGTTTCGATACCGAAGTCCAGATTTTTGTTTTTACCATTGAGTTGTATCTCCAGCAAATCGTCAAATTCTCCATTGTTTTGTACCACCTGAACAATTTTAGGAATGGATTTCAACTTGCCATAATCATTGGCTAGGTAAAGACTACCTGACATCAGGTTGATTTGTAGTCTTTGTTTTGAATCGGCAATTTTTGCCGGATTAAAATAAATGGAATTAATCGGCGAATAATTACTGTTGTTGAGCAGGCTGTAACCCTGCCCGTAGGAAAATGTCTGGCTGAGGCAAAGGAGCACCAAGACGGGATAGATCTTTTTCATAAATAATGTTATTTGGTTAATAAATAAGTATGAGCTATGTTTTATTAAGCAATAACGTAGGATGGATCTATTAAAGTATCTAACTAAAAATAAAAAGGGGGTGGAAACTTTGTCCCACCCCCTTTTTAAAGAAAAAGTTTGTTTTATTAGTAACGGTATTCGTCAGATTTGAACGGACCGTTAACAGCAACTCCAATGTATTCAGCCTGATGTGGTTCTAAAACATCAAGTTCAACACCAATTTTTCCTAAGTGTAAACGAGCTACTTTTTCGTCTAATTCTTTAGGTAAGGTATATACTTTGTTTTCGTATTTACCAGGGTTTTGCCATAATTCTAATTGTGCAATTGTTTGATTGGTAAATGAAGCCGACATTACAAATGAAGGGTGACCAGTGGCACAACCCAAATTCACCAAGCGACCTTCTGCTAAAACAATTACATCTTTACCGTCGATGGTATATTTGTCTACCTGTGGTTTAATTTCCACTTTGGTATGGCCATAATTCTTGTTCAACCAAGCCATATCAATTTCATTATCAAAGTGGCCGATGTTACATACGATGGCTTTATCTTTCAAGCTTTTGAAGTGTTCGCCACGAACAATGTCGCAGTTACCGGTGGCAGTAACCACGATATCTGCTTCTTTAACGGCATCAGCAAATTTCTTCACTTCGTAGCCTTCCATAGCGGCTTGTAAGGCGCAAATTGGATCAATCTCGGTAACGATAACACGTACACCTGAATTTTTCAGAGAGTCGGCAGAACCTTTACCCACATCGCCATAACCTGCAACCACAGCCACTTTACCGGCCATCATTACATCGGTGGCACGGCGAATAGCATCTACTAATGATTCGCGACAGCCATATTTATTATCAAATTTTGATTTGGTAACTGAGTCGTTCACATTGATGGCAGGAAGGTGCAAGGTGCCGTTCTTCATGCGCTCATACAAACGAAGTACACCGGTAGTGGTTTCTTCTGACAAACCTTTAATTCCTGAAATCAATTCAGGATAATTATCAAAAACCATATTGGTTAAATCACCGCCATCATCTAAAATCATATTTAATGGCTGACGGTCTGCACCAAAGAACAAAGTTTGTTCAATGCACCAGTCGAACTCTTCTGCATTCATCCCCTTCCAGGCGTACACTGAAATACCGGCAGCGGCAATAGCGGCAGCGGCATGATCTTGGGTAGAAAAAATATTACATGATGACCAGGTTACTTCTGCACCCAGTTCTACCAAGGTTTCAATTAATACGGCAGTTTGGATGGTCATGTGCAAGCAGCCGGCAATGCGGGCACCTTTGAGTGGTTTAGAGGCTCCGTATTCTTTACGAAGGGCCATTAAACCTGGCATTTCTGCTTCTGCTAACTGGATTTCTTTGCGACCCCATTCGGCCAGGGAGATGTCCTTTACTTTGAAAGGAACATAAGTTTTCGTCTCTACTGATGACATAGTTTTTTGATTTTAAGTTTGAATGACAAATTTACGTAATAATCGGCTAAAATTGAAGTCAAGGCTTTGTAAATTAAGCAACGTCTGTGCTCATTAGGTAAGCTGAATCGTTCATAATTTGTATTTTTGCACAAATAAATACTACAAATATGTATCCAGAATATTTAGTAGCGCCCATGCGTGAAGAGTTAACCAAAGTAGGTTTTAAAGAATTAAAAACCGCTGCTGAAGTAGATGATGCCATAAAAAGTGAGGGTACTGCCCTGGTGGTGGTCAATTCGGTTTGCGGTTGTGCCGCAGCTAATGCAAGACCTGGTGTAAGAATGGCGGTGAACAATACCAAGAAGCCAGATCATTTGTTGACTGTTTTTGCCGGTATGGAAAAAGATGCTGTGGATCAGGCTCGAGCTCACATGTTGCCTTTTCCACCCTCATCGCCCGCTATCGCATTATTCAAAAACGGTGAATTGGTACATATGATTGAACGTCATCAAATTGAAGGTAGAAGTGCCGAACTCATAGCCGATAACCTGGCTGCTGCATTCGAGCAGTACTGCTAAAAGAAAAAAGCTCCCAGAACGGGGGCTTTTTTTATAAATACCTCAACAGTAATCGTTCCAGTTCAGAGAAACTGACTTTCATTTTTGCCTTTCCTTGTCTGGCATAGGCAATTTCTCCACTTTCTTCAGAAATAATGACAGCAAGCACATCGCTCACTTCCGAAATGCCAATTCCGGCCCTGTGTCTAAGTCCGAAATGCGAGGGTAAACGGTCATTTTCGGTAAGTGGTAGAATACAAGACGCAGATTTGATTTTATTTTCAGCGATGATGACTGCACCATCATGCAATGGGCTGTGTTTTTGGAAAATACTTTCGAGCAAGCGCTTAGAGATACTGGCATTCAGGATTTCGCCACTGTTTTGAAAATGTTGTTCTTCAAAATATTTAGCAAAAATGATCAAAGCACCTGTTTTTGATTTTTGCATGCTTCTGCAGGCATCTAAAATGGGTTTAATTCGACTGATGTTTTGGTTGATTTCTTCTTTTTTGCCAAAAAGGAACAGCCACCAGGCTTTATTTCTTTGTAGAGAGGCATTTTTGCCGAGTAGCAACAAAAATCGTCTGATCTCCTGTTGAAAAACAATGATCAGGGCGATGAAGCCCAAACTGATGAATCCGCCTAAAATCTGGCTCAGCAAACGCATTTGTGCTTGTTGTACTAAAAAATAACCGATGTAAATGATGCTGATTCCGAGCAAGATGTTTACGGCAATGGTCCCTCTGATGAGGCTGTACACATAATAAATGATGAGGGCCACCAAGAGAATGTCAATGGCATCGAGTAAACGAAATTGTAGAAAATTCAGATCCAGGTTATTCATTGTTTACTAAGATAGAGATTTTAGTCTTTACACTGTTTGCATGGCGCCAACCAGACGGATGGCTTCCATGGCGGGTTTTACATCATGTACTCTCAATATTTTTGCTCCTTTTAACAAAGCGATGGTATTGCAAACCGTTGTGCCGTTTAAAGCCTCTGCCGGACTGGAGTTCAAGAATTTATAAATCATTGATTTACGAGAAAATCCGGCTAATACAGGTAATTGTATGATGTTTAAAGTTTCTAATTTGTTCAAGAGCTCGTAGTTGTGTTCTAAATTTTTACCAAAGCCAAAACCGGGGTCGATGATCAAGTCGTATGCTCCTAAATTATTCAATTTGTTTATTTTTTGAATAAAATATTGCAGTATTTCTGGCATGAGCGATTCGTAATGAGGGTTCTGTTGCATGGTTTGGGGCGTGCCTTTCATGTGCATGAGAATATAGGGCACCTTTAAACTGGCTACTGTCTCGAACATGTCTTTATCCAACTCGCCGGCAGAAATATCGTTGATGAGGTGCGCTCCTTGTTCCACTGCTTTTCTGGCAATACCAGACCGAAAAGTATCAACCGAAATGATGGCTTCAGGAAATTCTTTCACCAATGCTGATAATACAGGTAACAGGCGCTCACTTTCCGTTGTTTCACTGATGTGTTCGGCATTTGGCCGTGAAGAATAGGCACCCAGATCGAGGAAACTTGCTCCCTCTGTTAACATTTGCTCCGCTTCTTTTAAAATTTGGCTGATATCGGGCTGGCCATTTCTTCCTTCCGGCTGGTAAAATGAATCTGGAGTGAGGTTCAGGATTCCCATTACCCTTGGAAAGGATAAGTCTATCAGCTCTCCTTTGATCTGAAGCGTACTTTTAGGTTTAATTATGGAAGCATTTTGTTGATTTGCCTCCTTAAATTGATGAAAATGCGTATTTTTATCACTCATTATTGGACAAAATACCAATTAATTTAGCGATTAATCAAATAGATCAGCACTTTGGCTCAAGAAACTTCCATTGCATACGATAAGGTCATCAATATTTGCAAAGACCTGTTCTTAAAGAAAACTAAAGACTACGGAACTGCCTGGCGTATCCTGCGTTTATCGTCCATTACCGATCAAATTTTCATCAAAGCGCAGCGAATCCGCACCCTCGAAGAGAAAAAAGTTTCGAAAGTTGGAGAGGATATTACTTCTGAGTACATCGGTATCGTGAATTATTGCATTATTGCTATCCTTCAGTCTGAATTGGGAGAGGAAACAGGTACAGAATTAGCTGTAGAAGAAGTCGCCTTGCTTTTTGATCAGAAAGTTCAAGAGACCAAAGAGTTGATGTATGCGAAGAATCATGATTATGGCGAAGCATGGCGTGACATGCGCATTAGTTCTTTAACAGATTTGATTTTGATGAAGATACTTCGCGTAAAGCAAATTGAAGACAATCAGGGTCAAACCCTGGCTTCTGAGGGCATCAAAGCCAATTATCAGGACATGCTCAACTACTCAGTTTTTGCATTGATTAAACTGACCGAAAAACATGAAAGCAATTAGTATTGGTTTTAGCCGGTTTTTTGTAGGCTTTTTATTTATTTTCTCTGGATTGATCAAAGCCAACGATCCACTCGGGTTTGGCTATAAACTTCAGGAATATTTTGAGGTATTCCACATTACCTTTTTTAACGATTACGCCACTGCGATTGCTATTTTTCTTTGCGGTTTAGAGATCATTCTTGGAGCAGCACTACTGCTCGGGCTATTTGTCCGACAGGTTATTTGGGGTCTTTTGAGCCTGATTGTTTTCTTTACTTTTCTGACTTTTTACTCTGCTTTTTTTGAGGTGGTTACTTCCTGCGGCTGCTTTGGTGACGCCATTCCACTCACACCTTGGCAATCTTTTGGGAAAGACCTGATTTTGCTCGCTCTCATTTTGATTTTGTTCATATACAGGGCAGATATCAAATCCATCGTTCCGGTAAAAAATCAAAATTTGATACTTGCCGTGTGCACTTTTCTGGGTTTTGGTGTCGGTATTTATACTTATCGCAACTTGCCTTTCATTGATTTTCTGCCTTACCAAGTGGGAGCCAATGTGCCCGAATTGATGAAGATTCCGCCCGGCACCCCGCAGGATGAATATGAGATTGTTTATCAGCTGAAAAACAAACAAACTGGTGAAGAAAAGAAGATGACCGATAAAGCCTATCTCAAGGAAGAAATTTGGAAAGACATGAATTGGGAAATTATAGGTGAGCCGGAATCCAAACTCCTTAAAAAAGGGTTTGAACCTAAAATCAAAGACCTGAAAATTAGCAATGCTTCAGGAGAAGACTTTACTTCAGCTGTTATTGAAAACAGCGCTTACCAGTTTTTAATCATAGCTTACGATTTAGATAAAACCAACTCGAAGGCCTTTAAAAGTTTGAATGAACTTACGTCAAAAGCTGCTAAAGGTTTTCAAATTCCGAGTTTAGTACTGACGGCCGGTAGTGTAGCTCAAACTGAACAAGTGAAAAAAAATCTGAGCATCAATATGCCTTTCTTTTTTGCAGATGCCATCCCCCTGAAAAGTATGGTCCGTGCCAACCCGGGGATCATTCTCATGAAAAATGGAATCATCCTTGACAAATGGCATTACCAAAATATGCCCGAATACGAAGATTTAGTGAAGAAGTATTTTAAAAAATGAAAATATTTTTGATCGGCTTTATGGGTAGTGGCAAAACTACACTCGGCCGAAAATTAGCTCAAAAACTTTCCTGTCCCTTTGTTGATCTCGATGAGCGCATGGTGGCTTACACCGGAAAAAGCATTGCTGAATTGTTTAACTCTTTGGGCGAAGCTGGCTTCAGAAAACTAGAACAGGAAGTGTTGCATAGCACGCAAAAAGAAACCGCCGCGGTAGTGGCAACAGGAGGCGGTACGCCTTGCTTTTTTGATAATATTGACTGGATGAACGCAGAAGGGAAAACCGTTTATTTACATGTGTCACCTAAGGCTTTGGCCAGCCGATTGGAACATACTAAAAGCAACAGACCGCTCATTGGAAATAAAAAGGGAGACGAATTGCTCGCCCTTATTGAAGAAAAATTACAGGAAAGGGAGCAGTTTTATCAAAAGGCCCACATGATGGTAAGCGGTTTAGACATGACCGCCGACAAAATGATCTTGTACCTCGAAGCAGCTCAGCTAAGGTAAACCGCATCCTCCTGATCGGGACTGTCTATCACAACCTGCACATGTTGTTTAAGTACCGTGGCCAATGCCAAACCGGTAAAATCTGGAGATACCGGAAAAATTCGATGACTCCGGTCAACTAATACAAGTGTTCGAATTTTTTTAAGCGGAATATTCAGGAAAACACCAAGTCCGTAGGCCAACGTTCGGCCACTATTGAGCACATCATCCACTAAAATGACTACCTGATGTGCAACTTCGCTCACCGGGATGTCTGAACTGGCTTGTAAATGTGAGCTGTCTTTGTCTAATTCAATTTTGAGGAGCGTTATCTTTAGGGGAGAGATTTTTTCGAGCACTTGCTTGATCCGTTCGGCTAAACTGAAACCGCGGCTGACAATACCAGCCAATATAATCTCTTTTTCATCCAGGTTATCTTCCAGAATTTGATAGGCCATGCGCTCAATCTTTTGCTGGATTTGTTTTTTGTTCAGGATGATGATTTTTTTATCGCTCATGATTTTCAAAGATCAAGCAATTTACGCAATTGTTATGATTTGGGATAAGGATAGAATACGAAATTGGCACCCTCTGGAACCATCACAAACAAGCACATGAATTGATGTGCATTTTTATAATTTTTGATGAAGAGTTCCTTTTTTTCTGGTTTTACAATTCCCTTTTCAACAAATTCTTCTAGCGTTGAAGCTTGAATGGTCCAGTTCGTGTTCAATTCATCTTTATCTAATATCAACTCTCCCACACTAACTTCGTGCTGATGAGCGATAAAAATGGGGTAAGCCGAAATTCCCTCTATCATGATCTCCACGGCTACTTCTTTGATAGATTCGGCATAAAACTTTAGGTCGGTTTCCAAACTTTTTAGTGGACTTTCCTTTGGTTTTTTAGGAGATTCTTCGCCTTCTGTATTTAGCAACTCTTCAATATTCATTTTCTTAACACCAATAATACAATGTTTTCTACGTGCTGTGTTTGCGGAAACATATCAACCGGCCGGATACGTTTCACCTCATATTTTTTTTGTAAAAGTGCAATGTCTCTTGCTTGTGTGGCGGCGTTACAGCTTACGTAAACAATTTTACCTGCCTCCATCTCTAGTAAACGAGCTACTACATCGGCATGCATACCCGCCCTTGGGGGATCGGTAATCACCACATCTGGTTTGCCGTGGGTCTTGATGAATTCGGGGGTCAAGATATCTTTCATATCTCCAGCATAGAAGGTGGTATTCTCAATTCCGTTGATTTCAGAATTGATTTTCGCATCTTCAATCGCCGAGGGTACATATTCGATTCCAACCACTTGTTTTACTTGCCTTGCAACAAAATTGGCAATGGTACCGGCACCGGTATATAGATCGTATACCAGGTCGTTGGCATTTAAGCCAGCCATATTGCGGGTAATTTTGTACAGTTCGTAAGCCTGAGTCGAATTGGTTTGATAAAATGATTTTGCCCCGATCTTGAATTTCAGTCCTTCCATCTCTTCAAAAATATGATCACGCCCGGCAAAGCAAACCAAGTCCTGGTCGAAAATGGTATCATTCCTTTTTTGGTTAATGATATAGAGCAAGGAAGTGATTTCCGGGAATTGTGCTTTCAAGTGGTTCATCAAGCCATTGATTTGTGCTTCATCCGCGTAAGCGAATACCACAATCACCATCAATTCACCGGTAGAGCTGGTTCGGATGATCAGGTTACGCATGGCGCCATTGTGCTCCCTTAAATCGTAGTAGCTTAGGCCATGGGCTTGCGTGTAGTCTCTCACGGCATTGCGAATGGCATTAGAAGGTTCGGCTTGTAAATAGCAATGTTCGATGCTCAAAATTTTATCGAAACGACCGGGAACATGAAATCCAAGTGCGTCCATGATATGTTTATCGCGATTGGCCATGTCGGCCTCGTCTAACCATCGTTTATTTGAAAACGTAAATTCGAGTTTATTACGGTAGTATTGCGTTTTTTCAGAACCCAAAATAGGTTCAGCGCCAGCGGTATCTACTTTACCTAAGCGTTCCAGTGCACTTAAAACGGTTTTTTGTTTATACCGAAGTTGTGCTTCCGGGCTGAGGTGTTGCCATTTGCAACCACCACAAGTGCCGAAATGCGCACAAAAAGGTTCGGTTCTGTCTGGAGAACGTTTAACAAATGCGGTGATTTTTGCTTCTGCCAGGTTTTTCTTCAGTCGGCTTACTTGCACATTAACTACATCGCCCGGAACGGCTTTTTCTACAAAAATGACCAGATCCTGGTATTTTCCTACACCTTTTCCTTCTTCGGCAATATCAATGATCTCAATTTGTTCTAAAAACTGGAGTTCAGCAGGCACTTTCTTCATCGTTGCCAAAATTACGCTTTAATTTGAATAGCCGAAGTGTTGAGAAAAGCAGGATCAGTTCGTAACCACCAGATAAAGCCCATTAACGCTCACTGTGTAAGCTTTGAGTGCTCTTTTGGCAGGCGCCAGTGCCGGGGAGCCGTCTTCTAGAAAGAACTTTGCACCGCTACAAGGATCGACGGCAGTAAAAGTATTTTCAATGTTTACGGCGCATTTTTTTTCGGGATTAACACTGCTGCAGCGGTCGTAGGCGACAATTTTATTGTCAATTAGCCTTTTGTAGATGATCAAACCTGCAACACCATGTCCATCGACCAAAACAGAGCCACCTGCATTATTAAGTGCATTCATGCTGGGATGATTGACCGGAATTTGGTAGAAAACATATACATCAGGGATTCTGCTGCCATCATCTTTGGCACAGGCACAAAGCAAAAGGCCTAAAGCCAGAATCAGAAACCTGATGTTCATTTTTAGCTGATCTCAGATTGGAATTGTTTCAAGAAACGAATATCGTTCTCAGAGAATAAACGTAGATCTTTGATCTCATATTTTAGGTTGGTGATTCTTTCTATCCCCATTCCAAAAGCAAAGCCGGTGTATTGTTTTGAATCGATGCCACAGTTCTCCAAAACATTCGGATCGACCATTCCGCAACCCAAAATTTCTACCCAGCCTGAGCCCTTACACATGTTACATCCATCTCCCTTGCAAAGACTGCAGGAAATATCCATTTCGGCCGATGGCTCTGTGAAAGGGAAATAAGAGGGACGGAAGCGCACTTTGGTACCTTCGCCGTATAATTCTTGAACGAAATAATACAGGGTCTGTTTTAAATCGGCAAAAGACACATTTTCATCCACATACAAACCTTCTATCTGATGGAAAAAGCAGTGGGCACGAGCAGATATGGCTTCATTTCTATACACCCGGCCTGGCATAATAGAGCGAAAAGGTGGTTTGCCTTGCTCCATCATTCTTACTTGAACCGATGAGGTATGTGTTCTGAGGGCAATGTCCCCTTTTTCTCCTCCTTTTTTAATGAAGAAGGTATCCTGCATATCTCTTGCCGGATGTTCTTCAGGGAAGTTCAGGGCTGAAAAATTGTGCCAGTCGTCTTCAATTTCTGGTCCTTCAGCTACGGTGAAACCCAGCTTTTTGAAAATCTCTACAATTTCGCGGCGCACCAAAGAAAGCGGGTGACGGGAGCCGAGTTCGATACCTTCGCCTGGCAGGGTTAAATCGGTTTCAATACCTTGATTTTGCACCTTGGTTTCAAAACTTTCTTTCCATTCCTGGTATTTGGTTTCGGCATGTTGTTTGAATTCATTTAAAACTTTGCCAAACAAGCGTTTTTCTTCAGGCCCAACCAACTTGAATTCATCAAATAAGTCTTTGATCAGTCCTTTTGAGCCTAAGTATTTGATGCGAAAGCTTTCTAACTCATCCGCATTTGCGGGCTGAAAAGCATTGATTTCGCTGGTGTATTGGTCTATTTTTGCTTGCATGTGTTTTAAATTCTGTATCCTCGTCTATTCGGGATTTAATTTATTTAATAACGCCCAGTTCTTTACCTACTTTGGTAAATGCGGCAATGGCCTGGTCTAAATGATGCTGCTGATGCGCTGCAGATAATTGTACCCTGATGCGTGCTTTACCTTGCGGCACCACCGGATAGTAAAATCCAATCACATAGATGCCCTCGGCCAACATACGGCTCGCAAACTCTTGAGCCAGTTTGGCATCATACAACATCACAGGTACAATGGGGTGTACACCGGGTTTGATATCGAAGCCCGCTTCCGTCATTTTTTGGCGGAAATATTGGGTGTTAAATTCCAGTTGATCACGCAGTTCGGTAGTCTCGCTCAGCATGTCCAGCACTGCAATGGAGGCACCCACTATAGAGGGCGCCAAAGTATTGGAGAACAAGTAAGGGCGTGAACGCTGGCGCAAAAGATCAATGATTTCTTTGCGGCCCGAAGTGAAACCACCGGAGGCACCACCCAGGGCTTTACCCAAAGTGCCAGTGATGATATCGATCTGTCCCATCACATTGTGGTGTTCATGCGTACCGCGACCAGTTTTGCCCAAAAAGCCCGAACAATGGCACTCGTCGATCATTACCAAAGCTTCGTATTGATTAGCCAGGGCACAAATTTTATCCAGCTGGGCTATGGTGCCATCCATAGAGAAAGCGCCATCGGTTACAATGATACGATGACGTAAACCTTGCGTCTCTTTCAACTTCGCTTCTAAATCGGCCATGTCATCATGTTTGTAGCGGTAGCGCTGTGCTTTACACAAACGCACGCCATCAATAATCGAGGCATGATTCAATTCATCAGAAATAATGGCATCCTGCTCATTAAATAAGGGTTCGAACACCCCTCCGTTGGCATCAAATGCTGCCGCATACAAAATGGTATCTTCGGTACCTAAAAACTCGGAAATTTTTCTTTCCAATTCCTTGTGAATATCCTGGGTACCGCAAATGAATCGAACAGATGACATCCCAAAACCGTGACTGTCTATCGCTTTTTTTGCGGCTTCAATTACTTTAGGATGTGAACTCAAGCCCAAATAATTGTTGGCGCAGAAATTGATCACTTGCTTGCCACCTTCCACGGTGATATCTGCTCCCTGGGCTGAAGTGATGATGCGTTCTGTTTTATATAAACCGGCTACTTTAATGGCCTCTAATTCTTCTTTTAATACAGTTTGAAGCGTTTTGTACATGCTTAAATAATTGAAGTGTAAAATTAAACAATTCAGGCTAATTTAAGGCTGATTATTGTGCAATTGGTTTGTAACCTTTCCTGTAAAAGACCATCTTAGCTACAACAGATGTTTATGAGGTATTTAGTATTCATTTTAACTTTATTTCTCTCTGCCGAGGTCAGTTTTGGTCAATTGATCAATTTAACCGGTAAGATTAGTGACGAGAAAGGGAGTGCGGTATCTTTTGCCAGTATATATCTTAAAAATACGACCAAAGGCACCTCGGCCAATCAAGAAGGGGCTTATCGTTTAGGACTTAATGCTGGTAAATATGAATTGGTGATCAGTGCGGTAGGTTATCAGCAATTGATTCAAGCCATCGAAATAAGGGAAGATCAACAGCTTAATTTTGTGCTGAAAGAAGCCGCCTATCAATTAAAAGATGTGGTGGTGCGGGCCGATGACGAAGACCCGGCGTATGCCATTATTCGAAGTGCAATAAAGCAGCGCAGAAAGCATTTAAATGAAGTTAGGGCCTACGAGGCCGATGTGTACATCAAAGGAATGCAGAAGCTCACAGATGCGCCAAAAAAATTCATGGGTCTCAATATGGATGAGCTGGGCAAACAACTAGGGCTCGACTCTAATCGCCGGGGCATTATTTACCTGTCTGAATCTGAATCTAAATTGAGCTTTCAAAAACCCGACCTATACCGCGAAGAAATGATCTCTTCCAAGTTTTCGGGAAGCAATCGGGCTTTTAGTTTTAATCGGGCAACTGATTTGAAAATTAATTTTTATGAGAATTATCAAAAATGGGATGGATTGAGTTTGCGACCTTTTGTTTCGCCAATTGCCGATGATGCGTTTCTCTATTACCAATACAAATTTTTAGGAAATCTGGTTGAAAATGGTCGAATGATCAATAAAATACAAGTACTACCCAAACGAACAAGTGATCCGGTTTTCAGTGGCAGTATTTATATCCTCGAAGATTCCTGGCGAATACACAGTGCAGATCTATGCATTACCAAGGCCTCAAACTTGAATTTTGTGGATACCTTAAAAATTAAGCAAGAGTTTTTTCCTGTTGACCAGGGCAGTTGGATGCCCTCATCGGTAAAGATGGAGTTTAATGGTGCTTTCTTCGGATTCCGTTTTGGAGGTTATTTTGTTGCTGTGTTTGAAAATTATAACCTGGAGCCTCAATTGGCTAAGATCAATTTTAGGGAAGCACTTAAAATTACTCAGGGAATTAACAAAAAAGATAGTTTGTACTGGCGGGAGGCTCGTCCTGTCCCCTTAACTGCTGAGGAAAAAGCTGATTATGATAAAAAAGAAATTTTGGCTGCCAAACGGGAGTCTAAGCCTTATCTCGATTCGCTTGATCGGGTCAACAATCAATTTAAAGTGAGGAAAATATTGATGGGTGGCGGCTTTAATTTCAGAAACCGTTACGAACGTAAATACTATCGCGTCAACTCCCTACTAGGCTCAGCTTATTTTAATACGGTAGAAGGCTTTGGTATAGACTATGGCGCAGCTTATACCCACCGAATTGACAGTTTGTTAAATAAATTTGTCAACGTATCTGGCAATTTCCGTTATGGTTTTTCCAATCAGCTTTTTACTGCTCGGATGACAGCCGATTTCCCGCTAGGGAAATATAACATGGCAATCAAAATGGGTTCTGATGTGGTTGATCTAAATAACCAAGGTACTCTATCAACCCTATTCAATACCATTAATTCACTTTTTAACGAGAGCAATCTGGTTAAGCTCTACCAGAAAAGGTATGCTTCGGCGGCGATTAGTCGTCGTGTTTTTGGTAATGTGAGGATTAATTTCAACTTGGAATATGCTGATCGGAACAGCATGCCAAATAGTAGTCTCTACAGTTTCCGTGATATTAAAGACCGTGAATTCAGCGCTAATAACCCTTTTTCTCCCGATGTAGAGCAGCCGCTCTTTCCTCAAAATCAATCCTTCAAACTTGGGTTCAGGGCTAGTTATAATTTTAGCAACCGATATGTCACTTATCCTTCGGGTAAATATTTTACTCCGTCAAAGTATCCTACGCTTGGTTTGCAATACATCCGAGCCATTAGCGGAGTACTCGGGTCGGATGTAGATTACGATTTGTTGAGTGTCGATTTGTCTAAATCAGATATCCCTATGGGTTTTTACGGCAAAACTACTTTTAGTTTGGGTGCGGGTAAGTTTTTCCGGAATAATCGAATATATTTCCCAGATTATCAACATTTTATTGGAAACCAAACTACCTTTTTTGAATCGAAGCTAAATAGTTTTCTATTCCTCGACTTTTACCGACACAGTACATCAGAGGAGTATACCGAGGCACATCTCGCACATAATTTTTCGGGCTTTATCCTCAATAAAATTCCACTCATTCGTAAATTGAAACTACAGGAATTGGCAGGCTTCAATTACTTAAATACGCCTCAATTCAAGCATTATCGCGAATTTTACCTGGGCCTTCAATACTTGAATTTCAAGCTGTATTATGGTGCCGCTTACCAAAATGGACAACGACTGCAGCAGGGTATCCGGATGTCAGTTAACCTAAATTAAACCCTCAAACATACTATACGATGGTCTCAATGCGTTTTAAATCGAAAAGCATTGATGAAAGTGAGTTGGTTTAAACTGATTTTTTGGATTTCATGGGTCTTGTTCATTTTCATACTGACCAGCATGCTTTCAGATCCTCAAAAACAGCAAAACACTATCCTTTTCTTATCCAACATAGCTCAAAAACCATATTTCATTCCATTATTTTTCGCCTTTTTAGTCAGCATCATTTTTATTTTTTACTTCCCATTCTGGTGGAGGTCCTTTCGACAAGCGCAATTGCATGATCGACTAAAAGAGGAGGGGGTACTCATGTTAGCACAGATCAAGAAGGTGGAAGATACCGGCATTACCGTCAATAAAAATCCAAAGCTAAAGATTACGGTGGCTGTTTCAGATCAAACAGCTGATTTCGAATTGACTGTATCGAGGGTGAACATCCCGCAGGTGGGTGATTTCATGACGATCCTTTACGACCCTCAAGACCACACCAAAGCAGTTCCGGCTAAGAAAGAAGCATTCTTTTGATAAAATTGTATCTTTGTTGCTCATTAAACGCTGTTTGCAGCAGCATCAATGAACATGGAAAAATATCAGACCTTACTTTATTATTGCTATACTCCTATAGCAAGCGCCGAACAGTTTGCGGCCGATCATTTGAAATTCTGTAAATCCTTGGATCTTGTTGGCCGAATCATTGTGGCCGATGAAGGATTAAACGGTACTGTTTCGGGTACGGTGGATGCCTGCAAGGCTTATATGGATGCGGTACATGCCGATCCGCGTTTTGCCAAAACCGATTTTAAAATTGATGAAGTCAAAGAACCTTCATTTATAAAAATGCACTGTCGTTACAAATCAGAAATTGTGTATTCTGGTCTACGCGATCCCAATATCATCGACCCCAACAAAGAAACAGGCAAGCACCTGGAGCCCACAGAATTTTTGGAAATGAAAGACCGGGACGATGTGGTCATTTTGGATGTACGTTCAGATTACGAACATAATTTAGGCCGATTTAAGAACGCTGTTACTTTAGACATTGAAAATTTTAGGGATTTCCCACAAAAAATCAATGAATTGGCGCAATATAAGGATAAGAAAATCCTAACCTACTGTACCGGCGGTATCAAATGTGAAAAAGCATCAGCCTTGCTGTTAAAAGAAGGCTTTAAAGATGTTTACCAACTGCATGGAGGCATCATTAAATATGGAAAGGAAGCTGGCGGGAAAGATTTTGAAGGCAAATGTTATGTATTTGATAACCGGGTAGCCGTGGATGTAAACAGTGTGAATCCGGTAGTGATCTCTACCTGTTACAACTGTGGTAAAACGACACCTAAAATGATTAATTGTGCCAATCCGGAGTGTAATGAGCACTTTACGCAATGCGATGAATGTGGCGAAAAAATGCTGGGCTGCTGCTCTGAAGCCTGCATGGAACACCCACGCCGACGCGAATACGACGGTACGGGTTACTATGTAAAAATCCCACAGCCCGTAAATATCAAGAAAAAGGTAGCCAGCGCACCAGGTGTTGATGAATAATTAATGATGAAATCAAATCCATACACCGGTTTAATTATTGCACTGAGCATCATTGGCATTTGGGCAATCTGTTTGGTCAATTTCTTAAACTGGAATTTCACTTGGAGTAATCCCCTGCTTTACCTGGCCATCCTGTTGCAGATGCATCTTTACACGGGCTTGTTCATCACTGCCCACGATGCCATGCACGGCACCGTATCCCCCAATAAAACACTCAATAATTTTATTGGCGGGCTTTGTACCATGCTGTATGCTTTATTTCCTTTCGGAAAGCTGTACACAAAGCATCATGAGCACCACCGCCATGTACATTCGGCAGCCGATCCAGATTATCATGATGGGAGTTTTATTGCCTGGTATTTCAATTTCATCAAAACCTATATTACCTGGTGGCAAGTAGTGATCATGGCCACTATTTTCAATGTGCTCAAATTTTGGGTGTCTGAACCGAACCTGATTTTATTTTGGGTATTACCTTCTTTGTTAAGCACCTTGCAACTATTTTATTTTGGCACTTGGCTGCCGCATCATGGAGAACATCAAAATAAACACCAATCTCGTTCTCAGCCTAAAAATCACCTTTTGGCATTTTTTACCTGTTATTTTTTCGGCTACCATTTTGAACATCATGATTCACCGGGTACACCTTGGTGGAAATTGTGGCAGCTTAAATAATGCATTGGCTTCGTCCTCTTGCATAATGTGTTTGTCATAAATAGAATTAATGTTACAACACTGGTTGTAAGCTTGTAGCTTTGTCATTTGATTTTTATCGCCCTATGAGACCTATCTTTATTCTTATTTTATTGTTGTTTACCAGCTTTTCGGCTTGGGCACAACGCAACGAGCTTAATGCAGGTGTCATTACCGGTACTGTTCGTGATGTACTTACCAATGAAACCCTTCCCGGTGTATCGGTGAACATCGTGGGTACTACATTGGCTGCCAAAACCGATACTGCGGGTGTTTATCGTTTCAAAAACATCAAACCTGGTTTGTACAATATCCAGTTCAGCTATGTGGGCTATAAAAAGAAGAC
This sequence comes from Sphingobacteriaceae bacterium, assembly GCA_947458875.1. GTDB lineage: Bacteria > Bacteroidota > Bacteroidia > Sphingobacteriales > Sphingobacteriaceae > JAIPAN01. The sequence continues at coordinate 102,947 of CANGZD010000005.1, forward strand.
CCAGTTTGATGTGCAGGTGGGCAATGCCCGCCCGGCAGTAGTGGACGTAAGTTTAGAAATGGAGGCTGCTGCCTTGGGAGAAGTCAAAATCAATGCACCATTATTCATTAAACCGGTAGAAAGCCCGGTTTCTTTGCGCACCGTGGGAGCAACAGAGATCAAGCGGGTGCCCGGTGGAAACCGAGATATTTCCAGGGCCATTCAATCTTTGCCAGGTGTGGCAGCTCCGGTTAGTTTCCGTAATGATATTATTATTCGTGGGGGTTCACCGAGTGAAAACCGCTTTTATTTAGATGGGGTAGAAATTCCGAATATCAATCACTTTACCACCCAGGGAGCTTCTGGTGGTCCGGTGGGTATGATCAATGTGGATTTTATCAAGGAAGTGGATTTCTATTCCGGTGCATTCCCGGCCAATCGTGGAAACATGCTGAGTTCGGTGTTTGAATTCCGTCAGAAAGATGGCAGAAGCGACAAGTTTTCACCCACGCTCACGGTAGGCGCTACCGATTTGGCAGCTACTTTGGAAGGTCCGCTCGGGGAGAAAACCACCTTTCTGACCTCTTACCGTTACTCTTATCTACAAGGCTTGTTTAAGGTGCTGGGTTTGCCTTTTTTGCCCGCCTACCAGGATTACCAGTTCAAGGTAAAACACAAAATCAATCCTAAAAATGAGCTTACACTGATTGGGCTTGGTGCCATCGATCGCTTTAAGTTGAACCTCTCTGCCAACGATACCGAAGCCAGCCAGTACCTGGTAGACAATTTACCGGTGAACAGCCAGGACAATTATGCCATCGGTCTTACTTATAAAAATTTCAGAGCTAAGGGTAATTCCTTACTAGTTATTAGTAGAAATTACCTCAATAACCGGGCAGAGAAATTCCAGAATAATGATGAGACTAAACTCCAAACGCTGAATTACCAGTCGAAAGAGATCGAAAACAAATTGCGTTTTGAAAACAATAGCCTTATAGGTCCTTATAAGATTAATTTTGGGGCGGGTGTGGAAACCGGTGAATACAACACCAATACGGTGCAAATATTGCCATTGGGCTCAGAGATCTATAGTTCGGCCATTGATCTGGTAAAGTATGGTTTATTTGCGCAGATCAGCCGTTCTGTTTTTGCCGACAAAGTGAACCTCTCTTTTGGTTTACGTGCCGATGCCAATACGTTTAATGATCAGATGAATAACCTTGCCAAGACCATTTCGCCGAGGCTTTCTGCCACCTATAATATCAACGAAAAGTTGAGTATCAATGCCAATGCGGGTATCTACTATCAAATACCAACTTATACTTTATTGGGTTACCGCCAGGGAAATGGTCCGCTGCTGAACACGAATGCACAATATATCCAGTCGCAACAGGCCGTATTGGGTTTTGAATACAATACGCTGGAGGACACCCGTTTCACCATCGAAGGATTTTACAAATATTACGACCGTTACCCTATGGTACGAGAATTGGGCGTAGATGTGCCGCTGGCCAACTTGGGGGCCGATTTTGGGGTGAACGGAAACCGTCAGCTGACTGGTTTTACGCAGGGCCGCAGTTACGGCTTGGAGTTCCTGACCCAAAGACGTTTGAAGAAAGGTTTTTACGGCATTGCTTCACTAACTCTTTTCCGCAGTGAGTTTCAAGACAATACCCAAACTTTCGTGCAATCGTCCTGGAACAGTCGCTATATTGTCAGCATCACCGGGGGTAAGATTCTGCCTAAAAACTGGGAAATTGGTACCCGTTTCCGTATGAGCGGAGGTAGCCCATATACGCCTTATGACTTAGAAGCCTCGTCGCTAAAAAGCAATTTCGATACCTTCCCGCAGGGCATCTCTGACTATACCCGTCTCAACCAAAACCGCTTAGGTAGTTTCTATCAGCTGGATTTGAGGATTGACAAAAAATACCCGTTTAAAAACTTCAGTCTGAATGTCTTTTTCGATGTACAGAATGCTACCAATCTGAAATATGAGCAAAGGCAGATCCTGGTCCTGGATCGCGATGAAAACGGGCAGCCACAAACTGATCCCAATAATGCTAACCGGTATAAAACTAAATTGATCAACGATCCGGGAGGTACTGTGTTACCGACTCTGGGTATTATATTTGAACTCTGATGAATAAAAAAGGAATCCTGTTAGTCAACTTAGGTACCCCAGATAGCCCAAAGGTTTCGGATGTACGTAGGTATTTAGATGAATTTTTAATGGATGGACGTGTGGTAGATGTACCCGCTCCTATACGTGCCTTGTTGGTAAAAGGAATTATTGTACCCTTCCGTAGTCCTAAATCGGCAAAGACCTACAAAGCCATTTGGACGGAGAACGGCTCGCCATTGATGTATTACAGTGTGCGTACTGCTCAATTATTGCAAGAAAAGTTGGGTGAGGAGTATCACGTGGAGCTGGCCATGCGTTATCAGAATCCCTCTATCCAGTCAGCACTCGATAAACTGAAAGCCGCCAAGGTGGACAGCATCAAGGTAATTCCTTTGTTTCCGCAATATGCTTCGGCTACTACCGGTTCGGTACATGACAAGGTGATGGAGATTGTGCGTACCTGGCAGGCAATTCCGGATATTTCGTTTCTGAATTCCTATTACGATGAGCCGGGAATCATCAAAAACTTCGCCGAAAATGGCAAGAAGTACCAGCCTGAAACCTACGATCATATTTTATTCAGCTTTCATGGCTTACCGCAGCGTCAATTACGCAAAGGCGACGACAGCAAATCACATTGCCTCAAGGTAGAGAACTGTTGCGAAACCCTTTGCGATAACAATAAATTCTGCTATTCGGCACAATGTTACCAAACCGCCCGACTGATTGCTGAAGAATTAAACATCCCGAAAGAAAAATATACCATTTGTTTTCAATCCCGTTTAGGCCGCGACCCTTGGGCACAGCCTTATACCAGCACGGTATTGGAAGACTTGGCGCACAAAGGTGTTAAAAACGTGTTGGTCTTCTGCCCGGCATTTGTAGCAGACTGTTTGGAAACCATTTTCGAAATCGCAGAAGAGTACCAGGAAGAATTTGAAGAAATGGGCGGCGAGAAAGTGCAATTGGTAGAAAGCCTAAACGATCATCCGATGTGGATCGAAACGCTGGAACGGCTGGTTAAGAAGCCTTTATAATATTTATTACTGAGTCCATTTTGGCAAGTATTTAATTGCTTTTCAGTTGTAGGGCGGAGCCCCGCAGGGGCAGGCGCTTATTGCAGCTGTGCAGGTCAGCATCTGACATCCGCAGGCGCTCGTTGCGCAGTTGCAGTTAGCACTCCCGCAGGCACAGGCGCATGTCACGCATTTGCAGGCGACACTATTACACTTGCAGGCCCTGCTCGCAAAGGCGCAGGTGCTCGTTGCGTAGGCGCAGGTCGTTATTGCACATAGGCAGGTGGTAGTTACGCAGTCGCAGTTAATGCTTGCACAGCTGAAACCTGATCAAGCACGGGTGGTCTTTCTTTTTACGCGTTCTTAGATATCTTTTGAGGGCTATTTCTGAAGCTCTTGCAGGATCAGTTCCGTTGCTCCGGTCCGGCTTTGTACATATTGTCTGGCTATGGTTCCAGCTTTTTTGCAGTTGTTGGCAATCGCTAATTTTTGGAAAGTAAATGCCAAATCTTCCGCATTCGAGATCTCAAACCCGGCACCTTCCGAAATTAAATCCTTCGCCTCCTGAAATTTTTCGTAGTTCGGTCCAAAAATTACCGGAATGCCGTATGCTGCGGCTTCCAGCGTATTGTGGATCCCCTTGCCGAAGCCCCCGCCGATATAGGCGATATCACCGTAAGCATACAGTGAGGAAAGCAGGCCGATGGTGTCGATGATGAGCGTTCTGTGTTCTCTCTTTTGGCTTGTAGGTTCGGAGTTTGGAGTTTGGAGCTCGGAGTAGCGGATAGCATGGCCCTCTGGGAATCTTTTATGCAATTCCTGAATGTGTGCTTCATCTACTTCATGCGGTGCAATGATCATTTTCCAATCCGGTTGTTGCTCCAACAGCGTGGCCAGCAGCAATTCATCCTCCGGCCAGGTACTGCCGGCAACCAATACCTTGCTTTTACCTGCAAAGGCGGCCACTTCAGGTAAATCACGGTGGTTTACCGCCAGTTCGGCTACCCGGTCAAAACGGGTGTCGCCGGCTACGGTAACATTCTGTTGCCCCAATTGTGCGAGCAAAGCTTTACTCTCTTCATTTTGCACAAAAAATTGTTGTACAAAGCCCAGCATCTGGCGGTGCAGGCTGCCATACCACTTAAAAAACACTTGATCAGGCCTGAAAATGCTCGAGATCATATAGAGGGGAATACCCTGACGGTGTAATTGGCGGAAATAAAAAAACCAGTATTCATATTTGGTGAATATTGCCATTTCGGGTTTGATCAAACGGATGAATGTAGCGGCGATTTGAGGGGTGTCAGTTGGCAAATAAAACACCCGATCGGCACCAGTATAATTTTTGCGGATCTCGTATCCCGAAGGCGAAAAGAAAGTAACTACGATCTTCAATTCTGGACGGGCTTTTTTTAAAGCCTCCATCACCGGGCGGCCTTGCTCAAACTCCCCTAACGAAGCAAAATGAAACCAGGCGGAGGAATCCCATCCCTGAGTTTCACGGGCTATCCGACCAAGTAAGTGCTGTCTTCCCTGCACCCAAAGCTTTGCCTTTGGATGCCAAAAAGCGGCTATTCTCATCAATAATGAGAATACAGCAATCCCCAAACGGTACAAAAACAGCATGTAAATTCTTATCTTCGCCGAAGTTAATGTTAAATTACCTAAAAATTAATCTTAGCGAATGAAAATAGCCGTAGTAGGAACAGGATACGTAGGTTTAGTAACAGGCACCTGCCTGGCCGAAACCGGCAATAACGTTAGCTGCGTAGACGTCAATGAGCAAAAGGTGGAAATGATGAAAGCGGGGAAGGTGCCTATTTACGAACCCGGCCTGGACGTGCTTTTTCATCGCAATATTGAGCAGGGCAGATTAAAATTTACCACCAGTTTAGCCGAAGCCATTGCCGATGCCAAAATCATTTTCCTGGCTTTGCCTACCCCGCCCGATGGCGATGGTGCTGCCGATTTGAGCTACGTGCTGGGTGCCGCAAAAGATATTGCACAACTGATCAGCGATTATAAAGTAGTGGTCACCAAATCGACCGTGCCAGTAGGAACCGCCGATAAGGTAAAAGCCGTTTTTGCGGCCAATACAAAGGTAGAAGTGGATGTAGTTTCCAATCCGGAGTTTTTGAGAGAAGGCGTAGCGGTGGAAGACTTCATGAAACCCGACCGTGTGGTGGTGGGTACGCAGAGTGAAAAAGCACAAAAACTCATGGCCGAATTGTATGGCCCTTATGTACGTCAGGGAAATCCAATTATTTTCATGGATGAACGCTCTTCGGAGCTGACCAAATATGCGGCCAATTCATTTCTGGCCACCAAGATCTCTTTCATGAATGAGATCGCCAATCTCTGCGAACTGGTAGGTGCCGATGTGGATGCTGTACGTAAAGGCATTGGCTCCGACGACCGCATCGGTAAACGCTTCCTGTTTCCAGGTGTGGGTTACGGCGGTAGTTGTTTCCCGAAAGACGTACAGGCCCTTGCCAAATCGGCAGATGAAAATCAATACGATTTCAAGATCCTGGATGCGGTGATGGAAGTAAATGAGATCCAGAAGAAGATCCTTTCAGACAAGGTAAAAAGCTATTTTAGGGGAGATGTAAAAGGCAAAAAGTTTGCCCTCTGGGGATTAGCTTTCAAGCCCGAAACCGACGATATCCGCGAAGCACCGGCCTTATACATCATAGATGAATTGGTGAAGGCAGGAGCAAGCATCTGTGCTTTCGATCCGGAGGCTATGCCTAATGTGAAGAAATTATTGGGTGAACAAATCAGCTATGCAGACGATGCCTACTCCGCGTTAACAGGAGCCGATGCTTTGCTGATTGTAACCGAATGGTCTTTGTTCCGCAATCCGGATTTCGATTTGATGGAAGAAAAACTCAAGAACAAAGTTATTTTTGATGGCCGTAACCTATACGATTTGCAGAAAATGATCGATTTGGGTTTTTATTACAATAGTATTGGTCGTAAATTAATCCAATCATGAGCAGAAAACGCGTACTGATTACCGGAGCTGCCGGTTTCTTAGGATCACATCTTTGCGACCGTTTCATCAAGGAAGATTACCATGTCATTGGCATGGATAACCTGATTACCGGCGATTTACGAAATATAGCACACCTGTTCAAGCTGGAGAACTTTGAGTTTTACCACCACGATGTTTCCAAATTTGTGTATGTGCCCGGAGAGTTGGATTATATCCTGCATTTTGCCTCACCGGCCAGCCCGATTGATTACCTGAAAATTCCTATTCAAACGCTGAAAGTTGGTTCATTGGGGATTCATAACCTGCTTGGCCTGGCAAGAAATAAAAAATCCAGGATCCTGATCGCCTCCACCTCCGAGGTATATGGCGATCCGACCGTGAATCCGCAACCCGAAGAATACTGGGGCAATGTAAATCCTGTGGGCCCACGTGGGGTTTACGATGAAGCCAAGCGCTTTCAGGAGGCCATGACAATGGCTTATCATACCTTCCACGGATTAGAAACCCGCATTGTCCGCATCTTCAATACCTATGGTCCGCGAATGCGTTTGAATGATGGCCGGGTATTGCCTGCTTTCATCGGACAGGCTTTGCGTGGTGAAGATTTAACGGTTTTTGGCGACGGTTCGCAAACCCGTTCCTTCTGTTATGTAGACGATTTAGTGGAGGGTATTTATCGTTTGCTGCTTTCTGACTATGTGCTTCCTGTAAACATTGGTAACCCTGATGAGATTACGATCAAAGAATTTGGCGAAGAGATCATCAAGCTGACTGGCACCAAACAAAAAATGGTTTTTAAACCTTTACCAACCGACGATCCAAAACAGCGGAGGCCGGATATCAGCAAAGCGAAAGAAATTTTAGGTTGGGAGCCTAAAGTGGGCAGGGCCGAAGGCCTAAAGATCACTTACGAGTACTTTAAATCACTGCCCGATCAAGAGATCCAGCATAAGGATTTCAGTTATTACAATAAATAATGAGTGTAAAAAAACAGATTTTAGTAACAGGCGGGACCGGGTACATTGGTTCTCATACCGTGGTAGAATTATTGGCGGCCGGATATGAACCCATTATTGTAGATAACCTGAGTAATTCTTCTGCTAAAATCATAGATCAAATCGAAAAGATCACGGGCGTGGTTCCGGTATTTCATCATCTCGATTTGTGTGATGAAAAAGCTACCAGAGACTTTATCGATAACCATCCGGCAATTTCCGGCGTGATTCATTTTGCAGCATTTAAGGCCGTGGGTGAATCGGTAGCTGAACCGCTGAAATATTATAAAAATAATTTTTATTCCCTGACCAACCTCTTAACTGCCTGTGCTGAAAGGCCCGTAAACTTTGTTTTTTCATCCAGCTGCACGGTTTACGGTCAACCCAACCATTTGCCCGTAGCAGAGGATGCTCCTGTACAGCCTGCAGAATCACCTTATGGTAATACCAAACAAGTTGCTGAAGAGATTTTGAGGGATACCGCTAAGGTCAGCAAAAACCTCAACATCATCTCTTTGAGGTATTTTAATCCGGTGGGTGCCCACGCTTCGGCCCTGATTGGCGAATTGCCTCTCGGGATACCCCAGAATCTGGTGCCTTTTATCACTCAAACTGCCATTGGCAAACGCGAATCGCTAACGGTTTTTGGTGATGATTATAACACCCCAGATGGCAGCTGCATCCGCGATTATATTCACGTGGTGGATTTGGCCAAGGCGCATGTAGCCTCACTAAGAGCTCTGGAGCTGAACAAAATCTCCAATTACGAAGTGTTCAACATCGGTACGGGAAAAGGTAGTTCCGTTTTGGAAGTCATTAAAGCTTTTGAAAGAGTTAGTGGAGAAAAATTAAACTATACCATCGGCTCACGCCGCCCCGGAGATATTGAACAAATTTGGGGCGAGGTGAAAAAAGCCGAACAGATACTGGGCTGGAAAGCCGAACTCGGTTTAGAAGACATGATGCGTTCGGCATGGGCCTGGGAAGAATATTTAGTTGAACACCCTATTGTATGAAAAAAATTATCATTACCGGCGGTGCCGGATTCATTGGTTCACACGTAGTGCGCCGTTTTGTAAATACCTACCCTGATTATCAAATCATCAATTTAGACAAGCTCACTTATGCTGGTAATTTGATGAATTTGAAGGATATTGAACAGCGACCCAATTACCGCTTTGTGAAAGGGGATATTGTGGATGCGGTTTTCATTGATGAATTGTTTTCCACTGAGCAACCTGATGCGGTGATCCACCTGGCGGCCGAATCGCATGTGGACCGTTCGATCAGCAATCCTACAGAGTTCGTGATGACGAACGTATTGGGTACCGTCAATCTACTGAATGCCGCCCGTAAACACTGGACTGGGCGTTATGAGCAGACTCGTTTTTACCATGTATCTACCGATGAGGTGTATGGCGCTTTGGCAATGGATTCGGGTATGTTTACCGAAACCACTGCTTACGATCCGCATAGTCCTTATTCGGCATCTAAAGCCAGTTCCGACCATTTTGTACGGGCCTATCATGATACATACGGTATTGATGCAGTAATTTCTAATTGCTCTAACAATTACGGGTCGCACCATTTTCCGGAGAAGCTGATTCCTTTAGCGATTCACAACATCAAAAACAACAAATCCATTCCGGTTTATGGAAAGGGTGAAAATATACGCGACTGGCTGTGGGTAGAAGACCATGCCCGTGCCATTGATGTGATCTTCCATCAAGCTAAAGCCGGCTCTACCTATAATATTGGCGGGCATAATGAATGGAAAAACATCGATCTCATTCATTTGCTTTGTCAAATCATGGACCGTAAACTGGGCCGTGCAGAAGGAGAATCAGCAAAATTGATTACCTATGTTACCGACCGTGCCGGCCACGACTTGCGCTATGCCATCGATGCCTCTAAATTGAAAAACGAACTCGGCTGGGAACCCAGCCTGCAGTTTGAAGAAGGCTTAGAAAAAACGGTAGACTGGTACCTCAACAATGAAGAATGGCTGAATGAAGTTACCTCAGGCCATTATCAAGCCTACTATCAGGAGCAGTACGCAAAGCGGTAGTTTGGAGTTTGTAGTATTGAGTTTAGAGTTCGCTTTTTAAAAATCCAAACTCCTAATTCACAATTCCTTCGGTTCAATCCCTGGCTTGGCATAGCCCAAACGGCCAATTTTTTGGGTGTTGTGATAACTGTCTAATCCTGCACAGGTAATGCTGCCTGCTTTTTCCAGATCCACGTAACCATCGTCGCCAATCAAGCTTTCATCCAATTGAATGAGTTCTATTTCGCCGATGATCACTTTCGTATCATTTACGGTGAGTGGCAAAGCTTCTCTTAATTTCAAGCCAATTTTAATGCTTGCTACTTCTACAAATGGCACAGGGAAATTACCGATCATTTCCGGTTCGAAACCACAAGCTTCAAATTCCGACTCGCCCGAAAGGTAACGTGCACTGGTTTGGTGGGCTTGTTTATAATATGTTTCCTGGATGTTATTCAGCGTATAGTAACCGGTTTTCAGGATATTTTCGAGCGTGTCATGCTCAGGTCCTTTCGGTCTGATGATGTGACCCAGCAGGGGTGGGTGCGCTCCCACATGGAAAATGGAATTGAAAATGGCCAGGTTGGGCTTGCCATCAGGACTGATAGTGCCCAACAGTTGTACACTTTTAAAGCCCGAAAGGCTATTGATGAAAGTAGTCCGGAAACGTTTTTCCTGTGCGGCTATGTCAGCTGCTGTAAAAATTTTCATAAAGATTTAATGGTTGATAATCCACCATCCACTGCTAAAATTTGTCCAGTCATCCAGGCGCTGTCATCACTCAATAAAAATAAAGTAGCTCCGGCCATATCATCGGTATGGCCAATACGGCCCAAGGGGTGGCGTTTTGCTGAAGCTTCTTGTTTTTCGGGGCTGGATAACAATTGTGCTGCCAAAGGAGTATTGGTAAGTGATGGGGCAATTACATTGAAACGAACATTGCTACCAGCAAATTCAGCAGCCAAAGATAAAGCAAGTCCTTCCAGGGCTCTTTTAGAGGTTGCCACTGATGCATGGAAATTCATCCCCTGTCCGGCAGCTACCGTGCTGTACAAGACCACACTTGCATTGCCCGAACGTTTTAAAGCGGGGATGGCCTGGCGGATGGCTCTAATGGCACCCATTACGTTTAGTTGAAAATCGTTTAAGAAATCTTCATCGCTGATGCGGGCAAAAGGCTTTAGGTTGATACTGCCAGGGCAGTAAACCAAACCGTGCAATTCTTCGGGTAAGATTGGATTTAAATCAGCCGCAGGATCTGTGGCGTCCCATAGCACGTTAGCATTCGCATTGCGAGAAGCGGTAATGGTATTTGCCCCTGCTTGGTTTAGGCGATCTGCTACCTCGGCCCCAATGCCCGAGCTGGCTCCGATGATGAGTATGTTTTTGGCTGTTAATCCTTTCATATTTTTTCAATAAAACTCACACAAAGGTATCTCAAATGTAAAGTCAAATCGATTTTCGTTAAAATCTTACATATACATGATAAAAAATGAACCTTTTCAGACTTTGCTTCGGTCGTTTTGCCAAATATTTGCAGGGTGAAATTTATCAATCCACATCAACTGCCTGTGAAGCAATGTCTGGTTTGCGGAAAGCCCTTCACCTGGCGGAAGAAATGGGAGAAGAATTGGTCGGACGTTAAATATTGTAGCGAAAAGTGTCGCCAGCAGCGAAAGAATGCCTAATTTTAAAACAAAAGGATGAGTAAGCGGATATTAGTTTGGTTTCGGAAAGATTTGAGGGTGCACGATAATGAGGTGTTATTGGAAGCTACTAAAAAAGGCGACGCCATTCTACCGGTTTATTGCTTCGACCCCCGTCATTATGGCCCAAGTGAATACCCTGCACAAAAGACCGGCGCCATTCGTGCACAATTCATCATTGAAAGTGTCCATGATCTGAAATTATCTCTCCAAAAGTTGGGTGGTGATCTGATTACCGTAATTGGTAAGCCCGAAGAGGAGATTCCCAAATTAGCGGCTCAATATCAGGTAAGCGAGGTGTATCATCACCGTGAAGTAGCGTGGGAAGAAAAACAAGTTTCCGATAGAGTAGAAGAGGCACTCTGGAAGCAGCAAATTAATCTGAAACACTTTATCGGTCACACACTTTATCACAAAGAACATTTACCATTCCCGATCAAGGATATTCCGGATGTGTTTACCAATTTCCGCAAGAAAGTAGAGCGGGAAAGTTTTGTAAGACCCTGCTTTGATTTGGTTCAGTCAATCAAAGTGCCCGCTGATATGGTATGCGGATCTGTTCCCGGTCTTTCTGACCTCGGTTATCAGGCCCCAGAGCGTGATGAAAGAGCAGTTTGGCGATTTAAAGGCGGTGAAACAGAGGGTTTGAAGCGCATGCATCATTATTTTTGGGAAGCCGATGCCTTGAGAAACTATAAAGAAACACGCAATGGTTTGCTGGGTGCCGATTATTCTTCCAAATTTTCTCCATGGATTGCCCTGGGTTGTTTATCGCCAAGAGAAGTATATTGGGAAGTAAAAAAATACGAATCGGAACGAATCGCTAATGATTCTACCTATTGGCTGGTATTTGAGTTACTTTGGCGGGATTACTTCCGCTTCATGTTCAAAAAGTACGGCAATAAATTTTTTCATAAAACCGGATTTAAGGGTCAGGAGTTGCCAGAAGCTCCCAATCAACAGGAGCTGTTTGATCGCTGGAAAAACGGACAAACCGGCATTCCTTTTATTGATGCCAATATGAATGAATTAAATGCGACGGGTTTTATGAGTAACCGCGGCAGACAGAATGTGGCGAGTTATTTGGTAAAAGATTTAAAGGTAAACTGGACCTGGGGAGCTGCTTATTTTGAGGAAAAGCTGATCGATTATTGTCCGGCAAGTAATTGGGGTAATTGGGCTTATGTAGCTGGTGTGGGTAATGATCCAAGAGAAGATCGTTACTTCAATATTGCAAAACAGGCACAAACCTATGATCCGAAGGGAGCTTATGTAGCTTGTTGGTTAGATCAATCGGAAACATCCGTCGTGGTTTAACCTGAACCTTGATGGACCGAATTCATCCCAATTTTCGGATTTAGCATCTTATTAATTAAAATAACTTATTTATACTACCTTATATTAGGTATTTCTTTTGAAACCTGCTATTTTTTGTTTAAAAGCCTTAATTTCGTACTGCTGATATTTGTATAACAAGCAATGGATAAACTATCATACCTAAATCCCGCCAATGCCAACTATATCGATTCCATTTATCAATCTTATAAAGAGGATCCGGAGTCTGTAGAATATGGCTGGCAGAAATTTTTTGAAGGTTTCGATTTTGGTCGTGGCTCAGAAGCGAGCACCGTAAGCAACGAAACGCCTCAACATTTCCTGAAAGAGATCAATGTGTTGAACTTGATCAATGCTTATCGCAGTCGAGGACATTTGTTTACCAAAACCAATCCGGTTCGGGAGCGGAGAAAATATTTCCCTGGAAAAGAGCTCAGCACCTTCGGTTTATCCGATGAAGATTTAGACATTATTTTTAATGCCGGTGTAGAGGTGGGATTAGGTCCAGCCAAACTCCGCGACATTGTGGCGCTCTTGGAGCAAACTTATTGTGAATCGATAGGTGCCGAATATAAATACATCCGCAATCCTGAAAAGATCAAATGGTTTGAAGAAAGGATGGAGCGGGAGCGTAATACGCCTAATTTCAGTTTAGAAACAAAAAAACGCATTCTCAATAAACTCAACGAAGCGGTGGTGTTTGAGAATTTTTTGGGCACTAAATTTTTAGGTCAGAAAAGATTTTCACTGGAAGGAGCCGAGTCATTAATTCCGGCTTTAGATTCTGTGATTGAAAAAGGTGCCGATTTAGGTATCCAGGAATTTGTGATCGGGATGGCGCATCGCGGCCGACTGAACGTTTTGGCCAATATCATGGGTAAAACCTATAAAGATATTTTCTCTGAATTTGAGGGGAAGGGTTATGATGAGAATACGCCTTTCGGCGGAGATGTAAAATATCACCTGGGTTATTCGACCGACGTTGAGACTGGTTCGGGTAAAAAGGTTCATTTGAGCTTGTGCCCTAATCCTTCGCACTTAGAGGCCGTTGATCCGGTGGTAGAAGGTGCTACTCGTTCAAAAATGGATTTCAAATATTTGGGAGATTATCAAAAAATTGCTCCAATATTGATTCATGGCGATGCCTCCGTTGCTGGCCAGGGTATTGTTTACGAAGTTTTACAAATGGCTAAACTCGATGGTTATAAAACAGGCGGAACCATTCATTTGGTAATCAATAATCAGGTGGGCTTTACAACCAACTTTAAGGATGCCCGTTCTTCAACTTACTGTACCGATCTGGCAAAAGTGACACTTTCACCTGTTTTTCATGTGAATGGCGACGATGTGGAAGCCTTGGTTTACGCCATCAACATGGCAGTAGAGTACCGTCAGAAATACCATAATGATGTGTTCATCGATATTTTATGTTACCGTCGCTACGGCCATAATGAGTCGGATGAACCTAAATTCACTCAGCCATTATTGTACAAAGCCATTGAGAAACATCCGAACCCAAGAGAGATTTACAACCAAAAGCTGACGGCTCAGGGTGATGTAGATGCCAATTTGGCTAAAGAAATGGAGAAAAATTTCCGTGCGCTATTGCAGGAAAGGTTAAATGAATCAAAAGAAGATCAGCATTTTTCTCAGTCAAATACCGAATTTGGAGGTGCATGGACCGGATTGCGTTTGGCAAAACCGGAGGATATGCTTGAGCCTTCAAAAACAGCTGTAGACGAGAAGGCCTTCCTCCAAATTGCACAAAGTATTACTGCCTTGCCTTCAGATAAAAAATTCTTCCGGAAGATTGAAAAGTTGTTTGAAGATCGCCGCAAAATGGTGGCAGAAAAAACATTTGATTGGGCAATGGGGGAGTTGATGGCCTACGGTACGCTGTTGAACGAGGGGCATCGCGTTAGAATTAGTGGTCAGGATGTGGAAAGAGGGACTTTTTCACATCGCCATGCGGTTTTAAAGCTGGAAGATTCTGAAGAAGAGTACATTCCATTAACACAATTGAATCAGGGTAATCAGGCAAAATTCGAGATCTATAATTCGCACCTTTCAGAATATGGTGTTTTAGGTTTTGAATATGGTTATGCCTTGGCTAATCCCACTGCTTTAACCATTTGGGAAGCTCAGTTTGGTGATTTCTTTAACGGTGCACAAATTATTGTAGACCAGTTCATTGCCAGTGCTGAAACCAAATGGCAGCGTTCCAATGGTTTAGTGATGTTACTGCCTCATGGTTATGAAGGACAGGGTCCTGAGCATTCCTCTGCTCGTATTGAACGTTTCATGGAATTGTGTGCCGATCATAACATTCAGGTAGCTAATTGTACCAGTCCGGCTAACTATTTTCACCTGCTACGTCGCCAGCTGAAACGTGATTTCCGCAAGCCATTGGTAGTATTTACCCCAAAGAGCTTGTTACGTCATCCGCTTTGCGTAAGTCCGCTTGACGAATTCACCAAGGGTGGTTTTAGAGAAGTAATCGATGATAGCTTTGTGAAAGCCGAAGGCGTAAAGAGGATTTTATGCTGTACCGGTAAAATCTATTACGATCTCCTGGAAAAACAACAGGCAGATCAACGGAAAGATGTAGCCATTGTGAGACTGGAGCAATTGTATCCTACTCCAATTGAGCAGCTGGAGGCCATCAAATCGAAATATAAAAATGCCAAAGAACTTATTTGGGTTCAAGAGGAGCCGGAAAACATGGGTGCTTGGCCGTATTTGTGCCGCAAATTGAGAAAGACGTCCTTGGAGATGGAGGTGATCTCTCGTCGCGAAAGCAGCAGTACCGCTACAGGATATGCTAAACAACATGTATCACAGCAGTTGTACATCGTGGGAAAAGCTTTTGAGAGCGAAGCCGGCGAAAAGGTAGAAAAAGCGGTCAAAAAATCGACCAAAAAAATAGCAGATATTGATTAATACTATTCAAAATAAATAAAAATGAGCTTAACAATTAAAGTTCCGCCGGTAGGCGAATCCATTACCGAAGTAGTTTTATCCCGTTGGATTAAACAGGATGGAGAATTTGTAGAAATGGATGAAATTATTGCCGAATTGGAATCGGATAAAGCCACTTTTGAGTTAACCGCCGAAAAGGCCGGTGTACTTAAAACCGTTGCCAAAGAAGGCGATACCCTTGCCATTGGCGCTCCGGTTTGTACCATTGAAGAAGGTGCTGCCGCACCTGCAGCTCCAAAGGCAGAACCTGAAGCTACGCCAGCCGCAGCTCCGCTTGAAAAGGCTGCCCCTGCAGCGCAAAAAACCAGCAGTTATGCGGCTGGTGCCCCATCGCCCGCAGCAGCTAAAATTTTAGCTGAAAAAGGGTTAGATGCTGTTGCAGGAACTGGTGTGGGTGGAAGAGTAACTAAGGAAGATGCTTTAAAAGCTGCACCTGCTGCAAAAGCCGCTCCGGTTGTTCCAGCTAAAACTACTGTTCCGGCACCTGCGGGTGCACGGGCTGAGCGTCGTGAAAAAATGTCTTCATTGCGTAAAACAGTTGCCAAGCGTTTGGTAGCCGTGAAAAATGAGACAGCCATGCTCACCACCTTTAACGAAGTGGATATGCAGCCGATCATGGATATCCGTGCTAAATACAAAGATAAATTCAAAGATAAATTTGGGGTAGGTTTAGGCTTTATGTCTTTCTTTACCAAAGCTGTTTGTGAGGCATTGAGAGAGTTTCCTGCCGTAAATGCACGCATTGAAGGTGAAGAAATCGTTTATAGTGATTTTGTGGACGTTTCCATTGCGGTATCAGCACCAAAAGGTTTAGTGGTCCCTGTCATTAGAAATGCAGATGGATTGAGTTTAGCTCAAATTGAGCAAGCTGTGGTTGATTTGGCTACTAAAGCACGTGATAATAAATTGGCCATCGACGAAATGACTGGCGGTACCTTTACCATTACTAACGGTGGGGTGTTTGGTTCGATGATGTCGACACCGATCATCAATGCACCTCAATCAGCGATTTTGGGCATGCATAATATTGTAGAGAGACCGGTTGCTATGAATGGTCAAGTGGTGATCCGCCCAATGATGTATGTAGCACTTTCATATGATCACCGCATCATTGACGGTCGCGAATCAGTTGGATTCTTGGTGAGAGTGAAGCAATTGCTCGAAGATCCGGCCAGATTGCTTTTAGGAATTTAATCTACGTAAATAAAAAAGGGCCGTTGAGGCCCTTTTTTATTAGAGTTTAGAGATGCTTCCCGATCCTGATTTTTGAATCACGATCGAAGGATTTCCCCCATACCTGATACTTCCCGATCCGCTGATAC
This sequence comes from Sphingobacteriaceae bacterium, assembly GCA_947458875.1. GTDB lineage: Bacteria > Bacteroidota > Bacteroidia > Sphingobacteriales > Sphingobacteriaceae > JAIPAN01. The sequence goes on from CANGZD010000005.1 coordinate 119,449, forward strand.
TTCCGTTCAGGCTCTGCTCTACCTGCATTTCTGTATTACCTGAACCCGAAATGGAAACATTGGCTGATTTAGTTTTAAAATCTCTTGCCCTTAAACTGCCCGAACCGCTGATGCTCAAATCGGTGGTTTGTGAACTTCCGCTCAAGTTGATAGATCCGGAACCGCTGATTACTCCGTTGAAATTAATGGTTTCGGTGTTCAGCGTTAAATTACCAGATCCGCTTACCACGCTGATGAAATTAGGCGCTTTTAAAGTGCCATTCACTACCATTTTACCACTGCCACTTAAAACAAGGTTAGAAAGCACTTTTGCAGTAATGTAAATATTTATACGATCTCGGTCTGATCGGTTCCAATCCCACATTCGCTTTTTGGCTTTGTACTGTATTTTTAAAACCCCTTTTTCAATTTTTGTTTCGATATCGTTGAGGATTTCTTCTTCACCCTCCAATCTTAAACTCTCTTTTTCCCCAATGTTCACATAAACATTAAAATTACCGCCGCTTGCTATACCAGTAAAATCGGCAACCGCTCTTTCTTGTTTAATTTCGTTTTCCTGATTTGTGTTGACTGCAACAGGTGTTGATTGCGCTTGCTGTAGTGTGAAGCAAGCAAAGGCTAAACTAAGGATGATTCTTTTCATATCGTTTCATTCAGATTTTTTAATAAGACGTCTATTTGTATGAATAAGTTGCAGCCCAATTTTTTTTTTAGTTTGGACATAGAAATTTAGTTCATCAACCTTAAAAAATGCTTCCTCAACATCTTTTAGATAGGCCGTTTTTTTCTTGGTGCTGGGCTTGAGTCTGATAGATTTGGTTTGATTGATTTGAACATCAATCGGCATCGCAAAATCTTTTACATCAGCAATCCATTGATAAGTAAGTCGCTTACCTTTTAGCGCATATTTGAATTCAGGGATTTTTGTTTTTCGAAGATATTGGTCGAAAACAGGTTTTAAATTCAATTTAGATTGACTACTGATGTAATTCTCTATATCTGTGCTTGTACAGGTTTTTAATCCAAATTCAGCATTGATGCCTCTTAAAATCTGGCGCCATTGCTCATCATCATTTATGATGCTCCTGATGGTATGCAGTAGGTTGGCGCCTTTGGGATACATATCGCCCGAACCCTCCTGGTTTACATCGTAGGGCCCAATAATGGGGCGGTCATTTTGAATATTTCTCCTAAGCCCTTTCAAGTATTTGGCCCCCGCTGCTTTCTCTTCCAGGCATTCTACAAAAAGACCCTCTGAGTAGGAAGTGAAACCTTCGTGAATCCACATATCGGCAATATCTTTGGATGTAACGTGATTGCCAAACCATTCATGCCCTGTTTCATGGATAATGATATAATCCCATTTTAATCCCAGACCCGTACCTGATAAATCGCGACCTAAATAGCCTTTTCGATATTTATTACCATAGGCTACGGCACTTTGGTGTTCCATGCCGAGGTATCCGGTTTCCACCAATTTAAATCCGTCCTGGTAAAATGGATAAGGGCCAAACCAGTATTCAAAACATTTGAGCATAGGTTTAACATCAGCCTCGAAATGGCTTTTAGCCTTGTCCAGATTTTCTTCCAAAACATAATAATCGAGGCTGAGCGGGCCTTTTTCCCCCATGAAAGTGTCACTGAAATGAGCGTATTTGCCAATGTTAAAGGTTACATTGTAATTATTAATCGGGTTGGCAACAAACCAATCGTAACGGGTGTAGCCTTCGCCATCCTTCACCCTGTTGACCAAGCGTCCGTTAGAAATATCTTGTAAAGAATCGGGCACGCTGATGCTGATCATCATGCTGTCCACTTCATCCGACTGATGGTCTTTGTTTGGCCACCAGGAGCTAGCTCCAAAACCCTGGCAAGCTACCCCCAGCCATGGGTTACCCGCCGAATCTTTCTTATACACAAATCCTCCGTCCCAGGGTGCGTTTCTGGCAATGGTCGGTTTTCCTCCATAAACCACGGTAAAATACTCTTTACTGCCTTTTTTGATCGTATGCGGGAAGCTGACAAAAACCGCATTGAATTCCCGTTTGAAAGGTAATTCTTCGCCCCGATAGATTACTTTCTCAATTTTTAAATTCTCAAAAAGATCAAATTGTAGCTGATTGAAATCTTGCGTGGCGGTAAATCTGAATTCATTAGAACCTGATATGGATTGATTGGCAATATCCATTTTGACCTTGAGGTGGTAATAGTTGATGTCATAACAAGTTCTAAAGCTGGTCAACTGACCTCTTAATGAGTCGGCTCGGCTAAATTTCATTTTAGCGGTATTCAACTGTGCTTTACTAAAAATTGATAAGGCAATGAAAATGCCTGTGCAAAGGAGTTTTAACTTCATGACTTGAACTGGTATAACTAAGATAATATTTTACTGCAATTAATCGCTTTAAATTTCCCAAAAGCCTGCTGAATACTTAAATTTGCCACCAACAATAAATTCAGATACATGCAATACGATGTTGTAGTGATAGGTAGTGGTCCCGGTGGATATGTAGCCGCCATCCGATGTGCCCAATTAGGTTTAAAAACTGCCATTGTGGAGAAATACGCCACGTTTGGTGGAACGTGTTTAAACGTGGGTTGCATCCCATCCAAGGCTTTGTTAGATTCTTCAGAGCATTACCACAATGCCGCCCATACATTCCAAACTCATGGCATCAAACTAAAAGATTTGAAAGTTGACATGCCGCAAATGATCAAGCGGAAAAATGAAGTAGTTGAACAAACTACAGCTGGAATTGTATATCTCTTCAAGAAAAACAAGATTACATCCTATCAAGGGCATGGGTCTTTTGTAGATAAAAACACGATTAAAATTAGTAAAGCTGATGGCAGCGCTGAAAACATCACGGCTAAAAATGTGATCATTGCTACCGGTTCCAAACCAACCGAGTTGCCTTTTATTTCGGTAGACAAAAAACGGATCATCACTTCTACAGAGGCCTTAAATCTGAAAGAAGTACCCAAACACCTGATTTTAATTGGGGGCGGAGTAATAGGACTGGAATTGGGTTCAGTTTACGCCCGATTGGGAGCCAAAGTAACCGTGGTGGAATTTGCAGACAGCATCATCAGCACCATGGACAAAACTTTAGGCGCCGAATTACTCAGATCGTTGAAGAAATTAGGCATGGAGTTTTTGCTCGGACATAAAGTGACTGGTGCCAGTGTAAAAGGAAATAAAGTCACCGTCACTGCCGATGACCCGAGCGGGAAAGGCATCAGCCTGGAAGGCGACTACTGCTTACTTGCGGTAGGCCGTACCGCTTATACCGAAGGATTAGGTTTAGAAAACATCGGATTGACTGTTGAAGAGCGTGGTAAAAAAATCACCGTTGATGAAAATCTGCAAACCAAAGTTCCGGGTATTTATGCCATTGGTGATGTAGTTCGCGGAGCCATGCTTGCTCATAAAGCAGAAGATGAGGGCGTTTTTGTGGCTGAATATATTGCCGGTCAGAAACCGCATATCAACTATAACCTGATACCGGGTGTGGTGTATACCTGGCCAGAAGTGGCCAGCGTGGGCTATACCGAAGAACAGCTCAAAGAGCAGGGCAAAAAATACAAAGTCGGTTCGTTCCCTTTCAAAGCCAGCGGACGTGCCAGAGCCAGTATGGATACCGATGGTTTAGTAAAAGTTTTGGCTGATGCCGAAACTGACGAATTATTAGGCGTACATATGATTGGTCCGCGTGTAGCCGATGTAATTGCAGAAGCGGTGGTAGCTATGGAATTCCGTGCTTCTGCGGAGGATATTGCCAGGATCTGCCATGCTCACCCTACTTTTACCGAAGCATTTAAAGAGGCAGCACTGGCAGCAACTGAGAATAGAGCCATTCACATCTAAAATTTGATGAATTTACTCTTGGCGATGGGCATCATGTTACTTACAATTGTAGGCATGGAATGCTTTTCGTGGTTTATTCATAAATTTTTGTTTCATGGGCCACTTTGGTTCATCCACAAATCTCACCATCAGGAGCGACATGGGTTTTTTGAATGGAATGATATTTTTAGTTTGCTTTTCGCCGCTTTATCAATTTATTTGATGTATGGCTACCGCGATGACTTGGCTGCTCCCTTTTGGATAGGGGCGGGCATTTCAGTTTACGGGATCATCTATTTTATTTTTCACGATTGGTTCATACATAACCGTTTTAAAACTTTTAAAACAAATAATACCTATTTATTGGCCATCAGAAGGGCACATAAAATACACCATAAGTCGATTGAAAAAAATCCTTCTGAAGAATTTGGTTTACTTTACGCCTCGAGAAAATATTTTAAAAAGTGAAAGATTCGAGCTCAATGTCCTTCCTCCGCGAACATGTTTCTCTGAAGAAACATAACACCTTTGGCGTGGAGGCCCAGGCTCAATGGTTTGCCGAAATTCAATCTGAGGCAGATTTAATTGAACTATTTGCCGATCCCAAGTTTCAGCAACTCCCACTCCTGGTTTTGGGTGGCGGTAGCAATATGCTGTTCACAAAAAACTTTGATGGCCTGGTGGTGTGGATGAACAATAAAGGGATTTGGTACGATCTGGATGGAGATGAGGTATTGCTCACCGCCGCTGCCGGAGAAGTATGGAACGATTTGGTCAACTATGCGGTTGATCATGGTTTTTCAGGGATGGAAAACCTCAGTTTAATTCCCGGAACCGTAGGTGCCTCGCCCGTTCAAAATATTGGCGCCTATGGGGTGGAGTTAGATACCATTTTTGAATCGTGCCGGGCATTTGAAATTAAAACAGGTTGTTTCCGGACTTTCACCAAGGCCGAATGCGGTTTCTCTTACCGGGAAAGTATTTTTAAGCAGGAACTGAAAGGCCAATACATCATCACCGAAGTATCTTATCGTTTAAAAGAACATCCGGAACTGCATACCAGTTACGGGGCCATTCGTGATGAATTGAGCCGCCGGCAAATCATACAACCTACCATAAAAGATATCTCCGAAGTCGTTTCGGCCATCAGGGTAAGTAAACTTCCGGATCCCTCCACGATTGGAAATGCGGGTAGTTTTTTCAAAAATCCAATTATTTCTATCGATAAATTCAGACAGCTACAGTCTGTTTTTCCAGACATTGTACATTACCCTGCCGGACCTGATAAAATTAAATTGGCAGCCGGTTGGTTAATTGAGCAATGTGGCTGGAAAGGGAAAATTAAAGGCCAAACCGGGACCTGGAAAAATCAGGCCTTGGTGTTGGTAAATCACGGAAACGCCACTGGTAAAGAGGTTTTTGCCTTTTCGGAAGAAATCATTCAGAGTGTATTGGAGCGCTTCCAAATCGCCCTCGAACGAGAGGTGAACATCATTTAATCAAGTATTTTTCTCGTCTTTTTTGTACTCTAATCGTGTTTAGACACAATTTAGGGGCATGCCATTTGTCTGATTGGGGATGAAAAACAGTTCAAACAAGGTGATTTAGAATTGTTTGAATAAGTATCTACCTAAAATGAAGACTATGACAAAGATTGAGTTCAATACCTTGGTCATGCGTCAGGCTAGTTCGCTAAAAATGTATGCCCTGCATTTTACACACGATGCTGAAGACGCCAACGACCTGGTGCAAGACACCCTGCTAAAAGCCATCACCTATTACAATAAGTTTAAAGATGGCACCAATCTGAAGGGATGGTTGTATACCATCATGAAAAATACTTTTATTAATAATTATCGTCGATTTGTGAAGGTGAGTAGTTTCATTACCAAGTCTGATGAAATCTCTTCTCCTAATTTATTGTACAGTTCGGCAAAAAATCAGGGAGAATCTAAATTTATTATGGATGATATTTTACATGCGATGGAAAAACTCCCGGAGGAATATTTTATCCCTTTTACCAGATATTACGAAGGGCACAAGTACCACGAAATTGCCGATTACCTGGGCATTCCGATCGGTACGGTTAAAACACGAATACATGTGGCCAGGAAACTTTTAAAGAAAAGTTTAAAACCCTACGATACCCTCGGAAACAAATGAGTTTTTTACCATGATTGATGAGTAAAGCTTCAGGATGATTTCTTATCCTGGAGCTTATTTCTCGAGTATTTGTTTTAAACTTTTGAGCCCTGCATCATATTCCTTCCCGATCATCCGGTTGAAGAATAAGGTATACATCCAATTGTCAAATAAACCGTCATTATTCCCTTCCATGGTCCAGCTCACCTTGGTACTGCCGGGGGTAGTGCTTTCAAAATAGAAATTCGTGTGATGTACACTGGGCTTTGGCATGTAAAAAGTCATCTCTTGTAAGATTTGTTGGTTGGGTAAAGTCTTTATTAGTTCAATTTTGCCTTTACCTAAGTCTTTGCCGCTCCAGGCATAAGTATAGCCCGGCTTGCCCGGTAGGCCCATGATGGTGGTGGGTGCAGCGGGCTCCATTTTGTACCAAGGGCTCCATTGTTTAAAATTCTGGTAATCCAATACAAACTGATAAACCACACTATCCGGTTGGGAAATTTCAATGCTCCGGCTAATCTGATGAGTTTTTGGCAGGAATAATCCGCCAATAATAAAAACGGCCGTGAGCAAAAGGATCAGGATAAACACACTTCTCATTAATTTCATAATTCAATAATTTATTATTTAAATTACAAATATTAATTAGAAAGTAAAATAGTTTATTTTAAATATTTATCGATCTCTTTAGCTACCACCTGTCCGGATATGATAGACGGAGGTACGCCGGGTCCGGGAACCGTCAACTGGCCGGTGAAAAACAGATTTTTAATTTTTTTGGAGCGCATGCGGGGTTTAAAAAATGCAGTTTGCGCCAATGTGTTGGCCAACCCGTAGGCATTGCCTTTAAAGGAGTGATAATCTGCTTTAAAGTCATCCAAGGCATAGCTACGTTTCACCACCACGTGTTCTCTAATTGTTTGCCCGGTGATTTCCTCAAAGCGATCCATCATTAGGTGATAGTATTTTTCACGGAGTTCCTCAGAGTCGTTTAATCCTGGAGCGATGGGCATTAGGAAAAATAAGTTTTCCATACCATCGGGTGCCACGGTCGGGTCGGTTTTAGAAGGGCAAGAAGCATAAAATAAAGGCTTACTTGGCCATTTAGGATCTTTATAAATTTCTTCGGCGTGTAAGCCAAAATCTTCATCAAAAAATAAATTATGATGCTGAACTCCCTTAATTTTTTTGTTCACTCCTAAATAAAACAGTAGACTGGAGGGGGACATGGTCCGATTATCCCAATATTTTTCGGAATAATTACGCAATTTTTTATCGGTTAATTGCTGATCTACGTGCTCATAATCGGCGGCAGCCACTACCACATCTGCTTCAAAAAAACCTTGATTGGTGGAGATGCCTTTTGCTTTGCCATTCTCTGTTTGAATCTGCTTCACTTCGGTGTTCAGCATGATTTTCACACCTTGTTCTTGCGCTACTTTCACCATTCCTTTGATGATTTCGTTCATTCCCAGCTTGGGGTACCAGGTGCCCAGTGACAAATCTGCATAATTCATCATGCTGTACATGGCCGGCGTATCTTGCGGGGTAGCTCCCAAAAACAGCACCGGAAATTCGAGCAGTTTGATCAATTTAGGATTCTTGAAATAGGAGCGCACATGCTTACTCATGCTGCTGAACATCTGGATCCTGAAACTTTCTAGGATGAGTCGCCAGTCGATGAACTCGGTAATGGACAGCGAAGGGCGGAACACATAATCGCCCATACCCACTTGGTATTTGTAGGCAGCCTGAGCCAAAAAATCTCGAAGCTTGGCAGCACTTCCCGCTTCGTGAGTCTCAAAAAGCTGCTCCAGTTCTGCCATGCTGGCCGGGATGTCCATCACTTCCTCTTTACTGAAATAAATCCGGTAGCCCGGATCTAAACGGATCAGCTCATAAAAATCACTAACTTTTTTACCGAAAAGGGCAAAGTAATTTTCGAACACATCGGGCATCCAATACCAGCTCGGACCCATATCGAACCGGAACCCGTCCTTTTCCCAAATACGGGCACGGCCCCCTGCCTGATCATTTTTTTCGTAGATACAAACATCGTAACCTTGTTTAGACAACAGGGCAGCGGCCGATAATCCGGAAAATCCGGAACCGATAACAGCAATTTTTGGTGTGCTCATAGACTGTAAAGTTAAGATGAATATGTGGATTGCAGTGGCTTAGCAAACAATTTTTGTAGATTTGACTAAACCATATCATTTCCATGATTGAACTATACGATGAAACTTGTTTGGAATGTAGCAAACTGATCACCAAAAAGTACAGTACTTCCTTCAGTATGGGCATCCGTGCTTTCGATAAACGTTTTCATTATCCTATTTATGCCATTTATGGATTTGTTCGCTATGCTGACGAGATTGTGGATACCTTCCATCAGCATGATAAGGCTCAATTAATTGCAAATTTTCGTCAGGAAACCGCGGTTGCCATCGCCCAAAAAATTAGCTTGAACCCTGTTCTACATGCTTTTCAATTGGTGGTGAATCAATACCAGATTGATCATCAACTGATCGAAGCTTTTCTTAAATCGATGGAAATGGACCTCGATCAAACAAGTTATGATCAACAGTTATACGAAGAATACATTTATGGTTCTGCGGAAGTGATTGGTTTAATGTGTTTGAAAATTTTCTGTGAGACGAATGAGCAATTATACCAGGACCTGGTTCCTTATGCCAGAAAATTGGGTGCCGCTTTTCAAAAAATTAACTTTTTAAGAGATATACAAGCCGATTATGAAGAACGGGGGCGCACTTATTTCCCGAATGTAGATTTTAAGAAATTCAATAGCACCGATAAAGCGGCAATAGAACAGGATATCCAATTCGATTTTGAGGATGGCTTGAAAGGGATTCGCTTGCTACCCGTAGCCTGTAGACAAGGTGTTTATATTGCCTATGTGTATTACTATGAGTTATTTAAAAAGATCAAAGCTACTCCTGCTGCTACCATTGCTCAAAAGCGGATTCGTGTATCAGATCAACAAAAACTGTGGTTAATGGCACAGGCTTTGGTCAAAAATAAGCTGGGTTCGATTTAGTAATATGAGAAATTTCTGGCTTTGTCTTTTCTTCTTTTCAATTTTGCTTAGCAATAGCCAGGCTAATGCACAAGATTTGCCCCGTATCAAAAAATTAATGGTTCAGGCGGTAGAATCTCCCCAGATCACTAATAATTTATTCAAAGAACTAACGGCCCTCAAAAGCCAGGACCCCCTCATTTGGGCCTATATTGCCACTTTAGAAGGTCTCAAGGCGAAGCATAGTTGGAACCCCTATGCTAAACTTCGGCACATCAGCATTTCCAGTAAAATGATTCAGAAGGCAGTGAATGCCGCACCCGATGATCTGGAAATCAGGTTCATGCGTTTTTCGCTGCAGCACTTTACACCCGCTTTTTTAGGTTACAGTAAAAATCTGGAGGAAGATAAAATTGCCATTATCCGCTTGTTCGAACTCCGTAAATTTGGACGCAGTGATCCGGATTTAGTACGGAACATTGCCAAATTTATGTTAGAGACCAAGCGTTGTACCGCACCCGAGGAGCAAATCTTCAGGAAATTTGCTTAATTAGCATCCATGAAAGAGACCTATCTGCTCATTAATTTCCTGACCGTTTTATTTCCCTTTTTGCTGTCCTTCGATCGCAGGGTGCGTTACGTACAATATTGGCGCTCTTTATTTCCTGCTTTAGGCCTCACTGGGCTTGTCTTTTTGTTCTGGGACCTGATTTTTACCTGGGAAGGGGTATGGTCATTTAACGCAGAATACATTACAGGGATCAATTTTCAAGGCTTGCCTTTAGAAGAAATCCTGTTTTTTGTCACCGTACCCTTCGCCTGCATTTTCATCTACGAGTGTTTAAATCATTATATAAAGGCTGATTTGCTGGCCAATTACAGTAAATTGATTAGTCTGGTATTCTTGTCGCTTTCTTTGCTATTCCTGCTCTTTTTTTACGATCGGGTATACACCCTGGTCACATTCGGTTTATTGTTACCATTGATTTTTTTTATACAGTTTGTCCAAAAAGCACCCTGGCTCAGTCGTTTTTATTTAGCCTACTTCGTCTCACTCTTACCATTTTACATTGTTAATGGTTTACTTACCAGTATTCCGGTAGTGCTGTATAACGATGCAGAAAATATGGCCATCAGAATAGGAAGCATCCCTTTTGAGGATCATTTTTATTCCTTGGCCTTGTTACTCATGAACATGAGCTGGTATGAGTATTTCAAAAAGAAAAGTACCTGATGGAACTACCATCCTATACCGCAGCTCAATTGGCATTGCGTAATGGCCAGGATAAACCGCAAATTTGGGTAGCTTTTGAAGGTAAAATTTACGACGTTAGCTCCAGCCGACTTTGGAAAAATGGAAAACATTATGAGCATTGGGCTGGCCAGGACCTGACAGCAGAACTCAAAGACGCCCCGCATAGTCGGCAAGTGTTCGAAAAGTTTGAGGTAATTGGCTTGCTGATTAAATCTCAATCGTAAAACTGCTGAGTTTTACAAACTCCTGAACCCGATCGCTGATCTCTTTTTCGCTCAAGTTTTTAATCCGCTCGGTACCGAATTTTTCTACACAGAATGAGGCCAGCGCAGAACCGTAGATGATGGCATTCTTCATGTTATGGAAATTGACGGTTCCTACTTTAGCCAAATAGCCAATAAAGCCACCTGCAAAAGTATCGCCGGCACCGGTTGGGTCGAAAACTTCTGCCAAAGGAAGGGCAGGGGCTGAGAATACCTGATTTTCATGGAAGAGTAAGGCGCCATGTTCACCTTTTTTAATGATCAGGTATTTGGGGCCCATGTTTAGGATTTTTTCTGCAGCCTTCACTAATGAATATTCGCCAGAAAGCTGACGGGCTTCTGCATCGTTGATGGTCAGCACATCTACTTCCTTTAACACGACCAATAAATCGTTCATTGCCACATCCATCCAGAAATTCATGGTATCTAAAACAACTAATTTAGGACGTTTCTTGAGTCGCTGAATAGTGGTTAATTGTACCTGAGGTACCAGGTTTCCTAATAAAAGAAATTCGCAATCCTGATAAGATTCAGGAATGATGGGGTCAAAATCAGCCAATACATTCAGGTCGGTAACCAGCGTATCGCGGCTGTTCATATCGGTATGGTACTTACCCGACCAGAAGAATGATTTTTCGCCTTGTTTAATTTGTAAACCTTCGGTACTAATGCCATGGTCTTCAAATGACTGGATGTCTTCCTTCGGGAAATCATCACCCACTACCGCTACGATCTTTACATTTTTGTAAAAATACGAGGCAGAGAGGCTGGCATAGGTGGCCGCACCACCCACAATTTTATCTGTTTTACCGAAAGGAGTTTCAATGGCATCAAAAGCTACGGTACCAATAACGACAAGGCTCATATTTTTTTAAATTTTTCGAGGGCAAATATTGCATAAATAATTTTAAATCCCGAATATTGCAATCCCAAACCAGACAGCACACTCCTGAATAGCTCAGCTGGTTAGAGCATCTGACTGTTAATCAGAGGGTCGCTGGTTCGAGCCCAGCTTCAGGAGCGAGAGTGAACGAGCCGGTAATTTTGCCGGCTTTTTCTTTTTTTATAAGAGCAAAATCCTTGTCTATATTGAACAATCGGACAATTGCTTCCCTCCATTGTGCGGTTCGAACTTTTTTATTTTCAATTCCTATTTTCCCGTCAAATATCGAACCGACAATCCGTTGTTTAGTTTGGCCGTTCGCACCTTGGTAATACCTGTTTATGTTAGGTAAAACGTGTATGCTTTCATTTAATAGTTTTTTAAATGGTACTTTTTCGTCTTTAAGGTTTTTCTGTTCATCTTTTAGCTCATCTAATTCGTTAGTCAATTTTTTAATTAGTTTGTTATATGACTCTGAGTTAATCTCCTGGTTGATAAATTTATCATCTATTAAGTCAATCTTAGTTGTTAATTCATTTATTTTCTTGTCAATCTCTTTTGTACTAGATGTGTATAATTGCTGTTTTTGAAGGAATAGATCTTCAAGTATTTTCTTATATGCTTTTAATACTTCTTCTTTTACTTCCATTTTTTGTAATAATAATTGAATATTTTCATCTAATTCCTCAACCTTTATTCGGTTTTTACACCTTCCTGTTTGACAATGGTAATATGAGTGTAGTGCTCTTTTCCCGTTACCACCTTTTGAGGTACTAGCTGTAAATTTTCGATTATGTTCTTCGCAAACCAAATGATTTTTCAGTGGAAATATATTTTCTTTGTTTTGATGAAAAACCATTTTAGGTGTTTTACCAGCTAGAACTAGTTGGACTTTATCAAATAGTACCTCTGTTATTATTGGTGGATGCATTCCTTTAACAAAATATTCTGGCTCATCTTTATATGGTCTCACGTGTATTTTACCGGTGTAAACAACCTTTTTTAGTAAGCTGGCAAAGTTATTTTTACACATTTTTAAACGGTATTTTTTCACTAAATAATGTCGAACTTCTTCGCGTGAATACAACCCAGTTGCCATTCTATTAAAAGCTTCTAATACTATTTTTCCTTTTTCTGGATCGATTTCTAAGGTAGACTTGTTTTCATAATCTCTAATATTTCTGTATCCGAATGGTGCTTGTTGCATCCAGTATCCACTTTTAAGACCTTCCCTAAG
>CANGZD010000006.1 GCA_947458875.1 Sphingobacteriaceae bacterium
GGTAGAGCATAACACTTTTAATGTTGGGGTCCTGGGTTCGAGTCCCAGCGGGATCACTTGGTCTGGTAGTTCAGCTGGTTAGAATACATGCCTGTCACGCATGGGGTCGCGGGTTCGAGTCCCGTCCAGACCGCTAAAGAACGATAAAACCCTCTTAGGTAAACCTGAGAGGGTTTTTTGTTTTTGGGCTTTTCTTTTTATTTTATTTTTTTGAAGGTTTGGCCGCAGGCGGGAGGTGGGCAGGTGCAGGCGACTGTTGTTTTGCAGCAGCTGAGTTTTGTACGGGTGCAGGTGCTTAATGTACAGGCGCAGGCCAGAGGTGTACAAGCGCAGGTGCTGATTAGAGAGGCGCAGGTTGTCAGTGCAGGGAAGCAGGTTAAAGATTGGGTGGCGCAGGCGGCAGACGGATTGGCGCAGGTGTCTGTTGGGCAGGGGATGGTGGGCTTTGTATGGCTACAGGCCAGACTTGTATTGACGCAGTCATAATCATTTTGTTTATTTACTAAAATTTTTAGTAAATTGGTTCCCCAATCTTTTTCGTGTTAAAACATCGTATACATATTCCAAATGAGGAACTGGAACCCCTGAGCGATCCGGGGAAGGCTTCCGGTTTTGTGAGTCCGGCCGAGGATTATATGGCGGGGCGACTGAATATTTTAGAGCGTTTGGTGAAAGATCCGGTGAATACCTATTACGCCGAAGCCACTACGGACGAACTGATGGCTTTAGGAATTTCTAAAGGAACCTTGTTTGTGTACGATACGTCCATTAAAGCCAAACATGGTTCTTTGGTGGTGGTGTGGTACCGTGGGGAATGGAAAGTGAGACAAGTCTATCTCTTGGGTAAACAGCTGTTTCTGGGTACGGGTAAAGCCGATGAAGAACCCGAATTGGTGCAGCAGGATGAACTGCTGATTAGAGGCGTAGTGACCTGGAGCTGCAGACCGCATCAAAACAAACCGCAATGTTATGTTCGCTCTCGTTGATGGTAATAATTTCTATGTTTCTTGTGAACGCTTGTTTCGGCCTGAGTTGAATGGGAGACCTGTGGTGGTCTTGTCCAATAATGACGGTTGCATCATCTCCCGAAGTAATGAGGCGAAAGCATTAGGGATTAAAATGGGGGTACCTTATTTCAAGGTCAAGGAGTTAATTGAACAAGAAAGGGTAGCGGTATTCAGCAGTAATTATACTTTATACGCCGACATCAGTGCACGGCTGATGAATAACCTGGCCCGCTTTACGCCTGATGTGGAGGTGTACAGTATTGATGAGTGTTTCCTGCAGTTTAAGGGGATGGAAGACCTACACACTTATGCTCATTACTTAAGAGAACAAGTTGTGCAGCATACCGGTATCCCGGTGAGTGTGGGCTTAGCGCCTACCAAAACCCTGGCCAAGCTGGCCAATAAAATCGCCAAGAAATCGGAGAGTGGTGTTTGTGTATTGGATACGGAGGAAGCAATTGACAGGGCTACCCAACATTTCCCGGTGGCTGATCTCTGGGGAATCGGCAGGGCTTACCAAATCAAACTGGAACTGGAGGGTATTCGTACTGCTGCTCAATTGAGGGAGAAAACGGAAAAGTGGATCAAAAACAAACTGACCATTCAAGGGGTACGGCTATGGCACGAACTCTGGGGCAGGAGCTGCATCCCGCTAAAGGAAGTATTGGAACGTAAACAGGCCATCTGCACCAGCAGGTCATTCGGGAAACTGACTAATAATTTAGAGGAACTGATGGAAGCGACCACCGCCTATGCCAGTAGACTGGCGGAGAAACTGAGGGCGGATACCAGTTGCGCTACGGTACTGACCGTTCAATTGTTGACCAATCGGTTTAGAAAGGATTTACCTCAGTACAACCCCGCCATTAGTTTGGCATTGAATCATCCGATCAACAATACGCCCGACCTGGTGAAAGCGTCGGTACGAGGATTGAAATCGATTTACGATCCCCGCTTTCAGTATAGCAAGGTGGCGGTGATTGCTACGGGCTTAATTCCGGAACAGGAAGTCCAGCTGAATCTGTTTACCGAATGGAATGGGCCAAAGCATAATCAGGTGAGTGAACTGTTGGATCGGATCAATACCTATTACGGCAGCGGTACCTTACGTTTGGCTTCTGAAGGATTCCGAAAGCGTTGGGCAATGAAGCGTGAAAATGTGAGTCCGAATTATACGACGGATTGGGGCGATATTTTGAGGGTGGGATAAATGTGTTTCCTGTATAGTAATTTATGAGGGATATTCAATTGCTATTGAATGATTATACTCAGGCAATTAATCTATTTGAGGATATAATTGAGTTATCTTCAACCCTAAAAGACGGAAACAATCGAGAATAATCAGAGTTAAACGGAAGACGAAAATGACAACCATGTTCAAAATGAAAAGAAGCGTTTTGCTCAATATAATCTGATTCCAAAACACCACATTTAAGTTTGCCCAAAAGCATCCCAAGCCACCTACAACCCGGCAGGTATATACAGAGACAAATTTGTCATTTAACTTTCCAATGCTCCTCTCTGCAATTTTTCTCAATATCACATTCATTGCAAACGACAAAAATATTTTCGGCAAACTTCTGACTGACACTTGATTGCTTGCCATTGATTTCAATAACTGTTATCGCATCATAATCTTGTTTCGATACGACAGCAATTTTATTATTAATTCCTAAACCAACTTTCACAACATACTGCAGAAAGGAAGTAGAATTGTCTTTAACAGCGATCATCTTGCAACTGGTGCCTACATTTACTTCTGCAAGTGTTTTTTTAAATTGTACTTTAAGCTCGCCATTTTTATTTGGGATTGGGTCTCCGTGTGGGTCAAACTCTGGGTAATCTAAAAATTTATCTAACTTATCAATGAGTTTTTGAGATTGAATATGTTCTAATTGTTCTGCTATTTCGTGAACTTCATCCCAGCTAAATTCCAATTTTTCAAATAGGAAGGTTTCCCATATGCGGTGTTTCCTAATTACGTTCATCGCATTTTTTCTCCCTTCTTTTGTCAGAGTGATTTTGCCGTATTTTTCATAATCTACCAACTTTTTGTCTTTCAGCTTTTTAAGCATATCATTTGCCGTGGCAGGTTTGACATCCAATGAACTTGCCAATTCGTTGGTACCTACCTCTGCATTACCACTATCTAAAGTGATTTTGAGTAGAGTCTTTAAGTAATTTTCTTCTGTAAATGTCAGCATCGTGTAAAAGCGAAATTAAAATTGACTTTCCAAAGATACTAAAGGCAAAACTTTATTTATTAGACTAATCTAACTTTATTACTTTCGCCCTCATAGTTAATGTTAGAAAAATGAAATCGATCATATTCAAAATAATAGCCACTGTCATTTTTGCCCTAACTGCTAAGCTATCAATAGCTCAAACAGCTACATTTAAGGGTAAAGTAACTGCTGAAAGCGAAATGTTAATAGGAGTTTCTGTTTCTTTTCCTAAGTTAAATATTGGTACAAGTACTGACAACGAGGGGAATTTCAATATACCGGATATCACCGCCGGTAAACATACTGTGAAAATAAGTTTTGTAGGCTATTTAACCATTACTGACACTTTAAATTTAAAAGAGGGCGAAACACTCACTAAAAATTATTCTTTGATACCAGATGCGCTGAACTTGGGAGAAGTAGTGGTCACAGGGACACGTTATGAAATTCCCAAATACGACTCCCCAGTAATTATTAACGCCGTTTCAAGCCGTATTTTTGAAACAACACAATCGCTTAGCATATCAGAAGGGCTTAATTTTTCACCAGGGCTCAGAATTGAAAATAATTGCCAAAATTGTGGTTTTACCCAATTACGTATGAATGGTTTAGACGGGGCTTATTCTCAAATCTTAATTAATAGTCGACCAGTTTTTTCTGCATTAGCGGGTGTTTATGGCCTCGAAATGTTACCTGCTAATATGGTTGAGAGGATTGAAGTGGTGAGGGGCGGAGGTTCTGTTTTATATGGTGGAAATGCGATAGCGGGAACGGTAAATATTATTACCAATGACCCTTTTCAAAACGCATTTGAGGCTGGTATAAATCAATCATTCATTAATGGAAATAGTCCAGATAGGACAATTACTTTTAACGGGTCTGTTGTATCAGATAAGTTGGATAAAGGTATTACCTTTTTTGGACTTAATAGAGAAAGAAAACCTTGGGATGCCAATGCTGATGGCTTTTCAGAAATGGTTAAACTTAAAAACAACACCTTTGGTTTTGATGCTTTTTGGAATCTAAATGAACGAAGTAAACTTAAATTAGGGAGTTATTATATAAACGAATTTAGAAGAGGTGGCAATAAATTTGATTTGTTCCCTCATCAAACAGATTTAACTGAGCAATTACAACACCATATTTTAAGTTCAAATATTTCATTTGAACATTACAGCAAGGATTATAAGCATAAATTTTCTATTTACGGTTCACTACAAAAAGTGGATAGGGCAAGTTATTATGGAGCAGGTGGAAGGATCATCGAAGGGGGTGATGTATTAACCCCGTCTGATATTTTAGCTATCAATGCGTATGGTAATTCAAGAGATATATCTACAATTGGAGGATTTCAGTACAATTACGAAATCAATAAAAAAATATTACTCATAGCAGGCTCAGAATATATTTATAATGATGTAAAAGATAAAATGTCCGGCTATGGTAGAGTCATTGATCAGCAATTAGGAACATTAGGAAGCTATTTACAATTAGAGTTAAAACCGATTGAAAAGCTAACATTTTTATTGGGTGGAAGATTCGACAATGTAAATATTAATGGAATTTATGATTTAGCTGATCAAAGTTTTCTTAATAACAAAACAATAAATGTTTTAGTTCCAAGGCTTTCGGCAATGTATAGTATCAAGGATAATTTAAAACTAAGGGCGTCTTTTGCTCAAGGTTACAGAGGGCCTCAAGCCTTTGACGAGGATTTGCATATTGAAACTGTTGGTGGTGCAGCACGTTTTATTCGCCTAGCTCCTAACTTGATTACTGAAAAATCAAATAGTGTTTTGTTGTCTTTAAACTATGATAAACGTATCGGTAGAAATCAAATTAATTTAGTTGCGGAAGGATTTAATACAAGACTGAACAATCCGTTTATACTATCTGACCAAACCGAATTACCCAATGGTATTGCAGTAATCACAAAAAGAAATGGTGATGGTGCAAGAGTTGCAGGTGTAAATTTAGAGGCAAACATCGCTTTTGGTGTTAATGTTATATTCCAATCAGGCGCAACTATTCAATCAGCACGTTACTCCGTACAGGAAGAAATATGGGCTCCTAAAAATGAAAATGACGCGACACCTGCCACTCTAACAAACAGGTTGCTAAGAACCCCAAACGCCTATGGATACTTCTCATTGGCATATAATCCTGTTTCAAAGTTATCTATTGGCTATTCTGGCGTAATTACGGGTACAATGCTTGTACCACGCCTTATAGACCCGGAAACAGAGCGAACGGTTTTAAAATCAACACCATCTTTTTTCGAAAACAATATAAAAATTGCATACACAATCCAAACAAAAGACAATTACAAAGTTCAATTATTTGGTGGCATGCAAAATATTTTCAATAGTTATCAAAGAGATTTTGATATAGGAATGGAAAGAGATGCAGGCTATGTATATGGTCCACAAAGACCAAGAACAATATTTATGGGAGTAAAATTTGGACTGAATTAAATTGTGGATACTCGTATCTCATCATATACAATAGCCAGCCGTTTCGGTAGCATGTTTTCATTTTCTCTTACACACAAAGCCAAGAAAAAAATGCAAAATAGCAACCGCACAAAATACATCCTCGATAAATAGAAGGGTAGCAGATAACAGCTTCCATAAGTAGCAGGTGTGTAGTGTTTCATAGGACAGGAAAGTGTTAAATTTACAGTTCAGTTCTAAAAATCTCTGCCTACGTGTAGCTGCTAACGCGTTAGCAGTGGTAGGAGATCCAACAGATAAAAATAAATAATGCACAAAACGACATTTAAAATCTTAAAAATGGACTGCCCATCCGAAGAACAAATGATAAGGATGAACCTTGCCGACTTGACAAACATCCACTCGATGGACTTTGATATTCCAAACCGAAAATTGACCATTTTTCACACCGACAACCACGACCAAATTTATGAGCGACTTGACAATTTAAAGTTTGACACTTCACTTATTGAAAGCCTTTCGGCAGATAATTATACAGAAGTAACCGACAACTCCGACAGAGAAAAAAAACTACTTTGGCAAGTTTTAGCCATTAACTTTTTCTTTTTTGCACTTGAAATAACGACAGGTTTCATCTCAAACTCAATGGGCCTTGTTGCCGATAGTTTGGATATGCTTGCCGACAGCATTGTTTACGGACTTGCACTTTTTGCAGTTGGCGGTACAATGACACGAAAAAAGCACGTTGCAAAATCTGCAGGTTATTTCCAGTTAACAGTTGCAATTTTAGGCATTGGTGAGGTAATTAGACGTTTTGTAGGACTTGAAGAAATTCCTGCATTTCAGACAATGGTAATTGTTTCAATTTTTGCACTTATAGGCAACGCACTTTGTTTGTATTTACTGCAAAAAAGTAAAAGCAAGGAAGCGCATATGCAAGCAAGTATGATTTTTACTTCTAATGACATCATTGTAAATTTTGGAGTAATTATAGCAGCCGGACTTGTTTACTTGACAAACTCAAAATACCCTGACCTTTTTATTGGGATAGTTGTGTTTTTCATCGTTGGACAGGGAGCATTTAAAATATTGAAACTATCAAAATGAGAAGCACCACTACTGCTAAAGGTCTTGGCTCAATGGCGGGTGACCTGGTTAATTTAAAATTCTACCTTGCATCAGCTTTTGTATTGTATTGACAGTTTTGTGCTCAGGAAACCCTACCCAACAATGAGGGTGTGCTAAAGCCGAAGCTGAACACCCGGATTTAACCCAACAGTACTAACAACACTCTATTCAATATCAAGGTTTTAACGTGATATTTTGAGGTTTTAGAACAATTGGGGTACAAGTAAATATAGGGGTTTAAAACCGTCCAGACCACTAAAGAACGAAAGAAACCCTCTTAGGAAATCCTGAGAGGGTTTCTTGTTTGGGGGTGTGCTTGTGGGGGGGGGGGCTTTTTTTTGAAATTAGTTAGCGCTTGCTGCCCGACCAAATTCCGGAATAACTTCCATTTGACCAGTTCCCATTTGCTGAGCTGCCAGATAAAGTTCCATCAAATCTTCCATCAAGAGAGCTGGTGCCGAATGCCGCCAATAAATTACCAGCATTATTCACTCTACCCTCAATTTTGAAGTTAGCCCGTAATACATTGGAGTATCCTGTTCCGGTTACTGTACCATTATTCGACACGTTAACACTCCAAGTGCCATTGTCAGTACCTGAAAATTGCCCAGACCAGTTTCCTGTGAATGGATTAGTCTCTGTTTTTTTACATGCCATGCCAGCAAATAATAAAAACAAAAAAATGATTCTTTTTGTCATGTTTAGTTTTTAATCTCCATCCAAATTGGTATTAATAACTTTATCTTAAAAATTTAATACGCGTGAATTGCGTATTGTCACGTTATTCACGTATTCGTATAAAAGGGTTATAGTATTAAGGTGTTACATTTAGTTAATGCACAAATTCAAAAATTAAATATTAAAAAAATGAAAATGAAACAAATGCTACTACTGCTTTCGCTAATGACAATTTCTACAGCCTCTTGGGCTCAAAGTTCATACGGAGTAAGGGCCGGGATGAACCTGGCTAATGTCCGATATATCTGGGATGGAGTTAAGCTATCAAGTACTACAAAAGTTGGGTTAAACATTGGAGCTTTCGCAAATTTTAGTTTAAATGAACAGATATCTATCCAACCAGAGTTAGGTTTTTCGCAAATGGGTTCAAAATTTGATGGTGGTAACGAAACGTTCAATTACGTAACATTACCTTTATTGACCAAGTACAGTCTGAAAAATTGGGGTATTTACGCTGGACCTCAATTGGCTTTTCTTTCTTCGGCTAAAGATAAATCAGACGGCCAATCTGAGTCTACTAAACAATATTATAATTCTACAGACTTTGCGGCTATTATCGGAGCTGATTATTCCTTTACAGATAAAATATTTTTTAACGCCCGCTACCAATTGGGCTTGTCAAATATTTTAGAGATGCAAGAAATGGAGCAAGATGATATTAGTGAAAAAATGAGAAACACAGGATTGACGCTATCTATAGGATATAAGTTCTAAGAAAAAAATTTCTTCCAAAAAGCCCTCTCACCATAGATTTAGTGTGGGGCTTTTTTTGTGTATCTGAATCCTACGAGTTCTTATTTCTTTTATTTAAATAAGTACTGCAATTTGTTGGGCTCAGGTTGATAAAGGGCCTTGGCTGGATAGGTCAGGATCAATAAAAACTTACTGGGTATTAATGCAGTTTACAGAAAAATGCTTTAATTACTACTAAGATAAAATACTCTAGTTTATTTTTGATGAATTAACACAAAACCCTCTCAGGAGTTACTGAGAGGGTTTTGTGTTTTGCCTGGTGTGCTTGTGGGTTGCTGAAAAGGGGGGGGGGATCTTTAATCTTTATTTCAACGTTGATGAGTAATCCCCCGAATCATTTAAGTTATTAATAAAACGGATTGCGAAAGCTTGGCATCTACTTTGAAGTGGGTCAATAATCTTCTCCATTTACGGTTTTGTAGAATTGATCCATTATTTTTTCTTCTCTCAATTCTTCGGCATCAAAATTTGCTTCATCAATGCTATCTTCAATGTAGGCGTTATACTCTTCGTTTATCACTTCGTAAGAACCTACAAATAAGTCCATACAGTACTTTCTAAATTCGTCGATATTGTATCGACAATTGAAAAAGTGCATCGCTTCGAAGCAAAAATTATTATCAAATCCTCCAATTATCTTGCCTAAATCATCCTCATTTGAATTATTTAGCGATCCTTTTATTTCTAAATCTTGAACATATTCATCAAATCCAAAGAATTCTGAGATTAACATTTTCGCCCGGTATATGTCTGGTTTTTTTATCTCCAAACCATCCTCACTCAGTAAGATTAAGTTATATATAAAGAGTGAGGCTTTTTCTATGTATGTTAAATGCTTGGCGTTTAATGAATATTTTAACAGATTACCGTGTGGCAAATTGTACTTAACTTTTTCAAGAATTTTTTCTATTTCTAATTCTTCTTCATCAATATTAAACCATGCAGTTAATGCGATATGAACTACTAAATATCTATCCTGTACCCTAATTTCTTTTCCGGCTGGAGTTTCTGAGGGTAGCATATTCCCTAATTCAATAAATGTCTCCAAGTATTTCTTTAGGAAGGTTAGGTCATTAACGTAATAATCTAAATCCTTGATATACAGGTGTAGGCTCTCTATGTAATCTCTTACATATTCATAATTCTGGCATTCTGTTTCAGCCGCTCGCCTCCCTTGCATGTAGCATTTAGACAAAAAACAGCCCTCATCAAAATACTCCATCACCTCCCTAACAATGTCGTTTTCGGTATTACTGAAGTTAGCAGGTTGAAAAAGTTTATAAATTGCTGCTTCAAAGTCATCGCGAAATATTGCAGAGTCATCCATACTAAAAAAATAATATCCAAGGATACTTACACATTTAACTAGGCTGACTGCATCGTTAGGGAGTGATTCTTGTGCAGAATCATATTCTGATTCTTCGAGATTATTTACATCAAATTCCTCTTCCTCCTGCTCATTTTCGGCATCATTGTCAGTTTTGGGTTCAACCTTTACTTCAAAAATCTGGTCATTTATAATTACTTGATAACTAGAAATACTACCAATGTTTCTATCAAATTGATACTCATCATCTGGTAAAAGATCATTGGTTACCGCTAAAACATCTAAGTCCCCATCCCCATCCTGAAATTCCTCTGGTATTTCAACTAACTCTGGTTGTATGTCTGTTACTTCGTAATTAAACCCATTGTCTAGAAATCCTGCACCATTGAACTCATATTCGGCATCTGCATCGATGTGCGAATTGATTAACTCCTCAACATCACCATTTTCCAAATAATTAGTTAGTCCTTCTATCAGATCTTCTCTTTGGATCTCCCAGGTCCAATAAGAATCATTGAACCAATTAGTTCTGGCAATTTCAATTTTTGAATCATTGATCTTAAATTCGAGCCCAAACATTAAATCCGAATATTCCTTTGTGTAAGCAATTATTTTAAAATGGCTGATTTCTTTGTTTGAATCAATTGCTTTCAGCATTTGGGGAATGGTGGAAGCATTAATGGGAATACTTTCCTCTTCAGTATCATCAAATAGTGTGAAATTTCTGGTATCTTCTTCTTGATCAATATAATCCTCTACATTGTCGAAAGCTATTTCGAAGTTTCTATCAATTTTCAATAATGATTCATCAGCTTTCATTATCTCAAAGAAGGCTATACGACCATATTCTATGGTTTCTTCGTCGTACCTTTCAGGATTATACAATTCAAAAATACTGTAGGGATCTAAACCAAGCTGGCGATCTCCTTCCTGATAACAATTAGCAGGATATTTTGCGGTTTCATCGAAATAAATAACAGCAATCTCCACTTCATTGTCTTGTGTGCCAGGGTGACTAAATTTCCAGTCTAACTGAAAAGAATTGTCTAAATCTGTGTCTTCACTATAAATCTCAAGCTCATCAATCAAATCATCTCGCTTTAACCCCACTTTCCAAAAAGAATCCATGCTCTTTTGGGTAAGTTTTAAATCAATTTGATTTTTCCCAATTTTACAACTATAAAACTCTTCCTGTATATCTAAGCTGTCTAGGTATTTAATGATGGTGAACTTTTCTTTTTTGCCTGATGCTTTAATTTTATCGAGGGCTTCCATCAATTTATCATTATCGGTTAGTGCTGCCGACTCAGGAATTTGTGGAGTTGATTTTGAAATAGATTGGAGCAATTCTACTGCACCTGATACGGCATCGTTAATGGTATTGAAAACCGGATTACCAGCTAATCTTATGCCTTGAGAATAAAATTCAATATTTTCTAAATCGGAAGCTATTTTCCCTAAAAAATCGTCATCTCTGCAATAAAAACCGAGTTTTATATTTCCCTTAACCGTATTAAAGAAAAGGTGAGTCGCCTTTTTGTTATGAATAGAGGGGATGTGTATATCCAAAAAGTTATCCTTATCGATCTTTTTCACTTGGGCATCTGGAAAGCGTTCCTTTATTTCTTCAGCTAGTTGTTCTTGGATAGAGCGTGTCATTATGAAATTATTACTGGTTTATACATTGATTTACTCGTCTGATAGTATTGTTTGAAACTAATAGCTTCTTAATTGCCGGTAGTCATCCAAAATGCGCACATAATCTACAAAATGGTGCAGTAATACGGATCGGTAAAAGGCCCGAATCTTGTTCTGGTCGTCCCAGGAATTCACCTGCTTTGTAATTTTTAGTCCTACATCTTTTGCTTCTTTATCGGCTAAAAAGTCTTTTTCAGCATTAAGCATTTGCTTTTTTACCATGTGACTTAATTCAGGATGATTAAGCGCTTCTTTAATTAATCCTTTAGGTATAGAGTTGCTTTTATAGCGGTTTAATCCTAACCCGATAGGCACCAAGTTCTCGATTATATTACCGGGTCCTCCTATTGATTTTGGAACAAAGTGATCAATATCTACAAAATGTTGAACTGCACAATTTGTATTAAAAAACCCGTAAAGATCTAATTTGAGTGCATACGGAATATTAGGACTTAATGCAAAGTTGTTATGCTTGTAGTGTGGTTTTTCGATAAAGGCTACTTCCTCTGCTGTTAGTTTAATAATTGAAGAAGCTAATCCTTTTTGGCTGAGCCTTGAAAGTCCATCGGTCAAGGGCAGGGGCCTGTCTAAAAGTTTTTGATCAACAAAGTACTCCTGAAATTTAAATGCCAAATTTTGCTTTGATCCTAAGACATTTTCCTCATAAAAACGGCTCAATTTGTCTAACCAGTACTTTTCATCTCTGGGCTTTCTATTGGATGCTAATGTTAGTATTTCTTCGATACTTGTACAAACCACAGGGTTATTTACGGCCGTAACTTTACCTATTGCATAAATACCCCAGTCGGTTTCGGATACATAGACGATGTCACCAACTTTCAAGTCTTTGGGTAAGGGTTGTTTTTGCGAGTCGGTAAATAAGGTTTCTGAATAACTTTTATTTTTCTGATTTCTTTTTTCAATCAGACCAGTATTAGAAAATGCCGGACTTCGTTTAATTAAAAAGTGATTTGACATGATTTGAATTTGTGTCTAAACTTTACTTAATAAATAGGTGGTAACTGTGTCCCAATCCGGAAAATCGGGCGTTCCGAAATGGATATGTTCACCAAGAAATTCACCTGCTCCATTAGTGATTCGGTCGTCAATCAGGTAATCTCCTCTATTTAAGTGTTTGTGATGAGAGGTGATCATGCGTTTGTAGGCCAGGTCTCCGAGGTGTTTTTTAACCCAAGCCAGTTTATCATTCAAGGCGGTAGGATTCTCCCACGGTGCCGTGGTAAGGATGTAGGTGTCGAAACACTCGCACAATTTTTGAAAAGCCTCAATTGCGCCAGCCATCGGATCCATTAGAGAGAATATATGCGGAGCCTCGTCGTAGCGATCAAAGTATAGATTTTGCTCCGTGTTTGATAGCCGGTCAATTCCAGACTGGAAATTGACCAATACGCCATCCATATCAACATATAAAATCTTCTTCAATGTTATTTATTTCTAAAAATCTGATTCCAAGAACGTGGTGGACGACTACCTGTATAGCCCAGCTGATCTAATTTTTTGTGCAAATGATCTACTTTTACTTTGTTAGACCAGGCACTTATCCAGTTCACGTAGGGTTTAGCTTGAATAAGTTCTATTTCTTGTATTAATTCTTTGATCTGCTGGTCGTTCATTCTTAAGTTTGTTTGAAATCGCCTGCATTCTACAAATAAGTTGAGTGCAGGCGATTATTCTTACTAAATCTTGATGCCAAAGGCTTCCCCACCCAATCTAATGATGCTGGAGTAAATAGCTACCGTATTTTCTTCGAAGTCTGTGAGTGTCCCATCAGCGTTTGCCTGATCATTCATCATGCTTATGATATCTTCTTTGATTTCATCATCTTCCACACTTTGGTTGATGATTGCACAGCAGGTAAGTGCTGTATTGAATAAATCTTTAATTTGACCCTTTTGAACAAAGCTCTTCACTGTTGTGTACGTTTCTTGGGCTACATTTAAAGATTCCTCTGTGTCCATATCAAACCATTTGCCCATTGCATTTGCAGTGGCTTTGAAGTCAGCCATTTCTTCATCAGAAATCTTATAATCACATAGGCCTATCATCATAATGGGGAACAGGATCTGATGAAATAAAGTTGGTAAGTCGTGTTTCTTAGTCATAATAGTTGGCTAGTTCCCTTTACACTAGTAGGTTTTTTAGGTTATTTATTTGATTAGAATTGGTTTTATGTTAGTTGGCTAATATTTCCGAGTATTCATCGGCCATTTCGTAGGTGCGATATAAATCTGCTGTAAACCTTTCGGTTATATATTCCCGAATCAATTCAATTTGTTCCTCATTTAATTCCATTTTCAGTTCAGCAAGCAGCGAGCGTGCCTGGCGCTGAAACTCCTCCACCTTACTATTGCTATTGAAGAATTGCATGACCTCAAAACAGAAATTATCTTCGAATCCACCAATGAGCTCATCTAAATTTGGGAACACTGCTTCGAGCATGATTGCACTCAGTTCTTCATTCAAGCCTACATCTGTTTTAACCTGATTTTGATGCTCTTCACTATAATCAAAAAGCTTATAAATTAGCTCTCTTGCCGTTGCGATGTCGTCTAATTTGATTTCCAGTTCTCCATTCTCGTAAATTAAGATGAAGTTGTAGATCGCTAATGCAATTTTGTGGATGTTGCTCAATTGATCGGAACGCATGGTGTATTTTAAGAAGTCATATTTCTCAAAAGGATAGGCTATGGCATCAAGCGTTTCGACATAATCATCCGGGTTTACATCCGCCCAGGTGTTAAAGGCATAGAATATTGGTAAATAACGATCTTGTATGGCTATAGCGGGATTTAAGTCGTCATCTAATTCATTGCCGAGCTGAATGAGCATGGCAATGAAGGCTTTTTTGAAGTTGGTATTGACGAGTTTATCTAAGGGTTTGATAAATGATTCGAGTTGTTGGACATAGGCTATATGTGTAGGGTATTCATCACTTTCATATTTCACCTCTTGAGCTATCTTGCAGCCTAGCAGGAAACCCTCTGGCATTTCCTCATGTAAAATTGCACTAATTTGATATTCTGTGATTAAGGTATCATCAATCAGGTTTCCTTTGAGATGTTGGGTATAAAGCTCAAGTATTGATTGATCAAAAAGGTCAAATATTTCTTGAGTTCCATTTAATTGCAAGTAAAAGGGTTTGAGCAGGTAGATATTGGTTAACAGTTTTTGCAATCCAGTATCGCCGAGTTCTCCATCCAATACTGCAGGATAATCGCCTGTATCGTTCGTTTCCACCACCGCATCTTCCTCCTTAAATTCATAAATACAGCTGTATAAATAGTAGCCTTCGCAAATAAGAATTACGATACCGTCGGTTTCTGCTAGCGCTTTTGCATAGATATTTTTGATATCTTCAGTCAGCTCAACTGATAGGTGCTTTTTCATCCCCTTCCAGTCGTAGTTCTTCAAGGTTGCAGTGATGTGTACTTGATCGAGTTCTATTTGATGGCTTTCCAATGCATTGGCCAATTCTGCTTTGCCAATTTGCAATAACACCATCTTACCGCTCTCTGTATATCCGCTTAAAAAAGCATCCAGATTTGCTAAATCGAATTCATCCATTCTCAAGGACAGCTCATGAACATCCATACTTTCATTACTTGATGATGTTGACTTTGAAAGCAGTTTTAGTAGTTCACTAGCGGCTTTAATAGCTAATTTGACCGAGTCAAAGGCTGGATTGGATGTTAGGCGTACACCTTGCGAATAAGCCTCAAGCGCTGTAGCATGGGCTTTTAATACTTTCTTATTAAATTCCTCATCCCGGCAATAAAAGCCGATTTTAATTAGACCTTTCACCGTATTGAAAAAGAGGTGAGTTCCTTTGGTAGGATGAATGCTTGGAATATGTATATCCAAAAAATTATCCTGATTAATCTTTTTCGCAATTGCATCAGGATAAGACTTCAATATTTCCTGATAAAGTTGCTCTTGGATGGTCATCTAATACTTGAATTTAGTTTTACTGCTCGCAATTGGATCAGTATTCTAAACCTACAGCTAATAAGCGAACGCTATTTAATTTAATGCGTTATTACATGTTTTCACGTATTATATCAGGCTTATATTTTATGCTGTCGTTAATCTTTTGCAACTTGTATGTATTCACTTAAATCAGATCATTTGCAGTATGATTAGGCATATACGTGTTTTACTTCTATTCATCTTAATTCTTGGTGATCAGTACTCATCCTTCGCAATAAGCCGGTATTTTACCTGGATTGATCCGAAATCGTGTATGAGAGTAAGGATCGATTTAGATAACTATGACTTATACCGCGAATTAGGTGCTGGAGGTTGGAAAAATGAAGGTAAAATAAATGTCAACCCTGCAGATCTAAAAGACCTGACTCCATCAATTAATAATGAATATTTCTTTTATGATCAAGGAAAAAGGATACGGCTTACGCTCGATGGTACCGGCCAAGTTTTCGATTATATGCCGGCATCCAAAAAACTTACGCGAATAGATAGAACCATACACAGTGGTTTTAATTTTGGAGCCCAAAAATTTATTCGGGAAGGTATTGTCTATAGTTTTGGTGGAACCGGGTTTTGGTCCTTTAGCCAGGCTTTGACGTATTACGATGAGAAAACTGCTGAGTGGCAGATTTTACGTCCACGAGATCCGGGTCCTTCATCTATTGTTAACGGCTACCAAGGTTATTCAGCTAAATCGGATATTTTTTATTCTGGAGGTTCTGAATTTTACCGGTTCCTTGAGAATTTAGATATCGAGTATTCGGATGAGTTTTATGCATTTAACTTTAAAACTCATGAGTGGGTTTTGTTGGGCGATATTAATAAAACTCTCCCATATCAAAAACTCAGAGAAATCATCTGGACTGGAGCGTATTTTATCCATTTCGCTAACGATAAACTGTTCATCATTAATCCTGAAAGCAATCAGGTTTATGAATATCATGATGCTAATCAGATGTTGCAGGGTGGCTATATGAATTATTCAAAAGGCGATACTGTGTATACTTTTTGGCATATAAATGATGGTCCGGTTGTTACGTTTTCCGTGAAAGAGATTTTGGCAAAATCCAATTATATCGGTCCTTTCTACAGCAACAATCATAGTAAATGGTATTTTATAGGTGGAATTACTGTATTTATCCTGGGGCTGGGTACTTGGGGTTTGATAAAAAAAATTAGGAGCCCAAAAAGAACCTTGTTCTTTAATCCTGCTGAAGTAAAGCTATTAAAGGCCTTGATGAGTCAAAATCCATTAAGTCCGTTATCTACTAATGAGATCAATGATATACTTGAGCTATCTGACAAATCTCTGGAGAATCAGCGGCGAATCCGGATGAATATCATCAATCAGATCAATCAAAAAATTGCTTTGTTTTTTGAATTGGATAAAGCTATTGAGCGTATTGCATCAGAAGAAGACAAACGACTAATCCTTCACAAATTAAACCCAGAGGTTTCAAAATATATTAAAGAATACCTTTAGAACGTTCGCTATGTCTAATCACTCGTATTTGCTTTCAAAATCTGGCTTTGTATCTGGGGTGCAATGCGAGAAGAAGTTTTATTTCGATCGCTACCGAAAAGATCTCAAACCCGCTTTGAGTGTGCAACAAGAATCGCTTTTTGAAAAGGGTAATTTGATTGGAGATTTTGCAAAAACTTTATTTGACGGTGGTGTTGACCTTGGTGTAACTGATCGATTCGACTCCGCAGAACAGGCTAAGCGTACTCAAGCGCTACTAAAACAAAGTGTAAATACCATTTATGAAGCAGCATTTTACGTTAAGGGAGTATTTGCTGCGCTTGACATCTTGCATCATCAGGATGGTCAATGCTGGGCGATTGAGGTGAAAAGTAGTAGCTCTGTAAAAGATTATCACCTTACGGATGCTTCTTTACAATATTGGGTTATGACTGAGTCTGGGTTAAAACCAGATAAGTTTTTCTTGATGCATGTGAACAGCGAATATGTAAAACAAGGCCCCATCATTCCCGATGATTTTTTCACTCTTGTTGATATCACCGATCAGATAATCAATAATCAGGAATGGGTAGCTGAGCAGTTAAAATTTTTAATAGAGATTAACGATAATCGACACGAACCTGCAAAAGAAATCGGGAAACATTGTTCCAATCCGTTTGATTGTGATTATAAAGGACATTGCTGGAGTCATGTTCCGGAAGAGAATTCGGTATTCGAACTTACCAATGCCAGAGGTCGTGAATGGGATTTATATGCTAGGGGCATTTTGCATCTTCATGAAGTTCCAGATAACGAGCTTAATTTAACGACACGCCAGCAACTTCAGATTGATGGTGTTAAGTATGGCAAAACAATCATTGACAAATTTTCTATTGACGAATTCGTACGATCAGTGAGCTACCCAATCTATTATTTTGATTTTGAGACCATCAATTCTGCTATACCCATTCTCCATAATACAAGCCCATTTCAGCAAGTGCCATTTCAGTATTCATTGCATATTGCTGAAAGTCATTCAGGTCCTGTCAGTCACAAAGAATTTTTAGCAATTGCCAAAGATTTTGTGGAGGATTCGCCCCAAGATCCTCGCAAGACATTAATCAATCAACTAAAAGCTGATATTGGGCCCGATGGTTCGATTATGGCATATAATGCCACTTTTGAGAAGAACGTGATCAAAGCTCTTGCTGAGGCTTTCCCTGAAGATGCTGAATTCCTGCTATCCCTTTTGCCACGCTTTGTTGATCTGCTGGATGTGTTTAAGGCAGGTTGGTACTATACTCCTTCTATGAAAGGCTCCGCCTCTATCAAATATGTTTTACCCGCCCTTTTCCCCGATTTAAGTTATCAAAATTTGGAAATCGGAAATGGGGAGCAGGCCAGTACAGTTTTTCTGGAAATGATAACCGGTCAATTTAAAGGTAATGAAATTGAAATGCGTGATCATTTACTGGCTTATTGTAAACAGGATACATTTGCGATGGTTTTGTTGTATAATGAGCTTGAAAAGATTAGTGATTCACTTGGTCATCAAGATTAACTTATATAAAATTTTATACGCTTCTTCACTATCATTTATTTACACCCTCTCAGGAATTACTGAGAGGGTTTTTTGTTTTTGGGGCTTGCTTCTGGGGTGTTGAAATGGGGGGCTTTGGTTGGGAATCAACTTTTCTATTGTACCCATTTTTGAATTCTATTATTACCCCAGTCTGCTACAAATATGTTTCCGGCAGCATCTGCAAAAACACCGGTTGGACCACTGAGTTGATTTGGGCCCGAACCAGATTCATTACCTCCTGCTACAGTAATTCCAGCTGCTCCACCCGGTGTCCATTTTTGAATTCTATTATTTCCAAGATCTGAAATAAAGATATTACCTGATTGATCAATAAATATATTTGTTGGACCTGCTAAAAACTCAGCAGCCGAACCAGGTTTATTTTGTCCAGCTACAGTAGTCCCAATTGTAGACCCTTGAGCCCATTTCTGTATGCGGCAATTTTGATGATCTACTACGAAGATTGCACCATTTGAGTCTACATATACATCTTTTGGTTTATGTAATAGATTATTTGCATTACCATTTTCACGAACACGCCCCGCCACTGTCGATCCACTGGTAGCACCGGGAGCCCATTTCTGAATTCGGTGATTACCCTCATCGGCTACATATAAATTATCCGAAGCATCTACAAATACACCTGAAGGGTAGTCAAATTGATCAGGACCACCACCACTAACAGGTCCTGTAGGCGATGATCGGCCTGCAATAGTTATTCCATTGGTGGCTCCCGCTGCCCACTTCTGTACCCGACTATTTCCACTATCCGCTATGTAGATTGTACCGTTTTTATCGAGAAATATTCCTTGCGGGTTATTCAATTGGTTTGACCCGTAACCTCTGCCATTTCCACCAGCAACAGTAGTTCCAATGGTTGCACCTGGAGCCCACTTTTGTATGCGGTCATTTTTAGCATCAGCAACATAAATATTTCCTGAAAAGTCTACAAATACGTCAGAAGGATTATTTAATTGGTTAGCCGCCGATCCGGCACCGTTACCTCCAGCCACCGTGACACCTGTTTTTGTAGTTTTAGGTTCTTCAGCAGTATCACTTTTTTTACACGCACTGAATAAAAGTATACTTAGCAGTGTGAACTTTAAAATGTTTCTCATCAGCATTGATGTGGGGTTAATAATTATAAATCATATTTCACTACTAGATTCAAAAATCCTGAGAGGATTTTTTATTTAAGTGGTGTGCTAGGAGGTAAAGTTAATTTCCAGAACCTCTCAGAAATCTATCACTAGTTGAATCAAATTTTATTCGCATCCAAGTATCAGAGTATGTACTGTATATTCTGTAGAGTCCTTTTGGAATCACACTTCCGGTGTAATTAATCAGGTATGACGACAATTGGGTGTTTGTGTTCAACACCGTCTGAGTATTGTTGCCACTTGAAACCATTCTAGTCCCGATCATTCCGTATGAAGCAATTTTATGCTGTCTCCTAGTATCGTTATTCATTGCTGAAACAGGGATGGCAACTAAGACCCATGCATTATCATTAACGGTATTTTTGGGTATTTTTACGGTTTCAAAATTATATGCAATCTTTGGGTTGCCTTGAGCATCTTTACCTCCGCTTACTTGTGGAATATTAGAAGATATTACCTTTGGTAATACACCGTTGGTCCACAAAGGCATACTTAAGTAGTTGTTCAAATCTCTGAAATTAGTATTTCGAATACCAATCCCTGTCCAACAAGCATAAAACGGAATACCAGTAGACTGCGGATCTCTTGGAATTGTTTTTAGGTAATCAACTACTAGCCTAAGTTTAGACTGTGTTTCGATGAAAATATATGCTTTCAGATTTGGCTCTGTGTTTGTCCTAATTGTTGGTTGTGCTGCTTGAGTTTCTGCAATTTTCGGTGTTTCTATTTCTCTAGTTATGATTTTATCTTTTGAGCAGGATGCTAAAAGTAGTATTGCAATAACAGGTGCAAAAATTATTGATTTCAATTTCATGGTACCGTTTGTTTAACTGGATCTATGTTTCTTTTATTAAAGATATGTTTTCTATATGAATTTCTGATAAAGCACTAATAATCAAAGTATAAATCAAGCCTCATTTAAAAATGGAGAGGATTTTTTATGCGCTGTTTTCTTAGTATAGCCCTATAACTTTGCCATTCGTTAACTAATGTTTTTTGTTTATAGGGTGTGCTTGTGGGGTGCTGAAAAGGGGGATTTATTTTGAAGGTTTGTTTATTGAATATCAGTGAATCCTAACTTGATTATGTAATAACGTAATATAACACTGTAAATCTTGCCCATAGTTAACAATAGAGCTAATTTTAAGTTTTATTTAACACCAGTTATTAAATTTTTCCCTAAATCATTTCAAATGAAAAGTTCCACCACTGGAAAAATCATCGTACTACTAATGATGGTAGTATTAAGTTGTAAAAAGTCGGAAGAGGTGGAGCCCAAACCGCAAGAGGTAAAAGTAAACTTTACTTTGACGCCGGACGATAAGGCTGGTACTTATACTTTGAGCAAAGATTCTTTGGATTTAACGATTTCTGTATCATCTACTATCCCCGATGCCGGACTTCTTTATCAAATAGAGGCTAAAAGATCTTCGGGTGATCAACTAATTTATAAAGTAGACAGCAATTCAAAGCAAAACAAACTTCAGTTAAAAATTCCGGGTTTCGGACTCAAAGCCGACTATACGGTAAAGGTGACCGTAAGATCTAAGAATAATCCTCTTAATACGGAATCAAAAACAATTCAAATCATCCGCAATAGAATAGTTGTCAATTTTTTGAAGCCTTCTTATGAACTCTCCGCCAGAGTTAAATTATGGCAAGATTATCCGGGGGGCTACGCAACGGTAGCTAAATTAGATTACGATGGCGATGGTTTGCAGGATTATGTCTGGTTTGAAGGCTATGATGTTACCAAAACCTACACTTGGCCGGGACCTATTTTCGAAAAGTTTAATGGGAGCAGTTTTGTTAAACAGCAGATCACCTTTCCTGGCACCCAATTGTTTGCAGAAAAAATATTAGTTGGCGATTTTAACAATGATACCTATCCTGATTTATTCCTGGTATCACACATTGATGAATGGGCGGGTTGTACCAACTGTAAGCCAACACCCATTAACCCGCCTCACATTATTTTCAACTCCGCTAATGGGTTTAATCGTGTTAAATCATTTACAGATATTACAGGCGATTGGACTCCAGGTTGTTCAGGAGATATCGATAAAGACGGTGATTTAGATGTGTTGTTATTTTCTCACCACCAAGACGTCAGTCCGACAAGCAGAGCATTAATTAATAATGGATCTGGGGAATTTACCTATGCTGATTATGGCATTAGTGATATTGACTGGGCCGATAGGGCAGAATTGGTCGATATGAATAATGATGGGTTTTTGGATTTGATCATCAATGATGTGGTAGATGAAAATGGTTACGCGAATAGATTTAGGGTTTTGTGGGGTAATGGGGGTCCTTTCTCAAAGGCTAATAGCACCCGTATATTATATTCGAATCAACTTTTTATGATCAGTATCGCAGCTGAAGATTTAGATAATGATGGTAAAAGAGAGCTGATTACTGTTGGTGGTAGAGTGAATGGCGATTGGGAGATCAATATCTTTAAAACAACAGATTATAAGGCCTATCAAGACATTACAGCGAGTAGTATCCAGGATAATATTAAAAAAAGTGCAGATGGGATAATGAATGGTCCTATACAAGTACAGGATCTGAACGGCGATGGTAAAATGGATATTTTTACAGCAGATCGTCGTATGAACTTAATTTGGCAAAAGGATGCTGGAGGGGTTTACAAGAGAAAGGCGCTTTAGATTCGTTTCTGGTTTTTTCAAGATAAAAACTCTCTTAGGAAATCTTGTGAAGGTTTTTGGTAGGCGGGGTTTGTAATGTGCTAAGGCAATTTCGGTTTCAAATGCAAGTTTAAATAATTACTTGAACAGTAGTTTCTTAGCAAGTGTGAATTGCTGTTGTGTGAAGTACACTTGTTTAAAGGGTTTGCCATCAATTTCAAGATGGTTGATTTGCCCATCGCGGTTCAAGTTCTTTATCCGAGTATACTTATTACCTGGGCCTTGATATACTTTGGCCCTTCTTACCTGAGGTGCTCCGATGATGTATTGTCCATTGATCGGATTGACGGGATAAAAACCCAAGGTCGAAAAAATGTACCATGCACTCATTTGACCGCAATCATCGTTACCAATCATTCCGTTGGGTGTATTGCTATAAAATTGCTCACTAATATCTTTAATGATCTTTTTCCCTTTTTCAGGACGTGGCGTGAAAGCATATAGGTACGCAATGTGGTGACTTGGTTCATTGCCATGTGCATATTGCCCTATCATGGCTTCTTGGCCCAGGTATTTGTTTGCATTGATCGGTTTGATGCTAAAGAAGCTATCCAATTTTGCTTCTAATGCTTGTTTACTGCCGAGCAAGTTTATGATACCTTCAATATCGTATTGGGCAGGAGTCCAAAAATATTGCCAGGCGTTGGCTTCCGTATAATCACCGGGGTTGTTCATAGGGGAGGTGGCCGTTAGTGGATCAAAAGGAGTCCTCCAGTTGCCTTTACTGTCTTTCCCCCTAAACAAATTTGTAGAAGGATCGAACAGGTTTTTATAATTCTTACTTCTCTGCTCGTATTTTTTGGCTAACTCTGATTTTCCCAATGTAATTGCCATTTGTGCAATAGCTGCATCGTCTATGCCATGCTCGAGGGTTCTGGAAACAGATTCATTATCCAAACTATCTAAGGGGTAATAGCTGAATTTGTTCAGTAAGGTCCAGTTACTGTTCACATGATTTTCTGAGCTTGACTTTACCATCCAATGTAAAGCTTTTTCAGCATCAAATCCGCGAAAACCCTTTTGATAGGCATCGGCTATTACCGGAATGGCATGATTGCCAATCATACAATAATTATCCTTTCCCCAGGCTGTCCAAATGGGGAGAAATTCGGCAGCTTCGGCATGATCGATAAAGGTGTTGACGAAACCGTCTACCCGTTCAGGAGCTATAATTGTATACATTGGATGTGCCGCCCGGTAGGTATCCCATAGGGAAAGAGTTGAGTAATAGGTTTTATTCTTTGCGGTTTTTACCCGGTCATCAGCTCCGCGATATTGCCCATTTACATCTGCAATATTGCTGGGTTGTATAAATAAACGATACATGGAAGTATAGAAAATCTCTTTTAGTTTTCTAGGTGCTTTAATCTGTATCCTACTCAAATAGGTTTCCCATGCTACCTTTGCCGCTTTCACCACTTTTTGGAAATCCCAATGAGGAATTTCGGCTTGCAGATTAAGCTGTGCACCTGCAGTACTGACTGTTGACAAGGCTATTTTGGTGGACAAGGTCCGATCCTTTAGTTCAAAGTCGAGCACGTAGCGAGGTGCTTTTTCTTTTTGGTTTCTTGGTAATTCTTTAACCTGCTTAAATGCCTGATTGAACTTGATCACGAAGTAATAGGTCTTTTCTACCCAATTTTTTGTTTTCACCCAGCCGCTGATGGTGGAGTCGTTGTCAAACTTGATATCGCTGTCCAATACTAAACTATCGGTCATGAAACGTAATCCATGCTGGAAATCTATCAGCAGTCTGGCCCCGTTTGTCGGATAACGATAAAGATGAAATGCCCCCCTTTCGGAGGCGGTTAACTCAACCGCAATATTAGAATTTAGCTTAACGGAGTAGTAACCGGGAGTAGCATTTTCAGAACTTTTATCGTACCCGATTCGCCTAACCGGATCCTGATCTATCCGCATGGGTAAAAGTAAAATATCTCCAAATTCAGGTATTCCGGTTCCGTTTGCACGAGTTTGAGAAAATCCCAATAAACTGGTATCACGATATTGGTAACCACTGGTATACTCCCAACCGGTATCCTGGTTATCGGGCCCCGGTTGTACCATGCCAAATGGCAAGCAGGGGCCGGGAAAGGCATGCCCTGTACCATCGGTCCCTATGAAAGGATTTACATATTTTGTGTACCCCTTTTTTTGCGCAATAAGGTTATCCGCCACCATAATTAAACACAAAATGAATAGAACTATTCTCTTCATGGCTTTTATTTTTTCAGTTCAAAAACAGCAAACTGATAGGGTTCGAGATTGATTTTCTTGTCATCAATGGTGCTTTTACCCATCAAGACATTATATCTTTTATGCTCATCTTCAAATTTTGCTTGTTGAGTTTTGCTTGAAAGATTTACTGCAACCAGCACTTTCTTGTTATCAACTATCCTATAAAAACTAAATACGTTCTCGTTGTCATTTGGAGCGTGTGCATATTTTCCAATAGCTAATGCGGGATTACTTTGTTTAAGTCGGATTAGCTTTTTATAATGGTTTAAAAGTGAAAGGTTGTCATTTAGTTGTTCTTCTACAGAAATCCCATCTGTTGATTTAAGGTTTTCATCGAATTTTTTAATACCATTAGCATTGTACCAAGTGGCCATTCCCTTTCCTTGGCCAGATGTGTACCATTCAAATGCTTCGCGACGAGGTATGTCATTGGCATCTGTGTTTCCCCAATTCCCACTTTTCCCTTTCATGCCTATTTCCTGACCATAATATATAGATGGGACTCCTCCAATAAGGCAAAGTAAGGCGGCAGCTAATTTTTGCTTTTCAATAGCTGTTTCAACTGAAGCGAGCCTGTCTAAATCATGGTTCTCCAGAAAAATGATTTGCTCTTTACCACTTGGACATTTTGACAAAATACTATCGGCATTGCTGATTAATAGTTGTTTGTTAAATGATAAAATCGCTTTTTGTAAGCCGAAGCCAAACATCCTATCTACACCAGTCTTCTCAAAATAGTTAAAGCCATAATCATTCCAGTCAGATTGCTCGGCTACATTTTTAAGTGCGGGATTTATCGTTTTTAGGTGCGAAAGTAATGGCTCCCAAAAATTAACAAATAAATTTGTGAGTTGTGGCTTACCATCCAGATGGTCCATGGCGTGGTCAAGTCTAAAGCCATCTACACCGTCATCAAATTTTCCGTCTTTATTGGGGTCAACAAAATAGGAAAATAGATTTTTGTTGTACTCGAGTACATTTTTGTTCCTCAAGTTTACGGTAGTAATTTTGATGGAAGTACCATCATAACTGTTTAACTGCCTTAAGTCAAATATCATAGTTGATGGAATCTTATGTTCGGCATCGTCAAATAAGATAAAATCACTGTAAGGGGATTGCAAATTGCCCACCGCATCTTGCCACCACAAATGTTTCTCTGCAATGTATTGGGTTTCCATATCCATATAAATTTTCATTCCCCGTTTGTGAATTTCCCTTACCAATGAAATGTATTCCTGCATGGTTCCAAATTCAGGATCAATTTTTTCAAAATCGTTTGCAAAATAATTGTGGTAGCAATCAGCATCGTACAAGGGCAATAACAAAACAGAGGTAACGCCGAGGTCTTGCAGATAGGGTAGTTTTTGCTTTAATCCATTCAGATCACCCTGCATATCGCCATTGCTGTCATAATAGCTCCGTAGAAATAAATGATAAATTACTTCGCCCTTCATTAGGCGGTTTTTTTTCTGTGCGAAGCAGAGGCTACTTGTAATTAGTAATAACTTAAGGAATAATATTCTCATCATTTAATTATTTAATGTTTCTAATTGGTAAATGACCGCTTCGTAGGGTTTGAAAAAACAGTCTTTAGTAGTGTGTTCGTAATTACTAATCAATACATTGCTGTTTATGAGGTCAATATTGGTATTTAATACAGCCTGACTTTCTGAAAAATTAAGTACCACCAATAGTTTTTCTTTGTCTAATTGTCTGGTGTATGCAAAGATTTGGCTATTATTAACATCTACCAGTTCAAATGCTCCGTATATCAGTGTACAGCATTGTTTACGCAGTTGAATCATTTTTCTAAAATAATTTAATACTGAATCGGGACGACTTTCCTGTTCTTGTACATTAAGTATGGTATGATTTTTATGCACTGCTAACCAGGGTTTGCCTGTTGTAAAGCCTGCATGCGCTGTATTGTCCCATTGCATGGGTGTTCTGCCATTATCTCTGCTGATTTTGGCATGCGAATTTAGAAATCCCTGATAGTCTTCGTCCTTTTGTTTTAGCTGATGGTAATAGTTAATAGTATATACATCACGGTAATTTTCAATTTGGGTATGATTAGTATTAACCATACTTATCTCATCGCCATTAAAGATGTAGGGTGTGGCTCTCATACTTAATAAAAAGGTATGGAGCATTTTTGCAGAGTACTCTCTGTAAGCATCGCTGTCGTTTCCAAAACGACTTACCATGCGACTCATGTCATGATTCCCAAGATATATGGTGCCCCATCCTTTCTCTACGAATACTTCATCCCACTTTTCAAATATTTTTTTCCATTCCACCAAATCTCGGTTTTGATCATCGGCATACATGAAATTTTCTTTACTGATGCCAAAGCCCGTATGGTCAAAATGGTAAAATGTTTGTAACTCATTACGCTCCTCATCTACAAACAAAAGCGCATCTTCAATGCTTATTCCTGAAGCTTCACCTACATTCATGCAATCATACTTAGCAAACACTTCTCGGTTCATTTCCTGTAAATACTCATGTAAATGCGGCCCTTTTGAGTAGTATGGGAACCAGGCTCCTACTGGCATGTTTTCCTCCAGAACTGGAAAACGAGTATCTTTAGATATACAAGTAATTACATCTAGCCTGAAGCCATCTACTCCTTTATCAAGCCAGAACTTCATCATTTCGTACACTGCCTTTCGTACCTCCTCATTTTCCCAATTCAAGTCGGGCTGTTTTTCGCTGAAGATGTGAAAGTAATAACTATCGGTAGTTGCATCGTATTTCCAAGCATTACTCTCTTTGTCAAAAATACTCCATCTATAAGGTGGTGTACCCTTTTCTGCATCCCACCAATGGTAAAAATTTCTAAATGGATTATTTCTTGATTTTCTGCTTTCTTTAAACCACAAATGCTCATCACTGGTATGATTAACTACCAAATCCATTATTAATTTGATCCCATTCTGGTGTAATGTTTCCAATAGCAGATCAAAATCTTCCATTGTTCCAAACTGCGCCATGATTGCTCTGTAATCAGATATGTCATAGCCCATATCGTCATTTGGAGATTCATAAATTGGGTTTAACCAAACCACATCTATGCCTAGACTTTTGATATAGTCAACTTTTTCTATGATTCCTTTCAAATCGCCTATACCATCCCCATTTGTATCTTTAAAGCTACGGGGATACAATTGGTATACCACCACTTCCTTCCACCAATTTCTTTTTGTTGTAGGGTGCATCTTTTTTGTTTTATTGATCAACTGCCAGTTTGGTCATTTATTTGCTTTATGGGAGATTCGCTTACAAACAACCAGCATATGAGCGAAATACTAAGACAAGCAGTTAATATTAAAAATAGAAAGGAAGAATCACCAACATCACTCAATACCTTAGAAATACCCGGTGTCATCATTGCAGGTAAAACCACACTGAAATTAAAAAAGCTCATGTATACACCCATTTTTTCTGCCTTAACTTTTTCAGTCATAATGGCAAATACAATGGATATGACGGCTGACCAACCAATGCCACATGTAAACATTCCCAGATAAAAGATAATTTCTGTTGTACCTGACAGGTATAGCATTGCGTAGCCAATCGCCATACATGCAATAGCAATGGTATAAATTTTTACTTTGCCATAGCGTTTGCTCAGTGGTTCGAGTGCCAATACCGGAAGTAATGCACCAACTAGATTGAGCAGTAAAAAACCTAGTGATAAAATATTGCCTGCAGTTTGTTCATTTGTTTGAGCTGCATTAGAAAAAAATCTTGAAAACGTATCTGCAATTACATTTGAGGTATCTATGGCTGGCAGCATTTTTTCTGTTATGTAAAAATAACTCAACACAAACATGCTCTGTATCCCCAACCATGAAAATGAATGAGCCAATAATATTTTTTGTAAATCATTTTGGTCCGAAGGTTTTTTTATTCCTTTCCCAATGGTAATTACCCCTAAAATCAATGTGGCTGCCAGACATGCGCACATTACTGCTGTTTGAATATTGTTCCATGCGCCACTCAATACAATTTTGTTTATTACCACAAACAAACCAAACACGATAAAACCATACAATGGGAACAACAGTTTAATCGTATTTATCAGTGAAGACTCAGATTTTGCTTCTTTTACACTTATCACTTTCGTGTTTAATTCTCGTGGCTCTTTTATAAGAATTACTGGAAAGATGGAGAATAGTAATACTACTATTGCCGCTAAATAGATCAATGCCAGATTACCAAAGGCAACAGAGATGAAGTAAGCAAAAATTCCAAAAGTACCACTCACTACCTGCATCCATGAATAGGCTTTTGTGCGTTCAGTGCCGGGAGTTGTTACATCAGCGATGAGGGCCCTTGCAGGATTAAAGGTAACATTGATACTCAAATCTAACATTAAGGACAATATCAGTGCTACCGAGAAAATAGATAATCCTGTTGAGTTACTGATGAAACCGATTTCTGGTAAGGCAGAAAGCATGGCCGCCCCCAAGACTCCTCCAATCACTATAAAGGGCCTTCTTCTACCTCCCATAAACCAATTATGATCACTCATTATGCCTACAATCGGTTGCGCAATTAAGCCTGATACAGGGCCAGCCAACCAGACTAATGCCACATCTTCAATGTGTAAATTAAATTTTGTACTCAGAATCCAACTTAGGGCGGCTACTTGAGTAGATAAGCAAAAGCCAACCGCTGTTGCAGGTAAACTTAGTAATGCATAAAAGCTGTTCGTTAATTTCTTTTGAATGGTAAGCATGCAGTTATTTTATGTTTTAAGAGCATTTTTTAAATGGTGCATCAGGTTAATATTTATTTCACTTTGCTTACCTAGTGGTTCTTGCGTGAAAGGCTTTAAAGGCATGTAAGGTGCAGGGCCGAATTCGGGTGTGATAGTGATGAATTCCCAGCCAGCCTCTTTTTTTTGTTGAATGATTGCTTGCCACCACTTCAAAAACCGCGTCAGATGGTTTCCCCATTCAGGTGCAAATGGGTTATTTACCTGTGGCGATTGTTCGTGTCCTACTCTTGCATGAATATGGGATACGTGTGGAATAATTTCTCGAATAATTTCTTCTTGATCTTTTAATAGACTTTCAGATACTGTACAGAAATGAGAAAAATCTCCAACTAATTCTAATTCAGGGAATTTTTTGAGGTATGGAATGAGGGATGCAGCATGGAAGGAAAACCTACCCCGGTGAGTTTCATGTAAAATACGTACCCCCGTTTTACTACTTATGTTCATACAGGCTTCAATTACACGGCAGTTGTCATCAAAAGAAAAGTAGTCTTTGCCAGTGTGTGAATTGATAAATGTTGGCCCCAGGGATATCAATTGCATTAACCGTTTTTCGATACGTTTAATGTAGTCATCTATGTTTTCATTCCCGGGATCGTTAAGCTGCTGCGGTATGAATACAAAATCGGGCTTATCTGTAATGATTTCTTCAATCTTTTGCGTGAAACGGTTTAGAAAATCCCTCTTCTCTGGCATATTAATTTCAATACCCTTGAAATTATTTGCAATCACCGTATCTAGAAAATCCTCAATATCCAATTGCTCCTGTCCCCAATGCGTACAAGTAAACAGCAGATTGATTGCCGACGAATTATGCTGCACATTGCCTTTGGAAACCATTGAGTTCATTTGCATTGTGTAATTAATTTGAATGCAAAATAGGGTTGATGCTGGTATTGATAATTTCTCCAACAGTTGCTCCAGGGCACCATGTATTCCAATCGTTTAGTTGATTGTTATTTTCTGGCTGCTTCAATCGCATGTCTCTATCCATGTAAATAATGGTCATCACTTTTCGCATTTGATTGGTAGAATTAGCCCCGGCTCGGTGGAAAATCCAGCCTGAGTGGAAACTGATCTCGCCAGCGTCAAAGGGTTCAATTACATGCTTAAAATCTGTTACACGGAGCTTTTGCTGTATAAGTACCTCGCTCTCATCGCCAATTTCTAACTCTCGACCTTCCACAATTTGGTGACTGCCTGCACTAAATTCTAAGGGGCCAAGCGCTAATGGAGTTTCTTGTAAAGGAATCCATGCAGTAATCGTTTTATCAGTCTCCAAAGGCCAGTAATATTGGTCGGCATGCCAGGGTGTAATCCCACCGCCTCCTTCTTTAAACAGTGCCTGATCGTGGTAAAGGCGTACTCCCTCCGTTTGCATTAAGTCAGTAGCGATTTTTGCTAATCGTTTACTAAATATCAGTTCTTTAACCAGTTCGTCTTCCCGCCATAGGTTGAATAATTGCAAGAATGCCTTTCCGTAGGTATTTCGGTCTTCCAGAGGTGTTTCCACC
The DNA here is from genome assembly GCA_947458875.1 of Sphingobacteriaceae bacterium. Classification (GTDB taxonomy): domain Bacteria; phylum Bacteroidota; class Bacteroidia; order Sphingobacteriales; family Sphingobacteriaceae; genus JAIPAN01. The sequence goes on from CANGZD010000006.1 coordinate 30,791, forward strand.
GTATTCATTCTTTTCACCTGTTCTGTAATTACTTCATTGTAAAATCGGAGGGTTTGATCATTAATTACCTGTTTTAATTTGATATACCTGTTCTCTTGATAAAATTGAATCTGGTCATTGCTAAGCTCATAGGGCTCGTCTAGAAATGATTTAATGTCGGATGGTAGTTTCATAAAAATCTTTTCTTAAAACTAAGACCCGTTTCCATCAAACCTTAACACAAAAAAATCAAAAAATAGCACTATATTGACATCTTAATATCTCATAAATGAAATTTTAGATGATATAGTATGAAACCAAGATTTGAGCAATTATCGGCCATTAAGGGCAACCAGTCTTTTGTGTGTTATGAATTGAACGTTCCTGCCTTTGGTTTTTATTGGCATTATCATCCTGAGTATGAGTTGACTTGTATTTTGGAGGGCAAAGGAAAAAAACTAGTTGGCGACAGTTACGAAAATTTTAGGGGAGGTGATTTAGTATTGCTTGGGCCTCATTTACCTCATACCTGGATTAGCGATAAAGGGTTGAAGGAGCATTGCCGTGCAATTGTTATTCAATTTAGCCCTGTTTTTGCGGAGCAAATCTTACAGTTCCAGGAATTGGCGGGACTTGAAAAACTATTTATCAGATCTTACAAGGGTTTACATTTTAATCAGGTAACAACAAATCGGTGTATAGCGCTGATGCAAGAAATGATTGTAGCGAGCGAAGTGCATAAGTTTAGTTTACTACTGCAAATTTTAGAGCTCTTATCCAACACAGAGTCATCACCACTAGCATCTGCCAAATACAAGGCGATGAAAGGGAATGCTAACCAACAGCGTATTAACCAAGTATTTCAGTATGTTGATAATGAATTTAAACAAGGAGTATCTTTAAAAGAGGCAGCTGCTACAATTCATTTATCTGAAAGCGCCTTTTGTAAATTTTTTAAAAGAGCAAGCGGTAAAACTTTTTCTGAATACACCAACGATATTCGCATTGCGCATGCCTGCCAGCTATTGATGGAAACCGATGAACCAATAAGTGCAATAGCACTTGAATCCGGATTTGAGTCACTTACCTATTTTAATCGGGTGTTTTTGAAAAAAAAGAAAATGAGACCTCGAGCTTTTAGAAACTTGTAAGGAGTATAGTTTATTCAATTCGTCTGCTGCTATAACCGACTATTGGGTAGCGATCTTGCTCAATACCGAATAAAGATTGTTCAGGATGCATTAATCTATTTTTTTTATTGAGGAAGAGAGTTGTCATTTGGCCCTTACCAGAGGAATAATCATTGATGCCAAAATAAAAGCCGTATCTTGCAGCAATTTGAGGGCTGAGGTTCTCTTGCCCTTATCAATAATCCAATCCCCCAACATGCAATTTCAAAATTTAAACCTGATTGAGCCCATACTCAAATCGCTCAATGAAGAAAAATATATTACACCTACTCCTGTACAAGCGCAAGCAATTCCGATGGTATTAGCCGGGAAAGATTTATTAGCCTGTGCGCAAACCGGTACCGGAAAAACCGCGGCCTTCAGTATCCCCATTCTGCAGCTTTTACATACCAAACCTGTTGATGGGAAAAAGAAAATAAGAAGTTTGGTGCTTACGCCCACCCGCGAGTTGGCCATCCAGATCGGCGAAAGTTTTACTGCCTATGGACGACATCTTCGTTTAAACTCAACCGTCATTTTCGGTGGTGTGAATCAGCATGCACAAGTTGCTGCCTTGAATAAGGGCATTGATGTGTTAATTGCTACGCCTGGCAGATTGCTGGATTTGATTAATCAAGGTCATGTTCAGTTAAAAGATATCGAAATTTTTGTGTTGGATGAGGCCGACCGAATGCTCGATATGGGTTTTATCCACGATGTAAAGAAGCTTTTAACCATTTTGCCTAAACAAAGGCAGTCTTTGTTTTTTTCCGCCACCATGGCTCCAGAGATTATTAAATTGGCCGAGACCATTCTGCAAAATCCTGCCAAGGTGACGGTTACCCCGGTTTCATCAACAGCAGAAATAATCAGTCAGTCGGTATACTTTGTAGATAAAGGCAATAAAAATTCTCTTTTAGTTGATATTCTAAAAAATCAGGAGATCAAAACGGCTTTGGTGTTTACTCGTACCAAACATGGTGCCGATAAGGTGGTGAAAATGTTGCTGAAACACCGAATTACTGCCGAGGCTATTCACGGTAATAAAGCACAGAATGCCCGTCAACGAGCTTTAAATAATTTTAAATCGCAGGCAACCCGGGTTTTAGTAGCTACCGATATTGCCGCCAGGGGTATTGATGTTGACGAACTGGAGTATGTGATCAATTACGAAATGCCTAATGTGGCCGAAACTTATGTGCACCGCATTGGCAGAACAGGCCGTGCAGGTGCTAAGGGTACTGCCTATTCTTTTTGCGATGCCACCGAAAAGCCCTACCTGGCTGATATTGAAAAATTGATTGCTAAAAAAATTCAGGTGGTGGATGGCCATGCTTATCCATTGACAGATCATCATCCGGTAAAAGCTACCGGAAATGCTTCAACATCTAAAAACCAGCATGCACGGCCGACGCAGCAGCAGGGAGTAAAAAAATCTCCTAAAAAGCGCTGGCGGTCAAAAAAGAAAAGCGGATCGCTTGCTTAAGTGGAAAGATTCCGATGCTAATTGCTTGTGGTGGGTGTGTTGCACCACTTAAGTTAATCAACCATTTGAGAGTAGTCAAATAAGGGGAGGTTAAAAAACTGGGTTTATTTCTGTAATAATCAGTGTGCCATCCAAATTACCCCGAATGCCAATAAATTTTAATTTATTGTTGATGGTAAATGCTTTTAGATAAGTTGGTACCTGGCTAAAAGATAATCGCTGCTCTTTTGTTATTTTTTCGAAGGTTCCCTTTGCATTCTTCCAGATCAGGTTGTGTAGAAATACCTCGGCACTTCCAAAGTTAGCTGACTTGAATAGTGTTCCATATGATGGATTGAGCACGATATCCTGCCAGCCATCGCCATCTGCATCCACGATTTCAAATTCCCGAAATTGGAGGTCATTAAAACTATATTCTAACCTTTGGTTACTAAAAACGTAATCTCCATTTCCATTGTTTGTCCAAATTTCTATCCCATTGGTTTGATCACCCTCATAGGCTAGAGCAATGTCCATATCGCCATCTTTATCTATATCTACGGCTTTGATAGAGGTTACACCCAAGTTACGCGTTGCAAAACCAAAAACACCAGGTGTTTTGGCGAATTTGTATTTACCGGTCTGTGTACTGTAACTAAATATCGCAAAACTATATCTGGGTGATGGAAATGCCGGATTTATCCCATAATCTGCTCTAATGACTTCAGGTCTCGTGTCTCCTAATACATTTGCAATTAAAACGGCCCCTGCACCATAAGCACCCAGCCAATTGGTGTAGGAAATCAAATTTCTATCGGCTTGAAACGTGCCATTGCTTTGTTGGATATAGGGGTGAAGGTTATCGAACCAGTTACCCTTAGTGCCCATACTTAAACCAATGATATCTTTTAATCCATCGTTGTTTAAATCTCCGGTTGAAACGGAATGGTAGAAACTTCTATCGGTTGTGATGGTAGACCAACTGAGCTGATCGCCATTGGTTTTTGCAATTACAATATTGCCGAATGGCCAGGTCCCTTGTCTCAATTCCAAACCGTGATCAGCAAATACAACCGTACCGTTATTATCCAGAAGTTCACTATCACGACCAGCGCCCATTGCTCCTCCGGTATAACTGTTCACATATACCCATTCATTGTTCTTTTTTACCAAGTGTATAGCCGGTATCAAAGGTTCGTTAAAAAACAGTGTGGGTGAAATGATCAGGTGTTCTACACCATCTTTAATGTAAAGCGTTGTCCCTGAAATGCTTCCATTCAAAGCGGAACCCAAATCAGCCGAACTGATATTAGCTACCTGCGGGGAGAGACTAGTATTTTTAAAAGTAGTATTTTCTTTTTGAGATGTTTGATTAGTATTGTCTTGTTTTTTACAAGCTAAAAGGCCAATCCCTAGTAGTATTGAACAAATAATTTTTTGCATTGGAATTTTTAAATCTACTTATTAGTAAATGCTGAGGCAAGACACTAAATCTACAATACTAAATATGATGAATCTATTTTAATTACGTGAATTACGTTTTATCACATATTGAATCTCAAAGCCACACTCAATTAAATAATCAAAAGTTTTTTTTGAGTAAATGCTATGAAAATGAGAGTAGTCGCACTTGTACTTTTATTATTTCTTTTGGGCAGGTTCATAAAGGCTTTAGATGGATAGGTCCCAATCATTCATTATTCACGCTCAATATTAAAACGGGAATCCTAAGTGAAGAAAATCTGAAACAAGAGCAGCGTGATTTGGGTAAACTTCAAGTTTCGGAACTTTTACAATCAGAACTACCTGGCGATTTCGACATTCATGCTTTTTACAAGGCTGAATCGCTGCTCATAACCGTTCCGGGTACCGAGAAATCCTAGATCGCAGTCTGCAAATAATGGGGGAAAGAAATTCAGGAAAAGAAACAAAAACTCAGGAAACCACCAAAAAAGAATCGCTTTCGGTGCATGACCCTTATCCGATTGGTGATAAATTTTTGCTCTCTTTTCGGATGGCTGGATATTCAATCTGTAAAGATCTTGATGATAGGTTTAATATTTCAAAGTAAACTTCTTATTGATCTTGAAACCCTTACCGGTATTCTCCCACCAAAAATAACCACCTCTGGGAGCGTTTAATTGACTTTTTCGGTAAGTGGGATAAAACAGGTCGGTGTCACCGTCATTATCAATGTCTCTGGTCCAAACTTGGAATTCACCAACCAAAGTTTCATCTACTTCAATGTAGTCTTTACGGTATTCAAATTGGGTGCCTTTGTTTTCAAAATAATCCTGGGTATAGGTCCAGATATTGCTATTGCTGACTTTCAAACTACCTACTACCAAGTCTAAATCCCCATCGCTATCTCCGTCAACGAGGGCTATTCGCTCTGCGGCTTCAATTCCATTTTTGATGTATATGTATTTTGTTAGTGTTTTACCCACCACCGGGAAATGTTTTACACCATTTTTGCCGAGCACAGAAAGCGTTTGAGAGTTATCGTTGGAGGTATAATTCCCATTTTCATCAATCTGATTTAAATAAAAGTTGATATAGTCAACCGTTCCGTCTTTGTCGAAGTCTACTTTATTAGAAATAGATTGTTTGAAAGGTGCAGTCAGTGTTCTTCGTTCAAACTTATTGGCACCTAAGTTTTTCAAATATATTCCTTTGAATAAGTCGCTATAAAGGATATCTACCAAGCCATCAGCATCCCAATCAAATAAGTTAATATTGAATGATACCGGTTTATTTGGCTCATCCAGCACTTCTACTACATCAAACTGAAAATTTCCTTTTGATAATAACAGATACACATTATTCCCGATATAATCTGCCGAACTTCCTGGTGCCCCTGGAGTGCCTTTCCACCATTCAGACATGTATGATAATCCTAAATCGAGGTAGCCATCGCCATTCAACTCAGCATAGTCGATTAATAGATTGCTTAATGAGTCGCGAACATTGGGTTTGTACTTTTTGAGGTCGAAGGTATAAATGGTTTTTCCAGAATAGTCTAAAATTTTAAGTATTGCAGGTAAAGTATTTGTATAAATGGTAGACTCATATGATACGATATCTGGTATACCGTCTTTATTAAAATCGTAAGGGGTATTTTTTCCGGCTACATGATCATTCCAATTGATATTGGGGAATAATTCCTGATTAACTGCGGGTACGGTAGGCCACTCTGCAAATTCAGCAGTAATGTTCTTAGGGATTTCTATTTTCAATGTAAGGGTGGTATCCGTACTAGTTTGATCTCCTTTCCACTTTGCAAATTGCCATCCTTTTGCTGGTGAAGCGGTTAGTTTTACCGTACTTCCGCTTTGGTAGAGTGCATTGGTTGACAGAGAAACGAGCTCTTCTTTAACGGTACCTTGTCCCTCAATAGTTAGATTTAAAGGATATTGACGCTTTTCGAAATAGGCCGTAACTGTTTTATTGGAGTTTATGATCAGGTTTGCTGGGTTTGCAACACCTGTTAGATCTCCCTTCCACTCTTTAAATAAGTATTCACTGGTGGGCACCGCCAATATTTGTAATGCTTTTCCCTTATCATAAATGCCAGGTGCGGGCGTAACTGTACCCCCATTAGTTGGATTAAATTCGACTTGGAGTTGATATTGAACTAGCTCTTTGGAGCAAGAGTTAAAGAATAATACAATGAATATTGAAAGAAGCTTGATTTTCATTTCTATGATTATCGAATGATGAGAAATGTGCTACTATTCTCCTATACTTATCGGGTTTTCAAATTCGCCAATTTCTACAATGCTAAGAGGCTATTTAAACTTTAATTATAACCATTTTTTCCGTTTTACCCACCAGAAAATGAGTAAAGTAACCAGCACCATCAGAATCAAGATAGCAGGATAAGCCCATTGCTGTTTTAGTTCAGGCATATATTCGAAATTCATACCATAGATGCCTACAATAAAGGTTAAGGGCATAAAAAACATAGAGAAAATGGTGAGCGTTTTCATCACCTCATTTGTTTTTTGTGCGGAGAGCGATAGGTAAGTATTCAAAAGGTTAGAAAGGCTCTCGGTTAATTGGTTATAAAGGGTGATGAGTTTGTGGTGTAAATCTTTCACATCTTGATAAGCCACCTGGTCGCTTCGATCAATTTTAATGCCTTTAATTACTTCGTCGGAGAGTAACAAGAGTTTGTAGAAAATCTCTGCTTGACGTTTCAGGAAATACAGATCCTTTAGTTGTGGCTGCGTCAAGCTTTTTAAAAATAAACGAGCTTCGTGTAATTCCAATTCATCAGTTAAACGTATAAGTGGCGCTTCATAGGAGTTCAATACTTGCCAAATGATTTTAGTAACCAGCTCCCTCGTATTTTGGGTGCGTCCACTGTCTACATATTTAGCTTTGGTTTCTTCCAAAAATGCTTGTGGTAAGCGGTGAACCGTGATCAGAAAATCATCATTGTAAAAAATAGCCAGTTTGCTACTCATTCCCCGGATACTGAAATGTTGAGTTGATTCGACACTGACCGGTATTCGGGTAATGATGAAACGGCAATTGTCTAATTCTTCTACTTTGGGAAGATGATCTGGTTCCAGACAATCTTTTAAGGTATATCCATGTAATTGAAAATCTTTACTTACCTGCTCCAATTCTGCTTTGGTAGGTTCGGTGATGTCGAGCCATTTAAATTTGGCTGCTGCTGAGTCTAGTAACTTTATCGGCATGTATAAATATAATGCTTCTATATAAAATATTATTTTTATTAGCCTGAAAGTAGCGACGCTGAATGGCCATTCGGATTTAGCTACCGCCAATAAAAATCATCTAAATTACGTGAATTACGTTTTGTCACACATTGAATCTTAATGCCACACTCAATTAAATAATCAAAAGTTATATTTGAGTAAATGCCACGAAAATGAGAGCAGTCGCACTTGTACTTTTATTATTTTTTAATGCTATTATTTCTTTTGGGCAGGTGCACAAAGGCTTTAGATGGATAGGTCCCAATCATTCATTGTTCACGCTCAATGTTAAAACAGGAATCCTAAGTGAAGAAAATCTGAAACAAGAGCAGCGTGATTTGGGTAAACTTCAAGGTTCGGAACTTTTACAATCAGAATTACCTGGCGATTTCGACATTCATACTTTTTACAAAGCTGATTCGCTACTAATTACCGTTCCGGGTACCGGATTGCTCTATAGCTTAAATACCGCTAAATTGAAGTTGACCCGTTTAGATCAAACTTTTTTTAGAGGTTATAATTTTAATGCCAGTCAGTTTATAAGAAAAGATACCTTGTTTTCTGTAGGTGGAGATGGGTTTTGGCAGCGCCATAGCACCTTCACTTTTTATAACCCCAAAACATTGGAATGGGATATTTATGAATCAAAGAATGCAAATCACCGCCCCTCTGATGATCTGTTTAGCGCTTATTCAAATGAAGATGACGCATTTTTCTCCAGCTATTTGTCGGTCGATTCAGCAATAAATGACAAAAAGATCCCTTTCCTAGTGTTCTCTTTTAAACAAAAAGAATGGAAACATATGGGAAACTTGAGCAAGGAACTTGTTGAGTTTGCTAAAAGAAAATACAGAAGTGTTTGGACGGGTAAGTACATGATTTTATTTAGCGACTTACCGGCTTCAGCAATATATTTGGTCGATCCCTTCAAAAATGAGCTTTATCAATATGATTCTAACAAGGATCATTTTTTCATGTTAAATGCCGAACAATATTCCCGCAATGGATATTTATATTCAAGAGGGCTTGTGAGTGCCGGGAAAAGAGATAAAATACATTTCGACAGTCTTTTAGTTGACGATATACTGAAAGAAGCTCAACTGATTGGTAAGGTTTATGAGTCTGAGGTTGATCTCCGTTTTTACGGATTTGCTATCCTCTTTTCAATACTGATCGTATTGACATTTTTGATCTATCGCAAGCGACAGGATAAGCGAAATCAGCTAAAACTAAGCGAGCAGGAGCTTTTGGTAATTAACCAACTCTTAATAAATCACCCCAATACTAAAGTTTCCAGTTCAGATTTAAATCACTTGCTTCAGCTTGACAATAAATCTTACGACAACCAAAGGCAGATTCGCAATCGGATTATTATAACTATTAATCAAAAGTTATATACTTATTTTGACTCTAGGGATTTAATATTGCGCTCTTCAAATAATGAAGATAAACGTATGATGGATTATTATATCAATCCCGAAATTAAGCCAAAAGACCTCGAGAAATTGAAGGATTTTACTTAAGCGGTATTCTTTGTTTTTTAATTAGTAAACGCTTGCTAATTGAGTCTGCAAATTCTCTTTTTCAATTGAATTTTATATATTGCAACTTTGTTGCATTCAGTGAAAAATTACAGAGATACTAAAGCCTTATCCGAAATTAGAAAGCTTATTCAGGATTCATCAATTGCACTTTCTCATGCAGAAATCTTAAGTATGCTTAATGGATTATGCGATCGGGTAACGGTGTACCGGATTTTGGAACGTCTGGTTAAAGAGAATATCATTCATAAAATAATCAACGTGGATGGGGTGCTAAAATTTGCATCTTGTAATCAATGTAAACAAGAACACGAGCATAACCACATACATTTCAGCTGCGAAAAATGCAAAATGGTGGTATGTTTGAATGATATTTCTCCGGTTTTTCAAATGCCGACTTCTTACGTCATTAAACAAATGAACTTTACGGTAGCAGGACTTTGTCCGGCTTGTGCATAAAACGGCCAATTATATATGATTAAGAAGCCTTGCATAAAAAATCGTTTCTATACTTTTAAAGTGTGGGTACTATGCTTGCTTGCTTTTTCTATCATTGCTAAAAAAGCTGCTGCTCAAGAATGTGATTTGCGATTAAGTGGTGTGGTTTACGATGGCGCTACCCAACAGCCATTAGCTGGTGCAACAGTTCGCTTAGAATCGAGCAATAAAATAGCGATTACTAATAAATCTGGAGTTTATCGTTTCAATAAACTCTGTTCAGGAACTTATCGGATTAAAATAACCCATGTGGGTTGTTTACCTCTGGAAACCACCGTTTCATTGAATTCAGACCTGCTGAACTATCATTTCAATCTTTTACACTCTTCGGAGCAGCTGAGCGAAGTGGTGGTAAGTTCTAAACTTGAAAGAGATATTAATTCCATTAAATCAAGCTTAGATTCGCTTGATATGCAGAAAGCAAAGGGTGGAACTTTGGGCGAAATGCTGAGGCAGTTGAGCGGCGTATCTGTTTTGCAAACCGGCAGCACTGTTTTTAAACCTGTAATCCATGGTTTACACAGCCAAAGGGTATTAATTTTAAATAATGGTGTAAGGCAAGAAGGGCAGCAGTGGGGAGCAGAACATGCCCCCGAGATAGATCCCTTGGTAGCTTCTGAATTAACGGTAATTAAAGGTGCTGGTGCACTTAAGTACGGTGCCGATGCCATTGGAGGTGCAGTTTTAGTGGAGCCACGTAGTTTAGCCATAGATGCAGGTCTGCGTGCCGAGTTCAATTCTATTTATTTTTCAAATAATAGAATGGGCCTCCTCAACGCCATTGTCGAGCATGGTGCAGCTAAAAAAAGTGCATGGTCATGGCGAACGCACCTTACCTACAAGCGGGGGGGTAATGCCCGTACCCCCGATTATTGGTTGCATAATACCGGTGTAGAAGAGTTCAATTATTCATTGCATGCGGGTTATCAAACCGAAAAAACAAAAGCCGAATTCTTTTTCAGTGCGTTTAATTCTACAATCGGGATATTCTGGGGTGCCCACATTGGTAATTTAACAGATTTAGAGAATGCGATTAAGAGTGAAAAGCCCTTGTTCAACGTGGATCAATTCAATTACCAAATAGGCAGACCAAGACAAGAAGTTTCTCATTATTTAATCAAGGCAAAACTTACCCGCGAATTAGCTCAAAATCGAAGAATCAATTTTTGGCTATCCCATCAGGAAAATTTCAGGCAAGAGTACGACCGGGCGCTCATTGAAAATACGCCAGAGTTAGATCTTAATTTGGGTACCACTACCGCCGATATCAATTACGAATCTAACAGGTTCGCCAGCGCTCAGAGCCTGGTTGGATTTAGTGTACAACAACAAGCAAACGTTTGGAACGGAAGCAGGTTCTTTATTCCGAATTACACCAACCTGCTGCTGGGTGTATATGCCATCGAAAAATGGGCAAAAAACGATTTGCAATTGGAAGCAGGTTTGAGATATGATTACCGTAGTTTAGAGGTGTTTAGAAACCAAAATGGACAAAACTTCCAAATAGATCGTTCATTTAACAACCTTTCCGGCTCTTTTGCGTTTAATTACGTTCCGAATAATCGCTTGAGCTGGTTAAACAATATCTCCTTATCATGGAGGCCGCCAAATGTGAATGAATTATACGTGAACGGCCTGCATCATGGAACGGCAAATTTTGAAATAGGCGATCCTGATTTAATTAGTGAAACTGGTTGGAAATATACCACGCAATTGAATTATCAATGGAACACAAATACAGGGCTCGACTTAACGCTGTATACCAACTATATTCAAAATTTTATCAATCTGGTACCTGTTTTGCCACCCACCCTTACTTTGCGTGGCGCCTTCCCAACTTTTAAGTTCCAACAAACAGATGCCTTACTAAGTGGAGCAGATCTAACTTTTAATACCACGTGGAATCCATCTTGGGCCTATCGCCTGAAAGCCAGTTTACTATTACCCCGTAATTTGGATGCCCGCACGTGGTTGCAGCAAATGCCTGCACCACAACTTGATCAGGAAATTACCTGGTATTTCTTGCCCGGTAATAAGAACAGTTTTTTGTCAACAAATGTTTTGTGGGTGGCTCGGCAGCACTTCATCCCCAATAACTTTATAGACTATTTGCCACCACCTGACCAATATTTACTTACCAATCTTAATTTTGCAACAGAGTTGCATTTTATGAAAAAACCGATTAGCTTTGGTGCCAGTATCTATAACCTGTTTAATGTTCGCTATCGCGATTATATGAACCGGTTTAGGTATTTTGCTGATGAGGTAGGAACCAATGTGGTACTTAGACTTAAAATGAATTTATAGTTATGCTTAGAAAATATTTTGTATTAATATGCTTTGTTGCGCTTTTATTGAGTTTATGGTCTTGTAAAAAAGCCAGTATGGCCAAGAATGAAACAGAGCACGAGGCCATCAACAGAGTGGAGATGCTTTTTAAGCAAGGCGGCAATGTTGTTGCTACCATTGTGGCAGAAGATCCTGATGGCGACGGTGGAAATCCGCCTTCTAAAATTGATCCTATTAATTTACAGGTTAACAAAACTTATGATGTGGAAGTGAAATTCTTCAATATCGTTAATGGAAATACTAAAGATGTAACCTCCACTGTGCAGCAGCAGGCCAAGGAGCATGAAGTCTATTACCTCTTGTCAGGTTTGAATTTTCCGATTGAAAAGAAAGATACCGATGCAAATGGCTTCCCTTTGGGGCTAATTTCACAATGGAAAACCGGTAGTGTGAGTGCTCAGGGTACAGTATTGTTAAAACTGATGCACAAGCCTGTTATCAAAGGGCCTAATGATGATCCTGCTAAAGGCCATACAGATATTGCCATAAGTTTTCCTATAACTGTTAATTAACCAATCAAATAATAAATTAAACGCTTACACAACCAATCGAAATCAATTATGAAAAAGTTAGTTTTTATTGCCCTGTTAACTGTAACAGCTACCATCGTTCGTGCTCAGGCACCTAAATTCGGGTTTAAAACAGGTTTGAATCTAAACCATGTAACTACAAATGACGAAGAGTTAGCACATGATTTAGCCGGCCGAACCAGCATGCATGTCGGTCTTGTTGCTGATTTTGAACTCAGCAAAACCTGGTCATTTCAACCGCAAGTATTATTTAGCGGCCGTGGTGCTAAATTGGCTCATGGCGATCACTCAGATGTTTTCGCATTCAACTCTTTAGAATTACCCTTAAATTTTGTTTACAAGAAAGATGCTGCTAAAGGATTTTTCTTAGGAATGGGGCCTTCATTTGGCTATAACCTCAATGGAAAAATCAAAGAAGATCATGAGTCGGAAGATATTGAATTTGGCTCAGAAGAAGGTCAGATCAAACGTTTCGATGTAGGATTAAATGCCTTAGTAGGCTATCAATTTTCGAATCGATTCTTTGTTTCTAGCAACTATTCTTTAGGCTTAAGTAATTGGAACAACACCAGTGCATCTACCTGGAGAAATAATATATTAGGTGTTTCAATTGGGTATTTTTTGAAGAAATAATTTCTAAATCTTCCTATCAAAAGCCCCGCCCTTAAATGGCGGGGCTTTTTGTTTTAAATAAGGCCCAATCGGCATCTGTTTATATGCTAAACGTTACAAGCGTACTCGTAATGTTAACTTGAAATTTTTATGACATTCTTATTTGGATTTATTCTAAACAAGCTATATGTTTGTTTCATTATTTATAATTATTCTAAATAAAAATAAAATCATGAAACACCGTATCATCATCTTGCTGGCACTGATTTCATTAACAGGCCGATCATTTGCACAAAAAGCTACCATCATGGGTAAAGTGTTTGATCGTAATGATCAAGCAGTGGTGGGTGCAAATGTGGTACTAAAAGGAACGGTAAGGGGTGTGCAGACAAATGACAAGGGAGAATATGTGATCAAGGGCTTGGAGAAGGGTAAATACGTGATCCAGGTTAGCTTCATTGGTTTTAAAAACAAAAGTATAGAAGTTGATATGGCCGGTAATCAGACTTTAAATCTCGATTTTAAACTGGATGATGATGGCTTATGGCTAAATGAGGTAGCATTTTTGGCGAGTAGGGGAATAAGAGGAAATGAGCACCTGCCTGAAGTGGGGGATTTCAGCATTAATGCAGGTAAAAAAAACGAACTGATCAAACTCGATAATATTAACGCAAACCTGGCGATGAATAATAGCCGTCAGATTTTTGGTCGTACACCGGGTATTTCTGTTTGGGAGAATGATGGTTCAGGAATTCAGTTGGGTGTGGCTTCACGTGGTTTAAGTCCAAATCGTTCGTGGGAGTTTAATGTGAGAATGAATGGCTACGACATTACGCCTGATCCAATGGGCTATCCAGAGGCCTATTTCACCCCTCCGATGGAAGTAGTAGACCGAATTGAAATTGTTAGGGGTGCTTCCTCTTTACAATTTGGCTCTCAGTTTGGCGGATTAATGAATTTTATAGTACGAAAGCCCGATATCTCCACCCGATTAACATTCGAATCACAAAATACCGTAGGCAGCAATGGCTTATTCAGTACCTTCAATTATATTGGTGGAACTGAAGGTCGCCTGAGCTATTCAGCGTATTATCAGAAACGTAGAGGTGATGGTTGGAGAAATAATGGCCAATTTAATACGGATCATGCCCACCTTGAACTCAGCTATGCCGTTTCGAAAAAATTCAAGATTGGTACCGAGATTACCTACATGACCGCTGAAAGTCAACAGCCGGGTGGATTAACCGATGCGCAATTTAAGCAAGATGCTCGTCAGAGTTTACGCAGTCGTAACTGGTTCAGCACCCCATGGCTGGTACCCTCAGTTAATGCAGAATACGTATTTAATGAAAATACAAAGCTTAGCTGGAAGGCCTTTGGTACTATTGCTGAAAGAAATAGTATAGGCTTTGTAAGAGCAATTACAGAAAACGATAATTTCGGAAATCGTCAGGTTGACCGTGATTTGTATACCACCTATGGTTCTGAGTTGCGTTTACTTAGCGATTATCAGCTGTTCGGTATCAAAAACACGATTGCTGCAGGTCTAAGATATTTCAATGGTCACATTGATCGTAAACAACAAGGTGTGGGAAATGCAGGATCAGAAATGAATTTCGATTTATCGGCAGGGATTTATCCTCGTGATCTTGATTTTTCGAATATCAATACCGCTGCTTTCATGGAAAACATTTTCCGCATTAACGACAAGTTTTTAATTACTGCAGGTGTGCGCTTAGAAAATATCAGCTCTACCATGGAAGGTAGGTTTAGTATGGTGAATGGACAGCCGAATAATTTGGCTCCTATTAACCGTAAGCGTACTTTCTTATTATTTGGAGCCGGAGCTGAATATCATGTAAGTCCCACTACCGAATTTTATACCAATATTTCTCAGGCCTATCGTCCAGTAATGATTTCCGATTTAACACCGCCTGCAACAACCGATGTAATCGATCAAAATTTAGGTGATGCCCGTGGTTATAACTTTGATTTCGGATATCGTGGTAAAGTAGGTAATTACTTAAATTTCGATATTGATTATTTCCGATTGAATTATGACAATCGTATCGGTACCATTACGCAGTTCGATGCAAATGCACAAGCTTATCAGTATCGTACCAATTTAGGACAATCAGTTAGCAAAGGATTTGAAGCTTACCTGGAATTTGATCCGGTTGCTGCTATCTTTAAAAGTTCCAAAGTCGGCTACCTGAGTCTCTTCGCTTCACTTGCCCACATCAATGCTACCTATACCGATTTTAAAACCACCAGCTTACAAAATGGTCAGATAGTTGAAGGGAATTTAGCAGGGAAAAGAGTTGAAAATGCTCCAAGAAACATCAACCGTTTTGGTGCAACTTATAGCTTAAATACATTCTCTGTTACTTGGCAATTAAGCAGTATTGGGGAGGCTTTTGCTGATGCATCTAATAAAATGACTCCGAATGCAGCCGCTACTACCGGTTTGATTCCAGCCTACCAGGTACAGGATTTATCAGCAAGTTTTAAATTTTTGAAGAACTATAACCTGAAAGCGGGTGTAAACAACCTTACAGATGAGCGTTACTTTACCCGCCGTGCCGGAGGCTACCCGGGCCCGGGTTTAATGCCTGCCGATGGTCGAATCTTTTATATTTCTGCCGGTTTGAAGTTTTAAAAGCAGAGCCGATACAAAAGGAAAAGGGTTATACTTGTGTAGTGTAACCCTTTTCCTTTTGTTTTTTGGGAATAAATATCACTTTAGACCAACTTGAAGTTGAGTTATGAAAAATTTTCTTGTTTTTTTAGGAATTTTAGGAATGATAAATAATGTAAACGCTCAAAAATTGAAGCCGATTGCTACCGTTGAATCTGTCATCATTGAATATAACGGCAGTAAGGTTAAGGCAAAAAAACTAACCGTCCATTCTGAGATCCCTATGGGGGTTAATTCTGCTTGGGACAATGTAAAAACCCCGGCCTTGTTGCAGTTTGTTGCAAAAGGTATGATAAAATTCAAATCTGTGGATGGGCCTTTCCCAAAACAATGGGAAGTAGGTAAAACTTATGGGTTTAAGATGCGTGTTTTGGGATTTATTCCTTTTGGGGGCGTTCATTATTTATCCATAGACAAAATTGATGATACTAATTTCAAAATATCCACCAAGGAGTGGGACAAAGGTGCAAAAGTTTGGAATCACAACATAACGATGAGGGATTTGGGTGATGGCAAAATCTATTACGAAGATTCAATTACTATTTATGGGGGAATGATGACCGAATTTATTACTTCCTTCGCCAAGAAATTTTATCAACACAGACAGAAACGATGGCAAATAGTCGCAGAAAAAAATCTTAAGTTCGGAGACTAAGTAGTCAATTTCTCCTTTTATAGATTTATAATTTTCAAATATGAGAATACACACAACAATGCCTGATAGATTAAAACCCTTCTTCCTTAAAGAATTAGAAATTGCAGGTAGATATTTTTTAATGAACGATTTTAGGTCAAGTTGGTATCACCTTGAGCGTGCCCATATCCTTGGTCAAGCCTACCCTTATCATCACACGCTTGTTCATTGGAAAATGTTACTCTTTGGTATTAAAATAAAGGATATGAGAGAAATCGTTGGCCAAATCCCTCGCTTGCTTGTGGGTGGTGTTAAATCTTTTGTTGGCGAAATTCCGGTTGGTAATACCGGCGGAGCAAATGTGCCACCACTTAAAAGTATGGAGATACCAGCCGAATTGAAAAAAATTATTGAAGAGAATAAGTGATTTACATAATTAACTTCTGTAAAATAACAGGAATTTTAACCCCTTAATTTTAGATTATCACATGCTCAATCTAGGTATGAGAGTTGCATTTTACAGATAATAAGGGGAGCAAACTAAAAAAGCCTTGGTAAACACCCAAGGCTTTTTTATGGCCATTAATAACTAACAGCCGAATGGTAAAGGATTAGTTTTTCTTAAATTCTACCCTTCTATTTAACTCTCTGCCGGCTTCAGTTGCATTGGAGGCAATAGGCGATGACTCTCCAAAACCTTTAGTGATTAGGTTTTCGGCTTTTACACCAGCGTTTACCAGGTAGGTTTTTACTGCGGTTGCTCTATCTAAAGATAGTGTCATGTTGCGTTCCACGGTACCTTCTTCAGAAGCATGTCCGTTAATTAATAAACTTACCGTCGGATAAGCTTTCAACTCTCTGGCAATCTGATCTAAAATTTCATAATTACTCGTTTTCAATACAGAAGAATTGAATTCAAACTGCAAGTTACCGTATGTAAACGTAGGCTCGGGGGCTTTTACTTCGGGGCAACCATTATTGGCCGCTACTCCGGCCACTTCCGGGCATTTATCTTTTGAATCGACAATCCCATCTTTATCGGTATCAACTTCAACTGGCGGAGGCTTGGGTGCTTCTACAACAGGAGCTGGGGCAGGTGCAGCTGGTTGTACAACCATCTTTTTAGATTTACATGCAGGCAAAACAAGCAATGCTGATATTAAAACCAAGCCTAAAATGGAGATCGTGTTTTTAATTTTTTTCATCTTATGAGATATTTAATTGTGAAATGGTTTCTATTATTCATTTAAAACTACAGTTCCTGTGGTTTTTTTACAAATAAATCGCCTTCAATAGGTTTCTTTGATATTCCTCTGACTCTTATAACGAGTCAACAGCAAATTAAGTATCCCAGTTATGTTTTAATTTTTAGATATTCAGGAGGATTTTAAATCATTACAGATGAATGGAAATTCCTTCTTGTCTTTTTTTAAAATGCCTTCTTGCCAGAAAAAATCGCCGAAATTACTTGAACATGTGGTGCAGTGAGTATGGCAATGCTCATGAAGAGAATGGCCAATATGCGGTTTAAATCTCCGTAAAAAAAGAACAAGAGACTGGCTATCATGATGAAAGCAGCCAGGTTGGTGGGAAGTGATTTTTTGAATAGGAATAACCAGCTTTGGTGTTCCCATCCCAATGATTTCCGGATCTCGGTAATGGACAGGCCGGCATGCCAGCAACTGAAATAAAATCCGAAACCGAGTAGTAAGGGCAGGTTGAAAACGATTAGCCACAGTAAAGCCAAGGGCAATACTTGGCCTATCCATGTTAAAGTTTTATGTTGATTTTTTTGAGAGTAGAATAAAAAGCATCCTCCGATACAACATAAACTGATCGCCAGCCATAAAAACCTTTGTTCGTATGCCGTATTAATAAAGGCCGAAAAACGGAGTTCGAATCCTGGGAAGGAATACAGAATAGCTTTTGCTTCCGGCCAATGGAACAAAAGGTAGTTTCCAAGGAAGATTAGGCCGAAGCAGGTACTCATGATTTTATGAATGGTTCGACCTTCATTCATCAGTTCGAAAAGATCCATCTCTCCAAAATGATAAGCCGAAATCAGGATAAAAAGAAAAATGGATAAAGCTGGATTCAAGTACCAAAGCAGGGCATAAAGTAGGCCATAACCCAGGTAAAAGAATAAAAAACGAAACATCGATCGCCATTGGCTTACTTCACCGCGACTTTTGAGGTACAAAAAATGATCAAGTGAACCGTGGGGAATCCCTATGAGTGCGATTCCCAGCGCAAAAAATACCAGTTGTACAGAATCACTAAAACCGAAGCTCTTTTCTACTAATAATAACAGGGTGCCTAAGCACAATATTTTAAGCCTTAGTGGGAGTTTAGCGATTGAAAACATATTGATAAACCTGTTTTAAGAACAATCTTTTTGGCAGTGAACTGAAAATACTGATTTCCTCGAATAAACTGGAATCCTCATCCAGAAATTTAAGTACAGAAATCCAATCGTTTTTTGAGAAGAGTTTGGTCATGATTTCCCGCACCCGTTCAGGTTGATGTTGAATGATTTGCAGAAGCAGCTGATCATAAAATTTAAACCGATCGCTGCTGATCGCTTTTCTGTCTTTTTGATCGAAAAGCAAATGGTTCAGCTCTTGCGTATCTTTCATGATCCGCTTAAAAGCATAACCGGTAGTGGGTTTGATGGCACCTGCAGCTGCACCAATATTGATTGCTCCAGCATCATTAAATAATGAAAAAGGAAAATTAGACATCGGGATCTTTCCCGATTCTGTCCGCTCAATTTCATAATTCGTATTCCAGCGGTTTTTAATATAAGCTTCAAGCTGACGGATATAATGATTTTCTGAATAAGATTCGGCGCTCGAAAATGCAGTAAATTCTACCAAAGCCGTATTGGCCGAAAAGGGTAAAACATACATAAAGTTGGCTCCCGGACCTTGCTCAATGCTGAAATCCATTAGTGTGGCAGTTTCCTGATCAAAAACCGGTCTTTCTGTTTGAATGAACCAGCCATAAAAGTGCTGCCATAGTAAAATGGTGTTTGCGGGCGTATTGCTAAAATCGGTGATGCTGTTAAAAACTCTGTTTGTATGATAATCGTTTCGATCCGTTTTGACGGTGAATAGGCCGTTTGTTTGCTGAATAGCTTCCACCTGCTCGTTAACGATTTTCACCCTGGGCGATTTTCGGATCAGCTCATAGTGGAAATCGAAAAAATCTTCGCTGCTGATGTAATGGTAGGCATAGGGTTGGATGTTTTCCGCCAGATGGATGCGCTCTGAATGAAATGCAATCTTCTGCCAGCGTTTACTTACCAAAAAATCATATTCGCTTGGCTTATTGGCCCAAAAACACCACGACTTACCCGGGATGGATTTTTCTTTTTCAATCAAAAGAATTTCTCCCTTTTGATCCTGAGGATTTTTTAGAAGCTGCCGAATGAGTTGCATACCGGCACAGCCGCCGCCAATAATGATAGATGGTTGGTCCATATTAGAGAATAAATAACAAAAGGCATCCATCGGGATACCTTTTGTTATTTGTAAAGATTATTTAATGATTATTTACCAGAACGGCTTAATGCATAAATAACCAAACCGAAACCGATTTTGTTTACCGCATCACCAATGTTGTAGATGATGTCCATGTCTAAACCTAAGTTTCCGAAAGCGGCGTACCACTGACCATCTGCAGTACCAGCCATGTATCCGATAGGATAGATAGCCCAGCCAATCACTACAAACTTCAATAAAGAGTTTACAGCTTTTTGTACAGCTGGATCGCTGGCTTGAGATAATTTAGCCACTTCACCTTTCCATACTTCATACACAATGTAGAAGTAAGCAAGACCTGAAATTAGGCCCCAGAATGCTGCCTGATCTCTGGCAATTGCTTCTCCCCAATAACCAGTTACCAACATGATTACTGAAGCAAAGATCAATTTCCAAAGTAAACTGCTTTTTGCACCTGCTTTTTTGGTGATCAGGTAGAATTCAACGCACATCAAAGGCACAGTCAGAATCCAGTCAACATACCTGAAGAATACAGGTGAAGCGCCAGTTTCCAATTGGTAACCTCTCATGTAGTAGTAATGTACTGCTGCGATGAAAGTAATAATACCCGAAACGAGTACTGAGGTTCTCCATTGTGGGGAAGTATTCCCTACTTCAAAAAAGAAGAACACCGAAGCAGCCATCATGGCCATGGTGCCAATAAAGAAAGTAAATGCAACGTAGTCAGTGTTCGAAATGACCATAGATGCATCAAGCATTAAGTTTAACATAATGTTTATAATTTGGTTAATCCTACTCGTGTGGCTTTTCGGATACGCCCATTTTTTTATAGTGGGCATGCCCCCACTTTAATAATTAGTTATATTAAATATTGGGATTAAAAATTCTAATTCCAATTAATTATCTAATTAAATATCAGAGACTTATTAACAATTGCGATATTTTTCCAACATTTATTATAAGTACTATTAGGCATAAGCCTGCATTTAAACACGCCAAAATGGTGTTTCTAAAATTTATTGATGATCTCCTGCTTTTGTTGATAAAACATAATTTTTGACAAAATACAAACACTTGATTTTCATGTAAATACAGATTAATCGAATTAGTTTGATACAGACTTGATGATTAATCTATGATGAGATATAGATTGTAGAACCCCAATTTCTTTTTGGTGGTTTGTATAAAAGACTTGGTGAATTGACAGATAAGAGTCTTGATTCAGTTTTTGGAGATATATCATTTATCCCTGTCGTACTTTTTAGTACGACAGGTTAAATGAATAAAGGGCTGTTTTTCAGAGGTAGATGAAATGACCATTCGAATTGCCCACCCTTATTAAGGCAAAAAAAATGTTTGTTACTTCAATGACCAAAGAGAATATTATTAATAGCCAAAAACGATGAATATCGTGTGAATTGAGTGATTTCACATACTTTCACCTATTTTTTGAATAACTAAGAATTATATTTACTTCACTGCTTTTTTAATTTGTTTTTTGCAGAATATATGAATAGTAAGGCCAAATTTTTATTAGTACTATTTCTAACTATTAGTCAAACTGTACAGCTTAACGCCAAATCGAGAGAGATTAGATGGGTTGATTATAAAACTGCGCTTAGACGAAAAATTAATGTAGATACAAAAGAGTTGCGATCTGAAATTAGTTCAGGCAAATGGGAGGTTCTGGGAAAAGTTAATGTTGACCCACTGGCGCTTAAAGATCTCCCCGAAGGTTTTGAAAACAGTTATTTTCATACGGCTAATGACAGCCACATATATTTCACCATTTTTGGAACAGGTCAGGTTTATGAATTTGTGCCAAATACCACCACACTTAGACGTATTGATCAAACCTATTACAGAGGATATAATTTTGGCTCCATCCCGTTTGTTCGAAAAGGCAAATTGTATTCTGCAGGTGGGTACGGATTTTGGCATTATTCAAATGTGCTAACTGCCTACAATTTCGATAAAGCAGAATGGGAGGCAGTAATTCCTCAAAACGAAGGTCCAGAAGTAATTAATGAATACGGGTTTAATGGTTATTCAAGCAAGGAAGATGTATTTTATTCGGGTGCAAGCACCGATGAAAATCTGTTTTCGGACCTAAAGCGTTTTCGAATTAAGCAGTTTTTTAAGTACGATTTTAAAAATCAACAATGGACTGAGCTCGGTTCGATCAATGAAGAGTTGTTGGCCCGAAATTCTAGGGAAATTTATTGGAATGGCACCTATTTTATTCAGTGGGCACTAAATAAACTCTACATCATCGATCCCGTAGCTAACGAAATCTACATATATAAAAATAATGAGCGATTTTTCGTAACCAACAAAGAGTATTTCAGTAAAGGAGATACGATTTATAACTATTGGAGTGATGATAATGGTGGTTTGGAATACTTCTCTGTAAAGGAGTACCTAAAAAATGCAGAATATCTGGGCCCTTTTTACAGCAGAGAAACTCCCTTATTACATTATTTATTGATCTTTTGTATCATGTGCGCTGCCGCCGGTTCCTTTTGGTTATATAAAAGAAATATAGGGAATGCAAGGGAAGGTTATTTTGACCCTTCAGAAGAGAAACTACTCTTGGCATTGATGAAAAGGCATACTAAAGGTGGTTTGAACAGTCAACAAGTGAACGATGTGCTGATGCTTCATACCAAATCTTTTGATAATCAACGCCGTGTGAGGGTCAACGTGATCAACAAAATCAATCAGAAAATGACTCATCATTATAAAATTACGGAAGCGATCCTTCGTTCCACCTCCGCAGAGGATAAAAGACTAAGTATTTATAAACTCGATCCCGAAGCTTATCAGCGCTTGAAAGAATATTTCAAATAGTCAGTTTATTTGAAGGTGTTTGAGATGATGGCAGAAGTGCTTAATTTTAGCCATCAATTAAATACCGTGAGAAATACCTATTCTGTTTGTTTGCTTCTTACATCGCTTTTATTAACAAGCGCTTGTAGTACCAGTTCAAAAATTGCTGCTCTTAA
Source organism: Sphingobacteriaceae bacterium (assembly GCA_947458875.1). GTDB lineage: Bacteria > Bacteroidota > Bacteroidia > Sphingobacteriales > Sphingobacteriaceae > JAIPAN01. The sequence goes on from CANGZD010000006.1 coordinate 53,501, forward strand.
GCCAGAGCCCAATTATAGTTCAGCTATTGTTTATGATAAGCAAGAATCTTACCTCAACTTGCCTTTAGAAATTCAGGTGGCTGATCTGCAAAACCAGACCAATAAATACCTGAGTGGCTTAATTTACGATGATCAGGTGTTAGAAGATGATAATGTAATGCTAAAGGTCTGGAAAGAGTCGCCCATTCTTATCAAGGAAAATACGGGGAAGCTCGAAATGGCATTACCGCTCAAGGTATGGGCTAAAGTGCGTTATGGGATCGAAAAATTCGGTTTTTCGGCCTACGATACCCGCGAAGTAAATCTGAATGGCATTATTCGTTTAAATTCTGCGGTAAATATTCAGAACTGGAAATTGGTAACCAACACTCAAATTCAGGAGATTGATTGGGTGGAAAGCCCAAGTATAGTGGTGATGGGGAAAAATGTTCCGGTTACCTACCTCATCAATCCCGCCATTTCCCTCTTCAAAGGAAAAATTTCTAAAAAAGTGGATGAGGCCATTGCCAAATCCTTCGATCTGAAACCATATGTGTTAAACGCCTTAGAGCAACTCAGCAAACCCGTAGAAGTTAATCCAGATTACAAAGTTTGGCTGGGCATTCAGCCGCTAGCCATGTTTGCCAGCCCTACTACATTGGCTAACAAAAAAATCAGTTTTAATTTGGGGATGAAGGCTTATTTAGAAACGGCCATTAATTCGCAACCCACCGTTAAATTTGATAAAAATCAACTCAGTCTACAGCCGGCGGCGCCCAACGGTACTGATTTCAAGGCCAGCATTGCAGGTGTGGTTACCTACGCCAATGCAGCTGCTTTGATGCAAAAAAACTTTGCAGGGCAAAAATTTGAATCGGGGAAACGTGCCGTTACCGTAAATAAAATTGATTTATGGGGAAAAGATGGCAAGCTGATCGTTGCAGTGAACATGAGCGGTTCTGTAAATGGCGATTTTTACCTCAGCGGTACGCCAAAATATAATGTAGACAAAAAAGAAATCTACTTAGACGGGATTGATTTCGTGCTCGATTCAAAAAATAAACTACTCAAAACAGCCGACTGGCTGGTACACGGCCTCATTGCCAAAAAAATTCAGGAAAGCTGCACTTTTTCTATTGCCGATTACCTGAACAACGGCCAAAAAACAATGGCTGCCTACCTGAGTAATTATCAGCCAATAAAAGGGATTAATGTAAACGGACAGATGACAGAACTGAGTCCGGGTCAAATTACTTTAACACCGCAAGCCATTGTGGCCATGATGGTGGCCAAGGGAAAGGTTTCCATCAAGATAGACGGATTGGAATAATTTAATTTAACCAGGGAATGTTTTTAATCCTGGTTTTAAAATAATTGGCTGGTCCATTTTGTCCTGCGGCATCGTTCCCGCTCAGTAAACGATAATAAGATTCGGTTCCCCAAGATGCCGGTAAGTCTTGAATGTTCATATCTTCGCCCGTATCGTTGGCCACATAAGGGCTAATCATGTTTTGCCACTGTACAATTCGCGACATGCTGCTCTCTGCGTTGAATAGATTTTTGCCCGGGCTGGCTAGCTCTGTGATGTACGATTTGTATTTGTTACGATATTTCTCGATTTGAAGAATTTTGGTGATGAGCGGGCTCTCCCTCATTTTACCCCAATTCAATAAATCCTGAGTTCCGGTATTGAAATAGAAACTGGATAAGGATGTACCCAGCGTATTGTCATAATCATAAGGAATAAAATATACCTTGCCGTTAGGGCTGAAATATAAATAGTAGTTATTCCCATTCCCCCAGTAATCGTCCCACATGCCAACCAATACATTTACTGCATAGGTTTTGAGAAACAAATCTACATCCATCTTTTGAGCAATCCATTGCTCGAAGTCTGCCCCAGTTTTGGTATTCAGATTGGTAATGAAGGCGCTGAGTTCTGTTTTTGCTGTTTCTAACTGTGACTTGTTTGTTTTTAAATCGTAGGTAAAATATTTTGATTTTGAAGGGTCGAGCTTCACATCTTCCACTCCCATATCTTTTATGCTTACCAAATCGGCCGGACCGTTAAGATTATAGGTACACTTCCACAAATTTCCTACCCCCGGGCCCCATAGTTTTTCGCGATAGGCAATAAAATAGGAATCTATCTGTTCAATCATTGAGTATACTCCGTAATAAGCGGGTTTGCTATCACCCTCCACGTAAATACTCAGTTTGGTATAAGAGGCACGGGGCGCTGTCCACACGCCGTATCTTTTAAAAAGGTCGTAGCAATAAATTTCCCTTACGTAATTGGCGTCATCTTTAAACCACTTCAGAATCATTTTATCCAAACCACTGAAATACCGTCCCGATTTGTACTTTGTGAAATCCAATCCGAAATGACAATGATTCCATTCGGGATTAACTGTATTGTGGGTTTGGCCAAATGAGCCTTCGGGTCTTCTTCTGCTGCTATTGCCCCGTAGTTTTACGCCAATACTGTCTAAATTGGTGTTTTTACCGTTGAGGGTATAAGTGAACTTAGAAACCACATTAGTTTCATTTTTAGGGTTCAAATCATAATTAGCCAGCAACCTATTCCACTCCGCAAGGGAAAACTGTAATTTAATTTCAGGAACATCATTGATGTTGAATAATTTGGCACTTTCCGCTTGTATCTCAGGATTCGTTTCCGCTTTACGACAAGCGTTAAGTGCCATAAAAACGACAAGTGCGAAAAGATAATAAGCGGGAATTTTTTTCATAAAATTGGTTTTATTCAACACTTACCGTCAAGCCCTCTTGTTGTAAAATCTTACGGTAGATTTCCATTTCGGTAAAAGAGCCTTCCAATACGGCACATTTGCCTTCATTGTGGACAGTCCAGGCTATCTTTTCGGCTTGATGTTCGGAATAATCGAGGTAATGCATCAGACAATGGATCACATGGTCGAAAGTATTTACGTCATCGTTCCATAAAATGAGCCGATGAATTTCCTTTAATGAAGTTAAAATTTCGTCGAGTGTGAAAGTTTGCTCCTGCGTTTGCGTTCCCATGTCGGCTCTAAAAATAAGATTTATCGTGAGATGATCGCAGTAGCTTCGATCTCTACCAGCAAATCGGGATGAATGAGCTGGCTTACTTCCACTAGTGTGCTGGCCGGTTTAATATGCTTGAAGACTTCACCATGTGCCTTTCCAATGTCTTCCCAATGATTAATGTCGGTGATAAATATCCTTGTCCTTACCACCTCATTCAGACCGGCACCGGCTTCGATAAGGGCTTTTTCTATTTTTTGTAGGATGAATTGTGTTTGCAGATAAGGATTACCTTTCCCAATCATCACATCGCCATCCATGGCTGTAGTTCCGGCTACTTCTATCAAATTGCCAACACGAACCGCCCTCGAGTAACCTACTATTTCCTCCCAAGGAGAGCCCGAACTGATATTCTCCCGTTTCATCAGCTTCCTTTGGTATTTCGGATCATCGCTTCGAGCATATCCCACATTTCGGGAGTCACCGCTTCAAGTCCGTTAAACTGACCAGCGCCCTGCAACCATTCGCCACCATCTATGGTAATCACTTCGCCATTGATATATCCCGAGAAATCAGACATCAGGTAAGCTGCCAGGTTAGCCAGCTCCTGATGATCGCCTACGCGTTTGAGCGGCACTCTATTTTTGAAATCGAATTTTTTAGCTAAATCTCCCGGCAATAAACGATCCCAGGCACCTTTAGTAGGGAATGGTCCCGGTGCAATGGCGTTGCAACGAATACCATAACGCCCCCATTCGGCGGCCAGTGAGCGGGTCATGGCCAGCACGCCGCCTTTGGCACAGGCCGAAGGCACCACATAACCCGAACCGGTAAAGGCATAGGTGGTTACAATATTGAGGATACTTGCCTGTTGTTTTTGTTCAATCCAATGTTTACCGAAAGCCAGGGTACAGTTTACCGTGCCTTTCAGCACAATGTCTATGATTACGCCAAAAGCCTTGGCTGATAAACGTTCAGTAGGAGAGATAAAATTGCCTGCGGCATTATTCAGTAAGCCGTGTACCGAACCAAATTTCTCGAGTGTTTGTTTCAACACCTGCTCAACTTCAAAGTCATTGCGTACATCGCAGGCCAAAGCTAAAACCGTACCTCCGGTTTCGGTCTCCAGTTCGGCAGCCGTTTTTTGAAGTACGTCTAACTTACGGCTGGTGATGACCACATTGGCCCCTAATTGCAGGAAATATTTACTCATGGAACGCCCCAAGCCGGTGCCGCCTCCAGTTACTACCAAGGTTTTCCCTTTGAGGGTACCATCTTTCAACATAGGTTCGTTGTACATCTTAATTTTTCTTTTGAAGGTTTTGAATAATGGTATGTAGAATAGACCGGGTACTTGGCGACCACCATTGTTTAAGCATTAGCTCAAGGGTTGCGGTTTGATCGGCTTGTACTGTCTGTACCAATTCTGTACGAAGATTGATTTTAGACTGTTGCCAGGTGGTCCAGTCGAAACCCAAGTATTGTTTCATTTTACGTTCGGCGGCGGTGATGAGTGATTTTCCATCAACCAGTTCGTCGACCAAACCCATCTGTAATGCTTCTTGCGTACGCATGAGCTTGCCTTCCATTAAAAAACGATAGGCATTGGCTTTACCCAGCCAAAAAGCATAAATATGGAAAATGCTATCGGGCACAATGATGCCTACCGGCACTTCGTTTAAACCGATGATGTATTTCCCCTCGGCCATGATCCGGTAATCGCTGCAAATAGCCAAAACACAGCCACCTGCCGGGCTATGCCCGCTGATGGCCGAAATCATCGGCTTTTTGAAAGCCACAAAAACGGCTACCATATCCAGGAAATCGTGCCAAAATTGTTTAATCTCGGCTTCGTTGTAGTTATAAAGTTCTATCAGATCCAGTCCGGCAGAGAAAAATCCCTCATTTCCTGTCAGAATCAGTCCTCCGATTTGCTCATCTTTTTCCAAGTTGCCGAGCATATCTTTCAGCTCATGCACCATTTCGGAGTTAATGGCATTAGAGGTGCCGCGGTTTAAAGTCAAGTAGGCGATCTTGTCGCGTACACTTAGTTTAAAAGTGTTCATAGGTGTGTTATTAAAATGAATTCTTCCACATCATACTTTCTACCGGGCGGGTAGTTTTATGATTGTATTTGGCATTGCCTTTGGTGTTGTACATGGTTTCAATAGCTCCATCAACCACAAAATAAATCAGCTGGCCAATGGGCATACCTGCATACACCCGCACCGGCTGTGCCACCGAAATTTCCAGCGTCCAGGTATTGCAAAAACCTACGTCTCCTTTTCCGGCTGTGGCATGAATATCAATCCCCAAACGGCCTGTGCTCGATTTACCTTCTAAAAAGGGTACATGGGCATGGGTTTCGGTATATTCAAGCGTTACCCCGAGATACAAGGTGTTCGGTTGCAATACAAAGCCTTCTTTAGGTATTTCAAAATGATCGATCTGATTGTGAGATTTGGCATCCAGCACCCGGTCTTTGTAGGTGGCCAGGTATTTGCCTAAATGCACATCGTAGGAATTGGTTCCCAAACATTCTCGCTTAAATGGTTCGATAATGATGGTGCCTTTTTCAATTTCTTCAAGAATACGCTTATCGGAAAGTATCATATGAGGATCTGCTTTGCTCTAAAAATAGCAATTATTTTAAGGATAAAAACCAAGGTCCTGAATCATTTTTTGCCCACTCCGAATTAACCTGTAATTTTACCAGCCATGGCTTTCGCGTTTCAAAAAAATATCGATCCGAAAACTTCTTTTGCAATTTGGAAAATAGAAGAAAGTGCGGAGGAATTGTATGCCCAATTGCAACTAGATGAGCGGGAGAAGGCCTACTTAGATAACCTTAAACATGATAAGCGCTACTTGCATTGGTTAGGTACCCGGGTGTTGTTACGCAAGATGATCAATACACCCGATTATATTGACTGCCAGGTGGATGAACATGGTAAACCCTATTTGGTCAATTTCCCTCACCATATATCTCTGAGTCATTCGTATGATTACGCTGCGGTTATGATCAGCGAAGACAGATTGGTGGGTATTGATATCGAGATCATCAAAAATAAAATTGAGCGCATCGCTAACAAATTCATGAGTGAGGAAGAGCTAAATTTTATTGACACTCAATTTCCGATTGAGCATTTATATGTATGCTGGTGTGCCAAAGAAGCAATTTATAAATTGCAGGGGCGAAGTACCATTTCTTTCAAGGATCATATCCGTTTGCTACCTTTTTCTTACCAGGAATCGGGTAGTTTACAAGCTGAACTCCAGGCACCAGGTATACATTGGCCATTTGAAATTCATTTTCAAAAGTTTGAGCATTACATGTTAGCATATGTGAGTACTGAGGAGGATTTGTATGCAAAATAAGCAGGTTTACTTTCAGGATTGGGCTCAACTGGATTATCAGCAGGCCTGGGACAAGCAGGAAGCTGTTTTTGCCGAAACGGTGCGTATTAAAACCGAAAATCGCGATAGCCAAAACCCGCAGCCTACCCCTAATTATTTGGTGTTTGTAGAGCATCCGCATGTGTATACCCTGGGCAAGAGCGGCAAGCCCGAAAATCTGCTCTTGGATGAGCAGGGTTTAGCAGAAAAATCAGCCAGCTATTATAAAATTAACCGTGGCGGCGATATCACTTACCATGGTCCTGGGCAGTTGGTAGGTTATCCCATCTTAGATTTAGATAATTTCTTTACGGATATTCACCTCTATTTGAGAACACTCGAAGAAGCCATTATATTCACGTTGGCCGATTACGGCATTGTAGCCGGGCGTTATCCGGGTTACACCGGCGTCTGGATCGATCCTGAGCTACCTACCGCCCGTAAAATCTGTGCCATGGGCGTACGTTGTAGCCGCTGGGTAACCATGCATGGTTTCGCTTTTAATGTAAATCCGGATCTCGATTATTTTAGGAATATCATTCCTTGCGGGATTGATGATAAAGCCGTCACTTCAATGGAACAGGAACTGGGCCGTAAAATGGATATGAAGGAGGTGAAATTGAAATTGAAAGGTCATATTGCAAGCTTATTCCAGATGGAACTTATTGAAAAATGAAAAAGCCAATCTCTTATCTCGCCTTGGGCGATTCGTATACCATTGGTGAAGCGGTTGTTCCCGCAGATTCCTTCCCTTACCAATTGCAGGCTGCTTTATCAACTAAAGATATTCCGGTAGCGGAGCCTCAAATTATAGCTAAAACGGGCTGGACAACGGATGAGTTGCTGGCAGCCATAGCTGAACAAAATCTAAGTAAAAGTTTTGACCTGGTTACCTTATTGATTGGCGTTAATAACCAGTACAGGGGCTATCCATTAGCTACCTACGAGCAAGAGTTTAAGCAATTACTAGCGCTTGCAATTCACTTTGCTTCGGGAGATGCCAGCAAAGTAAGAGTAATTTCTATACCAGACTGGGGGGTCACTCCTTTTGCTTTAAAAGAAGCCCGCGATGCTGCTCAGGTGGCCGATGAGATTGATGCCTACAACGGCATCAATAAATTACTGACCATGGCGGCCGGAGTTACTTATATTGATATTACGGCCGATTCTCGTTTAGCCGCCAGCGATCTGACTTTATTGGCTTCAGATGGTCTGCATCCTTCGGGTAAAATGTACGCAGCTTGGGTCGACCAATTGCTGGCTACTTTCTAAAGGCTTAGCGCCTTCCTATTTGTGTTTTTCCAGTTTTTCGGGTTGATTTGGTCCCTGATTTCCGATTTCGTTTATCAGGATTATTTCTGTTGGGCTTGGTGTGGGCTTTGCTTTGTGTTGCCTTACCAGGTTTCTGCGATTTTGGCGCAGATTTGGTTTTTATTTTGGCAGATTTCTCTGCTTTAGGCTGTCGTATATCTTCTGAGGATGAATTAGCTGTTAAGGCGTATATGCCGGCCATTTCTTCTGTCGTCAGGTCACGCCAGTCGCCAATGGGTAAACCTTTAAGGCTAATATTCATAATGCGTACCCGCTCCAGTTTGGTCACTTCATAGCCGAAATATTCGCACATCCGGCGAATCTGGCGGTTCAAACCCTGCACTAAAATAATTCGAAAAGTTTGTGGGCCTTCTTGAACAATCTTGCATTTTTTGGTGGTTACTCCCATCATGGGAACGCCATTGGCCATTTGCTCGATCACGGCATCATTTAATGGCCTGTTTACACTCACTATATATTCTTTTTCGTGCTGGTTGCCGGCCCGTAAAATTTTGTTTACCACATCACCATGGTTCGTGAGGAAAATCAGCCCTTGCGAATCTTTATCCAATCTCCCGATAGGAAAAATACGTTTGCTGTGGTTTACAAAATCTACAATGTTGTTGGCTACATCTGCTTCGGTAGTGCAGGTAATACCTATGGGCTTATTGAGAGCTATGAAAACCAGATCTTCAGCTTCCAGCGGTTCTAAGAGATTACCGTTTACTTTAACCAGATCGCCGGGTTTTACTTGGTCGCCAATTTGAGCTTTACGCCCGTTGATGAAAACGCTGCCTTGTGCAATGTAACGATCGGCTTCGCGACGGGAGCAGAGCCCACTTTCGCTGATGAATTTATTGAGACGAACGGTGTGTGACATCGGTTATTAGAAGTTCAATGTTAGAGAAAATTTTCAATTGTTCCTATATTCCGTCAGTTCAACGACGATCAGGAGGAGCAATCACTTTTACGTGAACGAGAGATTTCATACTTCGTTCGAAATGACCTTATAAAAAAAAGCCTTCCGAAATTTATCGGAAGGCTTTTTTTATTGGCTGGGCAAGATTACATCATGCCGCCCATACCACCGCCCATTGGAGGCATAGCCGCATGACCTTTGTCTTCTTCTGGCTCATCTGCCAACACACACTCGGTGGTTAACAACATTGCTGCAATAGAAGCTGCATTTTCTAAGGCTACACGGCTTACTTTAGTCGGATCGATCACACCTGCGCCAATTAAGTTTTCGTACTTATCGGTGCGGGCATTGTAACCAAAGTCGGCTTTACCTTCTTTTACTTTTTGAACTACGATAGAGCCTTCGATACCGGCGTTTTCGCAGATTTGGCGTAATGGCTCTTCTACGGCACGCTTTACGATCTGGATACCAGTAGTTTCATCTTCGTTATCGCCTTTTAATTTATCTAAAGATTCGATAGCACGAATAAATGCCACACCACCACCGGCAACAATACCTTCTTCAACGGCTGCACGGGTAGCGTGTAAAGCATCGTCTACACGGTCTTTCTTCTCTTTCATTTCTACTTCGGTAGCGGCACCTACGTACAATACAGCCACTCCACCAGCTAATTTAGCCAGGCGCTCTTGTAGTTTTTCTTTATCATAATCAGAAGTAGTGCTCTCAATTTGAGATTTGATCTGGTTCACACGAGCTTTGATATCGTCAGATTTACCAGCACCGTTGATGATGGTGGTATTGTCTTTATCAACTACTACTTTCTCAGCCTGACCTAAATAAGATAAGTCGGCATTTTCCAATTTGTAACCTCTCTCTTCGGAGATCACGGTACCACCAGTTAAGATGGCGATATCTTCCAACATCGCTTTACGACGATCGCCGAAACCAGGCGCTTTAACAGCAGCCACTTTCAATGAACCACGGATTTTATTCACCACCAAAGTAGCTAAAGCTTCTCCGTCTAAATCCTCGGCAATAATTAATAATGGTTTGCCGGTTTGTACTTGTTTTTCCAATACTGGCAATAATTCCTTCATCGAAGAAATCTTTTTGTCATAGATCAAGATGTAGGGATTTTCCAAGTCAGCTTCCATCTTATCAGCGTTGGTTACAAAGTATGGAGACAGGTAACCACGGTCAAACTGCATACCTTCTACAGTTTTAACTTCGGTTTCGGTACCTTTTGCTTCTTCAACGGTAATTACACCGTCTTTACCCACCTTAGCCATCGCATCAGCAATTAAAGAACCAATTACCTCGTCGTTGTTAGCTGAAATGGTAGCTACTTGTTTGATTTTATTGTTGTCGGCTCCAACAGTTTGCGATTGGCCTTTCAGGTTAGTGACAATGGCCGCAACCGCTTTGTCGATACCGCGTTTCAAATCCATTGGATTAGCACCTGCAGCTACGTTTTTAATACCTGCAGTAACAATTGCTTGTGCCAATACGGTAGCAGTAGTAGTTCCATCACCGGCAATATCGGCGGTTTTTGAAGCTACTTCTTTCACCATTTGGGCACCCATGTTTTCCAGGGCGTCTTTTAATTCAATTTCTTTAGCTACAGATACACCGTCTTTGGTAATGGCAGGCGATCCGAACTTTTTATCAATAATTACATTACGACCTTTTGGTCCTAAAGTAACTTTTACGGCATTTGCCAAAATATCAACACCTCTTTTCAGGGCGTCACGAGCTTCAACATTGTATTTTACTTGTTTTGCCATTGCTTTTAAATCTTTTTAAAGTGAATAATGAATGATTAAAGAATCGCGTAGATATCAGACTCA
>CANGZD010000007.1 GCA_947458875.1 Sphingobacteriaceae bacterium
GCAGAATTATCCAAGGGCATCTTTATATTTGCACTCCCTAGTGGCCCAGGTGGCGAAATTGGTAAACGTTGCGGTCTCAGAAGCCGTTGCCGTAATAGGCTTGAGAGTTCGAGTCTCTCCCTGGGCACAGTGTTCTTTATAAATTAGATTGCCCGGGTGGCGAAATTGGTAGACGCACCATCTTGAGGGGGTGGCGTTCGTAAGGACGTACGAGTTCGAATCTCGTTCCGGGCACTTTTCAGATCTCCAGGATCAGGCCATCATATGCCAAGTAAATTCCCTCAGGTAGGCTTGATGAAATTTCCCCATGTTTCCCCAATTTGTGACTGATATGCGTAAAGTAAGTTTGTGGAGCCCCTATTTCGGCTGCGAATGTAAGAGCCTCCTCAAATGTAAAATGAGATAGGTGTTTTTCTTGCTGCAGGGCATTGATCACCAGAATCTTGGTTCCTTTTATCTTTTGTTTTTCTTCCTCACTCACCGTTTTTGCATCTGTAATGTAGGTGAAATCCCCTATTCTGAATCCTAACACAGGCATCTTGTAATGCATTACTTCTATAGGAATAAAAGGAACACCTGCTACTTCGAAAGGATGCTGCTTATCGATATCAAAAAGTTCAATTTGTGGAATCCCGGGATACTTTTCGCCCGAAAAAATATAAGCGAACTCCCGTTTTAAAGCCTCTTGAACCCTGGTGTGTGCATAAATATTGATGGCCGCACCTTGCTTATAATTAAAAGCCCTGATATCATCCATACCGGCAATATGATCCTTATGTTCATGAGTCAGCACCAAAGCATCCAGCTGCATCACGCCAGCCCTCAATAGCTGATACCGAAAATCCGGACCTGAATCGATTACAATAGATTTTCCATCTACCTCAATCCATACCGAACTTCGCAATCTGCGGTCACGGGGATCCGTTGAGGTACAAACATCACATTCACAAGCAATTACAGGGATACCCTGAGAAGTTCCGGAACCTAAGAAAGTAACTTTCACAGCTTTAAATTGGTTTGTTTGAGCGCAAGGAGCAATTGCTTTTGTTTGTCATCTAATAATTCTGACGGGATGTCTAAAATGGCTAATAGTTCTGCCAAACCCTGAATTTTGTTCTCCAGGTTCGAAAATTTATTGACTACCACCACCCTGCTGTTTTCTAATACACAGGCCCCTGTTTTGAAATTCCCTTTTTCATACCTCAGCTTATAACCGGCCGATTTAAGAATCGATTCGAGCTTTTCGAGGGTATGGTTGGTGAAGCTGAGACTCATGCTGCCAAAAATAATAAAATAGCACGTTATGAAGTTATATTGTATAAAGTCTTATGTATTGGGAAGAAAAGCTGAATCGAATTAAACAACAATTCTCTAAATCGCAATTTAGGGATCCATTTAGCGATTGGTCGAGCATTTTAAAAAAGATTGAACAGCAATTCATCAGGAGAAATGAGGGCGGAAGTGAATTCTGTAATTGGTCGCTACACATCAAAAATGCGCAATTGATCAAGTCAATTCCGGCAACACAATTGCTACAAGAGTTGAAAAGATTAAAGCATGAAGGCAATTTCTGGTTAGTGATGATTTACGGTAAATCGCCCTCAGCCAAACATTTGGTTTACGATTGCAGCCTGGAACCGCTCGAAATACTAATCCCATATTTATTCGACTTTTTCATTGTAGATAAAAAATATCGATGGCTGAGTTTCTTCAGTAGGTTTGAAACAGCAAATGAAGTAATGATTTACAGAAGTGGCCATAAACTGACACCTTTTGACGATTCAAAGCATGACTGAATTAGATCATTTCGATTGGCAAGAAGAATGGGAAAAAGCGGCGGCAGCTGAGTACCAATATTTCAACTTGTATACCGACCTACAATTAGAATTAGCACTACAAGAGCAGGTTTTTGGTAGCCATTATCGCATTTGGGATGTGATTAGAGATCGTGGTAGAAAACAATTGATTTGGCCCTTGTTTGTGGCTTTAAAACACTTAGGCGGGACCGCTTATTTCCACGACCGGCATCATTGCATTGACGCCATCTTCCATTTAGCTGGAATAAAGAATCAGACTTTAAGAAAAAGATTATTAGGACCCAGTAACGAATTCGACCCTCAATTTTTTATGATGTCAATGGCAGAGCTGGAACAAAAAATCAAAAATAAATTAGCGAAGATCCACTAATTCAACCCCTGGATATTTCTTCACATCAAAAGCAAAAAAGGTTTCAGGCACCTTCACGTTGGGCGTGAATATCTTTACATTATAAGTGTAGCGATTTCCGTTTTTATCAAAAATGACCGCCTGGGTAATTTGCTTGTTCAACTTATCTACCTGCAACTTTACTTTAAAATAAGACTTTTTAGCATCTATTGGAGTAAGTTCAATATTGTGTAGCATGCGGCCAGCTTTAGAACGAGTATCGCCGGTAAAAAGTGATTTGAAGCCTTTTTCATAGATGGTAAAAATCCGACTTGGGTTCATTGCATCAGAAGAGTTGTCCACCTCGCTCAGTTGAACTTCTTTATCGGCTTTTAAAAAGGTCCACTGATTTTTTCCATCGCTGATTAACTCCTGGGCTTTTAAAATCACCTTGAATTTGTTGAGCTTGGTTTTAGTATAAAGCGTACCAATTTGTGTTTCCTTAATTTTTGCCTGCGGATTATCGAGTGTGAAACTGAACTCGGTTTTAATCACATCGTAAGAACGATATTTTTTACTCACTTCTGCCAAAATCAATTTGGCTTTTTCTTCAGTTTGTGCCATCAAAGCGACGGCGTTCAACATCAGCACACTTAAAATGAAGCGTAATTTTTTCATGTTCGCAATTTACTAATTTTTACCGTCAAAGGATTCCAAAAACTGCTCCAGAGCATATTCATCCGGGAATAAAACTTCACGTGCCTTACTGCCCTCAAAAGGACCCACAATGCCCGCTCCTTCTAATTGATCGATGATTCTTCCGGCCCTGTTATAACCCAATTTGAGCTTACGCTGGATGAGTGAGGTTGAACCTTGCTGGTGCATCACCACTAAACGTGCCGCATCTTCAAAAAGCGGATCACGATCATTCGGATCAAAATCCTTTGAACCTTCGCCATGTTCATCAACATACTCGGGCAACATCCAGGCCGAATCATATCCTTTCTGTGATCCAATGAAATCAGAAACGCGTTCTACTTCTGGCGTATCTACAAAAGCACATTGTAATCGGATCAGGTCGCTACCGGTCGATAAAAGCATGTCGCCACGACCTATCAGTTGATCGGCACCTCCAGAATCTAAAATGGTACGTGAATCAATCTTAGACAATACCCTGAAAGCCAAACGAGCCGGGAAATTGGCCTTGATAGTTCCGGTAATGATGTTTACCGAAGGTCGCTGCGTAGCAATAACCAGGTGAATACCTACGGCCCTCGCCAATTGAGCCAATCGGGCAATTGGCGCCTCTACTTCTTTTCCGGCAGTCATCATTAAATCAGCAAATTCATCCACAATCAACACAATGAAAGGCAGGAATCGGTGCCCTTCTTCGGGATTAAGTTTACGATTGATGAATTTCTGGTTGTATTCTTTAAGATTCCTTACTTGCGCATTTTTCAATAAATCATATCGCTGATCCATTTCTATACACAAGGAATTCAAGGTATTGATTACTTTTTTAGTATCGGTGATAATGGCATCCTCTTCTCCGGGAAGTTTGGCAAGGAAATGACGCTCGATTTTCCTGAACAAGGTCAATTCTACTTTTTTAGGATCGACCAACACAAATTTGAGCTGTGATGGATGCAATTTATACAGCAAAGAAGCCAGGATACAATTGATCCCCACCGATTTACCCTGACCGGTAGCACCTGCAACCAATAAGTGAGGCATTTTGGCTAAATCGGCGATATAAACTTCATTTGAGATGGTTTTACCCAAAGCAATAGGTAATTCCATCGTAGTGTTCTGAAATTTTTCAGTACCTAAAACAGAACGCATGGAAACCATTTCAGGATTTTGGTTGGGGACCTCAATACCAATGGTTCCCTTGCCCGGCATGGGCGCTATGATACGGATACCCAAAGCAGCCAAACTGAGCGCAATGTCATCTTCTAAATTTTTGATCTTAGAAATACGAACGCCCGGGGCTGGAATGATCTCATACAAAGTTACTGTTGGACCAATGGTGGCCTTAATTTTATCGATCTCAATGTTATAGTGATTGAGGGTTTCGACAATTTTATTTTTGTTGGCTTCTAATTCTTCGGCATTCACAGATATTTTACTGGAGCCATAATTTTCGAGCAAATCTAAGGGCGGATGCTTGTATTGAGATAGGTCTAACTTAGGATCGTAGGTGCCAAATTGTTGCACCAATTCATCTGCTTTTGCTTCTTCCTCTCCTTTCTCAATACTCATTTCCGGACCTGAATCAACCTCATCCGCCATCATCAGCTCAGGCTCTGGTAAATCATCCATCTCTGGCTCAGCAACGGCAGTTTCCATGCGTTTGTCTTCCGCTTCTAATTCTTCCTGAAAACGATTATTCAGGGGGAATTCAACCGGTTCAGAAATAACTTCCTCCACTATTTCATCGGGGCCGGTTTCGGGTACTACATATTTTGGAGAACGTTCAGGTAACTTAAAATCGAAATTATAGGCGATGGTGAGGGCAGTTAAACCGGTGAAGGCCAATAATCCGAAAGTACCCGCATTACCAATCTGTGCCATCAGCATTCGGTTTGCCCAAAATCCAAATTCACCTTCTAAAAAATGAGGGAAATCGCTAAAAAAACCATGAAAAAAGCCTAAGGTTACTGAGATGAACAGGAGTAGAAAAAAGGAATATCCGAGGCTCTTACCCAAATGAAAGAGCTGCACTTTGAATAATAAACGATAACCTAAAATAAAGAATACTGCAATGAAGATAAAGGATGCGATGCCAAACCACTCATAAATAAATTGATGTGACAACAAAGCCCCAAACTTACCTAACCAATTTTGCACTACCAGCGACGAAGCTGGGTTCAGTTGGGCTAATTCTTTTTGGGTTTTCAGCAAATTTGACCAGCCGCCGTTGGCGTCGATCACATAGCTTTGATCGTCTTGCCAGGTAAACAAATATGCGGTAAATGCCACCAGAAAGTAAACTGAAAGCAAGAGCATGAATAAGCCAAGTATTTTCACCAATCTGCCACCAGCCAAATCGAACTTTGGCATTCGCTCTGCAGAAGCGGTGGTGGATCTGCTACGGGTTTTTGGCCTTGTTACAATGGGATCTTGCTCCTCTGAGTCGAGGGGCATATTGCGTAAAGTATTACTTCTTCTAAATTGGTTTCCTTTGAGGGGCATTATTCGGCTTCTTCGTTACAAATATATAAAATAAGACCTTTCTGATGATATCTTAAATTGGCTTTAAAAAATTATACTGTATCTTTATTTGACGATGCAAATTTAGCATGATAAAGCTCCTGGAAGAACTAATTGAAAGTGGGAATGCACCGGCATTGAAACAGTTATTAACTGCAGAACCCAACGTATTGCTTTTAAAAACCAGCCTAAATCTGAGTCCCCTTCTTCATGCCTGTGAGACTAAGAATCAGGAAATCATAGACCTCCTTGCTGAACACCAAACTGAATTTGACTTGTTTGAGGCTTGCGCCTGCGGGAAGTTCGACTGGATGTCGCATCAAATTTTCAAAAACCCGGAACAACTCTCGCAATATACTGATCATGGCTATACCGCTTTGGGACTGGCTGTTCAGTTTGGTCAAGAAGAAATCGTTCGCTACTTGCTGATAAAAGATGTAGAAGTAAACAAAGCCATGAATAACGATTCACGGAACTTTCCAATTCATCAGGCAATTTTAAACCGCCAAGATATGATCGCCAAGATGTTGCTGGAAGCCGGAGCCCTGGTAAATGTGACACAAGCCGAAGGTTTGAGTCCGCTTCATTTGGCTGCAAGCCAAGGCAATATTGAACTCATCATCCTGCTTTTAGAAGCAGGTGCAGAGGTGAAACAGCAATGCCGGGAAGGAAAAACCGCAGGCGACCTGGCAAAAGAAAATGGCTGGGGAGAAATTGCTCGGATTTTAAACGATTAAAAATCGCGGACTACGCTTTTTACTTTACGGATGTAGTTTCTAATGTCGAGCACCACCGCCGCAAGTAAATAAATGGTTAAGGGAAAACCAACAGCCAAAAAACTCGAATAAATAAAGAAAAGCCTGATTTTAAAAATGGAAATGCCCATTCTTTCTCCCAAATAGGTACAAACACCGAAAGAATATTTTTCAAGAAAAGTTAGCAGCTGATTGATCATGTTTTTCTTTGTAAAATTTGTGATCCGATACCACAAAATAAGCATTTTTTCTGTTCACAGTAATTTTTCTTCAGGCTGAGCAATGCCTGTGAACCCAGAGCCGTTTGAACCTTTAGGCCCAATCCACGGTAGTTCCTGGTGATCTGATTGTTTTCTGCGGGCAAATGTTCCAGCAAATGGATTGCCTTTGAACAATAAATCTCCTGATCATGGTATTTCCCATAACTAAAGAGGAAGTTAACCACCACGTTGATCAACAAATTTTGAATGCTACTAGTGCCAATTTGAACTGCATGTTTCTCCGTTTGCACACCAAAACGGTAATGATGCTCCCAATAAGGATGCACAGGCAACTCCTTAAATAATGTTGTGAGACTGCTTAAATCATCTATCGATAACATCTTTGAAAACAAATGCAGGGATTTGATCACTAGAGCCGAAAACTGGGCTAATCTGATGGTTGGAAAATTAGCTGGTCTTAGACGCATGTATTTCCAAACACCAGGTTCAATTGGTTCTAAACCATACTTCTTTCTCAAGAAATCATATTCTATTTTAAGTTTGGCAGGATATTCATCTACAAAATCAATACTTAAGAAGCCTGCCTGTCCAAAAATAAGTGCCTCAATTTGCATTGACTTATTTTTATGCTTCGCCAGTATTTGTTGAGGAAGTGATTTTGCAAGACATTCAAAGGGAATTGCATTGGTTTTAAAACCAAAATGTTTGGCTAAGTAAATGTAAAAAGCATCATCCCAGCTTCCCTTCTGCTGCGTGAGCAATTCCGACACTTCTTGCTGTTTTGCCGCTAATCGCTCCATCATTACCCGATTTAAAAATGCATGTTGATGGCACTCGTCAACCTTGGCTAATACCCTATCACAGGGAATCCAGGACGCTGCTGCCATCAATTTTTTGTAAGTATTAATAAGCGTGGAAGGAATAATCGATTTGAGTTCCAGAACAGGAATTTCTGTGCCATCTTTTCTAAAAACAGCTCGATCATGTTTATAAACCACATGCAGGATCACATTTTGGTAGGCATCATCCAATTGATGCCGATGTTTGAACCAATCAGATGAATACAAATGCATCTCCACATTCCCGGCCCATTTAGTTGACCCTAATTGAATGAGGGCATTTTCAAAATCTGGGCCCGCATGATTATTATGAAAACCCGAATGAATAATTTGAATTGGTTCGCCAGAAACAGCACGGATATGCTTGGTTTTAAGAAAACCGGTTTTCCAGAAATAATGGAGTAAATCTTCTGTAAAATCCACTCCTGAATTTACAGAATTAACTTCAGATTAAAAATTTATCTTATTTAGCTGAACATCCATCTCCAGCTGTATTTTTTGAGCTTCTTCGCGGGCTTTCTCGGCAAAATCGGGACCATTGGAGGCATAAATAATAGATCTGGAAGCATTTACCAACAATCCGCAATCGCGGTTCATGCCATATTCACATACATCCTGCAAACTTCCTCCTTGTGCTCCCACACCAGGAACAAGTAAAAAATGATCAGGAGCCCATTTCCTGATTGTTTTGAAGGCCTCACCTTGTGTTGCCCCCACCACAAACATCAACTGGTCTGCGCCAGCCCAGCTGGTTGCCTTCTGAATTACCTGTTCGAAGATCTTCAAACCATCAGCATTGAGAAATTGAAAATCATGACTCCCCTCATTCGAAGTTAGAGCCAATAAAATGGCCCATTTATCTTTAAATTTCAAGAATGGCTTAACCGAGTCGCTGCCCATATAAGGTGCAACGGTAATGGCATCGAAACTCATACCGGAGCTATCAGCATCGAAAAATGCCTGGGCATATCGGGTGGAGGTATTACCGATATCACCTCGCTTGGCATCGGCAATGCTCAAACAGGTTTTGGGGATCAAT
Source organism: Sphingobacteriaceae bacterium (assembly GCA_947458875.1). GTDB lineage: Bacteria > Bacteroidota > Bacteroidia > Sphingobacteriales > Sphingobacteriaceae > JAIPAN01. Next base: position 8,213 of record CANGZD010000007.1, read on the forward strand.
TCCCAAGTCTGTTGGAGTTCTTCCCAGCCTTTTACACCCCTGCTTTCATAAAATGCGGTGTTCGGTTTATAGGCCACGCATAAATCATGAGTTGCTTCAATGATTCTTTTATTGAATTCAAGAACGGGGTTAGGCAAGTGCTTCAATGATTCCGGTATCAATTCCGGATCGGTATCAAGGCCAACACACAAAAAAGATCGTTTACTGCGTATTTGATCAATTAGTTGTGCTCTGGTCATGGAGAGTTGAAATTTGAACGAAAATAATTAAATTAAGTATGTGAGAAGAATATTTATTTTTTTTGATAGTATTGAAATATTTAGCTAAAATTGTATCGTTATCTCAATTTATCCCTGTTTTCAGGAAATCATCGTAATTTCTCATACAAAATTTAGGTGCACTCAAAACCTGTTTATTTCGGATAAATACATAGCACGAAATCATCCTTTTTATATCATATATTAATTTTTGATGCTGGACTTAGAAAAATTGAACGATATGCTCGTGCCAGAGCTTCGTGAATTAGCAATGAGCTTGGGAGTAACCGATGCTGATACGCTGCGAAAACAAGAACTTATCAATCAGATTATTGGCTTAAACAATCCATCAGCGCCTATTGGTGATGAAAACCCACTGGCTGCAAATGATGGCAAAGTGCGGAAAAGAATCAGAACCTCTAAATCTGAACCTGCACCAGCAAGAATCCCTCTGGATGATGCTAACCTTTTTGAGAACGGCGATGCAGAGGTCTCAGCTAACGAAGAAGCTCCCGTTGTGGAATCTATCAGTCCAAGCACAGAGGCAGAATTTCGTGAAGTCGCCCCTCCTATTGAGCAAGCTCCACGTTTCGAACGTCGACCGCAAGAAACAGCCAGGTCGGCCGCTGTTAAAAAAGAAGAATTAAATCTCGATTTCGATAATGCCATCATCAACGAGGGTATTTTAGAGATCATGCCTGATGGTTACGGTTTTTTACGTTCATCAGATTATAATTATTTATCATCACCAGATGATATCTATGTTTCACAGTCTCAAATCAAGTTATTTGGCTTAAAAACCGGAGATACCGTTCGTGGCAGCATCAGACCACCCAAAGAAGGTGAAAAATATTTCCCTTTGGTTCGGGTAGAAGCCATCAATGGACGTATCCCTGCCGAAGTGAGAGACCGTGTTCCCTTCGACTTTTTGACCCCACTCTTCCCAACTGAACGTTTGAACTTATTTACCGAAGTAGGTAATTTATCTACCCGGATCATGGATTTGTTCACCCCAATTGGCAAAGGCCAGCGTGGTTTAATAGTTGCGCAGCCTAAAACCGGTAAAACCATGTTACTGAAAGATGTGGCCAACGCCATTGCCAAAAATCATCCGGAAGTTTACCTCATTATTTTATTGATCGATGAACGTCCGGAGGAGGTGACCGATATGGCACGCAGCGTTAGGGCCGAAGTGATCTCTTCAACTTTTGACGAACCGGCAGAGCGACACGTAAAAATCGCCAATATCGTTTTGGAAAAAGCGAAAAGAATGGTAGAATGTGGTCACGATGTGGTGATCTTACTTGACTCCATTACCCGTTTGGCCCGTGCTTACAACACCGTAGCGCCTGCATCCGGTAAAATTTTATCAGGTGGTGTAGATGCCAACGCCTTGCACAAGCCTAAGCGTTTCTTTGGTGCTGCCCGAAATATTGAAGATGGTGGCTCATTAACCATATTAGCCACTGCATTAACCGAAACCGGCTCTAAGATGGATGAAGTGATCTTTGAGGAATTTAAAGGAACTGGAAACATGGAATTACAGTTAGATCGTAAATTGTCTAACAAACGTATCTTCCCTGCGATAGATCTAACCGCTTCCAGCACCCGTAGAGATGATCTATTATTGGATCGCGAAAGCTTACAACGCATCTGGATTTTACGCAACCACTTGGCCGATATGAATTCTCAAGAATCGATGGAGTTCTTGCTGGCACAGATGAAAGGCACCAAAACCAATGAAGAGTTCCTGGTATCTATGAATGGTTAATACTGTTAATTGTTTAGAATTCACCCTTAGGAATAAAGCCAATGATTAAAAAACACCTTCCCAACACGCTTACCTGTTTAAACTTATTCAGCGGCTGTGTAGGTTTGGTTTTTGCTGCAGAAAATCAGCTCATTTTTGCTGCTTATGCCATTGGAATTTCGGCAATTTTTGATTTCTGTGACGGTATGGCTGCACGACTCCTAAAAGCATACAGCGATATTGGCAAAGAGTTAGATTCATTGGCCGATGTGGTGAGTTTCGGCGTTTTACCATCTTTCATCGTTTTCCAATTATTCAAAAACGTAAATCAGGTCCATCCTTACTTACCTTACCTGGCTTTTTTAATTGCGATTTTTTCTGCTTTACGCTTGGCAAAATTCAACATTGATACCCGCCAAAGTGAGAATTTCATCGGATTACCTACCCCGGCAAATGCATTGTTCATAGGCTCCTTGCCTTTCATCTTAAATGGCGACTCTTTGATCCTTTTTGAGCTAATCCTGAATCCAATATTTTTGACGGCACTTAGCGTGATCATGAGTTTATTATTAGTGGCCGAGCTTCCGCTTTTTTCACTCAAATTCAAAAAATTAGATTGGAAAGAGAATATTTACCGTTACCTCTTGCTCGGTTCGGCTGTAGTTTTGCTACTTATTTTTAAATTTGCAGCAATACCGTTTATCATTTTTCTTTATTTGATCTTATCCATCATTCAAACCAAAACAAGCAAATGAAATTCAGCGCAGAAATCAATGTAATGCCTCTAAAAGAAATCCTCGACCCACAAGGAAAAGCAGTAACTGGTAGTATGAAGAACATGGGATTGGCTGAAATTCAGAATGTGCGCATCGGAAAGCACATCAGTTTGGAAATTGAAGCTTCTAACGAAGCTCAAGCTCGCGAAAAGGTAGAGGAAGCTTGTAAAAAATTGCTGGCTAACCTGATTATGGAAAGCTATGAATTTACCTTAAAGCCAATCGCCTAATCTGGGTTTATTGAGCTAATTCTTTCCTCATTTCAGCCAACTTCTCAAAAACACGTGTCAAGAGTGGCTTAACTTCATTGAATGTTTTGGAGATTACAGCTAAATCTTCCCCCGTACGGGCTTTCTGCTCTATGGAAGCCATGATTTGAGTCAATTGATCCACCCCAATGAAGGTAAAGGTAGGTCTCACCTTATGTGCAATCTCCGCAACGCTCGACCAATCTTTCTTTTCGATGGATGTTTCCAGCTGAGCCAGATATCCCGGCGTTTGATGGAGGAAAATATCGATCATCTCCACCATAAACTCCTGACTACCGTCGGCAACATCTTTTAAATAAGCCAAATTAATTTCAGGCTCGGTAGATTGAATAGATTTTAGCTTATTCATCATCATTGGAGTTTTTGTACACTTAAAACATCATCTATTACCATGAGTAATTGTCGATTTGTTTGATGGAGCACCGGGTGTAACCACAAAGGCTCAATTTCGCATAAAGGTACTAAGGTAAATGCCCTTTGATGCAAATTTGGGTGCGGTATTTTGAGATCTGGTAAGTTGATCACCTCTTGTTCGTAATATAAAATATCAATATCTATGATTCTTGGACCCCATTTTACCTCTCGTAAACGCCCCATCTCTTTTTCAATCGCTAAAATCGTACCAAGTACTTCTTGTGGATCCAGGCTGGTTTCCATTTTGATTACCTGATTGATAAAATCGGACTGCTCGGTATTGCCCCAGGCCGCCGTTTGGTATAGAGCAGAAGATTGGAGCAATTTCCCAACTTGGTGTTGCAGCTGATTTTGAGCTTCAGCCAATAACTTAACACTGTCACCCATGTTGCTGCCCAGCAATAAAAAAATCGTAGCCATTCAATAATTATCAATTATTTGTGTAACAAAAGAGCCAAATTTTCATCTTTATAATATCAATGCATATATATAAAAATTGATCGCCAAATGAAAGAGTTCTTCAAGTTTGTTTTTGCCTCCATGCTGGGGGTCATACTTTCTTTTTTTGTATTAATACTGATTTCTGTTTTCACTATCATAGGGATAGCCAGCACTGTTGGCGAAGAATCTAAGGTGGAAGTGGAAGACCAATCGGTGATGCACCTTCGTTTAGATTACCCTATTTCCGAGCGAACCTCCAAAAATCCACTCGAAAATTTGGGTATTTTTGGTTTCGAAAACGAACGCAACATCGGCCTGAATGATATCCTGATCAGTATTGACAAAGCTAAAAGTGATAAAAAAATAAAAGGAATTTACATCGATGTTTCATACATACAAGCTGGTTATGCGGGCATCGAAGAAATCAGAAATAAACTGATCGATTTTAAAAAGTCGGGCAAATTCGTACTGGCCTACAGTGAAGTGTATACAAAAAGCGCTTATTATTTAGCTTCTGCGGCCAATAAAGTTTACCTTAATCCGGAAGGAATGATCGATTTTCGAGGTTTCAGCACCGAAATCACCTTCTTTAAAGGAGCTTTAGACAAATTGGGGATTGAACCTCAAATTATTAAGGTTGGGACTTATAAAAGTGCCGTTGAACCTTTTATTTTAGATAAAATGAGCAAAGCGAACAAAGAACAGGAGAGTTCGTTTCTCGGTTCTTTGTACGATCATTACATCAGCAAAATTGCTGAAAGCAGAAAAATTTCGAAAGATAGCCTAATCAATATCTCCAATTTGGTTTTGGTCAGATCTGCACAAGATGGGCTCAAATACCGTTTGGTAGATGGTCTAAAATATAAAGATGAAGTGCTGAGTGAGTTGAAAAACCTAACTGGCACAGTACAAAGTAAAGATTTGAATTCGGTTGCCATTGCTGATTATGCGATGGTTGCCAATGAAAAAAAATCGAGTTCTTCCAACAGAATTGCTGTGATTTACGCAGTTGGAGAAATCATGAGCGGTGAAGGAAATGATGAAACCATCGGATCCGAGCGTATCTCCAGAGCAATTAGAAAAGCAAGGACTGATAAAAAAATAAAAGCGGTGGTTTTGCGTGTCAATTCACCAGGGGGTAGTGCATTAGCATCTGATGTGATCTGGCGTGAAGTTGAATTAACGAAAAAAGTTAAACCGATCATGGTCTCTATGGGAGATGTAGCCGCATCTGGCGGATATTACATCGCTTGTAATGCCGACTCCATTTTCGCTCAACCAAATACCATCACGGGATCAATCGGGGTATTCGGCATCATCCCTAACATGAAAAAATTCTTCAATAATAAATTGGGAATCACTTTTGATGGAGTTCAAACCGGGAAATATGCCGACATCAGCATCACTCGTCCGCTCCAAGAAGATGAGAAAATGATTTTGCAGCAGGAAATCAATCAGATTTACAAAACCTTTACCCAAAAAGTAGCTAATGGCCGCCGTAAAAGTGTTTCTTACATTGACAGCATTGGCCAAGGAAGAGTTTGGACGGGTGAACAGGCGCTTAAAAACGGCTTGGTGGACAGATTGGGGAATATTGACGATGCCATCCGATCTGCGGCAAAAATGGCTAAACTGAAAGATTACAAAGTGGTAGAATACCCAAGTCAGAAAGATCCTTTCCAAGAGATATTTGAGACCTCCAGTGATAAAATCCGCACTTATTTCACTAAACAAGAACTGGGCGATCAATACATTTATTACCAGCAAATTAAATCAGTATTGAACCGAAGCGGCATGCAGGCACGCATGCCTTATGAAGTGATGATCAAATAAAAAATCTATGATTATTTCTAGAAGCCTTCCATAATCACGGAGGGCTTTTTTTATTTTTGATTTCTATGGAAAATAAAACCATCTCTCGTACGCTTAGGCTCTTTAGTCAATTGTTGGATTTATACGATGAGAATCCCTTCAAAGTGCGGTCAATAGCCAATGCTGCTTTTAAAATAGATAAACTCCCCTTCCCGATTGCCTCAAAATCTTTGGAAGAAATGAGTACAATGGAGGGTGTTGGTAAAAGTACTGCAGTAAAAATTGACGAATTGATTCAAAATGGAAGCATTTCGGAGCTCGACAATTTGATAGAATCTACTCCCCCGGGCGTTTTGGAAATCCTGCAGATCAAAGGGATAGGCCCTAAAAAGGTAGCTGTGATTTGGAAAGATTTGGGGATAGAAAGTGTAGGAGAATTACTGTATGCCTGCAATGAGAACAGATTAATAGAAGCCAAAGGTTTCGGACTCAAAACCCAGGAAGAAATCTTGAAGGTAATTGAATTCAAAATGGCAAGTAATGGACGTATGCTGTATGCAAAAGTCGAATCAATTGCCGAAAAATTAATCTTAGATCTAAAAAATGCTTTTCCTAACCTCGCCATCAGTATTAGTGGTGATTACCGGCGAAGAATGGAAATTATTGATCAGGTGGATGTGTTGATCGGACAATTAGCGATAGATTTCAAGTCTGCTCATTTACCGGTGGGCTTGAAAATTGTGCTCGATGAAAAGAACTTTATGCAGTCTGAAGAAGGTGTTAATTTCCAATTCCATTTTTGCCATAACGCCGATTTTGGCTGGGAGCTGATACGCACCACTGGAAACGCAGCACATGTCAACAATTTGGAAAAATTGTTGATCGACAAACCAGTTTCGGGTAAATCGGAACTGGAAATCTATCAAATGGCTGGTCTTGATTTTATTGAACCGGAACTTCGGGAGGGGAATTTAGAAATAGAGCAAGCATCCAAACAACAATTGCCCGTTTTAATTAAACTAAGTGATCTGAAAGGCAGCTTACACAACCACAGCACCTGGAGTGATGGCGTTCATACTTTAGAAGAGATGGCCTTGTTTTGCCGCGATCAGCTAAAACTGGAATACCTCGGCATTTGTGATCACTCTAAATCAGCATTTTACGCCAACGGCTTAAATGAAATCCGGGTGGCTGCCCAACATCGCGAAATTGATAAATTAAATCAATTATTAGCTCCATTTCGCATTTTTAAGGGTATTGAGTCGGATATATTGTACGACGGCAGTCTCGATTACAGCAATGAAGTACTGGCCAGTTTCGATTTTGTGGCAGCATCGGTACATTCCGTATTAAAAATGACGGAAGAAAAAGCAACCGAACGACTCATTAAAGCCATCGAAAACCCCTACACCACTATTTTAGGCCACCCTACCGGGAGATTATTACTCAGCCGAAGTGCATACCCGATCGATCATCAAAAAGTGATTGATGCCTGTGCAGCAAATGGAGTAGTCATAGAAATCAATGCTAATCCTCTAAGATTGGATTTGGATTGGCGTTGGCACCAATATGCCCTTGAAAAGGGTGTAATGCTGGCCATTAACCCCGATGCGCACCGTACGGAGGGCTTCTATGATATGTATTATGGGGTTTTGGTGGGCCGTAAAGGCGGGTTGTCTAAAGAGATGTGCTTAAATTCCTTCGATGTAAATAGAATAACAACATTTTTTGAAAGTAAGAAAGCAAAGCAACTTCTGTAAGTTTGCAATACCTACTTTATTAAAAGAAAAAATTTGATGATAAAAGCAATTGCAATTACTCCGGTTAAAGACTCTATATTAACCACTTTAGAAACTATTAAAGCAATAGCAAACAGTAACTGCAAGGTTAAGCATATTGTTTATAATGATTTTAGTACAGATACAACTAAAAAAGCACTCGAAGATGCCGTAGATACCTATGGATTCGAGTTGATAAACCTGGAGGACATTACGACCCATCCTTCCCCAAATTATCGGCTGGTTTTACAAAATGCCCAGCAAATAGCTTTAAAAGAAAATCTCCCATTAATAATCGTAGAATCTGATGTAATCATCAAAAATGATACATTGGAAAAAATGATTGATTATGGAAAACAAGATCATATTGGGATGGTAGGTGCTATTACGGTTGACGAAAACGAGAAAGTCAATTTCCCTTACCTAAAGTTTAAAAATGAGTCAAGGCCAATTATCAGCACAAAGCGAAGCTTGAGCTTTTGTTGTACTTTATTAACCCATGATTTACTAAAAGCCTACTCTTTCCAAAATCTCAATGATAGCAAAGATTGGTATGACGTATTTATATCAAATAAATCTATTGAATTAGGGTTCGAAAACTATTTACTCATAAAAACCCCTGTTTTACATAAACCTCACGGTAGTAGACCATGGAAATTGTTGAAGTACAAAAACCCTATTAAATATTATTTTCAAAAGTTTTTAAATAAGCGAGATAAAATCTAAAAACGACTTCTTTGAGATGATAAAACGACCCTTAGTCTGATTTTTAGAAATTCTCCTGCAATTTAGTATAACTTGTTTTGTTAAACCTTTGAGCAATATCCCAAATCGTTAGTTATAATATGGCCCCTTTAGTATCTATTATAGTCCCGTTCTACAATTCTCAAGATTACTTAGCTCAAACTTTAGACTGGATACTGGAGAGCTCTTACAGCAATATTGAAATTATATTGGTTGACGACGGCTCAACGGATAAGTCTCTTCAAATTGCTGAAAAATACCGGGCAATACATGAAAACATATTTTTATACCAACAAAAAAATCAAGGTGTATCGGTTGCGAGAAATTTAGGGATTTCAAATGCTAAGGGCACCTATATTCTGCCTGTTGATTCTGACGATATGATTTGCGAAAAGTATATAGAGGAAGCAGTAAAAGTGCTAGAATCTAATCCTAATATAAAAGTAGTTACTGCCGAAGGTGAATATTTTGGTAATAAAAGCGGACTGATTAAGTTACCTGACTTTAATTTAAACCTATTAGCACGAAAAAATCTTTTAAGTGTATGCGCACTTTACAGAAAATCGGACTGGGAAAGAATTGGTGGTTACTATCCAAAATTACTAGGAAGAGAAGATTGGGATTTTTGGATTTCAATGTTAAAAGATGGCGGAGAAGTGTTTAGACTACCTTTTGTTGGATATAAATATCGGATAAGAAGTAATTCTAAAAGAATCAGAACCAGGAAGCTCAAAAAAGAAATCAATGAGATATTAAACTCCAGACATCCGGAGTTTTACAAAAGAGTTTTAGGCGGACCCTTACGTTATCAGCGCACCTGGTCCAAAGCATATAACAAGCTACTCTCTGTTCTTGGACTTCTCGGAGATTAGCACTCAAGAAGAAAGCTATTAAATCATTCATGGCATAAGGTATAACCATGGATTATTTTGAAAAAAATGGAGAATTAGTCCAATCTCCATGAAGAGATCGACTGTCTGTCAGGCAGCACTATACTGCATACGTTAGTAATGTCTTCAATCAAGTCGATCTTGCCTGTATGCAAGAAATAACTGAAAATAATATTATTGAAAGAATATTGAACAATATTTCATGAGCTTAGACGTTTTTGCTAATAAAACGAAACGTTATGAAAAGATTATTTTTAATTAGCTTTCTTTCAATTGGCACTATTTATGTTAGCGCTCAGAGCAGATTTGGCGCCAGAGCAGGTGTAAATTTATCGAAGATCAATTTCGACTATGTCGATCCAAGTGTTGAAATTGACAACCAGTTTGCCACTTCCTTTCAAGTTGGAGCTTATGCTGAATTCAAACTATTGCCTAAAATTTTTATGCAGCCCGGTTTAGAACTAAGCGGCCACGGAAGCAAAATTGTTGACGGCCAGGAAGAAGCAAAAATAAATCTGATGTATCTGAAAGTACCGCTTTATTTCGGAACCAGAGTTGGATTAGGATTAGGCAGCATTTCATTTGGCGCAGGGCCCTACTTTTCTTATGCTCTTTCAGGTAAATCATCAAGTGGTGGTCAAGATGCTGATATTCAGTTTGGAAATGCAATGGATGATGATTTGAAACCAACAGATTTTGGTATCAATTTACTCAGTTCCTATCAGTTGCCACTCGGTTTAAATTTCACCTTAGGTTACCAACTAGGCCTGAGCAATAACATGCCAAACGCACTTTCTGACCAGATAAAAGCGAAAAACAGTAGTATCAGCTTCTCCGTCGGCTACGCCATCAAGCTACCTTAATTACCGATATTTTGATAAAAAAGCCGGTCTGCAATTGCAGGCTGGCTTTTTTTATGCCAACTGAAATTGTTTCCCTGGCAAGGTGAGCAAGTACCCCATTAATTCCAATTCCAAAATGATCATGGCCAGCCTTCCCTGATCCAAACCAGTCTTAAGCAACAAAGCGTCCATTCCAATAGGTGATTCGTCGCGGATCATCTCAAAAACCAGAGTTTGATCTTTGTTGAGCTCTTTGAGAATGATTTTGGGTGTTGATGTTTTGTCTTTCACCGCATCCCAACCCAATAAATACTCCAGATCTGAAGGCTGCGAAATTAATTGGGCTCGATGTGTTTTGATCAGATAGTTACAACCCAAGCTCTGCTCATCATTCACCCTACCGGGAAAAGCAAAAACGTCTCTATTGTAAACATTTGCCAATTCGGCGGTGATTAAAGCTCCTCCTTTCGCATGAGCCTCCACTACAATCGTTGCATCGGCCAAACCAGCAATAATTCGATTTCGTTTCGGGAAATTCTCCCGATCGGGCTGTGTTTGAGAAGGGAATTCAGTTAGCAATCCTCCACATTGCAGCATTTGTCGTGCAATTGACTGATGAGCCCTTGGATAGATACGATCCAGACCATGGGCCAATATGCCAATAGTTTGAAGTTGATGATCCAAACTGGACTGATGAGCTGTAAAATCAATGCCGTAGGCTAATCCACTCACCACTAAAGGCTGATGATTTTTTAATGATGCTACCAATTCTTCACACAATCGTTTGCCATAAGCAGTAGCCGATCTGGTACCAACAATACTGATGATTTTCTGTTGATTGAGATCCGCATTTCCACGATAAAAGAGTAAAAATGGTGCATCCTCACATTGTGCCAAACGTTTTGGGTAGTTTGGATCACCAAATTTGATAGATTTGATTTGATACTTCTCTATAAAATCAAGCTCTACTCCTACCCAGTCAAAATCACGAAAATTAAGAATATTGGATGCCAATTTCGGACCAAGTCCCTGGACTTCGCATAATTGTAGTTTAGAGGCCTTGAAAACTTGTTCTGCTGAGCCAAAATAAGTTAATAAAGCCCTTGCGGTGATGGCTCCAATACCCGGAACCCGCGATAAAGCCAATAAATGATAGATAGACACAAATGATTATTGTGCATGAAAATAAAGAACGAATTTGGTAAGAAAGAATTCTTGTGAAAAAAATTTACTTATACGATATTTTTTTATACCTCTAATTCCCGAATTGGCAATTTCTTCTTCCAAATCGCCCCCTTTTAGGTAAAGTACACCGTTAGCAAGGGTATTTTTACCTCCCCTTTTTATTTTGTTTCTGACCCAAGGATAAAAATCTCTGAGCTGTGTCACCGCCCTGGAAATCACAAAATCGAACTGATCATTTACTTGCTCTGCCCTCATATGGCTTGCTTTCACATTTTTGAGACCCAAGGCTTTAGCAATCTCATTTACTACCTTTATTTTTTTTCCGATAGAATCTACCAGATGAAATTGTGTCTCGGGGAAGAGAATGGCCAAGGGAATTCCGGGGAAACCGCCGCCGGTTCCAACATCCAGCACTTTTTCACCTGGCAAAAATGCAATCACCTTAGCAATCGCGAGCGAATGTAAAATATGATGAAGGTAGAGCATGTCAATATCTTTCCTGGAAATCACATTAATTTGTGCGTTCCAGAAAGGATATAGTTCGCCTAATTGCTCAAATTGCTGGATTTGTGCCGGGCTGAGGTCTTTAAAATGTTCGTTAATAAGCGATGATGCCGTCTTCAAAATCCTGAATTTTTCTTTCTTTTAATGATGGTGTGCAATAAAATTCTTGCTCTGGAAAGCTGCCCTTTAACCGTATTTCTTGGCAAATCCAGTTGCAAAGCTATTTCTTCTATTGATAATTCTTCAAAATAAAACAAATTAATCAGGACTCGATAGCGGTTAGGCATGGTGGCCACAATTGCTTTCAATTGTATTTTATTTTGTTTCTGAATAGACTTTTCTTCCGGATTGAGGCTATCTGAACGAATAAACGAGCTTTGATCCGACCCTTCATGATCTAAAATCTGATCTAAAGAAACATGAGAAATGCGTTTTCTCCTGAGGTGATCGATGGCAGCATTGGAAGCCAGCTTAAATAACCAGGTGCTGAATGCAAAATCTGGCTTATAGGCATCTAACTTCTCAAACGCCTTGACAAACGTATCAACCGTCAGATCCATGGCATCATCACGGTTATTAACCATTTTGAGCACCATGAAATAAATCGGGTCTTTGTATCGCTCCATGATGAGCGCAAAAGCCCTCTGATCGCCTGCTAATGCCTTTAAAACTAAAGCATAATCTTTTTTAGCATTTTCTGAAAAATGCTCATTTATTTCCATTGCGGTTTAGTTTTAAACAAAAGCATAAAACTGAGCAGGAGCAGATAAAACTGATAAAAGAAGTCTAAAAAAGGAAAAAACCAACGTAATTCATTGTATTTGAGTTGGTTAAATAGTTTGGCGTATACAAAAGCGTAGACGATGGTTCTAAATAAATAGATCGACAGTAAAATTCTCCAATCAAATCCTAAAACCAGGAGGCTGATTAAAGCCGCATAAAAAAGAATTCCTGAACCTTTCTGAAGTCTTAATTTGAATTGATCCATGAAACTAAATGATCGACTAACCATCATTTTATCTATTTTTTCCTGAAGATATTTCATCACATCATATTCTCTAAAAGAAATGACCTGAGCACCAGGCCCAATTTCAATTTTCGTATTTTTCGAATTAGCATGCTGATTTACAAATAATTGGTCTTCACCTAAAGGGATGTGCATGTGTGAAGCAAAACCCTTGGCTTTGAAAAAAACGGATTTTAGGTAGGCCATATTGCGTCCGTCGCCGGCATAAGCTTTTCCAGCAGCAGCGTAAGCCAGTCGATCACAGGCTCCCATCAAAGTATCGTATTTGAAAAATGAGTTCAAAAATCTTGGAAGCCGTGCATATTGCACATACGAAATGACGAATTCAGTTTGTTCGTCAAAATTGCACATGATTTCTTTCAACCAATGCTCGGAACAGGGCTGCGAATCGGACTCTGTGAAAACCAAATGTTCGTTTTTAGCTGCTTTTATACCCATGCTCAATGCAAATTTCTTATTTCTCCTATACCGATCTTGCTCCGGCACCTGTACAACTTTCAAACGCGGATTTAATGCGCAAAAACTCCTGAGCACTGCCGCGGTCTCCTCACAAGCTGTATCTTTCACCACCACTACTTCAAAATCAGGGTACTCCTGATCCAAAATTGATTGTAGATGATTTTGCAGGTGTTCAATCTCATTTTTGGTGTAAACAATAACCGAGACGGGAAGATTGGGCTTTTCAGTTTTATTTTTTGAAGAATAGCGGGATAAACGCAGCTGTATAAAGAGTAAAAAATACAATTGTAGGGCACTTACAAATAAAAGAAGATAAAAGAGGATTTGAAGCAATGGATCTTGAAACATGTATATTTTAATTGAGGCAGCAAATTTGATATTTTTTAATGATTTTATTGGAAAATGTGAAAATTTAAGGCGCCCAAAACGCTGATTTTTTTGCTATTTTGCGAGCAATTCCAAACATCCTGATGAAGTTTAAACTACTTGCCAAAGATAAACTCTCCAAAGCCAGAGCTGCCGAAATTACCACCGACCACGGTTTGATACAGACTCCAATTTTTATGCCGGTGGGCACAGCAGGCACCGTAAAGGCCATTCATCAGCGGGAACTTAAAGAAGATATTGGCGCTCAGATCATACTGGGCAATACTTATCACCTTTATTTACGCCCGGGACTGGATGTTTTAGAGCAAGCCGGTGGTCTTCATCGGTTTAATGGATGGGATGGGCCTATCTTGACCGACAGCGGCGGCTATCAGGTATATTCGCTATCTGAGGTTCGTAAAATAAAAGAAGAGGGCGTTACTTTTCGTTCACACATTGACGGTTCTAAACATTTATTCACTCCAGAGAATGTGATGGACATTCAAAGAACCATTGGCGCAGACATCATCATGGCTTTTGATGAGTGTACGCCCTACCCTTGTGATTATACCTATGCTCGAAAATCGATGGAAATGACCCATCGTTGGTTAAAGCGCTGTTGCGACCGTTTCGACAGTACTCAGCCGAAATATGGTTATTCTCAAACGCTTTTCCCAATTGTACAAGGGTCCACTTACAAAGATCTCCGCCTAAAATCGGCCGAAACCATTGCCTCTTTTAATCGTGAGGGAAATGCCATAGGCGGACTTTCTGTAGGTGAACCAGCGGAGGAAATGTATGAAATGACTGAGGTAGTTTGCAACGTCTTGCCTGAAGACAAACCACGCTACTTGATGGGTGTAGGCACACCGGTGAATCTTTTAGAAAATATAGCCTTAGGCATCGACATGTTCGATTGTGTGATGCCTACCCGAAATGCCCGCAATGGCATGCTGTTTACCAGTAAAGGGATCATCAACATTCAAAATGAAAAATGGAAGAATGATTTTTCAGTTTTAGAAGAAGATAGTGATCTGTTTGCGGATAAAACCTATTCAAAGGCCTATTTACGGCACCTAATTCAATCTAAAGAGATATTAGGAGCGCAAATTGCTTCTCTACATAATTTACACTTCTATTTGTGGTTAATGAAACAAGCCAGAATTAAAATCCTGGCCGGTGAATTCTACGAATGGAAAAATAAAATGGTGAAACAACTGGCTCATCGATTATGAGAGATCGGATCAAAATTATCGACGCTTACATCATCCGCAAATACCTAGGTACGTTTGTCTTTACCCTGGCTATTTTCACCGTAATCATCGTAATTTTTGATATTTCGGAAAAGCTGGACAATTTCTTAGAGAACCATGCACCACTAAGCAAAATTATCACCCAATATTATGCTGGTTTGGTTCCATTTTACCTCAACATGCTCTCACCGCTCATCAATTTTATTGCTGTAATTTTCTTTACGGCTAAAATGGCCGATCAAACCGAGATTGTGCCCATTTTAAGTGGCGGCGCCAGCTTTAAAAGGTTTTTGAGACCTTATTTCATCGCCTCGAGCATTATTTTCGTTGTTTCTCTTGTTTTCAATTTATTCATTATTCCGGAAACCAACCAGTTGAAAATCGATTTTGAGAACACCTACATTGACCCTGTTAGCACCAATACCAAAATGCATACTCACATGCGTTTGGACAAAAAAACATACGTGTATATTGAATCATTTGATAACACCAATAAAATTGGCTACCGATTCAATATGGAGAAGTTTGATGGTCAGTTATTGAAAGAAAAATTAGTGGCAGACCGGATCAGTTGGGATTCTTTAAAAAGAAAATGGCAAATCGAAAATTACTCCATCAGAAGGATTAACGGACTCAAAGAACAAATGAGTACCGGCTACCGAAAAGACCTGGTTTTAGATATGAATCCGGATGATTTCAAGGTATACGATAACATATATCAAGCCATGAACATGCGGGAAATTAACGAACGGATCCGTAAAGAGAAAATTAGGGGAACCGGAGTAATGGACAACCTGCTGATCGAAAAGTATAAACGCTTTATTTATCCATTGTCGGCATTTGTACTCACCTTAATGGGGGTATCACTATCCTCACGCAAAGTAAGAGGCGGAGTTGGCTTATCGCTCGGAATTGGCATTTTCCTCAGCTTTGCATACATCCTTTTCATGCAATTCTCAACCATGTTTGCACTCAAAGGTGGTCTTTCACCACTTATTGCAGTATGCATTCCAAATGTAATATTCGGATTGTTGGGTTATTACTTGATGCTCAAAGCCCCCAAATAACATGAATAAGTTATTCAATTTAACCGGATCTAAGCGTAACCTGCTTATCCTCCACCTAACCGTTGTAGTTTGGGGTTTTACAGGCATCTTAGGAGCACTCATCAGCATCTCCAGTTTCCATTTGGTATGGTACCGTGTATTGATTGCTTTTATTACACTGGGAATATACTTTAAGCTCAGTAAAACGAATATAAAGGTGAGCAAAAGCACATTTTTAAAGCTATTTTTTACAGGTGCCATCGTTGGTGCACATTGGATTCTCTTCTTTCAATCCATCAAATCTGCTACGGTCTCTGTAGCTTTGGTCTGTTTATCGGCCTTAACCTTATTTACGGCCATTCTAGAGCCCATATTGGAGAAAAAGAAGATCTCTAAATTGGAGATTTTGACCGGTTTATTCATCATTTTGGGCATTTTCATCATTTTTAAATTTGAGTATCAATACTTCTGGGGCATTATTTTCGGTTTATCAAGCGCCTTATTTGCCAGTTTATTCTCCATTATCAATGCGAAACAGGTAAAAAATCGGCCCGCTCCCATTATAGGCTTTTATGAATTAATTGGCGCCTGGTTCTGGATTTCCCTCTATTTGTTCTTCGCAAATGGTTTTGATAGCCAAATGAGTTTAAATATGTCCGATTTGACTTATTTGCTCATCTTAGGGACCATTTGTACCGCAGGAGCTTATGTTGCCGGCGTTTCGGTAATGAAGGAACTGACCGCCTTCCGTGTGGCATTAATTACCAACTTGGAACCAGTTTATGGCATTCTCCTGGCATTCCTGTTTTTTGGTAAGAAAGAACAAATGACAGGCGGGTTTTACCTGGGAGCTGCCATCGTGATTATCACCATCTTTTTATTCCCACTGATCAAGAATAAAATTGAACACAGAAGGCTGAAGAAGCAGGCTCCATTGGTTTAGTTTTTTTAAAGAGTTACTATAAAAATTTCCTGGCTTGCTCCACCCCGGGGTAGGGGATAGCTCGTACAACTTGCCAAAAACTTTTAGCATCATTTTGCAAATTTTTAAGTACGATTCAGTCGGATATTACGTTTATAAATGGATGAGAAATAGAAGAAAAGATTCCTGTGCAAAAAACAGATAAAATCGCTATTTTTGATCATAATTAAGAACAATTAATGCTAAATAATATCAATTATAAAAACTTATAAATCAATTATTTACAAATTAATAATAAAGTAATATTTTAAATAAAATACAAGTTTATACTAATTTTAATAGCAAATGCAAAAAATAGCTAAAAATATAAATCTTAAATACTTATTAATCAGCTATTTATGTATTAATATTTTTAGTATTAATTTATATAAAGTTCAGGCACAAATTTTTGAGGGTGGACAGAATCCCCCGGGTATCAAATGGCGGCAAATCAATACCGAAAATTTTCAGATCCTCTACCCCGACTCTATCGAAACTGAAGCACAAAGAATTGCGAATAGTTTAGACTATATGATCCAGAAGATCAGTCACAGCCTAAACAAAAAACCCAGAAGGATCAGTATCATTTTACAGAACCAAACCGTAGAGTCTAACGGCTTTGTACAGCTTGCTCCCCGTCGCTCAGAATTCTATGCCATACCCGGTCAGGAGTTCGACTACCAGGACTGGTTGAACAGCTTGGCCGTTCACGAATTGCGACACGTTGTTCAGGTTGATAAGATCTCAGGCAATTTGCGAGCTCCACTATTTGAAACACTTGCCTTCACCATATTTGGCGTTACGCTGCCAGCCTGGTTCTTTGAGGGAGATGCCGTGGTTACAGAAACCACGCTGACCACTGCTGGGCGGGGTCGTCAGCCAAGCTGGGAAATGCCTTTCAGGGCGAATTTACTTTCCGGCCGTGAGTTTAATTACTCCAAAAACTTTCTGGGCTCATTTAAAGACCGCACACCGGGTTATTACCAATTAGGTTATACGATGATGACCAAGCTGAGAAGAGATCATGGACCCATGATTTTAGACACTTTACTGCGTGATATGAGCAAAAACCTGATCAGACCCATGAATTTAAGCCGATCGAGCAAAAAATTTACCGGGCTGAGCACTTTAGAATGGCACGATGCCACCATCACTGAACTCCAAAAATTATGGCAGGAGCAGCTTTACAAAACCCCTACCCAGCTCTATCCCGGTATTAATTTCAGAAAAAACACTATTCCTGAAGATTATTTACTGCCGCATCGAATTGATGATAGGGAAATCATTGCTCTTAAAAGAAGCAAAATCCACACACCAGAGATTGTTTTAGTAGATATGAATGGGAATGAAAAAAAAATCATCGGCATTGGGATTCAACAAGAAGCGCATTTAAGCTATGCCGCAGGAAAGGTAGTTTGGGACGAGCTCAGGGTAGACTTACGCTATTCCAAACGCTCCTTCAATGTAATTTGTCTTTACGATTTGAATACTAACTCCTATCGACAAATCACTTATCATTCAAGACTCTTTTCGCCGGCCTTATCGCCCGATGGTAAAAAAATAGCTGCCATACAGGTTGACTACAGTAATCGGATGATGCTCGTTGAATTGGACGCCAACAGCGGCAAAATCATTGCCAAATATCTGAACGCTGATACAGGCATTCTTCAAACGCCTAAATACAACTCAAGTGGCGACAAAATTGTTTATCTGAGAGTAAATCAGCAAGGAAAAGCCATTGAAGAAATAAACCTGATTACTAAAAAAACAAGCACTCGCCTGCCCTATCAGGCTCAATTGCTGGCCCGACCTGCCTATGTTGGCGATAACATCATTTTTAAAGCACATTATAGCGGCATTGATAATATTTACCAAATCGATCAATTTGGACAGATCAGCCAGATTACCACTGCTAATTTCGGGGCCTTCTACCCACAATTCGACCCGTTACGTAAAGAACTTTTAATTAGCAATTATCAGGTAAATGGCTACGATTTGTGCATTATTAAGCAAAGCGATCTGGATAACATTCCACTAACCGACATCAAAAATCATTTTATTGATTATTCTAAGCCCCTTATCGACAAAGAAGTGTCGCCAATAGACTTCTCTAAGGTTCCACAAAAACAATTACCCTACAAGCCTTATAGTGCTTTTAAAAGTCTATTGAATTTCCACAGCTTGGTACCTACATTGGGAAGCAGCAATTTCTCCGATGATTGGAATGTGGGCCTGCAAGCCGTATCGAGCAATTTATTGAATACCATGAGCCTCAATGCCGGCTACATTTACTACTCTGGTTTGGGACGTTCTGGTTATAAAGTGGGTTTGGCATACCGGGCCCTCTACCCCATCATCAGCCTGCGGTATTCGAATATTCCGAGGAGATTGAGTGTGGAAAATAATGGCGTTCCGGTGTTATTTAATTGGCGAGAACAGGAAACAGAAGTGAACATAGACGTACCCTTCAGGTTCAATTACAGAAATCAGTTTGGCCGCATGGGGATGGAATTCTCCACCAGCTATACTTCCAGATATGACATGATTGCCCAACCCAGTAATTACAGTATCAATCAAAATATAGCATTTCCCATGCATTATGGATTTTACTATGCACAAAACAACTTGAGTAGTGCGAGAGATTTAGCACCAAGATGGGGGCATAATTACCGAATTGACTACAGACATTTCCCTTTTGAGAATCAAATTTCCGGTCAGCTACTGAGCATCAAAACGTTGTTTTTCGCCCCGGGATTGTTCCGAAATCACAGCCTCTCTGCCAGTGTCAATTATCAGCGTGCCAGCGGTAACTATCAATACACCAATGATATCCCCACCATTAGTGGCTACAATCAGTTGAGTACCAACCCTGAGATCCTTAAAAACACGATTTTACTCGATTATAAATTTCCATTTGCTTACCCAGACTGGGAACTGGGGGCCTTGGCCTATGTAAAACGTTTGAAGGCTGGCTTTTTTGCCGATTATGAGAATATTACAGATCTTAAAACAGCTTTGCCCCGAACCTATGGTTTTGAGTTGAGTGCAGATCTGAACTTGCTGAGGTTCTATCTGCCCACTTTCCAAGCAGGAGGAAAAATCATTTTTACGAATGATAATTTAAATCGAAAGCCGATATTCGAATTCGGATTAACCTATTCCTATTAAACATGAGTGCGAAAAGCATTTTTATCATCTGTATCACCATTCTGCTGACTGTTATCCTGATGAATAACAACGATGAAATGGTATTTTGGATTTTCGGTGAGGCTAAAGTTCCAAAACTCGGTGTATTGGCCGGAGTTTTCTTTAGCGGATGGCTCATGGGGTTTTTAATGGGGAGACCCAAATCAAAGAGCGATACAAAGGAAAATTTTACAGCGCAAGAAGCTGAACAGAGACCGAGAAATTCTTTTTTAAGCGAAGAAGACCAGGATTATATATCTTAAATTCCGTAAAATACCTGAAACTTTTGCTCCAATTCCGAAAGCTTGACCTTCTCTTTAAAAATGCCGAAAACCGAAGAGCCACTGCCACTCATGGCGGCATAAATTGCTCCAGATTCATATAAAGCGGCTTTCACCCCCCTGATGACCGGGAATTTATCAAAAACGGATGCTTCAAAATCATTTTTTAGCACATTTTGCCAAGTAAGTGGATCATTTTCAACCACATCTATCATTTTAATCTTTGGCAAAGCGGGTTTCACACCACGATAGGCCTCTGAAGTAGAAACTTGCACATCGGGCATTACCAAAACCATAAAATAAGCAGATAAATCAAGCTTTACCGGGAGGAATTGGTCGCCCTTCCCGTAGGCAAATACCGACTTATTTTGGATAAAAAAAGCACAATCTGCACCCAAATGTCTGCAATAAGCCTCCATCTGCTCATCTCTTAAACCCAATTCAAACTTTTCATTCATTAATTTGATAAAAAACGCTGCATCGGACGAACCTCCACCCAAACCTGCTCCAATAGGTATGTGTTTATGCAAATGGATATGAACCGGGGGCAGCACATAATCTTTTTTTAATAAATGATAGGCTTTAACACAAAGGTTATCTTCCATATTACCAGGAATCTCTATTCCCGAAGCACTGAAATCTAATTTTGATGCACTCACCACTTCCAACGCATCCTGAATGTTGATCGGATAGAAAACGCTTTCCAAATTATGATAGCCATCCGAACGACGTTCGGTAATGTGGAGACCTATATTGATTTTAGCATTGGGGAAGCAAATCATTTTGTGAACATCCTGTTTATTTTTGAACAATTATAGGATGCCAAAAATACATTTATTTTATTTGCATACGGAGACCTTGATTCATGAAACAATACTCAGACCTGATGCAACATGTGCTAGACAATGGCACACAAAAACACGACAGAACCGGAACAGGAACCATTAGTGTTTTTGGGTATCAGATGCGTTTTAATTTACAGGATGGATTTCCACTGGTAACCACCAAAAAATTACACCTAAGATCCATTATTCATGAATTGATTTGGTTTTTGAAGGGTGAAACCAATATCGCTTACCTCAAAGAAAACGGCGTAAGCATTTGGGACGAGTGGGCCGACGAAAATGGCAACTTAGGACCGGTTTATGGCTCACAGTGGCGATCTTGGCCTACAGCAGATGGCCGCCATATCGATCAGATCAAACAAGTGATTGATCACATAAAAAATAACCCGGATTCTCGGCGGTTAATTGTATCAGCGTGGAATGTGGGCGAAATTGAGAACATGGCCTTACCGCCCTGCCATGCCTTTTTTCAGTTTTATGTTGCCGATGGCAAATTAAGCTGTCAATTATACCAGAGAAGTGCCGACATCTTTTTAGGCGTTCCATTTAACATCGCATCTTATGCTTTGTTAACCATGATGATTGCTCAGGTTTGCGGCCTGCAAGCCGGAGATTTTGTGCATACCTTGGGCGATGCGCATTTGTACAATAATCACCTGGAGCAAACACGCTTACAATTGAGTCGTGAACCACGTCCATTGCCCACCATGAAGTTGAATCCTCAAATTAAGGATATTTTCGATTTCAAGTTCGAAGACTTTACGCTCGAGAACTACGATCCTCATCCACACATTAAAGCTCCGGTTGCCGTTTGATATGAAGCTCGAAATCGTTGTAGCTGTTGATGAAGCAGGTGGTATTGGTAAAAACAATCAATTACTTTGGCATCTCCCTGCCGATTTAAAACATTTTAAGAGCATCACCACCGGTCACCCTGTGATCATGGGGAGAAAAACTTTCGAATCTATTGGCAGGCCGCTACCCAACAGGAGAAATGTAGTTATTAGCCGTCAGCAAGATCTCCAAATTGAAGGCGTGGAAGTGGTTAATAGTTTAAAAGCTGCTTATGCGCTTTTAGCCCATGAGGATTTAGTTTTCATCATTGGAGGCGCCCAAATTTATCGTGAATCGATTCAAGATGCAGAAAAAATCCACCTTACTACGGTACATCATCGCTTTGAGGCCGACGCCTTTTTCCCGGAAATGGAACCTGAGGTTTGGCAGGTAGTCGATCGAGAAACACATCAGGCTGATGAAAAAAATGCTTTTTCATACAGCTTTATAACTTTTATAAAGCGATGATTCATCGCATAGGTTCAATTAAATCAAGCTTTTCAAAAACTAATATTCAACAAAAGAAAAAATAGTTAGATTTGCCATCTTATAAAAAAAACAAGGTAGCGCAAGATTAAGTACAATTTAAAATAAAATGCAAGGTAAAGGACTAGTAAAATTTGTAGCAATTGCTTTAACAATTGCTTGTTTGTATTCGCTTTCTTTCACATGGATAGCTCAAAAAGTTGAAAAAGACGCTAAGGCATATGCCAAAGGTGATGTAGCGAAAGAAAGAACTTATTTAGATTCAGTAGCTAACGTTCCCGTATTCGGCGCTCTCGAATACATCACTTATCAGTATGCAAAGCAAAGAGAAATTCCGCTGGGCTTAGACCTGAAGGGTGGTATGAACGTTACCATGGAAATTTCTTTAACTGAATTGGTTCGAAACCTGGCCAACAACACCAGCGATGCCAATTTCAATACTGCTTTAAAGAATGCAGAGGCTCGTTTAAAAGAAAGCCAGAAAGATTTCATTACCCTTTTTGTGGAGGAATTTGAGAAACTGAGCCCTAATGGCAGTTTGGCAACCTACTTTGCTACCAAAGAAAATTCGCAAAACATCAACATCAATGCATCTAACGCAGATGTTTTAGCCTTTTTAAACAAAGAAGCAAAAGGAGCAATTGACCGTTCATTTAACATTCTCCGTACCCGTATCGATAAATTCGGAGTAACTTCTCCTAACATTCAATTACAAGAAGGCTCCAACAGAATCCTGATCGAATTGCCTGGCGTTTCTGATCCTGCTCGTGTTCGTAAATTATTACAAGGTTCGGCTAAACTAGAATTTTGGGATACCTATGACAATGTGGAGATCTATCCGCTGCTCGAAAATGTTAACAAATTAGCTGCAGCGAATTCAAATACACCTACAGACACTGCTAAGGATACCACCGAAAAGGCTGGCGGTAAATTGGCTGCTTTAGGCAAAAAAGAGACTGCGAAAACCGATACCTCCAAAGCTGCATTGAACCAAGCTGAACTGGTGAAGCAAAACCCATTATTTGCAGTATTGAGCCCTGCTACTTTCCAGGCAGAGAACGGTCAAACATCTCTAAGACCAGGCCCGGTAGTAGGTTACGTAGCTCAAAAAGATACTGCTAAGGTAAATCAGCTGTTCAATTCTCCTGCTGTTCGTTCAGTAATTCCTCAAAATGTAAAATTATTGTGGGGAGTTAAACCGGTAAGTGAAGAGAGCAAGGTGTTTGAATTATATGCCATCAAAGTAAGCAAACTAGATGGCTCCCCTGCTTTGGGCGGCGACGTAATTTCTGATGCCCGCGACGATTTCGATCAACGTGGAAATCCGGAGGTGGTGATGATCATGAATGCCGACGGTGCACGCGAATGGCGTAGCATCACAGCGGCTGCTTCAGCAGATCCAAATAACAAGAAAAGTGTCGCCATCGTTTTAGATAACTATGTGTACTCCGCTCCAACGGTTCAGGGCGAAATTCCAAATGGCATTTCCTCAATCTCTGGTAATTTCAAAGTTGAAGACACAAAAGACTTAGCCAACGTTTTAAAAGCCGGCCGTTTGCCTGCTCCTGCTAAAATTGTAAGCGAATACATCGTAGGTCCTTCATTAGGTGCCGAATCCATCAATAGCGGTTTGATCTCTACCATCGCAGGTATCATTGTTATCCTTCTATTCATGGCCTTCTATTACAGCAAAGCGGGTTGGGTTGCCAACGTAGCCCTGGTGGTGAACTTATTCTTTTTGATGGGTGTTTTAGCCTCTTTAGGAGCGGTACTTACCTTGCCTGGTATTGCAGGTATCGTTTTGTCGCTGGGTATGTCGGTTGATGCCAACGTACTTATCTATGAGCGTGTGAGAGAAGAATTAGGTACCGGAAAAGGATTGAGATTAGCCATCGCCGAAGGTTTCAAGAAAGCGATGTCTTCTATCCTCGATTCAAACATTACCACCTTCTTAACGGGTGTCATCTTGTACGTATTCGGAAGCGGTCCTATTTTGGGCTTCGCTACTACCTTAATGATTGGTATTGCAACTTCATTGTTTGCCGCCATTTTCATTACCCGATTAATTTTTGAATGGATGCTTTCTAAAGATCAGCCGATCAGTTTCTCTATCAAAGCAACACAAAACCTGTTCAAAGACTCTCAATTTGATTTCATCAGTGGTAGAAGAAGATTTTATCTCTTCTCCAGTATCATCATCATCGCCGGATTGATTTCCATCTTTACTAAAGGCTTCAGCCTGGGTGTTGATTTTAAAGGCGGTCGTTCTTACTTTGTAGAGTTCAATCAAGCCGTAAGTACAGCAGATGTTCGTAAGGTATTAACTGAAGAGTTTGGCTCTACACCTGAGGTTAAAACTTTCGGATCTGCCGAGAAAGTGAAGATTACCACCTCTTACTTGATTGATGACAATACAGAACAAGGTGATGTACTTGCCAATGAAAAATTGGCTGAAGGTTTAAAGAAAATCAGCCCTGACTTTGAAATCAAGGATTCTCAAAAAGTGGGTCCTACTATTGCAAACGACATTAAAATCTCTGCTATATATGCGGTGATATTCGCCATCATAGTGGTGTTTCTATACATTTTGGTTCGTTTCCGCAAATGGCAATTCGGAGTGGCAGCCATTGTTGCACTTGCGCACGACGTTTTGGTTTTATTGGCGATCTTCTCCATTTTCAATGGCATTCTGCCTTTCTCTTTAGATATTGATCAAGCCTTTATCGCAGCTATCTTAACGGTAATGGGTTACTCCATCAACGATACCGTAGTTGTATTTGACCGCGTTAGAGAATACATCAACCAACACCACACCAAAGATGAAAACTTGCCATCGGTAATTAATAATGCCTTAAACAGCACGCTAAGCCGTACTGTAGTTACAGGTTTATGTACCATGATGGTATTGGTGATCATCTTTATCTTCGGTGGCGAAATTTTGAGAGGTTTCTCATTCGCCATGCTAATTGGTGTAATCTTCGGTACCTATTCTTCCCTGTTCGTGGCTACACCATTCGCAGTAGAATTCATTCGAGAAAAAGAAGAAAACAAAAAATAATCCGGCTTTCGCCAGATAAAAAGCCCCTCCATTCGAGGGGCTTTTTTATTTCACAAATATTTTGGATATTTGTCACACTAATTATTGCCATGTTAACTGAACCCTTTAATTCCTATTCACATCTTCTGGATCGTACGGCTCGAAAAGTGAAGCAATATGCCCAGCGGCAGTTTAATGCCGAGAATTTTGAGGTGACGGTAGACCAATGGCTGGTGCTTAAAAATTTAAATGAGCACCCGCAACTGAACCAAAGTGAGTTGGCCGAATTAATTGGTAAAGACCATCCAACGCTCACCCGTATCATCGATTTATTGTGCAAAAAAGATTTAGTAGAACGCAGGGTAAATCCAGCTGATCGTCGTAGCTTTACCGTTCATTTAACGGGCAAGGGCGTGCTTAAAGTGAATGATTGGAGCCCCAAAATGGCTCAAATAAGGATGAAGGCCTGGGAAAACTTAACTGAAAGAGATTATAAAGATTTAAAACGGATTTTAGATACCATCTATCAAAATCTGAATGCTTAAGATTATTACAAAATAACATGATCAAAACAGATATCTGTATTATTGGAGCGGGCCCGGTAGGCTTATTTACCGTTTTTGAGGCCGGTTTACTTAAAATGCGTTGCCATTTAATCGATGCCTTACCTCAAATTGGTGGCCAGCTATCAGAAATTTATCCACAAAAGCCAATTTATGATATTCCGGGTTACCCAGAGATCAAAGCTCAGGAATTGGTTGATAATTTGATGGATCAAATTAAACCATTCGATCCCACCTTTACCTTGGGAGAACGAGTAGAAAATCTGGAAAAACAGGAAGATGGCTCCTACATCGTTAAAACCAGCGATGGCACAGAAGTACATTGCCAAGTAGTAGCCATTGCGGGTGGCTTAGGTTGTTTCGAGCCGCGTAAACCTGAAATAGAAGGATTAGCCGACTTTGAAGGCAAAGGTGTTGCCTACATGGTTAAAAACCCTGAAACCTATCGCAATAAGAAAGTAATTCTGGCGGGTGGCGGTGACTCTGCCCTCGACTGGACCATCTATTTAGCCGATGTGGCCGAACGAGTGACCTTAATCCACCGTGGTGATACCTTCCGAGGAGCACCCGATTCTGCGGAAAAAGTGTTTGAATTGGCCAAAGAAGGTCGTATCAATTTAATCTTGCAATCTAATATTTCCAGCATCTCCGGCAACGGACACCTGAAAAATGTCTCCGTGTTAGGCAAAGACAAAGAAAGTCGTGAATTGGAAGCAGACTACCTGATTCCACTCTTCGGTTTAAGCCCGAAATTAGGACCTTTGGCAAACTGGGGTTTAAATATCGATAAGAATGCCATTGAGGTAAATACTTTCGATTATTCGACAAACGTAGAGCGCATTTATGCCATTGGCGATATCAATACTTATCCTGGTAAGTTAAAATTGATTCTATGTGGTTTCCATGAGGCCGCACTGATGGTGCAAAGTGCCTTTAAATATGTTTATCCAGATCAAAAACTAAGTTTTAAATATACCACCGTTTACGGGGTGAATGCTTTCTAAAATGATTACCATCACTGTTGAAGACCGCAATGGCGAAACCAGGGATATCGAATTACCAACCGATGTCAACTTAAACCTGATGGAAGCCTTAAAAGCTTCTGATTACAATATTTTGGCTACATGCGGCGGAATGGCGCTTTGTGCCACCTGCCATGTACAAGTATTGGAAGGCATGGAAAAGTTAGCCCCGGCCGAAGATGCTGAGCTCGACATGCTCGATACCTTATTTGATGCCGATGCAGACAGCCGACTTGCTTGCCAGCTTCGCATCAACCAAGCCATGGATGGCCTCAAGGTTAAAATCAGAGGCGACGAGCACTAAGCACAACATTTTCGCAAAAACAGGGTTATCAAATAAAAAATTATGAATAAAACCCTGATCAAGCACAATAATCAACCGCTCATCCTCATTGTAGGAGGAGGTTTTGGCGGCATCGAGTTAGCCAAAAAACTTCGCAATAAACCGGTTCAAGTGCTCCTCCTCGACCGGCACAATTACCATACCTTCCAACCGCTCCTCTATCAGGTAGCCACCGGAGGTTTGGAACCCGATTCTATCGCATTTCCGCTAAGAAGAATATTCAAAGGGCAAGAGAACTTTTCTTTTCGGATGACAGAAGTAGAGCAGATCATCCCTGAACAACAACTCTTGAAAACGAGCATAGGCGATATGAAATATGATTATTTGGTATTGGCAACCGGCTCCGATACCAATTTTTTCGATCAGAAAGAAGTTGAGCACTACTCCATGCCGATGAAAAGTATTCCGGAGGCCCTGAACTTGCGAAGCATGTTGCTACAAAACTTGGAGGAAGCAATTATTGAGCAAAATGAGGCAAAACAGCATGCCTTACTCAATTTTGTAGTGGTGGGTGGAGGCCCCACTGGCGTGGAATTATCGGGCGCTTTGGCAGAGCTTAAGAAACATGTGCTGGCCAATGATTATCCGGAACTGGACTTAAGGAAAGTAAATATCTATCTGATTGAAGGTTCAGATAAAATCTTAGGCGCCATGTCCGAAGAGGCATCAGAAAAATCAATAATTTTCTTGGAGGAAATGGGTGTTAAAGTGCTTTGTAAGCAAAGAGTATTGAGCTATAATGGAGAAGAAATCGAACTTTCTGAGGCACCCTCCATCCCCACCAAAAATGTATTGTGGTCTGCCGGCGTAAAAGGTGCAGTAATTAAAGGCATCCCTTCAGAGGTGATTACCCGTGGACAGCGTATATTGGTAGATCAATACAATCGTGTTCAAGGGTTTTCAAATATTTTTGCGATCGGAGATCTGGCAGCAATGCCATGTGATCAATATCCAAATGGACATCCCGGAGTAGCCCCAGTGGCCATTCAGCAAGGGAAAAACCTGGCTCAAAATCTACTGAGGATCATTCAAGAAAGAAATCCCATACCCTTTAAATATCATGACAAAGGTTCGATGGCGACCGTAGGGCGTAACCGGGCCGTTGTAGACATCGGAAATATCCGTTTTCAGGGAGTATTTGCCTGGTTTGTGTGGATGTTTGTCCACCTTATGACGCTTGTTGGGTTCAGGAACAAATTGGTCGTTTTTGTGAACTGGGTTTGGAGTTATTTTAGTTACGACCGAGGCACCCGGCTGATCATCCGCCGATTCAACAGGAGATCCATGACGGAGGATACGGCGGCGAAGTAGTTTGGAGTCCTGCGTTTGGAGTTTTACCTTTATACCGTGTCAACTACCAAGTCATTTAAACTCATCGAATGCCCTCGTGATGCCATGCAGGGCTTAACCGAATTCGTACCAACTGAATTAAAGGTGAGGTACCTTAATTTACTTTTAGAAGTGGGTTTTGATACGCTCGATTTCGGCAGTTTTGTTTCTCCGAAGGCTATTCCTCAAATGCAAGACACGGCTGCTGTTCTAAACCAGCTGGAGCTTAGTAATAGCACTAAACTGCTGGCTATTGTAGCCAACCAGCGTGGTGTAGAAGAAGCGGTAAAATATGAGGAAATTACTTATTTGGGCTTTCCTTTCTCCGTTTCGGAAACGTTCCAGCAGCGAAACACCAATTCGAGCATGGACGAATCGTTGAAAACAGTAGAAAGCATACTACACACCTGCCGGAGAAATAACAAAGAAGCCGTTATTTACCTCTCCATGGGTTTTGGCAATCCCTATGGAGATGATTATAGCCCAGAAATTGTAGCCCATTGGGCAAAGGAACTGGCCAAACGAGGCGCAGGCATACTTTCACTTTCTGACACCATCGGAATGGCCAAAACTGAGCAAATTGACAGCCTCTATCGCCATTTAGCTAACGAATTGCCGGCAATTGAAATCGGCTTGCATTTACACAGCACCCCAGCATCCTGGGAAGAAAAAATGGAAGCAGCATACCTTGCTGGCTGTCGCCGGATGGATGGCGCCCTCAAAGGCTTTGGCGGCTGTCCCATGGCTGCAGATGACCTGACGGGCAACATGCCTACCGAAAAGATGATCAGCTTCTTAGAAGCCAAGGGTGAGGCTTTAGGATTGAATATGAATAAATGGCAAGAAGCACTCGCCTTCTCCTCCAAAATTTTCCACTAAAAAAGGTCCAAGATCTCCTGCCGCCAAACCAATACCAAAACACCTCCAACAGCAATTAAGGCGCCTAAAAAGGACTGAAAAGTAACTTTTTCACGATAAAGGAGCCAGGATACCGGTAAAATAAATACTGGAACCATCGAAAACAGTGTTTGTGCAATGGAAACATTGATCAAATTGGCAGCATACAAAGAGAGGGAAACTCCTACCACCGGACTGATAATGGTTGCCAGCAAAGTGTACCTAAGGGCCGTGGCGTCAGCTTGAAATATGGACTTGATAATAGTCAAAGCTTTGTTTCTGAAAACAGAAATGAGGAACAAGCTGGCTGCAGCAATGAGTAAGCGAATCCAAGAAGCATGTAGCGGGCTGAATTGACCAGCTTGTTGCATGCCAATTTTAGAAAATACAAGGCCAATTCCCTGAGTAAGCGATCCGCCGATGGCTAATAAAACGCCGTTTAAGTGATAGCGACTATCGGCTATTTCATGCTGATTTTTCTTGGTGAAAATGACCCAGAATACACCTGCAATGGTAATGACCATCCCTCCAAAGGCAATAAATGAAATGGTTTCCTTGAGAAAAATCATCCCGAAGAGCAATGCAGCACCAGGTGCAAATGTGTAGAAAAGGGAGGTTTTTCTGGGTCCAATCATCTCAAAGGCCCTGAATGCGAACCAATCCCCAAGGGTTAATCCAACAAAGCCCGACAAGCCGAGCCATAACCAGGAACTTAATCCCGGGAGGGTAAACAATTCTGATGGCCTTATTTGATCGAAAAGGAGTACCGAAATTCCGAGTATGAACGCGGCCAAAACCAGGCGAAAATGATTGAGCACATTGGCTCCTAATCGTTTGGCAGCCTCTGTAAAGAATAACATCCCGAAAGTCCAGCAAATTGCAGTACCAATGGCAAACAGCTCCCCTTTGAGCTCAAAACTCATCTTTTAAGTACCATTTTGAAGTGTTGAATGCCTGCTTCCTCAAATTGCGGACCTTCGGCTATGAAACCAAATTTGGTGTATAGTCCCATAGCCTGAATTTGAGCATGTAAGTAAACATAAACGGCCTCAGCAGGAAGATCTTCCAAAACCGTTTTAACCAATTCCTGGCCCAATCCCAAACCCCTGTAAACTTTTAATACAGCAAAACGCTCTAATTTGAAACCTTTCTCGGTTTTGCGCCAACGGGCTGCACCCGCAGGAATGCCATCAACCCTGGCTAAGAAATGTGTAGACTCCTCTTCAAACTCCCACTCTAATTCGGGCGGACAATCTTGCTCCACTACAAATACTTCTTTTCGGATAGCAAAAACCTGTTCGAGTTCTTCACTCGGATTTTTTACTCTTTCTACGCTGAGCTGTGGCATTGGTTTTTTGTGTGCTTTTGTTTAATTGCTGATAGCTAACCTTTTGCGAATGCAGGTGCTCTGCAGCATCAATAGAATGAGAACTGTGAATATCACGCTGTTTTTCGGCAAGGGTCGAAAGTTTTTGATAAAACTGATGAAGTTTATCCAATTCTTCTTCGGTCAGATTTTCAATATCAACCATCCGGTTACTTGCTTTCTCGCTAGCCGCGATGAGTTCGTTTAACTTTAACTGAACGGCTTTATTGTCTTTGTTCTGAGTTTTTTGAATCAAAAACACCATTAGAAAAGTAATAATGGTGGTACCGGTATTGATGATCAATTGCCATGTTTCAGAAAAATCGAATAACGGGCCAGTGATGGCCCAGGCCAAAATAATGGCCAAAGCGGCTAAAAAAGCAAAGGAACTCCCGGTAATAATGGTTACCGTGTTAGCGAAACGCTCAAAGATTCCTGCCGGCTTTTTTACCTTTTTAGACATTTTTTATAGTTTACTATTCACTTGCAAACAGTTCAAATCTTCGAATGCCTGCGTCAGTCGTTTAACAAATTGCTCCTCTCCTTTTCTCAACCAAACTCGTGGATCATAAAATTTCTTGTTTGGCACCTCATCTCCTTCCGGATTGCCAATTTGACCTTGTAAAAAAGCTTCTTTTGCTTTGTAATAATCTAAAACACCTTCCCAAAATGCCCATTGCATATCGGTATCTATGTTCATTTTAATGGCCCCATAAGAGATCGCTTCACGAATCTCTTCCTGAGAAGAACCTGAACCACCGTGGAACACAAAATTGATCGGCTTCTCTTCGCTACGACCAAATTCTTTACGGATAAAATCCTGAGAGTTTTTCAGGATAACCGGTTGCAATTTCACATTGCCGGGTTTGTAAACCCCGTGCACATTACCAAAGGCAGCAGCAATGGTGAACTTATCACTCACTTCCATGAGTTCTTTATAGGCGTAAGCTACTTCTGAAGGTTGAGTGTATAAACGTGAGCTATCTACATCGGTATTGTCAACACCATCTTCCTCCCCCCCGGTTACTCCAAGCTCAATTTCCAGGGTCATGCCCATTTTTGACATACGGGCTAGGTACTTTTTACAGATTTCAATATTTTCTTCAATAGACTCTTCTGATAAATCAATCATATGAGATGAAAATAGAGGCTTACCATGACGGGCAAAGAATTGCTCGCCATAATCTAATAAACCATCAATCCAGGGCAACAATTTCTTTGCTGCATGATCGGTATGCAAAATTACAGCTACTCCGTAATGTTCAGCCAATAAATGTGCATGTTCAGCTGCTGACACTGCTCCCAAAACACAAGCTTTCTGCTGTTCGTTATTTAATGATTTACCCGCATAAAACTGTGCTCCGCCATTTGATAACTGTATAATCACCGGTGAGTTAACGGCTTTAGCGGTTTCCATTACCGCATTGATAGAATTGGTACCAATCACGTTTACTGCAGGCAAGGCGAATTGGTGTTTTTTTGCTACTTCAAATAATTCCTGTACGGCATCGCCAAAAACCACACCGCTATAATTTTTCAAACTCATGATGTTATACTTATGTTTAAGATGGTTCTAAAATAAGCAAATTGAATTCAAAATCAAGATTTCTGGATCATTTTAAATCATTGACTTTGCAAAAATCAGGTCTGATTATAGTTAATTTTGTTTCTTGATTTTTTCGTTTATTTGTAGCTCAAATTTTAAGGTATATGGCCTGGTTTAAGAGAGATAAAAAAGGAATTTTTACGAGTACTGATGACAAATTAGAGGCTCCGGATGGCATCTGGGATAAATGTCCGTCTTGTAAAAAACCACTCCACTACCAAGAGCAGGTGGATCATAAATATGTTTGCCACTACTGCAATTATCATCTCAGAATTGGCTCTGCCGGTTATTTTGAAATTTTATTCGATGATAACCAGTTTACCGAGCTCTTCCCAGATCTACGCTCCGGAGATCCCTTAAATTTTACCGACAGCAAAAAATACACCGAACGTTTAGAAGAGAGTTATGCCAAAACAGGGCTGAAAGATGCCATTCGTTCGGCACATGGCAAGATTGAAAATCAGGATCTGGTAATTGCCTGCATGGATTTTAACTTTATCGGTGGTTCCATGGGTTCGGTAGTTGGCGAAAAAATTGCCCGTTCCATCGACTATTGTATCGAACACAAAATTCCATTTTTAATGATCTCTAAATCGGGCGGCGCCCGAATGATGGAAGCAGCGTTTTCGCTTATGCAAATGGCTAAAACTTCTGCTAAACTGGCCTTGTTAAGCAGAGAAAAGATACCTTATATCTCGCTCTTAACCGATCCTACCACTGGTGGCGTTACAGCATCTTATGCCATGTTGGGCGACATCAACATTGCGGAACCGGGTGCCTTGATTGGCTTTGCCGGCCCAAGGGTAATTAAAGAAACCATTAAACGTGACCTTCCCAAAGGATTTCAAACTTCAGAATTTGTTTTGGAGCACGGTTTCCTTGATTTTATTGTTGACAGACGTGAGATGAAGGCAAAATTAGCAGCCTTTATCCGTATGATGGCCCACTAAAAATTCCCGTTTTAATCTCTATTCATTTTAAAATCAAATTCCTGACACTCTTGGCTCATGATCGGTCATGGGATCTGTTTTGCGGTTTTGAGCAGGATCTTCAAAATTAGTTTCATAAGGATTATTCGCCGGAGATGGGTATTCATCTCCGGGATTCTTGATGGTGGCATCCCGACCTTTCTCTGAAGATACATCTTCCTGATTTAAATCTTCCTCGTCTTCTTTATCAAGTTCTTCATCATCATCTTCCTCATCTTCATCACCTGGCTCTGCTTTTTTTTCTTTTACAATAGGAATCAATCCTTGGTCAGTTTGAGCAGATCGGGAGTGATCCGTCAGGTCTTCATCTGTTGGTGCGGCTTCTCTGTCATCTGTTTGATCTTGACTGAGATCTGCACCTTGTTGATCCATCTCTGTTTTCTTTGGTGGGGTGCTAGTAAATTGGTGCTCCTGATCCCTTGGATCATTTGGCATGATTTCGCTGTAAGTATTCATGTTCATCATTGATTTTTATTGTAAACATGAAAACTGGAGGCATGTTTCAGCTTTATAAAAAAAGCCTCCCAATCGGAAGGCTTTAGTGTACCCAGCGGGAGTCGAACCCACATCAGCAGAACCGGAATCTGCCATTCTATCCATTGAACTATGGGTACAATGTATTGATAAAGATAAAGTTTTAAACGTTGAAGCGGAAGTGCATAATATCTCCGTCTTCTACGATATAGCTCTTCCCTTCCACGTTCAATTTACCCGCTTCTTTACAAGCGTTTTCTGAACCTAAGCTAACGTAATCTGCATATTTAATGACCTCAGCACGTATAAATCCTTTTTCAAAGTCGGTATGGATCACTCCGGCTGCTTGTGGCGCAGTCCATCCTTTCTCAATCGTCCAGGCACGTACCTCCTGAACACCAGCTGTGAAATAGGTGGCCAAATTCAACAATTTATAGGCAGCTTTGATCAATTTATTCACCCCAGATTCCTGCAATCCCAGGTCTTCTAAAAAGATTTGACGTTCTTCAAAACTTTCCAACTCTGCAATTTCTGATTCAATTTTTGCAGAAATAATCAGCACTTCTGCCTGCTCATCTTTCACAGCAGCTTTTACACGCTCTACATAGGCATTGCCTGTGTTTACCGAAGATTCATCTACATTACAAGCGTACAATACCGGCTTGGCGGTGAGTAAGAATAAATCGGCGATATAAGCCTGGTCTTCGGTGGCAATAGGTGCGGTTCGCACCGACTTACCTGATTCCAGGTGTTGCTTTACGATGGTGCAAACCTCATAAGCTTTTTTAGCTTCCTTGTCTCCACCGGTTTTAGCTTGTTTTTCTACTTTCTGAATTTTTTTGAGGACTGTTTCG
This sequence comes from Sphingobacteriaceae bacterium, assembly GCA_947458875.1. GTDB lineage: Bacteria > Bacteroidota > Bacteroidia > Sphingobacteriales > Sphingobacteriaceae > JAIPAN01. Next base: position 43,099 of record CANGZD010000007.1, read on the forward strand.
AGATCTTTTAATTGCAATTCGGTATCGATGATTTCTTTATCTCTGATGGGATCTACAGAACCATCCACATGGATCACATTTCCATCATCAAAACAACGCAAAACATGAATAATTGCATCGGTTGCACGGATATTTCCTAAAAACTGGTTTCCTAAACCTTCTCCTTTACTGGCTCCTTTTACCAAACCCGCAATGTCAACGATTTCGATGGTATTGGGAATCACCTTTTGTGGATTCACTAATTCGGCAAGTTTGCTCAAGCGTTCATCGGGAACGGTAATGACACCTACATTGGGCTCAATGGTACAAAAAGGGAAATTCGCTGCCTGTGCTTTGGCATTTGATAAACAGTTAAATAAGGTAGATTTTCCGACGTTGGGCAAGCCAACTATTCCACATTGTAGCGCCATTAATCTTGATTGAAAGGTTAAAATTAGGCGCAAAGATAGCAAATAATGTTTTTGCTGAGCCCTGACCTTGAACAAAAAAAGCCACCCCGAAGGGCGGCTCTTTAATTAAAATTTAGGTTGATTGGTTATGTTAAATATCGAAATTAAAATCGTCATCCTCTACTTTCGTAGTTTCAGTAGTGTTGTCTGAAAACTCGTATCTCTTTTCCACCACTTCCTGATTGGCCTTTACGTAATCTACGGATTCTTTTAAGCCTTCAGCAAATTTCTCGAAGTCTTCTTTGTAAAGGAAGATTTTGTGTTTAATAAAAACGCCATCTTCTAAACGCTTCTTGCTTTCGGTAATGGTGATGTAATAATCATTTGAACGTGTGGCTTTAACATCAAAAAAATAGGTGCGCTTACCGGCTCTCACCTTTTTTGAATAAACTTCTTCCCGCTCTTTGTTGTCAAAATCTCCCATACTTAAATATTAGTTTTCGATTTGTTTTAAATATTGCTTGAGGTAAATATAGCAGATAAAAATTTTAATTTCCAAAAAAGAAAATGCTTAATCTTCAGTATTTTATTGTTCTTCTTCCAAGAGTTGCTGCTGATAAAGCTCGAAATAAGTGCCTTTTTGCTTTAATAAAGTGGCATGTGTTCCGCTCTCTACCAGCTTTCCCTCATCCAAAACCAATATTTGATCAGCATTTTTAATGCTGGAAACCCGGTGGGCGATCAAAATTGTGGTTTTATTGGCCATAATTCGGCCGAGGTTATGCAAAATTTCTTCTTCGGTACGGGTATCAACCGCCGATAAGGAATCGTCGAAAATGAGGATTTTAGGTGATTTAATCAGGGCCCTTGCAATTGAAACCCTCTGTTTTTGTCCACCCGAAAGAGTAATACCACGTTCTCCAATTAGCGTCTCATATTTTTGATCAAAAGCCATGATATTTTGATGTACTGCGGCATCTTTAGCAGCTTGAATCAGCTGATCCTGAGGTAGTTCATCCATACCAAAGGCTATGTTATTGGCAATGGTATCTGAAAATAGAAAGACATCTTGAGGAACAAAACCCACTTGCTGGCGATAATGTTGCAAATCAAAGTTTTGTATGGGCTGACCATCTACTCGGATCTGACCTTTTTCACAATCATACATGCGCAAGATCAAATTAGCCAATGTGGACTTACCCGAACCTGTTTTACCAATGATAGCTAAAAACTCTCCGGGTTTCACCTCAAAGCTCAACTGATCAATTGCCTTGATCCCTGTATCGGGATAGATGAACGATACTTTCTCAAATTGTATGTGGCCCTGTAATTCTTGTTTTACTGTACCACTGGTAATCTCTGTCTGTGTATGCAGGAACTCATTGATCCGCTTTTGTGAAGCTGCAGCCCTTTGGACCAATGAAGTCACCCAACCGAGCGTGGTGACCGGGAAAGTCAATTGATTCACGTAGATCACAAATTCGGCAATATTACCGGTAGTAATATTGCCTTTCATCACCTCCTGCCCTCCTATGTAAACTGTAATAATGGTACTTAAGCCCACCAACAACAACATGGTTGGGTAGAATAAGGCTTGTACCTTCACTAAATCCATTGCGTTAGACTGGTACTTTCGACTTTGCACTTCGAATTTCTGCTGTAAAGCCTCTTCTCTGACAAATGATTTAATGATTCGAATACCAGAAAATGTTTCCTGTACAAAGCTGGAAAGATTCGAAAGCTGTTCTTGAATCTTTTCGCTCTTCGAATTGATGATATTATTGACGAAGTAAATGGTTAATGCCAATATGGGCAGGGGTATTAAACTCCAAAGTGCCAAAATTGGGTTTACACTGATCATGGCATAAATGATCAAAATAAATAATACCACCGTATTGATGGTGTACATAATTGCCGGCCCCAAGTACATTCTTACCCTGCTCACATCTTCGGTTACCCGGTTCATTAAATCTCCGGTATTATTTCTTCTAAAAAAAGCCAAGGATAATTGCTGATAATGAGCATAGATTTCATTTTTTAAATCATACTCAATATGCCGTGACATTAGAATTATGGTTTGGCGCATAAAAAAAAGAAATATCCCTCTCAAAAGCGCCAGAATGAGTACAATACAGCCAAACAGTAGTAAACTGGAGGCAAACAACTGATAGATTAATTCCTGCCTGTCAAAACCAGTATATAAGCGATATAAAGCAATGTTATCGTTCACTAAATCAAATGCATGACGGATTACCTGTGCCGGTAATACGCCAAATAAATTGGAAATAATCACAAATAACACCCCGGGCAATAAACGCCACCGGTATTTGTAAAAAAACTTGTTGAGATAAGCCAGGTGTTGCATGATCGGGGATAAAAATACAGTTTTTTATATTGTGACTAAGATCCCGATTTGCCCAGCAGAATCTATAAATTTTACTACTTTTGCGGTATCAGCAAGTATAAATTATCTATGCCTCCACTATCACTCGAAGACAGTTCTGTTTTTAAACAAATGGGCCAATACGGCCATCAAAATATTGTTTTTTGCAACGATGAAGAAACCGGCCTCAAAGCCATTATTGCTATCCATGATACCACACTGGGGCCGGCACTTGGCGGTACCAGGATGTGGACTTATAAAACTGAAGCAGAGGCATTACAGGATGTTTTGAGACTGTCGAGAGGAATGACTTATAAAGCAGCCATCACCGGTTTAAACTTAGGTGGTGGAAAAGCTGTAATCATAGGCGATAGCCGTACTGATAAAACAGAAGCCATGATGCGCCGTTATGGAAAATTCATCAAAAACTTAAACGGAGCATTCATTACCGCTGAAGATGTAGGCACTAGCCCTAAAGATATGGAATACATCCGCATGGAAACGCAATATGTGACCGGTGTTCCAGAAACTTTGGGTGGCAGCGGCGATCCATCCCCAGTTACCGCTAAAGGCGTTTACATGGGCATTAAAGCTTGTGTAAAAGAATTATTCGGCAACGACAGCCTGGCCGGCAAATCGGTTGCAGTTCAAGGTATTGGACATGTGGGTGAAAATTTAGTGCATTTGTTACGTGAAGAAAACGCCAAAGTATATGTGAGCGATATTGATGAGGAGCGTTTGAGTACAGTAGCAAAGAAATATGGTGCAGAAGCTGTTTCGCACCATAATATTTTTGATTTAGATGTGGATATCTATGCGCCATGTGCCTTGGGAGCCACGGTGAATACCGAAACCATTAAACAAATGAAATGTGCCATTATTGCCGGTGCCGCCAACAATCAATTGGCCGACGAGGAGGTACACGGTAAAATGTTGTTAGAGAAAGGGATTCTTTACGCACCCGATTATCTCATCAACGCAGGTGGTTTAATCAATTGCTATTCTGAAATTGCAGGATTTAGCAAGAAACGAACCATGCAGTTGGCTGAAAATATTTATGAAGCCACCCGAAATGTGCTACAAAAATCTAAAACAGAAAAAATCTCTACCAATGAGGCAGCCAATAAAATTGCCGAAAAACGTATAGAAGACATCAAAAAAATCAAAGCAAGTTTCTAGAATTTACTAGGTTTACACAACCAAATCGTTCTTTATCAGATGTTAAACAGAAGGCAATTAAGAGTTAAGGTATTGCAAACCCTTTATGCATACCAGCAAGCAGACCAGAAAGAAGTGAAGGTCTTTGAAAAAGCACTACTCAAAAATATTAACTCAGTTAATGAGATGTATTTTTACATGTTAGCCTTACTCATCAATGTTGCCGATTATGCCCTCATTGATGCCGAAGAACGTGCAAACAAACACCTGCCCAGTGAGCAAGATCTCAATGCAAGCACCAAACTGAGTCGTAATATTTTCATTAATTACCTTCGTCAGCATCCTGATTACCTGCTGGGTGTCAAGCAGTTCAATGTGAGTTGGGACTTTGAACCAATTATTGATAAAACCATCTTTTCTCTTCTTAAAAATACTCCGGAATATGCGGCTTACATTTCCGATGATTCACAGGATTTGAATACTGATAAAGAAATCATCAAAAACATCTTCCGGAAAATCATCCTTAAAAATCCGGCTATAGAACAACTTTTTGAAGAAAAATTCATCAATTGGTCGGTAGATAAAGAAGTATTGAAATCGATGATGGCCAAAACCATCAAAAATTTTAAAAATGAGGATGGTAAAGGCAACCAATTGGCTGCATTATTTCAAGACGAAAAAGAAGATAAGGCTTTTGTAATTGATCTGTTCAACAAGAGCATTCAACATGCCGACGAATACCTTAAACTGATTGATGAAAAAACCATGAACTGGGATTCGGAGCGGATCGCATTGATGGATATTTTATTGATGCAAATGGCCATTGCAGAGTTGATACACTTTTCATCCATCCCTATAAAAGTGAGCATCAACGAATACATTGAGATTTCGAAAGAATTCAGCACTCCAAAAAGCAATACTTTTATTAATGGTATATTAGACAAAATTCTCGATCAGCTTAAATCAGAGAAAAAAATTAAGAAATTTGGCAGAGGTTTAATCGAATAAATAATGAAAAATATTTTAGCATTTGTCCTTTTAGGTAGCTTTTTAGCTGCATGCACCAATCAGCAAAGCAATCAGGAATTGGTGAGCGAGGTTCCCACTTTTGTAGATCCTGCTTCTGCCCCAGTAATGAGTTTCGAAAAAGAAACCTATGACTTTGGGATCATAAATGAAGGTCAAAGTGTAGTTTACGATTTCGAATTCAAGAACACCGGAAAAGGTCCATTGCTCATTAGTAATGCTACCGCAACTTGTGGCTGTACGGTTCCTGAATACCCTAAAGATCCTATATTACCAGGCCAAAAAGGCACCATCCACGTAGTATTTAACAGCACCGGAAAGCCCGGCATGCAAAACAAAGTAGTTACCCTCAATGTAAACACGGTGAGTGGTACCCAGCAACTTTACCTTACGGGTAATGTAATTCCAAAAAACAAATAAAAAATCCAGATATGTTAAATTCAATTTTATTACAAGCAGCAGGAAGCTCCTTAATGCAGTTCCTGCCCATGATCCTGATCATCGTTGTATTCTATTTCTTCATGATTCGTCCACAAATGAAGAAAGCAAAAGATCATAAAAAGTTTATCGAAGAACTTAAAAAAGGCGATAAAGTAATCACTTCGGCAGGTATACACGGTAAAATTACCGACATGAATGAAACTACTTTTTTAATTGAAGTAGAAGGCGGTACGAAAATCCGTTTTGATAAATCGGCTGTTTCTTTAGATGCTTCAAAAGCTTTGAATACTAAATAAACTCTCTTAATGAAATTGAAAAGCCATTGGTATACCAATGGCTTTTTTTATTTGTAATTTTGATAATGCCGCTGTTTAAATTCAATAAAATACAAAAACGGAGAATCACGGTCTTTTTCGTTTCTTTTTGTATGGCATGCGGCTTGTGGTTTTTGTATGCGCTTTCCAAGCCAATGGAATATGCCTCGAAACTCTACATCCAATGGATTGATATCCCCGATGATTTAAAAGAAACCATCTCTGAAAGAGATACGGTGGCTATTCAACTAAAAGGTAATGGTTGGAATTTGATGTTAAAAGAGTCGAATGAGGAAGAATATCAGGTGAAGGTGAGTTTGAAGCAGCTCAATGCAAATAACTTCCTCGTTCTGAATTCAATTATTGGTGATTTGAATCATCAATTGAACCCCAAAGTGCAAATAGTATCGCTCAAACCTGACACCTTATACTTTGAGCGTGCTCCACAAATTTCCAAAAGGGTTCCGGTAAAGCTGAAATATCAATTCAGGTTTGAGAGATTTTATGGATTAGCAGACCCCATTCAAATTGATCCGGCATACGTAAACATCAGAGGCGCAGCTAAAAAGATTGATCAGGTCAAATACGTAGAAACTGAAGTATTAAAAAAGAATGGCTTGAACAGCAATTTTTCAGAAAACGTATCCCTTAGCCAGAAGAATGACCAAGCTTATAAAATTGATCCCGAATGGGTAAAAGTTAATGTACAGGTAGCCAGGTACACGGAGAAAGTGCTCGAGATTGAACCCGAAATTAGAAATAGAGCCGGCGTAAAAGTGAATATATTCCCCAGCAGAGTGAAGGTGACCATCAGTACCGCTTTGAATAATTACGCAAGTATCCAATCAGATCAAATTAGACCCTATATTGATTTGGATGAAGCCCTGCTTAAAAAATTTAGCCGTTTACCTATTAAATTTGAGCCATTGCCTAATTTTATTCGGATGGTGAAGGTGGAGCCACAAAGTGTTGATTTTATCATTTATCCCTGATGCTGAAAGTTGGAATAACAGGTGGAATAGGTAGCGGAAAAACAACCGTTTGCAAAATTTTTGAATTGCTCGGAATTCCGGTTTTTTATGCAGATCAAGCTGCTAAGGAACTGATGCAGTACGATGATGCACTGCAATTAAAACTTGTAGAAAAATTTGGTCCAGACATCTATCTACCTAATAGGACGATTAACAGAACCTATTTAGCAAATATTGTATTTAATGACGAAAAGCAACTTGCCGCTTTAAATGCTATTGTTCATCCTGCAGTTTTTAGTGCTTTTGATAAATGGCTAAGCAAACAATCTGCAAAATATGTGGTTAAGGAAGCAGCATTACTCTTTGAAAGTGGTTCGCACCAGTTATGCGATGTTAACGTTTTAGTACAAGCTCCCGAAGAAATTAGAATTAAACGGGTGATGAAAAGAGATCAGATCACTAAAGAACAAGTTTTGGGTAGAATTGCACAACAAATGAGCGATGAAGAGAAAAGTAAACTTGCCGACTATGTACTCATGAATGACGAAACAAAGCCGCTGATACCACAAATTTTAAACCTTCATCAAAAATTGTTAGCGGGAGATTTGCCTAAATGATCCGACCTGACTTTATAACAGCTACCGCAAATGGTTTATTTTGCAGTGCTGGCAATTTTTACATCGACCCGCAACAACCTGTGCCTTTAGCGGTTATTTCTCATGCTCACGGCGATCATGCCTGTCCTGAAAATGAACAAATATTTTCCACTCCCGAAACTGCTGCCATTATGCAATTGCGTTATAAAAAACGAGCAGGGGGCCAATTCAAGCTATTTCGTTACGGGGAGTCATTTGAGATCAACGGTATAAAAATCAGTTTCCACTCTGCCGGACACATTTTGGGATCGGCACAAATATTAATGGAATATGAGAATATAAAATATTTATATACCGGCGATTATAAATTACAGAAAGATCCAACCTGTGAGGCAATCACTTTCATTGAGGCTGATGTATTGATCACAGAAAGTACTTTTGCGGATCCTCAGGTTAAACACCCGGATCCAGTTGAAGAAATTAAAAAACTGAACTCAGGACCACAAAATATCTTGCTGGGGACTTACTCATTAGGCAAAGCACAACGCTTAATCCGTATGATCAATGATCATTGTCCACAAAGAAAAATCTTGTTACATCATCAAATACTTCCAATTACAAAGCTACATGAGCAATTTGGGGTTCAGCTGGGGCAATATCAACCTTATGACCGTAAACTGATGAAAAACCCGGACCAGAATTATGTATATATGGTTCCACCGCTTACTTTTAACAGTTATTTTAAAGCAATAAATGTGAGTAGGGCATTTGCGTCTGGATGGAAAAACTTGCAAACAAATAACGACCTGCAATTATTTATTTCAGACCATGTGGACTGGGATGATATCATTAAAATGATTGATCAGGTAAAACCAGCTGAAATTTGGACCGTTCATGGAAACGGGCTTCATTTAAAAAATTATTTTACCAATCAGATTCCAATCAAGGCTTTGAACTGATGTTACAAGTACAGGAAGATTATTATTTCGATGACCAAGGTTTCCTGGTATTTACAGAAAAATACCATTTAAAAAGAGGTTATTGCTGCCAAATGGGTTGCCGACACTGCCCCTGGAAAAAACAGAAAGAATTAAAAAAAGCTAAAAATAAAAAATAATTATCTTTATAATTAATATTTTAGCACAAAAAATAAAATAATGAGACTAGAAGAAGAAATATCAAGTCATAAATTCTCGAGCAACTACCATCGAGCTACCGTAAATATTTTATACACCTATGGCTGGCTGACCAATGTATTACGTCAGCGTTTGGATAATCATGACATCACCTTGCAGCAATATAATATCCTTAGGATATTGAGGGGGCAGTTCCCGAATCCTGCTACCGTCAATTTATTAAGAGAACGAATGTTAGACAAAATGTCTGATGCTTCGAGAATTGTAGAAAGACTTTATAAAAAAGGCTTATTGAGCCGTTCTACAAACGAAAAAGATCGTCGTGCCGTTGATATTTTTATCACTCAAAAAGGCCTCGATCTATTAAAAGAATTAGACCAGGAAATGGACATGGACGAGCTACTTAACAAAAATATAGGTGAAGAAGAGGCGGGTTTATTGAGCGATCTGCTCGACAAATTTAGGGGTTAGGGAAATTTTAATTTAAAAAACCCACTACTGCAACACCTAAGCCCAGTAGTACCGCCACCATTTTCTTCAAATTAAAGCGGTGATCTACACTCGATTCAAATAAAATAGTAGTAGAGATGTGTAAGAACATCCCGATCACTACGCCCATGATACTCCCGAAATAATTTTGCAAATCTCCAACCGACCCGCTACTTAAACGCAGACTGAAATAATAGCCCAAAGGTGACATAGCTGCAAAAACAGCCATCAAAATAATGATATTACGCTTGGAGATATGATGTTGGGTCAATACCAAAACCAAGGCAAAAGCTGCCGGAATGTGATGCAAAGCGATTCCAAACACCAATTCTTTCTGATAATCTTTTGCCAAAGGCATTCCTTCTAAGAAGGCATGTATGCACAAACTCAGCATTACTCCCATGGGAAAAGCATGTTGCTTTTTTGAATGAGCGTGAATATGTCCGTGTTCGATCCCTTCTGAAAATTGTTCCAGAATTACCTGAAATAAGAACCCGCCAATCACAAACAAACCAATACTGGCATCGGCATATCGGTACACTTCGGGCATCAGGTGTAAAACGGTAATAGCAAATAAATACGCTCCACTAAATGATAGAATAAGTTTTAAACGCTGAGCATCGGTTTTTTTGGAAAAAAGCATTGCCACTCCTCCAAAAAATGCACTTGCAAATAAGACCACTACTTTCCAGACTTCCATGTATGTTCAGGTTTAAAGCGCAAAAATAAGAAAGCCAGCAAATATCCGATCACAGCACCCAGTAAAGCACCTGCAATTACATCAACCGGAAAATGTACACCTACATAAACCTGTGCAAAACAGATAGAGAAGGCCCAAAGAAAGGCAACAGGCAATAACCAATCTCTTTTCTTTCTAAATAATGCTATTAAGAAGACTGCTATGGCAAAGTGATTGGCTGCATGTGACGAAGGGAAACTGTAACCTTTTCCACAAGGGACTAATTTATTCATTTGCTCATTAAACGGTATTTCGTTGCATGGCCTTAAACGCTCAACAGCGGGTTTAATCATGGAAGAGCTCGTATAATCAGCTACAGCAAAACACAAGATCAAAAAAAGAAGCATCCACCACGCGGTTTTACCATAATTTTTGATCAAAACATAAATAATTAGCAGGTATAGTGGTACCCAGGTGTATCTGTTTCTTAAAACAGGCATCAGGAAATCAAAAAAAGGATTGGAAAGCCCCTCATTTATCACTTGAAACCATTGATGGTCGAGCTGAATAAGTTGATCGATCATGAGATTTTTTTACAAATAAAAATTATGCGGTCAGATTGCTCTTCGCTAAAGGTATTTAAATGGTAATCACCGAACAAATGAAGTATTTCAAAATCAGTTTGACTAAACATTTGTTCAAAGTCTGAAAGACTGAAGGCCTGCACCTCTTCTTTAAATCCGAATTGCTTGCCCTCATGTTCAAAAGCGATCGACTTCTTGATTTTATTTCCCGATATCTGTTTGTTGATATGAAAATCGATCCCTTCAATCGTTTTTTGCTCTTGGGCTACTATCTGATTTTTGATTTTTGCAGTATTAAAATAGTCTAAAACCAATATTCCACCAGGTTTTAAGGATTTATTAAATATTTTAAGTGCCTTCAAATGGTCTTTCTCACGATCGAAATAACCAAAACTGGTGAACAGGTTGAAAGCAAAATCAAAATAATTAATGTAAAACAGATGACGCATGTCGTGCACAAAAAAGTGCAGGTGATCATTTTCAAAATCTTTGGCGAAACGAATATTGGCCTGAGACAAATCTATACCCGTTACATCATATCCTTTTTTATTCAGGTAAATGGCGTGTCTGCCCCGTCCACAGGCAATATCAAACAAACTGGCTTGTTCAGATGGTTTCAGAAAAGCACATAAATTATCCATGAATAACTCTGCCTCTTCATCATTCCGTTGGTGGTAAAGGATATGATAATAAGGAGAATTAAACCAAGACTGAAACCATTTAGTAGGCATTTTTTGCAGATGAATTTGAACTACAAATATATGCTTTAAATTTGGGGCATATAATTGGGATCAAATGAAAAATGTTCCCTAAATTGTTATTTTTGCTACCTTTTATAAGCTACTTGTGACACTCATCAAATCAATTTCCGGAATAAGGGGAACAATAGGCGGAAAGCCAGGAGCTGGTTTAAGCCCGATCGATATTGTAAAATTTACCGCTGCCTATGGCCAATGGGTCATTAATCAAGGTAACAGAAAAAAAATTGTGGTCGGTCGCGATGCACGTATTTCTGGCCCCATGCTCGAAAAACTGGTAATTGGTACATTACAAGGCCTAGGAATTGATGTAGTTAACCTCGGATTATCGACCACTCCTACCGTTGAGCTGGCCGTACCCATGGAAGAAGCTGGAGGTGGCATCATATTAACAGCCAGCCATAATCCCAAACAATGGAATGCATTAAAATTACTGAACCAGAGAGGTGAATTCATCAGCGATGCCGATGGCAAGGAAGTTCTTCAATTAGCCGAAAACGCCGATTTTAATTTCAGTGAGGTAGATGATCTGGGCAAAGTTATAAACGACGATTCTTACATAAAAAAACATATTGATCATATCCTAAACTTAAAGTTGGTTGATTTGGCTGCAATCAAGGCAGCCAATTTTAAAGTGGTGGTTGATAGCGTGAATTCCACCGGAGGGATTTTTGTTCCCGCACTGCTCAAAGCTTTGGGAGTAAATACCATTTATTCCATTTTCGATGAACCTAATGGACATTTCCCACATAATCCTGAACCGCTTCCTGAGAACTTAGTCGCTTTAGCTGAAGAAGTAAAAGCAAAAAATGCTGATCTAGGTATTGCGGTCGATCCGGATGTAGATCGCTTATGCTTTGTTTGTCAAGATGGCTCAATGTTTGGCGAAGAATATACCCTGGTTGCTGTGGCCGATTATGTATTGAAATATACGCCTGGCAATACCGTATCTAATCTCTCCTCTACCCGAGCTTTGAGAGATGTAACAGAAGCCAGCGGGAATAAATATGAGGCTGCAGCAGTTGGTGAAGTTAATGTGGTGAACCTGATGAAGAGCAGCAATGCCGTGATTGGCGGAGAAGGAAATGGCGGAGTGATTTACCCAGCTTCACATTATGGCCGCGATGCACTGGTTGGTATTGCTTTATTTTTAAGCCACTTGGCTAGATCAGGAAAAGATATTTTAAGTCTCCGTCAATCGTATCCAAATTATTTTATCTCGAAAAATAAAATTGACCTTACACCCGAATTAAACATCGATGAAATACTCAGACAGGTGGAGAAAAAATACCAAGACCAACCTCACAGCACCATCGATGGACTGAAAATCGAATTTGATAAACAATGGGTTCACTTACGTAAATCGAATACAGAGCCCATTATTAGAATTTATGCAGAAAGCAGCAGTTTGGCAGCAGCCGATCAACTGGCTGAACAAATCATTGCAGATATTAAATCAATTGCCAACCTCAAATAATCAGCATGAGAGTTTATTTAGACAATGCGGCTACCACCCCTCTTGACAAAGCAGTATTGAAAGAGATGTATGAGGTGATGGACTCACAATTCGGCAATCCATCCTCCATTCACGCTCATGGAAGAGAGGTAAGGTCGATTGTGGAAAAAGCAAGAAAAACGATTGCTTCTTTGCTAAAAACCTCCCCGGCGGAGATATTTTTCACTTCAGGTGGAACTGAAGCAGACAATACTGCCATACGTTGTGGTATCATCGACCACGGCATTAAACATGCCATCACTACCAAAATTGAGCACCATGCGGTGTTGCACACACTGGAAGTTTTGGCTGAGCAAGGTTTGATCAAATTGAGCTTTGTGGATATCGATGAAAAAGGCAATATTGATTTTGAGCATTTAGAAGCGTTATTAAAAACTAACGAACGCAGTTTCGTCTCGCTCATGCATGCAAATAATGAAATCGGCACCCTTACCGACATTGAACGTGTGGGAAACCTATGCGAACAATACGACGCACTTTTTCATTGTGATACCGTTCAAACGGTTGGCCATTACGAGCATGATTTGAGTAAGTTAAAAGTTCATTTCATGGTGGCGGCTGCTCATAAATTACATGGGCCAAAAGGTGCCGGATTCCTCTATATCAATCATCGGGTAAAAATCAAACCTTTCATCTATGGAGGAGCACAAGAAAGAAATATGCGTGGTGGTACCGAAAATGTATACGGCATTGTGGGCTTGGCCAAAGCAATGGAATTGGCTTATGAAGAGATGGATGCCCATCGTAAACACATTCAATCGCTCAAAGACCACATGATTGCTGAATTAAAAAAGCACATTCCAGGAGTTAGCTTCCATGGAGAAATTGAAGCTGATAATAGTCTTTACACCGTCTTGAATGTATCTTTCCCAGAAATGGAAATGACTGAAATGTTATTGTTTAATTTAGATATTGCCGGCATTTCTGCTTCAGGTGGTAGTGCCTGCAGTTCAGGAACCAATATTGGATCTCATGTATTAAAAGGCATTGGATCTGATGCCAATAGACCTGCTGTACGATTTTCTTTCAGCAAACTGAATACTTTAGCCGAAATAGATTTCGTAATAGAGCAATTAAAAAAGATTTTTGCTCCAAAAAATTAAGCGAAACCATCTCGATTTTGCGTTAAAACATTAAATTTAAGCAAACATCGTTATGAAAAAGGCCATCTTCTTATTGTGTTTCTTGTTCTGCTCCTCTTTAGTGAAAGGGCAAAGAGTGGGCTTGGTTTTAAGCGGTGGTGGAGCCAAAGGCTTGGCGCATATCGGGGTACTCAAGGCCCTGGAAGAAAATCACATTCCGATAGATTATGTAAGCGGCACCTCTATGGGTGGCATTGTTGGGGGTATGTATGCCGCAGGCTATACTCCTTCTGCCATTGAGTACATTGCATTAAGTAATGATTTTCAGAATTGGGTGAATGGCCGTTTAGACAAACAATATCAATACTTCTTCAGCAAAAAACCCGATAATCCATCAGTTTTGAAAGCAAAACTGGAAATCGATACAGGCCTTAACGCGAGTTTACGTTCCAACCTGATCAACGACATCCCTCTGAATTTTGCCATGCTCGAATTACTGGCCCAGGCTTCGGCAAACGCCAAAAATAATTTCGACAGCCTTTTCGTTCCATACCGCTGTGTGGTGTCCGATATTTTTTCAAAAAAAGCAATTCCGGTTAAAAATGGGAGTTTAGTGGAAGCCGTTAGGGGAACTATGGCCGTTCCATTAGTTTACAGACCGGTAAAAGTAAACGATAGATATGTGTTCGATGGAGGTATTTACAATAATTTTCCAATCGATGTAATGCAGCAAGAATTCAATCCCGACTACATTATTGGAGTAAATGTATCTTCAAAAAAGTACAATGAGTATCCAAAAGATCAGGAGGAAAAACTCGCAAATAGTTTTTTGATGTATATGTTCCTCTCTAATCCCGATTCTACCGGGATGGGGCCCCACTCAGCATACATTCAACCGGATATGTCTAATCACAATTCAACCAGTTTTAGTTCAGTACAAGAACTGATACAGTTGGGTTATGATGCAGCAATGGCACAGATGCCGAAAATATTGAGGGAGATTGCCAGACGGAGCCTTCCGGAAGAGGTAAAAGAACGTCGAAAAGCCTTTAATTCAAAAAATCCTGATTTAGTGTTTGAAAATGTGCAAATCAATGGAGCAAATAGCCGACAACAATCTTACATAGAGCGGGTTTTACGTGCCAATGGGAAGCAATTGGATCTATTTAAAATTAAAGCTGGTTTTACCAAGCTGGTTGCCGACGAGAATTTCGAAACCGTTTACCCGAGAATCACTTATAAAGATTCGCTCAATACGTTTGATTTTGACCTTGAAGTAAAAACCCAAAAAAACTTTAAAGTTGATTTTGGCGGAAGCATATCGACCAGGCCCATTAGCAATGCATATTTGGGTCTTCAGTATAGTATCTTAGATAAGAATGCCTACACTTTCGGAGCTAACTTTTATTCTGGCCGATTTTATGAATCGATCCAAACTACCGCAAGAATGGATTTACCAAGCAGAAACCCCTTGTTTTTGGAGGCTGGATTCACCTACAATCATTGGAATTACTTGAGTACCAGCACCATCATAGTTGATAAGATAGAACCTACTTTTTTAGAGCAATCAGATAGGTTATTATCACTGAAAATCGGAACGCCTGTGGGCAAAAATGGCAAACTAGAATTGCAAACTGCCTTTGTTAATTTCGAGGACCAATTCAGTCCGAACGATAATTATGTGTCGGGAGATATTTTTGATAAGAATTACTTCAATGGCTTTAGCAATTCAATAAGTCTAAATATCCAAACGCTCAATAGAAAGCAATACGCCACCCAGGGTTTATATTTTCAGGTGTCTTTAGCCCAATATTCAGGCGAAGAGCATTATAAGCCTGGAAATGTTTTAAGAAACGAGCCCATCTATCCTACACTAAAATCAATTGAGGAAAGTAGAAACTGGGTGAGATTTAAATCGACTATTGAACATTACCCCATATCTGGCAAAAGATTTTCTTTGGGATACCTGGCCGAAACAGTTTTAAGCAACCGGCCTTTGTTCAGCACGTATAAATCTACTTTACTGACAGCTCCGGCGTTTTACCCTTTACAAGATTCAAAATCAATTTTCCTGACCAATTTCAGAGCAAATACTTATCTGGCTTTAGGATTGAAGAATGTGGTCAATTTGAATAAAAACCTCGATTTCAGATTGGAAACCTATTTGTTTCAGGCCTATCAAAATTTTGAATTGCTCAACTATCAGGATGTTGAATTAGGGTCTCGATTCCCTAAAGCGAATTATGCAGCAAGTGCATGTTTGGTATACCAAAGTCCCTTGGGACCAATTAATCTGAGTTTAAATCATTATAACCAGCACCAAAGACCCTGGGGATTGATGTTCCACGCTGGATTTTTACTTTACAACAAACGAGCTTTCGACTGATTTAGAATGGCATCCCGATACCAAAATTGTACTGAACAAAGCGGTATACATCGGGGAAATTGGTACCTGCGTAGCTTTGTTTAAACGATTTATTGAACAAGTTTTTGATTACCCATTGGTCACCATTGTCAAATTGGGGATCTCTTATTTTAAGCGCTGCATCCAATCGGAAGATGAAATAGTCCATGTCAAACCGCAAACCCGCTCCGGCACCGATTGCAATTTGTTTAAAGAATTTATCAGCTTTAAATTCACCCCTGGGGTTATCTGCAAAAGGTTTGATTCGCCAAATATTACCCATATCTGTGAATGCTGCCCCTTTAAGTTTTGCTCCAAACAAGTTATCTAAAATCTTGAATCGGTATTCCAAATTAGCTTCCAACTTGATTTCGCCCAATTGATCCAAATTTCTAAGGTTTTGACGAATTTCTAAGGGAATATCTGCTCGGTTATAATTACCCGGACCGAGCGTTCTGGCCTGCCATGCCCGGATACCGTTAGTTCCGCCGGCAAAGAAATTCTTTTCAATTGGCAAAGCCTCACTGTTTCCGTAGGGAACTCCAATTCCTGGATTGAGCCTCAGAACGAGCTGACGGTCTCCCCCAAAATGCCTGTACCATCTTAAATCTAATTCTGTTTTAGCATATTGTAAGTACTCCAAACCGAATACAGTTCTATTACCATCCATTACTTTCAGATTCAAGGTCTTACTCAAAAGTCCCAGCGAGTTCCCACTCAAATCGGCAAAAGCACGGAAATAGAAAAAATTATCCAGACTATTTAAACGGATATTATTGTAGGTAAAAGAATACTGGCTACCAAAATTCACAAACTGACGGTCGTTGGTTTGCACGTACAAAAAATAGCCGTTGTCTTCTAAATATTTTTTGAATTCTGGATCGAGCTGTCCATTCCTGTATTCTAAGCTAATGGGCGTAAAACTGTGCTTTTTATAACGAGTTTCCATCCAGTCGTAGGTAATGGAATTGATATAAGCCCTATTCCTAAAAGCATCTTTCTGCCTGAAATACTGAAAACTGCTTGAAATGGTGGTATGAGGAATGCCGTTTCTTCCGGATACCGAATTGGCAAATGGAACTAAAATCCGAGGGAAAATAAGATTAGCTCCAATTTCAAAATCGCGGTTGAATGCCCTATCTGCAGACTGGCTGACAGATTTTGTATCAAAAAGAGCACCATACCGAACTTTCAGATCTAATTGTTCTGCCCCACCAAAAACGTTACGGTTGGTATAGGTGTTTGCCAGGTTAAAACCATTTCTAGCAGCATTGAAGGTATACTCACCCTCAATTCTATTACTCATTTTTTTAAGAGGAGTAAGGTCCAACACCGGTTTTAGTACCGAAGAGCTGTCGCTCTGCTTTTCATAATTTATTTTCACGTTCCTGAAAACATTCAATTCATACAGACGGTCATAGCTCAAATTCTCCATCTCCACATTATAGCGATCCCCTTTTTTCAAGAAAATATACTTAGCAATGGGTTTGAGCCTGAATCGGCCAGAATAATCCTTCAGGTGATATTGATCTGCATAAACACTGCTATCAGGGTGAATGTTAGTCATCATACCTGCACTGTTCCTGATGCTGATATTTGTTTGATCGAGGGTAAAAACCTGATGTTTATCTTTAGCAATCGGATTCATTAAAAACATTTTCAGATCAGCTGCATTGGCCATATTGATATTGGTATCCACCTCAAACCTGATGTATTGCCTCAAAAATTCATAATAACCATTTTTTTTCATCAATTGATAAACCAATTCACGCTCAGTTGCCAAAGAATCAGCATCGTATCGCATACCTGAATGTAAACGTGTAAAACCTGGTTTATTTACTTCATAAAGCCAGGCAGCTGCACTGTCCGGAATTACATACTGAATATCCCTGAGCCTAAACTGAGGTCCGGCATTTGCTACAAATTTGATCTTCGCCTTTTGATCTTTTACTTGAATCTCACTTTTCACCTGAGCTTTTAAGAAACCTTTTGTGGCTAAAAATTTCTGTATTTCAAGCCTTGAAATTTCTACAAGAGAGCTATCTAAGATGGCAGGTGCCTGACCCAATTTTTTAATTTTGTCTTTACGGTATTTCCCTTTTTTGGTGTTGACCAGGTTGTAAAGCATTAAATTCAAGACAGATGCGGGTCTTAGGTCGCGTTGAACATAATCAGCTGCTTGTTCTTTAAAACGGGGGTCGAAATTTTCCAAATCTACCTTCTTCACCAATACCTGTTCCTTTTCCAGATAGCGAGTAGAGGAGCAACCGGAAACTAAAAAGAGTCCAAAAAGCAGTATTATTGTAAAAATATATTTGCAGTTTCCCATTATGCTTTCAAAATCACAGATCAGTTTTCTAAAATCTTTACAACTGAAAAAACAGCGTAAAGAACAGGGGCTTTTTCTCGTTGAAGGCTTTAAATCTGTTGCCGAGTTTCTCCAATCTAATTACCAGATAGAGACCATTTACCATACACCCGCTATTCTTTCAAAATTGGACAAAATCTCCGGGAATATAAAGCTCGAAGAAGTTAAACCTGAAGAATTGTCGAAAATTAGCAGCCTAAATACCCCCCAGGAGCTACTTGCTGTGGTTCGAATTCCCAAGGAACAAAAATTAGACCCTAAAAGTTTAAAAGGCAACTTCAGTTTTATGTTAGATGGCATACAAGACCCTGGCAATTTGGGTACCATTATTCGTACTGCAGACTGGTTTGGCATGAAGCACCTCATTTGTTCTTTAGATACAGTAGAAGCATACAATCCAAAAGTGGTGCAAGCCAGTATGGGATCCTTAGCCAGAGTCAAGGTAGTTTACGCAGATTTGCTGCCATTTTTGTCAGAAAACCATTTAGCGACATATGCTACCGCCTTAAATGGCAAGTCGATTTATGAGACCAATTTTGCGGAAGAAGGCATTATTATCATGGGGAATGAAGGGAACGGAATCAGGTCTGAAATTTTAGAAAAGTGTGCCCATCACATCACCATTCCACGTTTTGGGCATTCAGAATCACTCAATGTTGCAGTAAGTGCCGGAATTTGTTGTTCAGAAATCAGAAGAAAAGCCATCAACTTTAGTTGATAGAAATAATATTTTACTATTTTTGCAAGCCTTAAAACAAGGGTCGGATGGCCGAGTGGCTAGGCAGAGGTCTGCAAAACCTTTTACAGCGGTTCGAATCCGCTTCCGACCTCCA
>CANGZD010000008.1 GCA_947458875.1 Sphingobacteriaceae bacterium
CAATTTTTACTTCTGGGAATATTCCTTTTTGTTGGCCATATTTGTGTAGCAAAGTGTGTTGCAATAAGTTGATTTACTACACACCTACTACACACTAAACGGGATTTCGAGGTCTAAAAGACACAAAAAGTCGTAGGTAAAGGAGTAGGAGTTTCCTAAACTTTAGATGTGGGTTCGATTCCCGCTGAGACCACATATTTCTTTATAATTTTAAATTATAATATCCCACCCCCCCCCCCCAACAGTCCTGTTTGTAAGCCTATTTTAGAATCAATTACAGCGTTCTAAAACCCCTAAACGCTATAATTAGGCCTCTATTTGTTCATGGGCATTACTCAGCCTAAATTCTTTTATCACTTTCTCATGTTAAGAAATAATTATCAAAATATTTTTTTATGATTAATGATTATAATTTTTACATTAGTGAGTTACATATTATCAACCAAACCAATAAATCAATTTATTAATGTTTAACTAAAAAAAATGAACATGAAGAAAATTTTACTTCTAGGAATCATGTTTTTTATGGCAACTGCTATTGCATTTGCACAAAAACGCGTGATAACCGGTACAGTAGTTTCTAGCGATGACAAATCTCCTTTAGCAGGGGTGAGTGTTCGCGTAAAAGGAACTACTTCCGGAGTGTCTACAAATGTAGATGGAAGGTATTCAATTGAAGTACCTGAAAATGCAGCCGTACTGACGTTTAGTTATATCGGCTATAAAAATCAAGAATCAAGCATCGCCAAGCGTAATGCAGTTGATGTTAGTTTAGTACCAGATGCTCAGGCATTGTCTGAAGTGGTAGTAACTTCTTACGGTAATCAAGCAAAAAGAGAGATTACCGGAGCAATCGCATCTGTAAAAGGTACCGTATTCCAAGACTTGCCTATGCAATCATTCGATAGAGCGATGCAAGGTCGTGTGGCGGGTGTACAGGTAACTTCAACCAGTGGTCAGCCGGGTGGTGCTTTAACTGTTCGTGTACGTGGTGTGGGTTCCATTAATGCCGGAAACGATCCATTATACATTGTAGATGGTGTGCAGGTTGCCAGTGGTGGCCTTTCTGGTCAGGCATCTCAAAACGCACTTGCTTCAATCAACCCAAATGATATTGAGTCTATTGAAGTATTGAAAGACGCTGCCGCAGCCGCCATTTATGGTGCTCAAGCTGCCAATGGGGTTGTATTGATCACTACCAAAAAAGGGGGTAAAGGAAAAACTAAACTTCGTGCATCTGTGCAAGAAGGTATGGTAAATGCCATTAACCTTTATGACTTAATGAGTTCTAGAGAATTGGCAACTATCAAAAGAGATGCATTCATCAATGCCGGTTTACCCCCTGCAAATGCGGTTGCTACTTATGGTGATCCAACAAACAAAGATTTACTCAATACCGACTGGGTGGATGCACTTTACAGAACCGGTAGGTTGAGTACTTACGATGTTTCCTTATCTGGTGGTGACGAGAAAACTACGTTTTATACTTCTTTCTCTCACAACAAACAAGAGGCACAGGTGATCATGTCTGATTATGCCAGAACAACCGGTCGTTTGAATTTAACACACAATGCAACTAAAAAATTAACGATTGCTACCAACCTGTCATTGTCATATCAGAACTCATTTGGTTCAATTGATAGAGGTAACTTTATCAACAGTCCATTTGTGGCTGGTTTCTCGGCAAGACGTAATGTGCCAATTTATAATGCCGACGGCTCATTTGCTCCATACCCGTCTAACCACTTATTTGGTTACAACATTGTTCAAGGGGCCAATCAAGAATTAAGAGTAGGTAAAACAGTACAAACGGTATCCAACTTGCAGTTAAACTACAAAATTGCACCTTGGTTGAGCTTAGTTTCTTACGCGGGTATCGATTTTGCTGATAACAAGGATGATAATGCCAGACCATCAACCATTCCTGCGTTTGCTTCTTTTGGAGGTTCTGGTACCTATACCGATCGTAGAACTACTAACTACAACACCAACCACAACTTAAACTTCAATAAGAGTTTTGGTTCCCATACCATCAGTGGTATTGTGGGGGTAGAATACAAAGGAGCAGAGTCTGAAGTACAGACTGCAACAGGTCGTGGTTTTGCCAACCCTGTTCTTCGTTACCTGAATAATGCCGCTGTACCATTCTCTGTGGGAGGTTCATTTACTCAGTTCAAACGTGCCGGTATTTTCAGCCAGGCAAAATATGAATATGCCGACAAATACACCGCTGAAGTTACTTTCAGACGTGATGGTCACTCCAGATTTGGTTCAAAAAGCAGATGGGGTAACTTTGGTGCCGCTTCATTAGGTTGGAGATTATCTTCTGAGTCATTCATGAAAGACTTGACTTGGATTGACAACTTAAGATTAAGAGCTTCTTATGGTGTAACCGGTAACTCAGAGATTGACAACTTTGCTTCACGTAACTTAGTGGGTAGCAGCGGTCAATATTTAGGTGCTCCTGGCTTAGCTTTCTCACAATTGGGTAACGATTTGTTAACCTGGGAAGAAGCAGAAACCTTCAACTTCGGTTTAGACTGGTCAATTTTTAACGGTCGTTTGAGCGGTACTGTTGATGCCTGGAGAAAAAATTCTAACGCCTTGTTATTTGGTACTCCATTGGTAATCGACTCCGGTTTCGGATCTGTTACACGTAACTCTGGGGTAGTTAGAAACCAAGGTATCGACTTCGATTTCCAAAGTGTAAACGTGGTGGCCGGTAAGTTTAAGTGGACTTCAAACTTCAATATCTCTTTCCAAGAGAACCAATTGATGGAGTTATACGATGGCTTACAACGTATTGGAAACACCTTAATCGTTGGTAAACCTATTTCTTTCTTTTTCACCAATGAATTTTTGGGTGTGAATCCGGCAAACGGAAGAAACATGTATGCAGATGCCAATGGTAATTACACTTACATTGTAGGTGAATCTACTTTACGTTACTTGGGTAGTGCACTTCCAAGCAGCTTTGGAGGTTTTTCCAACAATTTCAGCTACGGACCATTATCTTTAGACGTATTCTTCCAATACCAATTCGGAAATATGGCTTTCAATGCTGAGTTGTACAACTTGGCCATGTCTGGTTCAGGACCTGGTAACCAGTTAAGATCACAACTTGACTATTGGAAAAAACCAGGTGACATCACCAATACTGCCCGTCCTTTTGAAGGTGGTCAGGAGCCGGGAACATCCAGCGTTCAGTCCGCTTCAACACGTTTAATGAGCGATGGATCTTACATCCGATTGAAGCAAGTAACATTGAATTACAGCCTGCCTGCTTCAGTGATGAAAAAAATTGGTGCTTCACAGGCAAACTTCTTTGTTCAAGGCTTGAATTTATTAACCTTTACCAAGTATGATGGTATTGACCCGGAGGCCGCTTCATTGGGTAGTAGTTATGGAGTATTCCCTAATGCACGTCAAGTGTCTGTTGGTTTAAATCTCACCTTCTAATTGATTTTAAGAGTATGAAAAATTTATTTAAAATATTTGTTTTATTTGGCGGTATGTCGGTATTCACTGCATGTTCAGATGATTTACTGCAAACCGAACCAAGACAAAGTTTGACACCCGAGGTCGCTCTGGCAGATGTACCCGGCTATCAAGCGCTACTCAACTCAGCCTATGGTAAGTTGAGAAACTTCAGCTACTACGGACAACAAATGATCATTGCTCCAGATGTAATGGCTGATAACTTAAGAATTATTGCTAACACCGGACGCTACATTGGTCAAGAAGCCAATGCAGACCGTGCACACATCGGCCTTTGGTATACTGCATTCTGGACCGGAATCAACGAGACCAATGTGATCTTAGCCGGTGTTGACGCGGCAAAAGGTTCTGATGCTGATAAAGCTGCACTCAAAGCCCAAGCCTTGTTCTTAAGAGCCTTATTCTATCACGATTTATCTAAAGTTTTCGGTTATGAACCTGGTAGAGAAGTGAATAATTGGGACAAATCAGTGGTCCTGAGAACTACGCCTACTTTAGGTTTCAGTGATGCCGATTTCAGAGAGCGTGCAACCAATGTGCAAGTTTATGAGCAAATTGAGAAAGATTTATTGGATGCCATTGCTGCACTTCCTAACGCTGCTATAGGATCTGCTGGAGTTTACAGAGCAAATAAAGGGGCTGCTCAAGCCCTATTGGCTCGTGTTTACTTGTATGCAGGCAGAAACAGTGATGCCGCTAACATGGCAACTGCTGCCATGACCAGCTTCGGTATTACCGATGCAGGTGCAGGTTTGCTTAGCACAACTAACTATGTATCTGCTTTCGCTACCTCACCTAACCCAGAGTCTTTATTTGAATTAGAGCAAAGATCGGTGGATTGGTCAACCGTAGACGGGGTGAACAACTCAGTTTCTTCCTTGGTTTCTAATCTTGGAGCTTCTGCACAGTTCATCTTAACCGCAACCGACGACTTAATTTCTAAGTACGAAAGTGGCGATATTAGAAGAAGCATGTGGGTAAGCACTACTCGTTCTGGGGCATCTGGCAATATTTTCAGAAATGAAAAATGGAGAGGCCAAAAAGGTGACTTCTTGCAAAACATTGCGCTCATCAGAGGTTCAGAATTATTATTGATCAGAGCCGAAGCTCGTTACAAACTGTCAAATGAACCCGGAGCACTTCAGGATCTGAATGCCTTAAGAGCTCGCAGAGGTCTTGCAGCTTTAACTTCCTCATTAACTGGTGTTAATCTCTTTAACAAGATCATGGACGAAAGACGAGTTGAGTTTGCTTTAGAAGGTCACAGATGGTTCGACTTAAAGAGAAACGGAATGACCATTACTAAAGGTGCCGGATTTACTGCTGTTCCTTACACAGATTACAGAATCCTTGCGCCAATTCCGCAGGCAGAATTGTTATTAAACAATAAATTAGTAAATAATCCAGAGTATAAATAATCCTTATAGAGATGAGAAAATTATATAAATTATTGGCAATTGTTTTGGCCTCTGTGGCTTTAACCGCCTGTTTCAAGGATCCGGGCACCGATATTCTTTGGAATGGTTTAGAGGTTGAAATAAACGAAGCAAATTTGCCGGGTGGTGTACAAGCTTCTTTCGCTAAAACCAGCAGTACCCAAGAAGACACCTACGAGGTGCAAATCAATTTGGTTGGAAAACCTCAAGCATTCCCCATCACTGTTAATTTTGATGCAGATGCAACATCAACAGCTATTGCGGGAACCCACTATTTATTACCTGCCAAATCGGTAACCATTCCGGCAGGCCAAAATGTGGTGAAAGTTCCAATCAAAGTGTTAACCGGCAACTTGCCAGTTGAAACCAATGCACAGGTAACAGCTAGCCCAAATATTCAGGTTTTGTTACTGGCCATCACTTCGGCCGATCGTGCCAACCCAAGTGTGAACTACAGCAAACTGAGAATCAGACTCAGAGCCAGATAGTCATCCGCTTGTGATGAATAATTAAAAGGTGGAGGCCAATGGCCTTCACCTTTTTTTATACAATTAATTCGAGAAAAAGACCAGGAAGATTTTCTGATCTTTATTTTTTAGAACAAGAATACGGCCTTACTCTCCGGATTATCCAGTTTGGTACTCTTGCGTTCCCCGCCAACATTCACGTGTACCATATTAATCTGTTCTGCATGCTCAGCAAACAATAAGTCGTTCATGACGCTCACTTTTTTCGCCGTTTTCACATTTTTAACCTCAAAGTAACACCAGGTGGCCTCACTCTCCTGTTCGTAGCCCACAAATTGTAGGGCAACAGCCTTCCCATTCACATTTATTTGCAAGTGTTGAGGAATATACCGGGCAATCAGCCTTTCCAGTTCCTCTTTATCTTTGGGCTTCAGCACATCAATTTTATGAGTACTCAATTTATTCAGAGCCAGCTCCAGGTCATCAGAAAAAACTCGGCAGCTGATGTCCATCGATTGCGTTTTCGCATGATGCTTGATTTCTGTAACACTTACATAATAAGGATGCAGCAGCGCAAATAAAAAACTGAAAATTTGTAAGACCATAAATCGGAGATAATTTTTGACTTTGCAGTCTAAAACTTAATTTAAGGCCAAATTACTAAAAAAAGCCCATGCAAGATTTTGCCTTGTATTTTGAAATAGGCAGAGCCCACATCCTCGATTGGCAGGCCTATGATCACCTCCTCTTTCTCCTGGCCCTTTGTGCAAGCTATTTACTCAGCGACTGGAAAAAGGTTTTGATCCTGATCACCGCCTTCACCATTGGGCACAGCATCACCTTGGCACTCAGCGTGGTTAATTGGATACATTTCCCATCCAACTGGATTGAGCTGCTCATTCCGCTAAGCATTGCATTTACCGCCCTCTCTAATTTAATAGACCGTTCTACTCAAAAATGGCACGGCCTAAGTAGCTACCTCATTACCCTTTTATTCGGATTGATCCACGGATTAGGCTTCTCCAATTACCTGAAAAGTCTCTTGGGAACTGAAACCTCCATACTCCAGCCCCTTTTGGCATTTAATCTTGGTTTGGAGTTTGGGCAAATAATAATTGTTATAACTATATTAGCTCTTGCACAACTATTGGTGAGTCAGCTAAAGCTTCCACAAAAAACCTGGATACTGTTGCTTTCCATCCTGAGTGTTGGCCTGGCCACCAAAATGATCATTGAACGAATTCCGGCCATTTTATAAATGAATAAATAGAAAAATGATGAATAAATTAATTCGAATTGCCTGCAGCCTGATGCTCATCAGCAGCACTTTGCTTGCACAAAATGAAAACAACCCGGGCTCCAACCACGGAAACAAGTTTGAGCAATTGGGTACCATGCTACAAACCCCCAACATGTACCGCTCGGCTTCTGGTGCACCAGGTCCTAAATATTGGCAGCAACGTGCCGATTATGAGATCAATGTTGAACTCGACGATGCCAAACAACGCATCATTGGCTCAGAGGTGGTAACCTATTACAACAACTCGCCCGATCCGCTTACCTATCTCTGGTTACAACTGGATGAAAACGAACACCATCCAAAATCAGATAAAAATTTTATCGAACCAAGCAGTATGCGTGAGCGTATGTCGATGCAAGAATTACAAAGAATCATGGGTCATCAGGAAGACTTAGGCGTAAAAATTGCCAAAGTAAACGATGCAAATGGCAATCCACTACGCTATACCATCAACCAAACCATGATGCGAATTGAATTACCCAGAACCCTCCAACCCGGAGAAAAATTCAAATTCAAAATAGATTGGTCCTATAACATATCAGACCGCATGACCCGTGCTGGTCGCGGTGGCTATGAATACTTTGCAGAGGACGGTAACTATTTATACACCACCACCCAATGGTATCCACGAATGGCGGTGTATTCAGATTTTCAGGGATGGCAAAACAAGCAATTCATCGGTGCAGGAGAATTTGCCCTTACCTTTGGTGATTTTAAGGTAAACATCACTGCCCCGGCCGATCATATCATCGGTGCCACCGGCGAATGTCAAAACTATGCCCAAGTATTGAGCACCACACAATATCGCCGCTGGCAACAAGCACAAAGTGCCAAGGCCCCTGTAGAGGTGGTTACCTTAGCCGAAGCTCAAGAAGCCATGAATAGCAAGTCTAAAACCAAAAAAACCTGGACCTACTTTGCAGAAAATGTACGCGATTTTGCATTTGTAGCCTCACGCCGTTTAGTTTGGGATGCCATGGCAACCAATGTAGAGGGTAAAAAGGTAATGGCCATGTCTTATTATGGCCCCGAAGCCTACCCGCTTTACAATAAATACTCCACTAAAGTAGTGGCCCACACTGTTCAAACTTACTCAAAGTACAGCATCCCGTATCCTTACCCAGTGGCCATCTCGGTAGAAGCTGCCAACGGTATGGAATACCCGATGATCTGCTTCAACTATGGCCGTGCCGAAAAAGACGGTACCTATTCTGAAGCCATTAAATACGGTATGATTGGGGTAATTATCCATGAGGTTGGTCACAATTTCTTCCCAATGATCGTTAACTCCGATGAACGACAGTGGACCTGGATGGACGAAGGATTAAACACTTTCCTACAATACCTCTCCGAGCAAGAATGGGATAACAAGTACCCTTCTAGCCGTGGACCAGCGCATAAAATTGTAGACTACATGAAGCTGCCTAAAAATGAATTGGAACCCATCATGACCAATTCAGAGAACATCGTCCGCTTTGGGCCTAACGCTTATGCCAAGCCTGCTACCGCTTTAAATATTTTAAGAGAAACGGTAATGGGCAGAGAATTATTCGACTATGCCTTTAAAGAATACTCCCGTCGCTGGGCATTCCGCCACCCCACACCGGCCGACTTTTTCCGTACCATGGAAGATGCATCAGCCGTAGACCTCGATTGGTTCTGGAGAGGTTGGTTCTTTAACACCGATCCGGTAGATATTTCATTGAACGATGTTCGCTACTACCGTTTGAACACCAAAAATCCAGCCATCGAAAATGAATTCGATAAGAAAAAATTTGAAGACGATGCCTATAGCATTGGTCGTCAAAGAAATCGCGACGCCGGCCTTCGCTTTGCGGTAGAAGCAGATACTTCCCTCTTAGATTTTTACAACAAATGGGATCGCTTTGCCATTACCCCGGCTTCAAAATCTGCCTTCGATAAGTTTTATGCCTCTCTAAGTCCTGCAGAAAAAAGCTTCTACGATAAGAAGAAACATTTCTACGAATTAGATTTTGAAAACAAGGGTGGTTTAGTGATGCCGCTCATCATTGAGTGGACTTTTGCCGACGGCAGCAAAGAAGTGGACCGCATTCCGGCCTACATCTGGCGCAAGAATGAGCAAAAGATCACCAAGGTGTTTGCTAAAGATAAAGAAGTAGTGAACGTTCAATTAGACCCATACCGCGAAACTGCCGATATTGACAATCACAACAATGCTTGGCCACGTAAAACCATCCCTTCCCGCTTCGAGCTATTCAGACAGCAACAAGGTGTCAGAGGTGCTTCATCAGGAAGCAATCCCATGCAGGAAGCCAATAAGAGAAATTAAGGTGCTTGCTCAAGTAAAGCCTCTCCGAGTAGTCGGGG
Source organism: Sphingobacteriaceae bacterium (assembly GCA_947458875.1). Taxonomy (GTDB): domain Bacteria; phylum Bacteroidota; class Bacteroidia; order Sphingobacteriales; family Sphingobacteriaceae; genus JAIPAN01. The sequence goes on from CANGZD010000008.1 coordinate 9,051, forward strand.
AGGCTTTTTTATTACACCGTACCGCCACAACTTTCCGCCAATTCCAACAATGAGTTCGCACTTTCGTACATAATGTCCGAACATTCGAACATTATGTACACATTTTCGCAAACTTAGTTCGCACATTAGTATACCAAAAGCGATACATAGCAAGTAGAGTTTGCACAATAGCATACGATAAGCGATACTTAGCAAGTATAGTTCGAAATGTCAAATAATTAGTTGGCACATTCACACAAACAAAACGCTATTTCAAACTCCCAAAACGTGATTTCACACTATTGATATGATCATTGAAAGCAAGTAGTTGAAATTAGTACAAGAGGAAACTATAATTGAACAAATGTGTTCGCTATTTGCACAATCGGATTAAGAATATGAATCCTTAGTTACTAATACTTGCAGTACAGATTGTACAAAGTATCGACATCTTCGGTAGTCCATTCAGCATCTGCTTCCTTACCCAGAAAATGACGCTTAAATGCCCTGATCGCAGCCGGAAGGTCTTTGGTATCGTAGCCTATCACTCGCAGGGCCTGAATGGGGTTGAAATCAAGCGGTGCAGACTCGCTAATCAAAGTATCGGGCATCAGCCCAAAACCACGTTCGGCCAGTTTTCTCCAGGGAAATAATACCTGCGGATCAACCTTACGGGATGGTGCAATATCAGCATGTGCTATAAAATTTGCGACAGGTATGTTATAAGTCTTTTTCAATTGCGCCAGTAAGGCCAGCAAGCCCTCTATTTGTGCTTCTGTAAAAGGATCAAGACCATTATTATCTATTTCTATCCCAATTGATACCGAATTGATGTCTGTAATATTGCCCCACCTGGATACTCCGCCATGCCAGGCCCTTAGGTAATCGTTCAATAACTGATAAATCTTCCCGTCCTTACCCACCAGGTAATGCGCACTCACCTGAGATTTGTTGGTGCTGAAAGTCTTGAGAGTTTGCTCCACACTTTGCTGTGCCGTATGGTGAATGATCACATAATTAGGTTTGCGAAGGTTGAAGTTGACGGTACTGACCCATTCACTTGGAATAGGATTACCCGAAGAATCTGCAAAGCTTTGTTTGCTTTGACTTTTAATCGTTTTGCTTAAAGACCTAACTTCTTTTCGGTAGGTACGCTGGCTTACAGCATACGGATGACTGGCACAGGCACTCAAAGCCAGTATCAAGATCAAACTATAGCAGAGGGTACGCATGTTTATGATTGAAACGCCTTGAGCGCTTTCTCTATTCTATTGATGGTTTCAGCCTGACCAATTAGTGCAGCAATATCAAAAACAGCCGGCCCAAATTTACCGCCCACCAGCATCACCCGGAAAGGTAACATCAATTCTCCCACCTTTATACCTGCAGATTCGGCAGCCGCTTTGAAGCGGGCTTCTAAATCTGCCGATTCCCAGTCGGATAAACCCCTAAACTCTTGCATCATGTTTGCATAAAATGCTGCTTTTTCTGCTGTCCATTTTGGTTTTACCGCCTCCAGATCATATACCTCCGGAGCTTGGAAGAAGAAAGAAGCCTGCTCCCAGAAATCCTTTAATAAGACCAAACGGTCTTTCACCAAATCGATCACCTGGCTCAGGTAAGCATTATTCTCCAGCTGAATATCCTGCTGCTTCATTTGTTCAATGAGCAAGCTTTTTAATCTTTCTGAGTCTACTTTTTTGATCCATTCGGCATTATACCATTTGGCTTTTTCGTAATCGAATTTCGCTCCCGCATGGCTCACCCGATCTATGGAGAATTTTTCTATCAGTTCATCTAAGCTGAAAATTTCCTGATCGGTGCCGTCATTCCAACCCAGCATGGCCAGCAGGTTTAAGAAAGCTTCGGGCAAAAAGCCCAATTCACGGAAGCCGGGTGTAAAATCACCTGTTTTCTGATCGAGCCAGTTCATGGCAAATACCGGGAAGCCCAGACGGTCGCCATCGCGTTTGCTCAGTTTACCATGGCCATCGGGTTTTAGAATCAGTGGAAAATGCGCCCATTGCGGCATGGCTGCCTCCCAACCCAAATATTTCCATAATAATAAATGAACCGGAGCCGAGGGTAACCACTCCTCCCCACGAAATGCATGGCTGATATCCATCAGGTAATCATCAACCACAACGGCTAAATGATAAGTCGGCATGCCATCGGCTTTCAACAGTACCTTGTCATCCACCAAATTGGTATCAAAGCTCACCTCCCCACGAATCATGTCATTAAATGTGACCGTTTCATCTTGTGGCATCTTGATCCGGATTACGTAAGGCTCGCCATTGGCAATCAATTGTTGCACTTCCGATTCGCTAAGTGAAAGCGAATTTCGCATTTGGCTGCGGTAGGTATGTCCGTATTGAAAATTCGGGATTTCCTTTCGGCATTTGTCCAGTTCTTCAGCGGTATCAAAGGCATAATAGGCATAGCCTGCCGCTACCAATTGCTCTGCATAAGGACGGTAGCGCTCTTTACGCTCGCTTTGGCGGTAGGGCGAAAATGGTCCGCCTACATGCGGACCTTCGTCGGCTATTAAGCCGCACCATTCCAGGCAATCGATGATGTATTGCTCTGCACCTTCCACATAGCGGGTTTGGTCGGTATCTTCAATTCTTAAAATAAATTGTCCGCCATGTTTTTTGGCGAACAAATAATTGAATAAAACGGTGCGCACACCACCTAAATGTAAACCGCCGGTGGGGCTGGGGGCAAATCTTACTCTTACTTTTGCTGGATGTTGCATAGCCTACAAAGATAGAATTTTAGCCAGGGATGTAACATTTTCAATGACGAATTCGATTTGTACTTCAAGCATTCGCTACTTGTTCCAATACTTATTAAATTGCTTTGACAATAGCAGACCCAAATGAAAAAATTCGCTTTCCTATTTATCTTTCTTTCAGGCCTCAGCCTAAAGGCGCAGCAATTAGCGCCACTCAGTGTCGAAAAAATTATGCGTGACCCGAAATGGATGGGTGTGTCGCCGACCAATTTACAGTGGAATCCCGATGCAAAAGCCTTGTACTTTAACTGGAATCCGGAAAATAAGGATAGGGATCTGATGTATGTAATCAGCCCGGCTGATAAAAAGCCAAGGCCAGCAAACAGGCCCGAATTAACGGCACTTAACCGCAACAACCTTAGCTATAATAAAAATAGAACCAAGGCTTTGTTTGAGCGTAATGGAGATTTGATTTTACTCGACCTGAGCAACCATACAGAAAAAATATTGATCAGCACCCTCGACCGGGAAAGTGGAGCTGCTTTAAGTGCCGATGAAAATAGTGTGATTTTTCAGCGCAACGAGAACCTCTTTCGCCTTTCCTTGAGAGATGGAAGCCTGTTGCAGCTAAGCAATTTGAGCCGTAGCCGTAAACGCCCTGATGCGGCATTAAGTAAGCAGGATCAATGGTTGAAAGCCGACCAGCTGGCCACTTTTGAGTACTTAGCCAAGAAAGAACAGGAGAATAAGTGGAATCAGGAAGACCGAAAACTAACAGAGAGTAAACGCCCGAAAGAATTTATACTGGATGATAAAATGCAGCTCAACAACATCCGGTTGAGCCCCGATGAAAAATACATCGCATTCAGAATTAGTCGAAGCCCGGATGGTAATCAGAATACCATCGTACCGAATTTTATCACCTCATCAGGTTATGTGGAGGATATTCCGGGCAGAACAAAAGTAGGCAATGCTTTACCCACTTATCAAAACTACATTTATGACCTAAAGCGGGACACCATCTACCAGATCTCCACAAAAGAAATTCCGGGCATTAAAGACTTACCCGATTATGTAAAAGATTATCCGAAACAATTGGAAGAACGCACCAAGAAAAACGAAGACCGTAAAGTGGCCATCACCGGCCCGTTTTGGAATGAAGATGGCAGCCAGGCCGTGGTGGTGGTTTTTGCACAAGACAATAAAGACCGCTGGATCATGAAGTTGAATCCGGAGAATGGACAGTTGAGTTTATTAGATCGTCAACGTGATGAGGCCTGGATTGCTGGTCCGGGAATAGGGGGTTCTTTTGGTGGCGGCAGCCTGGGTTGGATCAATCGCCAACAGTTCTACTACCAAAGTGAGGCAACTGGCTACTCCCATCTTTATAGCGTAAATGTGCTGAACGGGCAGAAAAAACAGCTTACTTCGGGTAACTGGGAGGTGCAAACGCTGCGTTTATCCAACGATAAAAAGTCGTTTTACTTTAGTGCCAACAAGGAACATCCCGGTATCACCCATTATTACCGCATCCCGGTAGGTGGCGGAGATCCAATACAGCTTACCAGCATGAAGGGATTAAATGAAGTGAGTCTCTCACCTGATGAAAAATGGCTCGCCATTCGCTATTCGTACAGCAATAAACCCTGGGAGCTTTATATTCAGGAAAATAAACCCGGGGCAAAAGCCACCAACATTACTCAATCTACCTCTGCCGAGTTCAATTCGTATGCCTGGAGAGCACCCGAAGTAATCAATTTCAATAACCGACACGGGGATCCGGTGTATGCCCGCTTGTATCAGCCTGCAACACCGCATCCCGATCGTCCGGCTGTGGTGTTTGTTCACGGTGCAGGCTACCTGCAAAATGTGCATTATGGTTGGAGCACCTATTTCCGCGAGTACATGTTCCATAATTTACTGGCCGATGCAGGTTATACGGTGTTAGATATAGATTACACCGCCAGTTCGGGTTATGGCCGTAATCATCGTACCGGCATTTACCGCCACATGGGAGGTAAAGATTTAAGCGATCAGGTGGATGGAGTGAAGCTTTTGGTAGAAAAATATGGGGTAAATGCTAAAAATGTAGGGATATATGGTGGTTCTTATGGCGGTTTCATTACCCTGATGGGGATGTTTACCACACCCGAAGTATTTAAATCGGGTGCTGCCCTGCGCTCGGTTACTGATTGGGCACATTATAACCATGGCTATACTTCGAATATTTTAAATGAACCGGCCAATGATGAGCTGGCCTACCGTCGTAGTTCGCCCATTTATTTTGCAGAGGGATTAAAAGGTAATTTGCTCATGTGCCACGGCATGGTCGATGTGAATGTGCAATTTCAAGATATTGTTCGCCTCAGTCAAAAACTGATTGAACTGGGTAAAAACAACTGGGAGCTGGCAGTTTACCCGGTAGAAGATCATGGGTTTACCGAACCATCCAGCTGGACGGATGAGTATAAGCGGATCTTTAAGTTGTTTGAAACCACCCTAAAGCCGTCCGATATCGCTCCGAAGCAATAAAAAAAGTCTCCCAATTTCTCGGGAGACTTTCAACCTAAACCTTATCACAATTGAACCGTTTTACATGTTCATAGATATAAACCGGAGAGGTGTGAAAAGGTTTGTTTTTTTTGAATTATTTCTTCCAGCTAAAAGATTTGATCATTACATCAATATCTTTTTTGATAAAGTCCAGCACCGGCCTTATCGAATCAATTTGTGGTGTTTCGTTAAAATATAAAGCTCCTCTTATATAGTTTTTCGTGCTGTCAGTGAGGTAAAATTGTACGGAGGAGGCTGTATTTCCCTCAATAGTATAATAGATTCCGTACAGTTTTCTTTCGGGATAATTGATGATGGCCTCGTCAATTGCGGTAGCTTTAACCGAATGTTTAAAGGCTAAACTCCTGGCATCTTCCATCAGTTCATCTAGTTGTTTACGACCACCAATCGGGTAGTAACTAAGGTACAAGCGAGCATTAAATTCCCCAAAATCGAGGTTCATCCAACACGGTTTCGCGTTCTTGTCATCAGCCGGATGGATTTTGGCATAAGTTGGGTAATCAAAACGATAAGGGCATGCTGCTTGGTAAGTTTGATATTTTTTTTCGGGGAATTCAATCCGAAAGTAAGCTCGCGGTTTGGGAGTATAGTTACCTCCACAGGAAAGCAGGAAGCCCGAAATAAAAAAAGACAATAGGAGTGAGAAAGGCCTCATGATTTAGCTATTCCATATTTCCCAGGCTTTTTCTGCCTGAATATGTAGCATCTCGAGTCCATTTTTAATTTCAGCGCCCTGTGCTTTGGCTCTTTTGAGGAACTCACTTTCAGTTGGGTTATAAACCAGATCGTAGGCTAAATGTTTTTCCGTAAAAAACTCGTAAGGAATAGCAGCACAAGCATCGGTTTCCGGAAAAGTTCCCAGTGGCGTGGTATTGATAATGAGCAGGTGTTCGGCCATCATATCGGCATTGAGCTCCTGATAAGCTACTTGTTTATTCCTCGCTCTTCTGGAAACAATATAGTACTCAATACCTAATTTTCTTAATACATAGGCTACCGCTCTGGAGGCGCCACCATCACCCAATATCAGTGCTTTTTGATGGTGTCGTTTGAGCAAAGGTTTGAGCGATCGTTCAAATCCGTAGGCATCAGTATTATAACCCTCCAATCGGACTTTCATGGAGGAAAGCTCACCGCTAAAAAAGGACGCTACCGGCCGGTTGTTAATGATTTTGATACAATTTACAGCATCAATTTCACGAGCGGCTTCGTCCAGCTTATCCATGTAATAAATCACCCCGATTTTATGCGGATGTGTTACATTCAAGCCACATAAATCGGGGTTATTTTTAATAATATCGGATAAGTCACTGATATTTTGAATCGGGAATGCCTGATAATCACAGTCCTCTAAGCGCTCTTTTTTGAACTTCTCTTTAAAATAATCGAGTGAAAAAGAGTGAGCCAAAGGATAGCCAATGATGCCGTATTTCTTCATATCAGAAAAACCTTTCTAAACTATTTTTGATTTAAGAAATGATTGAAGGTATCGCCTCTTAAACCCAAACGAATGGTTTCTAATGGGATTACTTCTGCAGGGGCAATATTCCCCAGGTTCACATTGGTGCCCAGTAATTTGATGAACCAAACCTGTTGTGCTTTAATAGGTGCTTCCCAAATGATGCTTTCTTCAGGGATTTGGGTCAAGATCTCGTCCACCAAACCTTCTCTTACCTCACCTGAGTCGCGATAAATACCCACATTTCCACCTTCTCTGGCTTCGGCAATTACTTTCCAGGATCCGGCTTCCATTTCTGCTTTCATCAAGGCAATCCATTTATAAGGTGCAAATATTTTTGCCGCATCCTTGGAGCCAACTTCCGAAATTACAGTCACTTGCTCACTTAATTTGCGGATGTATTCGCATTTTTGATCGTGTTCAATTTCTATCGATCCGTCTGACACTTCAGCATATTCCATTCCGTATTTATCGAGAATTTTTCGATAATCATCAAACTGGTTTCGAATGGCGAAGGCTTCGAACAAAGTACCTCCGAAATAGACCGGTATACCTGCATCTTTATAAACCTGCAGCTTCTTTTCCAAATTAGGGGTCACAAAACTGGTAGCCCAGCCCAATTTCACAATATCGGTATGACTGCCCGAAACTTCCAGGAAGTCTTCAATTTCACGAATGCTCAGGCCCTTATCCATTACCATGGTTAATCCCTTGCTTCTGGGTTTTTGGCTGCGTTCGGGAAGGTTATTTAAAGAATAATTCATGCTGCAAATCTCTCAAAAAAAACGAAAAAAGGAAGACTTCAAATAATGACTGGAAATTAAAGTGTATATCGGTTGATAATATCGATGATGATCTTGTTTTCTTGCAGCTGAGGCAGGTATTCGAACAGGATGTAATGTTTATCAGGATCGCAGCTGAGCGCTAATTCCAGAAAACGTATCGCCTCGTTGTATTGGCCATCAGCAAAAAGATAGGCCACCATCCGGTAGTATAATTCGGCCGCATCTGGATTGGTTTTGATGCCTTCGGCGATGATTTCAATGGCTTCGGTCAGTTTCTGCTGTTCAAACATGATAGACGAATAGTCGAGCCAGGCGTCAACGTCTACCGGGTTCAACTCTACCACCTTTTCGTAAGCTTGCTCCGATTCTTCGAGTTGTTTCAGTTTATAATTGGCATCGGCAATGGCAAACCAGAAGTCCGGATTTTTTTGATCTAATTCCAGTGCTTTTTTATAAAAATGAAGTGATTCAAAATAACGCTCTTCAAAGTCGAGCGTAACTCCAATGCCAAACCAAGCATCGGCTTGTTCCGGATCCATTTTTACCGCTTTCTTATAATATTTTCTGGCCTCATCCATGTGCTCCAGTTTCTCGTAACATTCTCCAATGGCACAGTAGGTGTCGGCACTGGGAGGTTCGTACTCAAACGTTTGCTTGTATACCTCAATAGCATCGAGGTAGCGGTCTAAGTGAACCAATGAGTTGCCCTTGTTAAAGTAGGCCGAAGCAAAATTTTCTTTAATCAGGATGGCATAATCATAAGCATCAATCGCCTTTTCATAAAAACAGAGTTTGTTAAAGGCGTTTCCTAAATTATACCAGGCCGCATAAGAATAGGGCTCGGTATCGATGTATTGCTGATAAAAAGCAATGCTTTCTTCCTGCTTATCGAGTACATCGTAACAAAAAGCCAGTTCATACAGCGCCTCCTGATTTTCCATATTGTTTTCGAGGCAAAGCTTGAGGTATCTTACTGCCGATTCGTAGTCGGACATATTCTGATAAACATAGGCCATGTGTAACAAGATCTCATCCTTGTTTTCTGTTATTCGAAGCGCCTTTTCATAATTTTCGAGGGCTTCAGTATGGCGCTCCAAACCTTCGAAAATATTACCTCTTAAAGTATAAATATCAGGCTCTGAGGGTTCCAGACTTTCTGCTTTATCTAGTGACTTGAAGGCCAACTCCAGACGGTTGGTTACCAGGAATAACTGTGCTTGTTTAATTAAAAATACGGCAGCAAAGGGATGCTGGCTAAGGGCATAATCTACCACCTGCAAGGCTTTCACCGGATCACTTTTTTCTAAATAATAATCGATGATGTTCTCGAATGCCTGTGCATCAAAAAAATATTGATCCTGATTCCGGATCATTTCTTCATAGCGTTCTACTGAAAATTTTGGATCTTCAGAAAAATCGAACTCGAAATTCTCTTCCATTTCTCAATAATAAAATAAGAGACCTTGTTTAATAGCAATCGCCCAAATACCCTGCCAAGCAATTAATGTTTGTCAAATTAATTTAAAATGCCGGCTTTATTTGCATTAAGTTTTCAACATCTCCACTCCTTGATTTCGGCTAATTATTTATGGTGTACAGCGTATAGGCTGCATTGGAAATATTAACTTTGTAAAAACGTACGTTATGCAAACAGACATCCAAGCTATCCTAAAAAACTTAGGTATTGAAGCCTTGAATCCCTCCTGGAGCACCGGGCAAATTTGGGGCAAAGCCAATCCATCATCTTCAAAGTCAAGTCATTCGCCTGTTGATGGAAATACCATTGCGGCCTTTACTCCTGCAAATGCCGATGAATACCGCCATGTGATTGAAGTGGCCCAAAAGGGATTTCTGGAATGGCGCAAGGTGCCTGCTCCAAAGCGTGGGGAAGTGGTTCGTCAACTTGGGGAAGAATTGCGTAAGCATAAGGCTGATTTAGGAAAATTGGTTTCGTACGAAATGGGTAAGAGCCTGCAGGAAGGATTGGGTGAAGTGCAGGAAATGATCGACATATGCGATTTTGCAGTTGGATTATCTCGTCAGCTATATGGTTTGAGCATGCATTCTGAGCGTCCTTCGCACCGTATGTATGAACAATGGCATCCACTCGGTATTGTAGGTATTATTTCTGCCTTTAACTTTCCGGTAGCGGTTTGGAGTTGGAACAGTGCCATTGCCTGGGTTTGTGGAGATGTATGTGTGTGGAAACCGAGTTCGAAAACACCTTTATGTGCCATTGCATGTCAGCATATTATTGCAAAAGTATTTAAAGCGAATGGGGTGCCCGAGGGAGTGAGTTGCCTGGTATTGGGTAATGCAGCGGGCGATTTAATGAATCAGGATCCTCAAATTCCATTGGTTTCCTTTACCGGATCAACCAGAGTAGGCCGCATGGTTTCTGCTGCAGTTGCATCACGTTTTGGCCGAACCATTCTTGAACTGGGTGGAAACAATGCCATTATTATTTCTAAGGATGCTGATTTGGATATGTCATTAATTGGCTGTGTTTTTGGTGCTGTGGGTACTGCCGGACAGCGTTGTACAAGTACCCGCCGTTTGATCATCCATGAAAGTGTATATGATGCTTTTACCCAAAAATTAGTCAAGGCCTATCAGCAATTGCGTATTGGTAATCCACTCGATGAAACTAATCACGTAGGTCCGCTTATTGACCGGGCTGCGGTAGATATTTACCTGGATGCCATTAAAAAGTGTAAAGAAGAAGGTGGAGAATTCTTGGTTGAAGGTGGCGTTTTATCTGGTGCCGGTTACGAGTCGGGCTGTTATGTAAAGCCTTGTATAGCTGCTGTAAATCCTGATTTTGACATTGTTCGCGAAGAAACCTTTGCACCAATTTTATATGTGATGAAGTATAAAACGCTCGAAGAAGCCATTGCTATTCAAAACGACGTTCCTCAGGGGCTTTCTTCGGCTATTATGACCCTCAATTTGCGTGAAGCAGAACGTTTTCTTTCAGCGGAAGGATCTGACTGCGGAATCGCGAATGTAAACATTGGTACTTCGGGAGCTGAAATAGGTGGTGCTTTTGGTGGTGAAAAAGAAACGGGAGGTGGCCGTGAGTCGGGCTCAGACGCTTGGAAAGCATACATGCGCCGCCAAACCAATACCATCAATTATTCTACAGCATTACCACTGGCACAAGGAATTAAATTTGATCTATAATTAAACAGCCCAGGCTTCAGAAGAAACACTGGGCTATTTTGTTTTCAATTTGGACCCTTTCGGGAGATTATTTCTTACGCCATGGATCGGGCTCTGGATCTGGATCTGCAGTGGGATCTACATCTGGTTTAGGAAGCGGGTAAAATGTTCGATCTAAAATCATGGTAGCAGGATCTGAGCTGGATCCATTGTTGTATTGTTTATCTGCCGTTCTAGTTTGTAAGCCCTCGGTATTTAAGGATTTGGGGTTTAATGCTTCCTTTTTGCAGGAACTAACTAACAATTGTGCAGATAAGCCGCTCATTAGTAAATAGATAATGCCATTTTTCATATAAGCAATTGGTTTAATGTTCTACCAATTGAAGTTAGGTTATTTAATTCTATAATAAATAATTAAATTCAAAATAAATATAATTATCAATTATTTGGCTTAATAATTGCTTATTAAGAAATAAATAAAATTATTAACAGATTATTGTAGCTAATTTGGAGTGTTTTTTTGAGCGCTTCCTTGCACCAGGAGTTTATAGCCACGTCCATGAACATTGATAATTTCTACCTGAGGATCTGCTTTGAGATATTTCCTTAATTTACTTAAGAACACATCCATGCTCCTGCCGTTGAAGTAATTATCATCGTGCCAGATCGCTAAGAGTGCCTCTTCTCTAGTCAATACATCGTTTTGTTTAAGGCAAAGCAAGCGCAAGAGTTCTGCTTCTTTGGTGCTTAGTTTTTGATGTTCCTGGTTGAGAGAAATTAATTGTGCCTGAAAATCGAAGAAGAACTTTCCAATTTGGAATTGACTTTGTGGTTCGGGCGATTCGCTCGCTTCGGGAGCAGCCCGTTTTAACAAAGCTTTGATCCGTAAGAGGAGTTCTTCAATCCTAAATGGCTTCGTAATGTAGTCGTCTCCGCCCAATTCGAAGGCCATTGTTTTGTCTTCGATCATGGTTTTGGCAGTAGCAAAAATGATCGGCACCTGTTCATTAATTTTCCGGATATCTTTCCCAAGGGAAAAGCCGTCTTTTTTGGGCATCATCACATCTAGTATACAGATGTCGAACTTCTCTTTGGTAAAGGCCTTGAGACCCTCTTCGCCATTGGTACACAATACCACCTCATATTTACCTTTTAGTTGCAGGTAATCTTGCAATAACAGCCCTAAGTTGGGATCGTCTTCTACTAAAAGAATTTTTTTCATGCGAGTGGCAAACTGATTTCAAATACCGAACCCCTATCTTTTTCACTTTTCACCTTTATTTGACCTTTGAGTTGTTTAATGATGGTGTTCACGTAGCTCAAGCCGAGGCCAAACCCTTTCACATCGTGCAAATTACCGGTGGGTATTCTGTAAAACTGCTCAAATATTTTGGAAAGTTGATCACGATTCATGCCAATTCCATTGTCTTTTACTTTGATAATCAGGTTTGAACCAACATTCAGTGTACTCAGCTCAATCTCTGGATGCTTGCTGCTGTATTTAAGGGCATTGTCGAGCAGGTTGAACAAGACGTTAGATAAATGTAATTCATCGCCCAAAATCAGGTCATTTTTAGCGTCCAGCATCAATTTGATTTCAGCCCCGTACTTCTGGAACTGCAGGCTCATGCTATCTGCTACGGCCATTATCAGATCATGAACTGCAATTTCTTTTTGCTCGATTTTGAGGTTTTCTTTCTCAATACGGGCAATATTCAACACCCTTTCTATGTGGTTACCTAAACGAATATTTTCATCATAAATGATATTAGCCAATTTGTCAATCCGACTTTGATCTTTACTTACTTCCGCATCTTTTAGGGCTTCGCTGGCAATCATGATGGTAGCCACCGGAGTTTTAAACTCGTGGGTCATGTTATTGATGAAATCGGTTTTCATCTCAGAAATCTTTTTTTGTTGCAGAATCATTTGTAGTGTATATCCAAAAGAGAACAGCAAAACCAACAATAGCCCTCCGGATAAAGTAAGGATCAGGCTCATGTTGGAGAGGATGTATTTGTTCTTATCGGGGAAACTGATGAGCAACCAACCGGCTTCCCGGAGCATTTCTTTTGGGAAAAGCTGCACCTTGTAGGTATTTGCTTCATTGAAGAGCGCCGCATTACTGGCCTTCCTAAAAATGACTGAGTCTGCATCGCCCGTCTTAACCAGATAGGAAAAATCACTCCCGATACCCTTATTGTTAAATTCGTTTTTTAGAAGAGAATCGAGTAGCAGGGGCTGAATTCTTTTTTTCAGGGGCACTGCACGTTGATTTAATTCTTGCGCCAAATCCTGAATCAGATCTTTCTTCTGTTCCTCTGCAGAATCAAGGAGTTGTTTCACATATCTGATCTGATATTTTTCTTTTTCTTCTTTTAATACCTCCGGTGAGATATTTTTTAAGTCGGGACGGGCTAGGGTAATTATACGCGGCCCCGTTTGCGGATCGAATACCACATATTTTTTAACGGAATCTGCTTTATTGTTTTTAATCTTCTTGGTGTTTTGTTGATAGGCCTGAGGTACAGCTCTGGTAAGCGTTTGTTGGTGTAAACGACCAAAGGCATCTTCATATTGAAAAACTTCAACTTGAAAATTAGGACTGATCTCAGGGGAATAAGCCTCCTCTTCATTTCCTGCATAGGCCAATACCAAAGGATATTTAGAACGAATCAAGCTATCACGAATATTGAAAAGGCTGTCCGCTTTGCTTTGTTGTTGTTTTAAAAATGCAGCATAATCAGTTTTCTGTTTTCGCTGTTTTATTTGTACTAATTGATAGGAGGCTTTTTTTTCTTGAATCTGACGATTCACCTTTTGAGTGTCTACCGCCTTGTTGAGCAAAAAGTTGAAAGCATCTTGTTTTTCGAGTTTTTGAACCACATTGGTTAAGGACTCGTTCACGCTTTGATCAAAAAGTTGTGACTTAAGCTGATAAGATTGGCGGATAAAGTACCATTGAACAGCCAATACGCCCAGTAAGGCAAATGACATCAGACCGATGATCAATAAGATACTTTTCCTTTTCATGCTCTACAAAATTATTCAAAGCCCCTGGCTGGCAACATCTTTTAACAATTTTTAACAAAGCCTTAACAAAATAATAGTTGCAGCCCGCTTAGTTTTGACCATACTAAAATTTAAATCGATGAAAAAATACTTACACACCCCATTCAGCTTCATTTTTACAATAGTACTGGTTGTTGTACTTGGGGCTAAACCCAATCAAAGCCTTGCTCAAGAAAATAAGGTGGTCAGAAAATCTATCATCATTAAGAATGGCGATACCATTATTAACGGCCAAAATCTCAAAGATGCGAGCAGATCTGAGAGAAAAAAACTGGTGAAAGAGTTAGAAGGCATACGTTTAGGCCAGTTCAACCATGAACCTCCCCATCCGCCGGAGTCTCCCACTGAGTCGCAAGTAATTATTCGCAAGAAAAAAGACGGTGAACCAGAGCAAATTATTGTTAAAAGATTAAATGCTCCCAAAGTAATGATATTGAAGGATGGCGAAACGTTGTTATCAGACAGGCATGCAGAAATAGACAGCATGATTTTCCGCTTAGATTCCAATCAACTTAAAAATATGCAATTCCAGGTTGAAAAGTTGGACGGCAAATTAAAGATCATGGGTGATGATTCTTCATTTGACCTTTTTGTACCTACACCCGATTTGCCTAATGGACCTCATTTACCAATGATGAAGCGTATTCATGTTCGTACTAATGAAGAAAATGAGAAAAACTCACAAAACTTTTCTTATTCCAGTACCGATAAGGATGGGATTAGCAACCGCCTACATATTCGATTGATGGAATCCGCAAATGAGTCTGTTGCCAAAATCACCGGTTCAGAAAAGGCTAACAACAACTTAATGGTGGACGATTTGAATATTTTCCCCAGCTTTTCTACCGGTAAAATCAATGTGACTTTCAGCTTGAAATCGAAAGGAGCCTTGGAGGTAAAAATCATGGACAACAACCTCCAGCCTGTTTTTTCAGATAAGCAGCCCAACTTTAACGAGAGTTATTACAAGTCATTTACTTTACCTAAAAACGGGATCTATTACTTGGTGCTGAACCAAGGTGCTAATTGGTGGATTAAGAAAATGATTAAAGAATAATAAATTGGTTTGTAACGAAAAAAGCCCCTAGATGTATATCAGGGGCTTTTTTGTTTTATAATTGGTTTGGTTTAGAAAGGCAAATCGCTGTCTTCTTCGCCCGGTGCCGCAGCTATATCAACCGGTGGGGCGTATGCAGGGCTAGCAGGAGCCGACTCAGCACCTCCTAAAATATTTAATCGCCAAACAGAAAGGGTGTTGAAGTATTGAGTTTTTCCATTTTTATCGGTCCATGGGCGGCCTCTCAAATTAAAAAAAACTTCTACCTGATCACCTACTTTCACTTGATCAAACAAGTTCACTTTGTCTTGAATGGCTTCCATTTTAATAAACTCCGGGTAAGTCGGATTTTCAGCATATTCAACAACGATCTCTCGTTTTTTAAACTTCTCACTCACTGTAATCACCTCTCCAACCTCATGTACTTTTCCTTTAATATCCATGATTTACTATTTTATAATCTAACTAAACTCAAATCTCCATATTTTAATTGATTAACTTCGCAAAATATCATGCAAGTTTTCCACAACAAGAGCAAAATCATCATCACCTGTAATAAGCGTTTATCGCCGTATTTACAGCAAGAAGTTCAGGCCCTCGGATTTGAAATAGTTCGCTCCTTCAGTACAGGAGTTGAACTTTTTGGCACCGTGAACGACTGTATCAAACTCAATCTCAATCTTCGGTGCGCCAGTCAGATTTTATATTCGCTAAAAGCATTTATCGCCGAAAATCCGGCTCGTTTGTATAAAGAATTATTGGAGATGGAATGGGAAGAGCTGATCGATTTTTCCGCTTACTTTTCCGTTACTTCCAACGTAGATAATCAATTTATCACCACGCCTTTGTTTGCGAATTTGAAAGTGAAAGACGCCATCGTTGATCGCATAAAAGACAAAAAAGGCATTCGTCCCAATACTGGTCCTGAGTTAAATAAAGCGGTTGTTCATTTATATTGGAAAGACGATCAGGCTGAAATTTATCTCGACACTTCGGGCGAAACCCTGGCCAAGCACGGCTACCGCAAACATCCTGGTAAAGCCCCTATGTTAGAAGCCTTGGCTGCTGCCACCGTGATGGCAACCCGATGGGATGGTAAAGGTCCGTTTATAAACCCTATGTGCGGCTCTGGCACGCTGGCTATTGAGGCTGCTTTGCTGGCTACCAACAGAAGTCCCGGCTTATACCGAATGAATTATGGTTTCATGCATGTATTGGGTTATGAAGAAGAAGTGTTTTTTGCTGCCCGCCGGGAATTAAAAGATCAGGTTTTGAAAAATGCCGAGTTTAAAATCATTGCGACTGATATTTCGCCCGATGCCATAGATATTGCCCAAAAAAATGCCAAAACAGCTGGCGTTGATCAATTGATTGATTTTATGGTTTGTGATTTTGCGGATACTCCGGTTCCTGAAGGTGCCGGTGTGTTAATGTTCAATCCGGCATATGGCGAACGATTGGGGGTTCACACCTTATTGGAAACTACCTACAAACGCATGGGCGATTTTATGAAGCAAAAGGCCAAAGGTTACCGCGGGTATATTTTTACCGGCAATCCCGATCTGGCCAAAAAAATAGGCTTAAAAGCTTCCCGAAGGATTGAATTTTATAACGGAAAACTGGATTGCCGTTTGTTGGAATATGAATTGTACGACGGCACCCGCAGAACCGATCAAGATTCGTAAATTTATAAAAACGCTCATTTTATGAAACTTTCCGTTCTTGTTTTCGTTAATGCGCTGGCGGTAGCCCTTTCTCTAGCTTTACTAAATTTTTATTTTCAGCAGAATTGGTTGTACATGTTGGCCACTTTTTCGGTAGCATTGGTTACAAGTTTTGTGGTGTTTTATTACTTAACTGAGCGTTATGTTTATAGTAAAATCAAGCTGATTTATAAGCTCATTCATAACCTTAAATTGGGAAAAGATCTTAAAGATGCTCTAGGTGAGTACGTTAGTGCCGATCCCATTAATGATGTAGAACAAGAGGTAAAAGAGTGGGCCATCAATAAAAAATCGGAAATAGACGGTTTAAAAAAGCAGGAGGAGTTTAGAAGAGAATTTCTGGCTAATATTTCTCACGAATTTAAGACCCCATTGTTTGCTATTCAAGGTTATATAGAAGCCCTTCAAGAGGGTGTGGGCGATGAAAAACAAAGTCGGAAATTTTTAGAAAAAGCCGCAAAAAATATCGATCGCCTGAGCTATTTGATCGAAGATCTGGATGCCATTTCCAAATTGGAGAGCGGCGAAATACCCATTAATTATCAGACTTTCGATTTAGCTCAACTCATCCATGAGGTAATTGATGCCATGGAAATGAAAGCCCAGAAATACCGCATCAAATTAACTTTTAAAGAGAAATATGACCAGTCAAGCAGGGTTTATGCCGATCGCGAAAAAATCAGACAAGTATTGGTCAACCTAATTGATAATTCACTTAAATACGGAAAATCAGATGGTGAAACTTCCATCAAAATTTTCGAACTACACGATCAATATTTAGTGGAAGTAACCGATGATGGGGTAGGAATTGAGGAAAAAAACTTATCCCGGATATTTGAGCGGTTTTACCGTACCGATTTTAGTCGCTCCCGCGAAATTGGAGGCTCCGGACTGGGTTTAGCCATTGTAAAACACATCTTAGAGGCCCATGCTCAAACCATCACGGTGAGAAGTACCGAAAATATTGGTTCCACCTTCGGCTTTACCCTTCAAATGGCCGAAAGAACCATCCCGATTAATTAACATTAACTTAACATTGATTGATTAGCTTTGAAGATTAAACTTTTCAAAATATGTCGTTAAACAGCATTTTCCAATATTTTGTTCCTAAAGACAAGAATTTTTTCCCGTTATTTGAACAATCGAGTTCTAATCTGATTGTAATGGCCGAGGCCTTGAAAAAGGCGGTGAATCTCAAAGATCCCGAAGATCGATTGGTTTATTTTAAGGAAATTGAAAGTCTGGAACATGTGGGAGATGAAATTACTCACCAAATTTATCTTGAATTAAGTAAGAATTTCATTACACCGTTCGACAGGGAAGACATTCACCAATTGGCTACTGCCATTGATGATGTAGCCGACTATATCCACGGTTCTGCAAACCGTATGTTGCTTTACCAGGTTAACAATATTACGGAGCCCATCCAAAAATTGGCCGATCTAATTCTACAAGCTTGTACAGATCTGGATAAAGCAATCCGCGAATTGCGCAACTTAAAAAATATCAGAGCCATCGCCGACTCTTGTGTTCGTATCAACAGCATCGAAAACCAAGCAGATTATGTATTCGACAGGGCTGTTGGTGATCTATTTGCTCATGAAAAAGATGCGGTTCAGCTGATCAAATACAAAGAGGTTTTGGCTGCTTTAGAGACTGCAACCGACATGTGCGAAGATGCTGCTAATGTGTTGGAATCTATTTTAGTTAAAAACGCCTAATTCTATTTTAAATGGGCTTAACTTTACTTATTACGGTCATTGTTTTAGCCTTGATATTTGATTATATCAACGGTTTTCATGATGCGGCTAACTCCATCGCAACAGTAGTTTCTACCAAGGTGCTTACGCCGTTTCAAGCGGTGGCTTGGGCAGCTTTCTTTAACTTTTTGGCTTATTGGATCTTCAGTTTAAATGTAGCCGATACGGTGGCTAAAACTGCCAATACCTTAAAAATCGATTTAGTAGTGATTTTGGCCGGTATTCTGGCGGCCATTTGCTGGAACCTAATCACTTGGTGGAAAGGGATTCCTTCCAGTTCTTCTCATACCTTAATCGGAGGTTTTGCAGGTGCTGCCTTAGCACATGGCGGCATTAGTGTGGTGAACCTTTCGGTAATTGGTAAAGTGGCTATGTTCATTGTATTGGCGCCAATTATTGGCTTAATAGTGGCTTATATCATCACGCTCATCATCATCAATATTTGCCGCAAGGCGAATCCCAGCCGGGCAGAGTGGTGGTTCCGTAAGTTACAGCTGGTATCATCTGCCTTGTTCAGTTTGGGTCATGGTGGTAACGATGCTCAAAAAGTAATGGGTATCATTTCTGCGGCGATTATTGTTTATCTGAATACATCCCATCAGGGAGTCGATCAGATTCCAGGTTGGTTACAAATCAGTTATGAGGTGGTGAATGGTAAAACAAAAATCACTCACATGCCGGAGTGGATTCCAATTGCTTGTTATACTTCCATTGCCTTGGGTACCATGAGCGGCGGCTGGAAGATTGTGAAGACCATGGGTACAAAAATCACTAAAGTAACACCTTTAGAAGGCGTTGCTGCCGAAACGGCCGGTGCTCTGACCCTTTTCATGACCGAACATTTTAAAATACCTGTATCCACCACGCATACCATTACTGGTTCTATTATTGGTGTGGGTTTAAGCAAAAGGATTTCGGCTGTTAGATGGGGTGTAACTCTCAACCTGGTTTGGGCTTGGATTTTGACCATTCCTGTGTCGGCCTTGTTAGCAACCACTTTCTATTTTTTGCTTAAGCTATTCCTATAATAACAGTTAACAACAACGATCCGTACACAACACACAATAAAAAAGAGGCATTGAAAAATGCCTCTTTTTTTATTTCAATGTATAATTGATAATTATTTAAGCTAATAACCTTACAGGCTCTTCCAGCAGACTCTTTAAAGTTTGAAGGAAAGCGGCACCAGTTGCTCCATCTACCACACGGTGATCGCAGCTGAGGGTAACCTTCATGATACTACCAGGTACCACCGCTCCATTCTTAACTACAGGTACTTGTTGAATGCCACCTACGGCTAAAATACAAGCATCTGGTGGATTAATAATGGCAGTAAAATCATCGATACCAAACATTCCAAGGTTGGAGATGGTAAAAGTAGAGCCTTCCCAATCCGAAGGTTGCAATTTTTTAGCTTTGGCACGTTGTGCAAAGTCTTTCACTTCTGCAGAAATATGAGAGAGCGATTTCCCATCTGCAAAACGAACCACTGGAACCAGTAAACCATCTTCAACGGCTACTGCCACCCCAATGTTTACATGTTCATTATAACGGATCTTATCTTCCAGCCAAGATGAATTAACATTCGGGTGTTGTTTCAAGGCTACGGCAACTGCTTTAATCACCATATCATTAAAGGAGATTTTTACAGGAGCAAATTCATTGATCTTATTTCGAGCCTGAATAGCACTGTCCATATCGATGCTCATTTTCAAATAAAAATGAGGAGCGGTAAACATGCTTTCAGAAAGACGCTTGGCAATCACCTTGCGCATTTGCGAAACAGGTACTTCGGTGTATTTTTCCTGACCGATGAAGGTTGGAATGTTTACCGGTGCTGCCGCTGCTTTTTCTGCCGGTGTGTCTGCCGCTACAGCAGGAGCTGGAACGGCACCCGCTTTAAAGTTTTCTATGTCTTTTTTAACGATACGTCCGCCTTCTGCACTTCCCTGAACTTGGCGCAAGTCGATGCCTTTTTCTTTGGCAATTTTACGGGCCAAAGGCGATGCTTTTACTCTAGAGTCGTCCGCAATTGTGGCTGGTGCAACAACTGGAGCCGAACTTGCCGCAGGCTGAGCTACAGGTGCAACCGGAGCTGCGGGAGTTTCAGCTGGAGCTGACGCACTGGCTGGAACCAGTAAACCAGAAACATCTGTTCCTTCTTTGCCTACAATGGCGATAATATCGTTTACTTTGGCTGCTTTACCTTTTTCTACCCCCACATACAACAAGGTACCTTCGGCATAAGCGGTCACCTCCATGGTAGCTTTATCGGTTTCCACATCGGCTAAAGTATCGTCACTTTTTACCTTATCGCCCACTTTTTTATGCCATTCGGCGATCACGCCTTCGGTCATGGTATCGCTCAAAAGCGGCATGCGGATAACGGTCGCTCCTAAAGATTCCGGACTAATAACAGGTGTAGCAGCCGGAATAGAGGTAGGTGCCGGGCTTTCGGGCGCAGCTGGAGTTTCTGCAGCCGCTGTATTCCCGCTTAATAAAGCCTGGTAGTCTTCTCCGGGAGCACCTAAAATAGCAATTACCGAATCAACCGGAACAGCAGCTCCTTCCTGGGCACCGATATATAAAATGGTACCCTCCTGGAAAGATTCAAAATCCATGGTGGCCTTGTCGGTTTCAACCTCTGCAACTAAATCACCAGAATTCACCTTATCGCCCACTTTCTTATGCCATTTTGCAATCACCCCTTCGGTCATGGTGTCGCTCATTTTCGGCATGCGCACTACTTCAGCCATAATTTTTTTAAGCTTTTTCGGTTTTTAATTTATTTAATCGCGAATAAAAGGATAATCGCTTTGAACGTAAACGTCTTTGTATAATTCTGCCGGATCTGGCCATGGAGATTCTTCTGAGAATTTCACTGATTCCTCCACAATGGCTTTCACCTTTTCGTCAATTCCCTCGATCCAGGCCTCATCTGCATATTTTTTCTTCAAAATCACTTCTCTTACCACATCAATCGGGTCTTTAGACTTGTATTCTTCTACCTCTTCCTTAGTACGATATTTCGCAGGGTCAGACATGGAGTGTCCTTTGTAGCGGTAAGTACGCATCTCGAGAAAAGTTGGTCCTTCGCCTCGTCTTGCTCTGCTCACGGCTTCGTCCATGGCATTGTGTACAGCTACCGGGTCCATACCATCTACAGGGGCACAAGGCATATCGAAACCAAGACCAATTTTGTAGATATCAACCATATTGGTGGTACGGGCTACCGAGGTACCCATGGCGTAACCATTGTTTTCACAAACAAAAATCACGGGTAGTTTCCAAAGCATGGCCATGTTGAATGCTTCATTTAAAGCACCCTGGCGCACAGCCCCATCGCCCATGTAACACACACAAACATTATCGGTTCCATTATATTGTTCAGCAAAAGCAATACCGGCACCCAATGGGATTTGTCCGCCCACAATACCATGACCACCGTAAAAACGATGTTCTTTGCTGAACATGTGCATGGAACCACCTTTGCCTTTTGAACAGCCAGTAGCCTTACCATACAATTCAGCCATTACTTCATTGGCCGACATTCCTTTGGCGATGGCATGCGCATGATCGCGGTAAGCGGTAATCATGGAATCTTCTGGTCTTAAAACCGACATGGCACCGGCTACTACGGCCTCTTGTCCGATGTAGAGATGACAAAATCCTCTGATTTTTTGCTGACCGTATAATTGTCCTGCTTTTTCTTCGAATTTTCGCATCAAAAGCATCGACTCATACCATTCTAGATAGGTTTCTTTGGTAATTTCTACTGAACTCATTCTCTTAACAGATGTCTTTTTAAAGGATCACAAATCTAATTATATCTTGCAGAAAAAAGAAGTGCAAAGTGTTTAGTTTACGCTAAGTTTAAACAACTCCTAATTGTAAAAAAATGTTAAAAATAGGCCCTTTATTTGCTTGTCAGGTTATTTTAAACTACTTTTGTTTTTCTGAATGTATTGATTTACTGATCATTTGATAATTTTCAGCACAATACTAATTAGAAAAACATGATTAAAAAGTTACTAACACTTCTTCTTTTCTGTTCTTTTTTAGCGTCGGCTCAGGCACAAACTATTGATGCAAAAAAAGATGCTGTGAAGACGGAAGATCCGGACAATTTGATTTCCGGATACCTTTCACAAGTAATGGGTGTGGCTTTATCTGCAACCTCCAACTTAAAGCTTTATCAATTTATTTACGACTGGATCGGAACACCTTATCGCTTTGGTGGATCGTCTCGTAAAGGCATTGATTGCTCGGCTTTCACCAAAGAAATCTATTCTAAAGTTTTCAATACGGTTATCCAGAGAAACTCTCGTGAAATTTTCAGCATGACCACTCCGGTAAACCGTGAAGATTTAAAAGAAGGTGATTTGGTGTTTTTCAAAATCAAAAGCAGAAGCATTACTCACGTGGGTGTTTACCTAGGTGATAACCGTTTTGCTCACGCTTCTACCACACGTGGTGTGGTACTAAGCAACCTTGAAGAGCCTTATTACAAACGCTATTTCTACAAAGGCGGCAGGCTCAATCCAAGTTTAGATTAATTTTTTCCTCCTTTAGTTGTTGGTTTTCACTCAATTCGGGTGGATTTCCTTCAAGCTCAACGGCACCATACGTTTGGTTTTTAAATAGGTGAAACCGGCAATTAGCAAGGTCATCGATCCACCAAAAAGTACGGATGGAATGGTTCCCATTAATCGTGCAGTTAAACCAGATTCGAAAGCCCCAATTTCGTTGGAGGAACCAATAAACATGGAGTTTACGGCAGTTACCCTGCCCCGCATATCGTCGGGTGTGAGGAGTTGCAGTAAAGTAGAGCGGATGATTACGCTTACACTATCGAAAGCACCCTCAAAAAATAAGATGACCAGCGAGAGGTAAAAATTTCTTGATAAGCCAAAACAAACAATGCTGATTCCGAATCCGGTTACTGCTAACAAGAGGTTCCGCCATGGTTTGTTCATGGGCGAATAACGGGTCATTAAAATCATCGTCACTACTGCACCAATAGCAGGTGCTGCTCTCAAAAATCCCAAACCTTCCGATCCTACTTTGAGAATATCGTTGGCAAAAATGGGCATGAGGGCCACTGCTCCGCCAAAAAACACCGAAAATAAATCGAGGCTCAAAGCACCTAGGAGCATTTTAGTTTTAAATACAAATCGCAAACCTTCGAGCAAGCTGATATGGATGGCTTCTTTTGGGATGAATTTGGGTGGTTGATTTTTGAGGTAAAAACTAACCAAGATGAGGGAAATAAAGGTAAGGATCACCACCAAGAAAAAGCAGGTGCTCACACCGGAAAACCCGTATAATAGCCCCCCCGCAGCCGGACCCAGAATGGAGGCAATTTGCCAGTTGGAGCTGTTCCAGGTAACGGCATTGGCAAAATGTTCTTTAGGGACGATTTGCGTAATTAAAGGAAATGCTGCCGGAGCGAAAAAGCCACGTGCTACCCCTAAAATGAAGATAGATAGGTAAATTCCAGAAATCACCATGGCTTTACCCAAATAATTAACTGCTTGTGGAAACGTGATGAGCAAGAGTAAGGTGGAGCAAACAAACATCACCCCGATGACCCAAACGAGTAATTTCTTTTTATCCGATTTATCGGCTACATAACCTCCATAAAGGGCAATGGTAATGGCCGGGATGGCTTCGGTTAAACCGATCAATCCGAGCGAAAGCGGATCTTTAGTGAGCTGATACATGTGCCAGCCCACCACAACCGCCTGAATTTGGTAAGCAAAGGTTAAGAAAAACCTCATGGCTACGTAAGAGCGGAATTCAGGGAATCGTAAGGCGCTATATGGATCAGGCTTTTTACCTGCAGTTTTGCTCATCCCAGCTTTAGAATTTAAGTCCTGTCTGATCGATCAAATAAACCAGGCTGGCCATGGCGGCAGCACCCAATTCCAGTTCACGTTTGTTCACATTCTCAAATACATCGTTAGGTGTATGGTGAATGTCGAAATAACGTTGAGAATCGGGTCTGTAACCGATTAAAACCACCCCTGGCACGGTTTTTTTCAAAGGACCGATATCGGCTCCACCGCCACCAAAACTCAGTCGATCGGCATCATATGGTTCAAATAATTTCTGCCAATTACCTTTTAACTGTTTGTAGAGATTTTCCGGGGCGTCAAATCCGAAGCCACGAGGCGTGAAGCCCCCTGCATCCGACTCGATTGCCGCCAAATGTTTTTCCTGATTGATTTTAGCGAGTTCCGCATATTTTTGTCCACCACGTAATCCATTTTCCTCATTCATAAAAAGTACGGCTCTGATGGTATTTTTAGGACGATAATTGATGGCTTTGAAAATTCTCAAAACTTCTACAGATTGCGTCACGCCGGTACCATCATCATGTGCCCCTTCGGCCAAATCCCACGAATCTAAGTGACCACCCACGGTAATGATCTGTTCAGGCAGTTCCGAACCTTTAATTTCACCAATTACATTATAAGAAAGTGCATCTGGTAGCGTTTCACAATTTTGTTTAAAGTAAAACTGTACAGGATTTGCAGTCTTTAGTTTCAGTAAACGGCTCAATTCATTGGCAGCCTTAGTAGAAATGGCAGCCGCAGGAATTTTTACGCCTTTTTCATCGTAACTAGTCGATCCTGTGTGAGGGTAGTCGTCGATACTATGAGTTAAAGAGCGAACGATTACGCCAACGGCGCCGTATTTCGCTGCTTCAGAAGGTCCAGCACGTCTTTGATCACCGGCCATGCCGTACGAAACACCTGTTTCAATAGGTTTAGGATCAAATGCCCGGTTAAAAAACACAATTTTGCCTTTAATTTGAGCTTCGCCCAAAGATTTCAATTCATTTAAGCTCTGAACTTCAATTACCGGAGCTTTTATTCCCTTTTTCGGGGTGGCTACCGAGCCGCCCAGTGCCGCAATTGGAACACCGATGCTTTTATTGCCAACCAAAATCTTTGCTTCTTCTTTTTCACCACGCACCCAGTGGGGTACCATTACTTCTTGCAGGTAAACCCGGTCAAAACCATACTCTTCCATTAATTTCTTAGTCCAATCAACCGCTTTTTGTGCTCCAACAGAACCACTCAACCGCGGACCAATTTTCTTACACAAGTACTCCAAATTGCGGTAGCTGTGACCGTTTACCAAGGCTTCGTCGTAAATTTTACGTATTTGTAAGGAATCTGCCGATTGCCCCATTGTTAATTGTGTAATGAACAGTAAGGGGAGAATGATTTTGATCAATTTCATATTAAGGTGTTTTAACAAATGTAATTTTTTTAAAGATTATTTAGGAGATTTTATCCCAGCTGATTCCAGGATTTCTCATTTCAAAATAAGTTCTTAGCAAGACGTTTTCTGTCTTCAATAAATCCGGGTCCTCTTCGTAAATATCTATTACAGATTGCCGGGCTGTTTGTAATAACTGTTGATCATGAGCCAGATCAGCTAATTTAAGGTCCAGAACACCGCTTTGTTGGGTTCCTTCTATATCGCCGGGCCCACGAAGTTGTAGGTCAATTTCCGAAATCCGGAATCCATCATTGGTCTCCACCATGGTTTGCAGACGTAGTTTAGCGTCGTTACTCAACTTATTACCCGACATTAAAATACAATAAGATTGTTCGGCCCCCCGGCCCACACGGCCCCGTAGCTGGTGTAATTGCGCCAGTCCAAATCTTTCGGCATTTTCGATGACCATTACACTGGCGTTCGGCACGTTTACACCCACTTCAATTACGGTAGTAGCTACCATAATTTGTGTGGTTCCCTTAACGAATCGCTGCATCTCAAATTCTTTTTCTGCAGAGGTCAGTTTCCCGTGAACGATACTGATCTTATATTCCGGAAGGGGGAACTCTAAACTGATGGCCTCAATTCCTGCCTCGAGGTACAATAAATCTAATTTTTCACTTTCCTTGATCAGCGGGTAAACAATATAAACCTGCCGGCCTTTGGCTATTTCTTCTTTTATGAATCCAAACATTCGCAAACGTTGACTTTCGTACATGTGTACGGTTTTGATCGGTTTACGACCTACTGGCAGCTCATCAATAACAGAAACTTCTAAATCACCATAAAGGGTCATCGCCAGTGTTCTTGGAATTGGGGTGGCTGTCATTACCAATACATGTGGAGGTACTAAGCTTTTCTTCCAGAGCTTTGCCCTCTGCTGCACCCCAAAACGGTGTTGTTCATCAATTACGGCGAGGCCAAGCCGATGGAACTGCACGGCATCTTCAATGAGTGCATGTGTACCAATCAGGATATTTAATTCGCCCGATAATAACTGTTCGTGAATTTCTTTTCTTTTTTTCTTGGGCGTAGAGCCGGTGAGTAATTGAATCTTGACGAAGTCATCATCAATTAAGGATCGGAGTGATTGCTCATGTTGCTTGGCCAGGATTTCGGTAGGAGCCATTAAGCAAGCCTGGTATCCATTGTCGATGGCCAGCAGCATACTCATCAAAGCAATTACCGTTTTACCGCTCCCCACATCACCTTGGAGCAACCGATTCATTTGTATACCCCGCTGCGTATCCTGCCGAATCTCTTTCATTACCCTTTTTTGGGCTCCAGTTAGCTCAAATGGTAGTTTTTCATTGTAAAATGCATTGAACTTTTCCCCAACTTGTTCAAAGATTACTCCTTTAAATTTCCGGCTGCGGAGTAGTTTATTCTTTAGAATTTTTAATTGGATGAAGAATAGTTCCTCAAACTTTAAACGTTTTTGGGCTTTAGCCAGCTCGTCTATATTTTCAGGGAAATGAATATTCCAGATGGCTTGCTTTTTATCCATTAACTGGTGCTTTTCCAGTAAATAGCTTGGGATATTTTCCGCGATATCGCGAAGGTGACTCTCCAATAAACCGGCCTGCAACCGCTGGATGCCTTTTGTATCCAAATTGAAGAGTTTTAATTTCTCGGTAGAACTGTAAACCGGTTGCAGTGTTAAGTTGCCTTGTTTTTTTGCTTTCGGATCATAGGGCTCTATTTCCGGATGAGAAATTGAAATTCTTCCGTTAAAAACACTTGGTTTGCCGAAAATCAGGTACACAGCTCCCGTCTGGATATTTTTTTCAAACCATTTGATGGATTGGAACCAAACCAGTTCCATCAGGCCGGTATCGTCCTTGAACTCCAAAACCAAACGCTTGGTCCTTTTTTCACCCAGCACCGCTTTGCTCATCACCCGGCCAATGATCTGTACAGCAGGTAAATCGGCATTTAATTCGCTTATTTTATAAAAGCGGGTCCGGTCTATGTATCGGAATGGATAATGCTCTAGTAGGTCGGCATAGGTAAAAATGCCCAACTCTTTTTTGAGTAATTCGCCACGCTGAGGGCCTACACCTTTAAGGTACTCAATTGAAGTACTTAATGTATGCGAATTCAATGTAGGGAGATTTAATATGCCTGTTTTTTAGATTTGGTCAGTAATCCGACCAGTAAATTCCAGTTAAAAACCAGCACTGCAATTACCAATAATAGGTAGGCAATTAATTGTTGGTTATTTATTGGTTCATGAAAATAAAAAAAGGCTACCGCAAAAGCAACTATGGGGTTGGTGTAGATGATGATTCCCATTGTAGAAGAGGGTAAACCAGTAAGTGCGTATAAACTCAGAAATAGCGGAATGATGGTAAAGAATACAGAAATCTCTAAAATTGTTTTCCAGAAATAGGGGTCAGTGGGTAAACCATTAAAATCATGAATAAATAAAGGCAACATCATAGCACATGATAAAATCAGCTGGATACCCAGCATGTTGAACTTATCTATCAGAACCACCACCCGCTGTATAATCAGGTAAAAAGCATAGAGTGAAGCAATGAACACCGACCACCAAACATCGCGAGGTGAACCCTGAGCCAGAAATACGATACTCACGAATGCGATCAGCATGGCGCTGAACTTGTATTTGGTGAGTTCTTCTCTCAATATGATAAAGCCACACATGGCAGTAAGAAGCGGACAAACCATATAAGCAAAGGCCGCAGATGTTAAACTAACATGGTTAACGGCATAAATGAATGCGTACCAGTTGCCGGTAACCAATACCCCGGCCAAAAGGGTTAGACCGATTATTTTATTACGTTTTGCGGCCGGCTGACTTTTTAGATCAAGCCAGTCAGATTTTAACTGGTTTTTTCTAAACAATAAAATGATGATCCAGGTGATGAGCAGTGAAGTGAAAATACGGTAATAAAGTATTTGTTCGGAAGGGTAAGCTTTTAAGCTACGAAGTGGGATCGAAAAGAATCCCCACATTCCTGTGGATACCACTGCAGCAAGAAGGTATTTTAAACGTCCTTCCTTCACGATTTTGCAGCAATTACCGAAATCTCTACATGAACGTTCTTGGGTAATCCTACTACCGCTACCGTTTCACGTGCAGGAGGATTGGCTTCGAAGTGAGCGCCATACACTTCATTTACGACTGCAAAATCTGCCATGTCTCTCAAAAAAATACTGGTCTTTACAATATCTTCAAAGTTATAACCAGCTTTTTTAAGAATTTGCGCTAAATTTTTCATTACTTGTTCCGCTTCTGCTTTTACATCGCCTTTTATTAGCTCGTTGGTGGCCGGATCGATTGCAATTTGTCCCGAAACAAATAAAAAACCTTGGGATGAACTTGTTTCAATAGCCTGGCTGTATGGTCCTATAGGAAGTGGAGCCTGGTCGGTATGGATGACTGTCTTTTTCATTTTTTTAATAACCACTCGATTAATTTATAGATAACTCCACCCAGAAAAACAATGATGGCTGTAGCATTGATAGCATGCATCACCCTCAAATTGAAACTGCTGGGTCTA
Source organism: Sphingobacteriaceae bacterium (assembly GCA_947458875.1). Taxonomy (GTDB): domain Bacteria; phylum Bacteroidota; class Bacteroidia; order Sphingobacteriales; family Sphingobacteriaceae; genus JAIPAN01. The sequence continues at coordinate 38,180 of CANGZD010000008.1, forward strand.
TTTGGATCTTTTTTTCTAAAAAAATACATGGCCCAAAGGTATAAACAAAAAAGAGTCCTGGTGATGAACCAGAACTCTTTTTAATGAATAATCAGTTTTTTTATTGTCTGCTAATCTCTACGCGTCTATTCAGTTGACGACCTTCTTCTGTAGCATTTGATGCTACCGGACGAGTTTCGCCATAACCTTTAGTTACAATCTTGGTAGCACTCACACCTGAGTTTACTAAATAGGTTTTTACAGAATTTGCACGGTCTTTTGATAACTGCATGTTATACTCTGTAGTACCTTCTTCAGATGCATGACCATCTAATTGAACTTTAACAATTACACCGTTTTTCAAATCAGTTGACAACTGATCTAAAGTTGGGTAAGCAGAAGTTTTCAAGACTGAAGAGTTAAACTCGAATTGAATGGCATTAGCAGAGGTAGCTGTTCCCGGGCAACCGTTGAACTCAGCAGTTCCTTTTTCGGTAGGGCAGCTGTCTTTTGAATCCGGCACGCCATCAGCATCTACATCCATAGGACAACCAGAGCCATCAACTTTAATTCCCGCCTCAGTACCTGGGCATTTGTCTAATTTATCGGCAACACCGTCACCATCAGAGTCTTTCAACAGATCAGCAGCTTCTAAAGTAGCTACACGACTTTTCAATGCTTCTAATTCCTGGCGTAAGCTAGGGTCTTTTAATTCATCATACATGATAACTAAAGGATTTACCCAGTCTAAATTTGGTTTTGCAGCATTACCCAAAGAAAATTCTAAGCCACCATGAATGTATGACCACTTATCATTTCCGGCTGCTACAGTAGCGTCTAACTGATCGCTGTTGATAAAGTACATATTATAACCCATGTCAAAGTTAATACGGTTAGAAACTTTGAATTTGGCACCTACACCAACAGGGATGAAATTATCTTTAGTTTTTGGAGAAGTAACAATGTTGTTTAAATCGTTAGTTAACTCTGGAGTGTAGCTGGCTACACCAAAACCGGTTTTAACAATGAAATTTACTGCGTTTTCTCTTTTTAAGAAATCGATGGTAGCTACATTGATTACACCCATTAAACTGGCAGACCAACCTAATTTCGTTTCGTATGATTTGTTGCCTGGAGCACCAGCATGATTACTGCCGGATAAAGTTCCAGCCAAAAATCCACCTTCTAAACCAAAAGAATGAGCTAACTGCTTGCGTAAAGTTAATCCATAACCCAAGTTTAAATCAGAATGTTGGAAGTCTTTATTTCCACCAACTAATGCTACTGGAGCTAATGCACCCGCATTAAATCCTAGAGACCAGGTTCTAAATTGTGTTCTGCCGCCAAAAGTTTTTGTGCTGGTGCTCGACATATTTTCTTGTCCGAACATTACCGAAGTAAAGCTTAAACACACAAACACGGTTAAGGCCGCCATTCTTTTAATAGTAGAATAATTCATAAGATTATTTTTTATAGTGAACAATTTCAAGGTATGATATTCGCAAAATTAATCATTAAGTTTGATTTCATCAATAATTTTGAGTTAAAACAATTAAATCATCACCTGCTTTTAGACAATAAACCAAAATTTTTGTCTTTTTGTTTTTCAAATAATCAAATACCATGAAGTACCCTGCTCCAGAAACCTCACTGTTTGTTTTAAATAGAAACAACTTTAATAAGCAATTAAAGTCTAAGTCTATTGCAGTTTTCAATGCAAATGATGAACAATTGCGAAGTGGCGACCAGAATTTCATATTTAGGCAAAACCCTGATCTATTTTACTTGAGCGGTATCGATCAGGAGCAAACTATTCTTCTTCTTTTTCCCGACTGCCCCAACCCATTGTACAGGGAGGTTTTGTTTTTAAGACAAACCAATGAATATATTGCCGTTTGGGAAGGGCATAAATACACCAAGGAAGAAGCACGTAAAGTGTCGGGTATTCAGCAGGTATTTTGGGTAGAGGAGTTTTGGAATGTGTTGCAATCTGTTATTCATTATGCGGATCATATTTATCTCAACACCAATGAGAACGACCGATATGTGCATACCGTACCTTACCGCGACTTAAGATTTATTCAAGAATTAAAAGAGCGCTATCCCTTGCATCATTATGAGCGAAGTGCAGTGATCATGAGAGATTTGCGGCCGGTGAAATCTGCAGTAGAAGTTGAACTCACAAAAAAAGCCTGTCAGATTACACGTGATGCCTTTGTAAGGGTCTTAAAGTTCACCAAACCGGGTGTGAACGAATATGAAATCGAAGCCGAAATCATTCACGAATTTATCCGTCAGGGTGCAAGCGGTCATGCTTATAATCCAATCATTGCCTCTGGAGCCAACGCCAATATCCTTCATTACAATGACAACAACCAAATTTGTCAATCGGGCGATGTGATTTTATTCGACTTTGGGGCCGAATATGCCAATTACAATGCCGATATGAGTCGCTCTATCCCAGTGAATGGCCGTTTTACCAAACGCCAAAAAGAAGTTTATCAGGCAGTGTTGAGGGTAATGCGGGCAGCCTCTAAGTTATTGGTTGCAGGCACCATCTGGAACGAATATCATGAAGAAGTGGGCCGAATTATGGAGTCGGAATTGATTGGTTTGGGTTTATTGGATAAACATGCCGTGGCTAAACAAGATCCTGCAGCACCACTATACAAAAAGTATTTTATGCATGGCACTTCGCATCATTTAGGATTAGATGTACACGATTTTGCCAGCCGTTATAAAGCTTTTGAGGTAGGGAATATTTTAACTTGCGAACCCGGAATTTACATTCCTGAAGAAGGATTGGGCATTCGTTTGGAGAATAACATCCTGATTACCGCAACCGGAAATATTGATTTAATGGCTGATATTCCGGTAGAAGAAGAGGAAATAGAGGAAATTATGAACGCTTAATCCAGTCTGCCACGAAGCGATAAAGGTTAAAATTGGGTAAGTTAGCTGCCATCGTCAAATCTGTTAAGAGGACTTTCTTATCGAAATTCTCCATTTGTTTCTGCTGGATCAGTTTCCAGGCTTTTTCTGCCAATAACAGATGCTTGTGCTGTTTTTTCGAATGCCCTTGCTTGTTAATGAGCTCGACCAATTCATCAATTCCGCTCTCTTTACTGGCAACAGTCGAAATTACCGGTATGGGGTTTTCTTTTTGCTGACTAAGTTTTTTGAGTTTGTTGGCAAAAGATGCAGCTCCGTCCCTATCGGCTTTGTTCACTACAAAAACATCGGCAATTTCCATTAAGCCCGATTTGATCCCCTGAATCTCATCGCCCGCTTCGGGCACCAGTACCACCAGCGTGACATCGGCCAGGCCGGCAATTTCCACCTCCGATTGACCCACCCCCACTGTTTCAACCAAAATATAATCAAAGCCGGCTGCTCGTAGAACATCGGTCATTTCTATTGTTTTGGCAGATAAACCACCTAATGAACCGCGTGTTGCCAGTGAACGGATGAATACATTCGGCTTGTTAAATTGTTCGGCCATTCGGATGCGGTCGCCAAGTAGCGAACCAAAGTTGAATGGAGAAGTGGGGTCGATGGCCAAAACAGCCACCAGTTTTCCATTTTCGCTTAAACGATTGATCAAGGCATTTACGAGCGTGCTTTTCCCTGCTCCCGGAGGACCCGTAATGCCAATTACCGGGACTGATTGATCAGCTTTCAATTCTAAAAGCAATTTTTCGGCACCTTCCAGGTTGTTTTCAACCAGGGTTAATGTTCGCGATAAAGCTTTAAAATCAATTTTTTTGATCATATCCGTTCGTCCCGCGTAGCGGTATCTTACAAAAAACCTCTTTTTTATCCAGATTACAAAATTATACGCTCCGGCCTATAGCCAATTATATTTGTAAATTAGCACATCGTTAAGCTTAGATGAAAACCTATTTCCGACTGCTTTCTTTTGCAAAACCGATTGAAAAGTTTGCAATCCCTTACATCATCACCACGCTGCTGGCTATTGTTTTCAATACCTTAAACCTGGCTTTGTTGGCACCCTTGCTGCAGACTCTATTTTTTCAGGAAGATGCGGGTGGAGTAGAACGGATCCTTAATAAACCAGAAAGTAGCTTTGATGTGATGGCACATTTGCAGTATTACATGCAGGTGGTCACTAAAGAATACGGTTCTATTGGTGCTCTGCAATTGGTTTGTGCTACGATTGTGACTTCTGTTTTACTGGCTAATATTTTCCGCTACCTTTCGCAGCGGATTATGGAAAACTTACGTGCCCATACGCTGCTCAATTTACGCAGGTCGGTGTTTAATAACGTGATGGATCTACATTTGGCTTATTTTAACAATGAGCGAAAAGGGGATGTGATCTCCAAAGTTTCATCCGATGTGCAGGTTGTGCAATTTTCAGTGACCAGTACATTACAGGTGGTGTTTAAAGAACCACTGCAGCTCATTGCCTATATCATTTTTTTATTCAGTATTTCTGCTAAGCTTACTTTTTTTGCACTATTGATCATTCCCTTTTCCGGTTATGTGATCGGACGTTTGGTAAAACGTTTGAGGGCACAAGCCATTAAAGCGCAGCAATCATTAGGTTTGATGATCAGCTTCTTGGATGAGGCTTTATCAGGCATCAAAATCATCAAATCATTTAATGCCACACAGCAGGTAAAAGAGAAATTCGATAAAGAAAATAGGCAATACACAGGCATTATAAAAGCCATGGCCCGCAGGCAACAGCTTGCCTCACCCGTTTCGGAGTTTTTAGGAGTGACCGTAGTTTGTATCATTGTTTTATACGGTGGATCTATGATTTTAAAAGGAAATTCAGGATTAGAGGCACCGGCTTTCATCGCTTACATCACCATGTTTTCTCAATTAATGCGTCCGGCTAAAGCTATTACCGATTCTTTTAGTCAAATCCACTCGGGTATTGCTGCAGGAGAGCGGGTATTGAATTTGATTGATTTGAAACCTGAAATTGTGGATGCTCCGGAAGCTAAAGTGGCGAAAGCATTTAAACAGTCTATCTCCCTTAAGAATGTTTCTTTTTCTTATGGAGAACGAAAAATTTTGGATCAGATCTCTCTGGAAATTGAAGCAGGTCAAACTGTGGCCTTAGTCGGTCCTTCTGGAGGAGGTAAGTCTACTTTAATGGATCTGATTCCACGATTCATCGAGCCGGAAAGTGGTGAAATCTGTTTTGACGGGCTGGATGTCAGAAAATTACGGATGGACTCGGTTAGATCGCAGATGGGGATTGTGAATCAGGAATCGATTTTATTCAACGATACGATATTTAATAATATTGCCTTTGGCAAGCCAAATGCTACGCAAGAAGAGGTGATAAATGCCGCCAAGATTGCCAATGCGCATGATTTCATTAGCCAATGTGCAGATGCGTATCAAACCAATATTGGCGATCGGGGCTTAAAATTATCTGGAGGGCAGCGTCAGCGTTTATGTATTGCCAGGGCTGTACTCAGTAACCCTCCCATTATGCTGCTCGATGAAGCAACTTCTGCATTGGATGCGGAGTCGGAGAAATTGGTGCAGGATGCTTTGAATAAATTAATGCAAAACCGAACATCACTGGTAATTGCCCACCGATTGAGCACGATTCAAAGCGCCGATAAAATTATTGTGCTTGATGCAGGAAAAATTATACAGTCGGGCAGTCACCAAGAATTAATGAAACAAAATGGTCTGTATCGAAAATTGATTGAGATGCAGGTATTCAACGACTAATTCCCACAATATCTTCTGAATAAAAACCAAATCCCGAAGTAATGAGTTATTGTTAAATAACAAATTACAAATGGAATACGATTACCTGATTGTAGGCGCTGGCCTGTTCGGTTCGGTGTTTGCCTACGAAGCAAAGAAAGTAGGTAAAAGATGTTTAGTGATTGATAAGCGTGATCATCGGGGCGGGAATGTATACTGTAAAGAGATGGAGGGCATTCATGTGCATTGGTATGGTGCACATATTTTTCACACCAACGATCAAAAAATCTGGGATTATGTAAACCAGTTTGCTGATTTTAATCGCTACACTAATTCTCCCTTGGCAAATTACAAAGGGCAGTTATTTAACCTCCCTTTTAATATGAATACCTTTTATCAGCTTTGGGGGGTAAAAACTCCGGCAGAGGCGCAGGCAAAAATTGCCGAACAGGTAAAAAGTATTCCCTTCAGCACGCCAAGCAATTTGGAGGAGCAGGCATTGCTGATGGTTGGCCCGGATATATATGAGAAACTGGTTAGGGATTATACCGAAAAGCAGTGGGGGACCACTGCCAGAGCACTACCCGCCTTTATCATTAAGCGGCTCCCGCTTCGGTTTACTTTTGATAACAACTACTTTAACGATCAATATCAGGGAATCCCGATAGGGGGCTATAATCAAATTATCGATGCACTTTTAAAAGGCGTTGAACTCCGCCTGAATACCGATTTTTTCAGTGAGAAACCCTATTTCGAATCGATTGCCAACAAGATGGTTTACACCGGAAAAATAGACGAATACTTTAATTATTGTTTTGGCGAATTGGCATACCGAAGTCTTCGTTTTATCACATCAGCCATAGCAGTTACGTTTCCATTTATTATTGGAACGCCGTAGTGAATTATACCGATGCGGAAACACCCTATACCCGTATTATTGAGCACAAACATTTTGAGTTTGGCCTGCAGCCTAAAACCGTTATTACCCGTGAATATCCTGCATTGGGTACCAAAAATAGGGAACCCTATTATCCGGTGAACGATGCCAGAAATACAAAACTATTTAATCAGTACAGAGAACTCGCAAGCCGGCAAAAGCAAGTCATTTTTGGAGGAAGATTAGCAGAATATCGCTATTACGACATGCATCAGGTTATTGCCTCTGCCTTGAAGCGATGTCAGATCGAGTTTAACTAATGCCCCCGATCCTGAATATAATTGCCAAAATCAACCAATACTTTATTGATTTCGATCAGCAACAGTCATTATTTACGGCTTATATCCCTAGAATTAAGGCAGAAGAAAGCAAATTTGACGAGGACCTCCGGAATCTGTTCAAAAAAAAAGCCCCGATTTCCAGAGCTTTTTTATTCAGTTATTTTCTTTACAGTTTTCGCTTCACTTCCACTTGTTCGTAGGCTTCCACAATATCGCCTACTTTGATATCGTTAAAATTCTGGATGTTCAGACCACACTCATACCCGGTTGCCACTTCTTTCACATCTTCTTTAAAACGTTTCAATGATGCCAGCTCACCAGTGTAAACTACTACGCCATCACGGATGATACGTACACTGCTGTTGCGGTTGATCTTGCCATCCAATACCATACATCCGGCAATGGTTCCCACCTTGCTGATTTTGAATACTTCGCGGATTTCTACGTTAGCAGTAATCTTTTCTTCAAACTCAGGAGCTAACATGCCTTCCATCGCAGCTTTAACCTCGTTGATGGCATCGTAGATGATAGAGTACAGACGGATATCAATTTGTTCTTGCTCGGCTAATTTACGGGCACCTTGTGAAGGACGTACTTGGAAACCGATGATAATCGCATCAGAGGCTGAGGCCAATAAAACATCAGACTCAGAGATTTGTCCAACCGATTTATGGATGATATTTACCTGAATTTCTTCGGTAGATAATTTTAATAAGGAATCTGAAAGTGCTTCAATCGAACCATCCACGTCACCTTTCACAATTACATTCAATTCTTTGAAGTTTCCGATCGCTAAACGACGACCGATTTCATCCAGTGTAATGTGTTTTTGAGTGCGTAAACCTTGTTCACGTAACAATTGCAAACGTTTGTTGGCAATTTCCCGGGCCTCCACTTCACTTTCCATCGAATTGAATTTATCGCCGGCGGTTGGTGCACCCTGCATACCCAACACCTGAACCGGCGTACTTGGTCCTGCTTGCTCCACTTTTTGGCCACGCTCATTGGTCAAGGCTTTTACCCTACCGCTGTAGCATCCGGCCAAAATCGGATCTCCCACTTTCAATGTTCCTGATTGGATCAATACCGTGGTTACAATTCCACGACCTTTATCCAAGGCGGCTTCAATTACGGTACCTACGGCACGCTTGTTCGGATTAGCCTTCAACTCAAGTAATTCGGCTTCCAGCAATACTTTATCCAGTAGTGCATCTACACCCTGGCCAGTTTTACCTGAAATTTCTTGACTTTGGAATTTACCACCCCAATCTTCTACCAGGATATTCATCATCGAGAGTTGCTCACGGATCTTGTCTGCATTAGCACCTGGTTTATCGACTTTACTGAAAGCAAATACGATAGGTACGCCAGCAGCCTGAGCATGATTGATCGCTTCTTTGGTTTGTGGCATCACGGCGTCGTCTGCTGCAATTACAATAATGGCAATATCAGTTACCTTAGCACCACGGGCACGCATCGCTGTAAAGGCTTCGTGTCCTGGAGTATCAAGGAAGGTAATTTTACTTCCGTTTTCGAGGGTTACTTCATAAGCTCCAATGTGCTGGGTAATCCCTCCGGCTTCACCCGCAATAACGTTGGTTTTACGTACAAAGTCGAGTAATGAAGTTTTACCGTGGTCAACGTGACCCATAACGGTTACGATAGGTGCACGAGGTTTCAGGCTTTCCGGGCTGTCTGCTTCTTCAATCGTATTGTTTTCTTCATCTTCCGGTTTTACAAACTCTACTTCGAAGCCAAATTCCTCGGCAACAATGCTCAAGGTTTCTGCATCTAGGCGTTGGTTAATGGAGACAAACATGCCCAATGCCATACAAGTAGAAATGATCTGGGTAACTTGTACATCCATCATCTTCGCCAATTCGTTGGCGGTAACAAATTCAGTTACCTTCAGTACCTTCGACTGTAATTCTTTTTCCAATGCTGCTTCTTCAGCAGACTGGGCTACATCATCTCGTTTTTGACGACGTAATTTGGCTCTCTGAGCAAATTTCCCAGACTTACCTGCACCGCTTAAACGGGCAAGGGTAGCCTTAATTTGATCTTGAATCTCTTTATCGGTGGGCTCTTCTTTGGTTGTAGGAGCCGCTTTACGGAAATCTGTACGTTGTTGGTTATTACCACCTTGTCCCTGTCCGGGGCCACCACCAAATTCTTTACGTTTACGCTTACGTTTATGATCGGCGCCCGCATCAGATGAAGAGGCAACCGGACCTGATTTTCTTGGTTCTGGTAAATCAATTTTACCTACCACATTTGGTCCACTTAGTCGACCTGCTTTGGCACGTACTACCTCATTTTCTGGAGCTGGTGTCGTTTTTTGTTCTTCTTTGGCGGGCTCTTCAGCTTTTGGTTCAACCGCTTGCGGAGTAGGAGCGGGTTCTGTTTTTTTCTCTGGACGTGTTTTGGTGTTCAAGTCATCCAGATTGATTTTCCCAACTATCTTTACCCCTTTTGCCAGTTCAGCTTTTTCTTCCACTTTTGGACGCTCTGGCTGAGCAAAGGAACCTGTATTTTTAATCAGAATTTCTTCTTGTTCAAATATTTCGGGTCTTTTAGGCTCCACTACAGGTTTTTCTGTAGCTTCAGGCACATCATCGCGACGGATTTTGCCAATCACAATTTGTTTGGCTTCTTCTTTCACGATCTTATCCCCTTGGAACTCTCTTAACAGGGCATCGTACATGGCCGGCTCGAGTTTGAACATGGGTTTTGCTTCTACAGCAAAACCTTTTTTCGACAAAAACTCGGCAGCGGTAGCTAGTCCAATGTTAAGTTCCTTGGCGGCTTTAAGTAAGTTGATGTTTTTACCTTCTGACATTTAAAATTTAAGCTTTAGCTTCTGTGTTAATTACAAAAATATGTTTTTTGAACGGCTTGTGTTCAATTATTTGGCCAATTTCCGATTATTCGAACTCAGCTTTCAAGATACTCAATACCTCATTGATGGTATCTTCTTCCAAATCTGTACGTTTTAATAGTTCATCGGCACTTAAAGCCAAAACAGATTTAGCCGTATCTAAACCAATACGCTTGAACTCATCAATGATCCAGCCTTCAATCTCATCTGAGAATTCTTCCAGATCCACATCTTCTTCATCCTCGTCTGCATTTTCGCGATAAACGTCAATTTCATATCCGGTCAATTTTCCGGCCAATTTGATATTGTGACCACCACGTCCAATGGCAAGTGACACTTGGTCTGGTTTTAAATACACTGCGGCTTTCTTCTCTGCATCGTCTAATTTAATGCTGGTAATTTTTGCCGGACTCAGTGCACGCTGAATGTAAAGCGAAAGGTTGTTGGTGTAATTGATTACATCAATATTTTCGTTTTTCAACTCTCTCACTATTCCGTGGATACGAGAGCCTTTCATTCCGACACAGGCTCCTACCGGATCAATGCGGTCATCGTACGACTCAACGGCTACTTTTGCACGCTCTCCAGGTTCACGAACAATTTTCTTAATGGTAATGAGGCCATCGAAAATTTCGGGCACTTCCATTTCGAATAAACGTTGTAAAAACTCTGGTGCAGTACGCGAAATGATAATTTTCGGATTGCTGTTCACCATGTCAACTTCTTGGATCACCGCTCTAACCGAATCGCCTTTCTTGAAATAGTCGGCAGGAATCTGTTCCGTTTTAGGCAAAATAAGTTCATTGCCTTCATCATCTAATACCAGGGTCTCTTTTTTCCAAACCTGATAAACTTCGCCGGTTACAATTTCGCCTACACGATCTTTGTATTTTTTAAAGATCTCATCTTTTTCCAATTCTAAAATCTTAGAAACCAGGGTTTGGCGGGCAGCTAAAATAGCTCGGCGACCAAAACTTTCTAAGGTGATTTGTTCGATGAATTCATCGCCTACTTCCAAATCAGCATCTATTTGTTTGGCCTCGGCCAATTCAATTTCTAAATCATCATCTTCAGAAAAACCATCTTCCATCACCATACGGGTACGCCATATCTCCAAATCCCCGTTATCAGGGTTTACAATCACGTCACAGTTCTCATCTGTGCCGAAACGCTTTCTCAGCATGCTGCGAAATACTTCTTCCAAAACTGAAATTACAGTTGGGCGATCGATGTTTTTGAAATCTTTGAACTCCTGAAAGGAATCGATTAAATTGATGTTGCTCATTTTACTTAAATGAAATTAAAACCTTACTTTCCATAATCTCTTCGAAAGCAATGATGCGTTCGATTTGTTGGGCTTTTTTGCCCTTTTCTTTTTTTGTTTCTAAGAGGGTGATGCATTCGGCCTCGGCCTTTAACAACTTCCCTTCAGTTTTATTGCCGTCTTTCAATTTCAGGCTGATGGCCCGCCCCGTATTTTTTATGTACTGTCTCAACAGTCGAAGCGGGGTATCTACACCCGGAGAGGATACTTCCAGGTTATAGGCCTGCGAAATCAGATTTTCTTCTTCGAGGTGAAAACCCACATGTCTACTTATGGCGGCACAATCTTTTATACTCAGTCCCTGGTCACCGTCCATTAAAATGATCAGCTTACCGTTTGAATGCATTTTTACCTCCACCAAAAACAAGTCTGGGCGGTCGGCAATCTTTTCTTCAACCAATGCGGTTACACGTTGTTCTAAAGTCATGCTCAGGTACTGAAAATAAAAAGAGGGGACACGGTCCCCTCTCTATTCTGTGCAAATATACACAATATTTTTGATTTCAAGCGCTCAATAGCTGAATTTATAACTCAAAGCCTGTTTTTTGCTTTGCCATCTCCCATTCTGCAGCATACCCAATAACTCCATGTTTAAGGATTGCACATAAACTTTAGCTTCATATTGGTGGCCTTTTTTAAAAGGGCTTTCAGGTTTAAACTCAAGTTGATTCCCTGTTAGCTGGTATGTGCCGGGCAGTGGAGGCTGTAAATCGGCCCAATCCGGATCATTAGACAGTTCGTAAACCGCAAAAAACTGTTTCCAGGCAAATTGGGTATTGGTTTCAGCGATCAATTCATCAGGTAGGTTGTTCAACCTCACCTTACTGCTATCATCAGAAAGTTGGACCTCGAGCCCGTATTTGTTTTCAATCCTACTTGGCTGGCAGGCGTAGAGCAAAATCATCCAAGTATAAAAACCAAAAAACAGACACTTACGATACATTTTCTTTTTTTAATTTAAATTTAGCGATATGAAATTCATCATCGAAATTTTATTGGGTGGTTTAGCAGTAGCCATCGCAGCATATTTGATACCGGGAGTGGTGGTAGATAATTTCCTGACCGCTATTGTAGCCGGATTATTACTGGGTTTTGTGAATGCCACCATTGGTACGCTATTGCGGATTCTAACCTTCCCCATCAATTTCATCACCTTAGGCCTTTTGTCTTTTTTAATTACCGTTGGGATGGTTTTACTGGTAGATCATTTGATCAAGGGATTTGATACCAGCGGATTTTTTTCAGCCATGATGTTTGCCATTGTGCTCTCCCTGCTGAAAATGGTCCTCAGTATTTTTAGTCCAAAAGATGAGGATTGAAGCCTTTATTTATTCCGCCAGGAGATCTGTGACCAATTTTTCAAACTCCTCCGCAAATTCGGTATAATATTTACCGGTTCCCGGGCCCGAAAAACCGGTATGTATTTTTCGTACTGTTCCCTTTTTATCGATGATGATGGTAGTAGGGAATGCCATAAATTCTTTAAGAGCAGGAATACTTTTTACCACTTCGCTTTTTTCGTTGGTATAACCGGTAAGGAGCAGCGGATAGTTCACCTTAAAGCGTTCTTGTAAACGTTTCACATTTTTTGTGGAACGCTCTTTATCGGTAGATCTTTCGTAAGCAAGTCCAACAACAGCGAGACCTTTGTCTTTATATTTATTGTAAAAAGGTACCATGAAGGCAGTTTCATCCATACAATTAGGGCACCATGAGCCAAAGAATTGAACCACTACCACTTTGTTTTTGAAGCTTTCATCCTTTAATGAAACTTGTTTTCCTTCCAAATCAGGAAAACTGAAATCAATGCTGGTATAGCCTGGTTTTAAACCGGTAAGACTATAAGCATCTGGTAAAACCGCTTTTTCGTCTTTTTGTGCAGTCCAGTTCTCGATGGCTGTGTAACCAGAGTACATTTTTGCATCGGTGATGCTATTACCATTGACCTTTCCGCTAAATAAATAGGCATGGGAGCCATCAAAGCAGGAAAGGTAAAATTTATCGCCCGAAACAGTACCTTCCAAGAAACGGTAGTCGCCGGTACTGGTTAAAAATGTACCATATAATTTAGTGCCTTGCTGTTCAAATTGACCGATTGCCAGAGTGGTGTCTTTAGTCTCTTCGGCAATAAAAGTAACTGACCATTTACCATTGAGATCAACCTTAGCCTCACTTTTGGCTTTAAAGAATCGCCAGTCGGCGCCTTGTTCTGCCTTGAAAGGCATGCTCACATTGGTAGATGCCAGGTGCTTGATCCATCTTCCTTCCAGCGTTTTGCCACGGTGGGCCACCCTGATTTCCGAGTCGAACAGGGGCATTTGAATAATGATAGAATCTCCATCTGTTTGTATTTCGTTTACCCGGAAACGTTCTTTACCGTTAATGATGTCGAGGTATTTATTTCCAGCCGAATCGGCCATTTCGAAATTAAAGGGAATCTCTACACCGGTAGCAGTTTTTAAGCTTGCTCGCCAAATACCATTTTGCAAATTGACTGTGTTTGAGCTGTTACAAGAGGCCAAAAAAAGACCGGTGATCATCAAGCACACTAGTTGTATTCGCTTTTTCATGGGTATTTGTTTTTTTGAGTGTTTATTTTAAAACCTCTCTCGAAATAACGATGCGTTGAATTTCAGAGGTGCCTTCATAAATCTGGGTGATCTTGGCATCACGCATCAAACGCTCTACATGGTATTCTTTTACGAAGCCATATCCGCCATGAATTTGTACAGCTTCAACCGTAGTTTTCATGGCTACTTCAGAGGCATACAACTTGGCCATTGAGCTGGCTTGAGCATAAGGTAAACCTTGATCTTTTAACCAGGCAGCTTTGATGCAAAGTAAGCGTGCAGCTTCAATTTGAGTAGCCATGTCGGCCAGTTTAAATTGAATTGCCTGATGATCGGCAATCGGTTTTCCAAAAGCTTTACGCTCCTTGGCATATTGTACCGACAATTCGTAGGCGCCAGATGCAATTCCCAGGGCTTGTGCTGCAATTCCTATTCGTCCACCTTCGAGGGTTTTCATAGCAAATTTGAAACCAAAGCCATCTTCTCCAATGCGGTTGGCTTTCGGAACCTTCACGTCGGTGAACATGAGCGAATGGGTATCGGAACCCCTGATGCCTAATTTATTTTCTTTTGGTCCGATGCTGAATCCCTCCATTCCTTTTTCTACGATCAGCACATTGATGCCGCGGTGTCCTTTTTCAACATCTGTTTGAGCAATTACCAGGTAAATCGAAGCGCTGCTGCCGTTGGTGATCCAGTTTTTGGTGCCATTTAGCAGGTAATAATCGCCCATGTCAACTGCGGTGGTTCTTTGCGAGGTGGCATCTGAACCAGCTTCAGGTTCTGATAGACAGAATGCTCCGATTTTTTCTCCTGTAGCCAATGGCTTCAGGTATTTTTCCTTTTGCTCTTCGGTACCATATTTTTCAATACCATAGCAAACCAAGGAGTTGTTTACCGAAACCACCACCGAGGCAGAAGCATCTATTTTTGACAGCTCTTCCATGGCCAGCACATAAGAAACGGTATCCAGGCCTGCTCCATTATATTTTGGATCAACCATCATCCCTAAAAATCCGAGCTCGCCTAATTTTTTGATTTGCTCGGCAGGAAATTTTTGCTGTTCATCGCGTTCAATTACACCAGGCTTTAATTCGTTTTGCGCAAAATCACGTGCGGCCTGCTGAATCATCAGTTGTTCTTCGGTAAATTGGAATTGCATAGGGTTTTATAATTGATTTAGTTGAGTTCAAAAATAAGATTAAATATCACTTCGTGAATCGCTTACTTTCTTTTTGATATTGATTTAACAATTTCATCAGGCCGTTTCTTGCCGCTTCCCCTGATGGATAAGTAGCATCCGCACCAAACATAAACTCCCGATGAGCAAAATGACTAAAATTTGTGAGGAGTGGATGAGGGTGGCGAAAGCCAGACCTTCTGTTTTTTGAAGGGCATAAAGTGTTAAGCCCTCCGCTACCATCCAATGAAAAGCGCCAATACCGCCTTGTACAGGTACAATCATCCCCAAGCTTCCAAATACCAGTGCTGCCAGTGCTGCATCCATTCCTAAATCGGAAGTAGCAGTCAATGCAAAGAAGCAGAGATAGGTAGAAAGTAAATAAAAAAACCAGAGCAGTACTGAAAGGAGTACAAAGGCTTTTTTATTCTTCATTTTGTTGAAGGATAGTAATCCGTTTTTAAAACCATCCAATGCGTTTAGGAAGGGCTTGATCAGCTTTCCGATCTTATTTTTTAGGAGGTAGATCAATAAAATAAAAAGTAAAATCAAAGCAATCGCCCACCATAAAAGCATGCTTTGTTGCATTTTGTCTTCCATCTTTAACCAGGCGTTTTGATAGATGAAATCAGCGATTCTGTCAAAAGCCAATACCAAACTTAAACCAGTAATTCCCAATAAAAATAAGAGGTCGAAAATGCGTTCAGTAATTACGGTACCTAATAGCTGGTTCACCGGAACCCGATCTGTTTTGTTTATTACCGCACAGCGTGAAACTTCGCCCATACGGGGGATGGCCAGGTTGGCTAAATAAGCAATCATCACCGCAGAAAAAGTATTTTTTACAGCTATTCGGTAGCCTAGTGGCTCGATCAACAAACCCCAACGAATGGCCCTGATGAGGTGGGCAACAAGGCAAGCCAAAACAGAGGCCGCCAGCCAGTGATAACGGGTATTTTTTAATTGATGGACGATCAGTTTAAGATCTTGCCCTTTAAAAGCCCAATAAAGCAATAAGGCAGCCAGACTCAGTAAAACGAGAAATTTTATGAAAGAAAAAACCTTGGAATTCAATATCGAATTATTTGATGACCTGGTTCTGATCGTCAGGGAAAACCAGAATAGGCTCGTATTTTTTGGCTTCTTCCAATGCCAATGATCCGTACGACATGATGATCAGCACGTCGCCAACTTGTGCCAGGCGGGCAGTTGCACCGTTCAGGCAGATGACTCCAGTTCCACGCTCTCCTTTAATCACATACGTTTCGAAACGGGCGCCATTGTTATTATTCACCACCTGCACTTTTTCGTTAGCAATGATGTTGGCTGCATCCATCAAATTTTCGTCGATGGTGATACTACCTACATAGTTGAGTTCTGCCTGGGTTACTTTCACCCGATGAATCTTAGATTTAAGGATCTGGATAATCATGGCTCAAAATTAATAATAATTATACGGACCCTCAGTTTTTCAATAGCATATTGTCGATGAGACGGGTTTGACCCAATTTGGCAGCCACCAAAGCCACTATTTTTACCGCATCTTTACTGTGCAAGGGCTGTAAATTTTCGCCATCGCAAATTTCGAGGTATTCCAAAACGATACCTGGACTCTCTAGCAGTTTTTTCTCGGCCTGTTCCTTCAGTTCCTTAATGGAGAGCAGCTCAAATTGGGCTTTTATCCAATCTAATGTATGGTAAAGTGCCAGGGCGTTTTTTCGCTCCTCTGGGTTGAGATGAACATTTCTGGAACTCATGGCTAGGCCATCAGGCTTCCGGATGATCGGACACATGATCAATTGGACATTTAAGCCCAATTTTTGAACCATTTTTTCAATCACTAAAAACTGCTGGTAATCCTTTTGTCCGAAAAAGGCAAAATCCGGTTCAACGGTATCGAAAAGCTTTTTAACAATTTGGGTTACTCCCTGATAATGCCCTGGTCGGTGAAGCCCTTCCAGCAGATTATCTAATTCATCCAATTCCAAATGCCAAGTTTCACCTGCCGTATACATTTCATCCACTTCGGGTAAAAAAAGAACATCGCAAGCAGCCTTTTCCAGTTGTTGAATATCTTCATCAATCGGTCGGGGATAACGGTCCAGATCTTTTGGATCGTTAAACTGTGTAGGATTCACAAAAATGCTGCAAACTACCAAATCTGATTGTTTGCGGGCCAAATCAATTAATGAAATATGGCCATGATGAAGGGCGCCCATGGTTGGAACAAAACCAACCTTTTTTCCATCGGCTTTCTCCTTTTTCAGGAATTCGGAGAGGCTGGCCCTTGTGTTGAATATTTTCAAAAGATGCAGGATAAATTTATGCTGTCCAAAAATGCCTAAATATATAAGAAAACCAAAGCCGTTTGCTTAAATCGTTGATAAATCATAATATAATCCGTATATTTGCAGACTTATCTTTTTTAAATCAAATTAAATTATTGGAGATGGCAAAAACGAAGCTTCTGTATATTACCCATGAGATGTCGCCTTTCCTGGAATTAACAAAGATTGCCGAAATCACCCGAAAACTTCCGCAAGCCATGCAAGATAAAGGATATGAAATTCGTATCCTCATGCCTCGTTTCGGAAATATCAATGAGCGTCGTAACCG
>CANGZD010000009.1 GCA_947458875.1 Sphingobacteriaceae bacterium
GTTCCAGGTGTGGAAGGATTGATCCACGTATCTGAAATGTCTTGGTCTCAAAACTTACGTAACCCTCAAGAATTTATGAAAGTGGGTGATGTAATTGAGGCACAAGTATTAACCTTGGATCGCGATGAGCGCAAAATGAGCTTAGGAATTAAGCAATTAACGCCAGATCCTTGGAAAGATTTAGCTAAACGCTATCCTGTAGGCAGCAAACAAACTGCTGTGGTGAAAAACATGACCAATTTCGGTGTGTTTGTTGAGCTGGAAGATGGCATTGACGGCTTGATCCACATTTCAGATCTATCTTGGTCTAAAAAAGTAAATCACCCTAATGAATTTACCAAAGTTGGTGAAACCTTAGAAGTAGTGGTTTTAGAATTAGACGAAGAGAATCGCAAATTAAGCTTAGGTCACAAACAATTGGAAGAAAACCCTTGGGAAACTTTCGAGACCGTGTTCACTTTAGACTCAGTTCACCAAGGAACAGTTTTAAAAGTAACTGACAAAGGTGCCGTTATTGCTTTACCATATGGTGTTGAAGGCTTCTGCCCTACCAAACATATGGCTAAACAAGAAGGCGGAGCGATCAAAGCTGACGAAACTGCTGATTTCAGAATTATCGAATTCAACAAAGATTCTAAACGTATCGTTGTTTCACACGCCCGTATTTGGGAAGAAGTGAAAGCTGAAGAACGTAAAGAAGAAATCAGTCAGAAGAAAAAAGATGCGAAAGCAGCACAAAGTGCCGTTAAAAAAGTAAAAGACTCTGTGGAGAAATCTACTTTAGGTGACTTAGATGTGCTATCGCAACTGAAAGCCAGCATGGAAGGCGCAGAAACAAAAGCTGCAAAAACCAAGAAAGCTGCTAAAGAAGATGATGCTGAGTAATTAAGCTAAACTTTCTATAAAAAGCCCCTCTGAGATTTAGAGGGGCTTTTTTGTTAGTATTATCTGGAGCTGGTCGAAAGGTCTCTACAGGCTCATCACTCCACAAGCTCAGGATGACAAAATTTTATTTTAGAAATTTTTGCTATTTTTACTCCAATCCAAAGCAAGATGCAAAATTTAACTCTGCTCGACGGTCAGAAATTCCAGATAACCATTCAGCGTCTTTGCCATCAATTAATAGAAAATCACAACGACTTTTCCGAATCTGTCATCATCGGCATTCAGCCAAGGGGTATTTATTTGGCCAAAAGAATCACCGATGAATTACACCGGCTCTTACCAAAAGCCAGTATCACCCATGGTAACCTCGATATTACTTTTTTTAGAGACGATATTCGTACCAATAAAGACCTGCCACCTGCTTCAAGTACCAAAATCGATTTCATGATTGAAGACAAGCGGGTCATTTTAGTAGATGACGTACTTTGGACCGGCAGAACCATTAGAGCAGCATTGGATGCACTCTTAGCTTTCGGCAGGCCTAGAAAAGTTGAATTATTGGTTTTGGTAGATCGACGCTTCTCCAGACAATTACCAATAGAGCCCGATTACATCGGCATGCAGGTAGATTCTGTAGATTCACAAAAAGTGATCGTTTGCTGGGAAGAAACCGATAAAAAAGATCAAATCACCC
This sequence comes from Sphingobacteriaceae bacterium, assembly GCA_947458875.1. Classification (GTDB taxonomy): domain Bacteria; phylum Bacteroidota; class Bacteroidia; order Sphingobacteriales; family Sphingobacteriaceae; genus JAIPAN01. The sequence continues at coordinate 1,580 of CANGZD010000009.1, forward strand.
TCATTTCAGGAAAATAATATGGCAGATCAACATCCAAAACTCAGCACCAAACACCTCCTCGGTATCAAAGATCTGACACCAGGAGACATTCAGCTGATTTTTGAAACTGCCGATAATTTCAAAGACGTTTTAAACCGACCCATCAAAAAGGTCCCCTCTTTGCGAGACATCACCATTGCCAATATTTTTTTCGAAAACTCCACCCGCACCAAATTATCCTTCGAACTGGCCGAAAAACGTCTTTCTGCCGATGTGATCAGCTTTGCAGCCTCCTCTTCATCGGTAAGCAAGGGCGAAACACTTATTGATACGGTCAACAATATTTTGGCCATGAAGGTGGATATGGTGGTGATGCGTCATCCACATGCCGGTGCCGGATTATTTTTGAGTAAACATGTAGATGCCCAAATCATCAATGCGGGCGACGGAGCGCATGAACACCCTACACAAGCCCTACTCGATGCTTTTTCCATTCGCGAAAAATATGGTGAGGTAACTGGTAAAAAAGTGGCCATTATTGGCGACATTCTTCACTCCAGAGTGGCCCTATCCAATATACTTTGCTTACAAAAATTGGGCGCCGAAGTAATGGTTTGCGGCCCCACCACCCTCATTCCCAAACACATCAACAGCTTGGGTGTAAAAGTAGAGCATGATTTATTCAAGGCCCTCAATTGGTGCGATGTAGCCAATATGCTCCGCATACAGCTGGAACGCCAGGAGATGCGTTATTTCCCGTCTTTAAGAGAATACAGTATGCTTTACGGGCTAAACAAGCAAATCCTCGACTCGCTCGATAAGGAGATCACTGTGATGCACCCCGGGCCCATTAACCGCGGGGTAGAGATTACCAGTGATGTAGCCGACAGCAATCAATCCATCATTCTGGACCAGGTAGAAAATGGGGTGGCCATCCGCATGGCAGTTTTATATCTACTCGCCGGATACCGCTCATAAGACTCCTTGAGGTGTTTTTTGTGGATAATTATTTCCGATTAAAACATTCCGGAACAAAACTTTTCGCTAAACTTGCCTTATCCACAGGTGTTGATTATTAAATCAAAATCGGCGTCTAAATTGAATTAAATTAGTACTTCACATCATTGCAAGCTCATGTTGAAACTACGTCGGGTTTATACAATTTTATTTATACTCATTTCTACCACCACTTTAGCACAACAAGCTTCCTTGCAGCAAGTTTACCGTACTTATCAAAACGGCTTAGACTTATTCAAGAAACATAATTATGTAGCTGCAGCTGCTCAATTTAAAAGAGCAGAGTTAAATGTTATTGCTGATCAAAAAATTGGAGATTTTGAAGAGATGAGCCTTCTGAAAGAGAACGCTTTGTATTATAGAGGGGTTTGTGCGCTCGAGCTGGAAAATGATGATGCCGAGGGCTTATTGCAAAGATTTGTTAAAGAATATCCGACCAACAACCTAAGCCATTCTGCTTATTACCAATTGGGGCGTCTCAATTTCACCAAAAAGAATTATGCGGAGACCATTTCTTGGTTGAAAAAAGTAAAAGAAAACGAGCTTGACCAGCAGAACAGCGTGGAATATCGCTTTAAATTGGCCTATGCTTTTTTTGAGACCAAAGATTATGCGGCAGCCGAACCCTTATTTGGTCAGTTGAAAGATGAAACCTCTAAATATCGGGATGAGGCTATTTATTACTATGCCTACATAAGTTATTTAAATGCCGATTATCAAACTGCTTTGAAAGAATTTGAGCGACTAAAAAGTTCAAAAACCTACGAGGAGAGTTACCCCTATTATATCTCTGCACTTTATTTCTTAGATGGCAGGTATCAAGACGTGATTTCTTATGCCATACCGAACTTGAAAACCATCCAAAAGAGATATGAAACAGAGCTTTATCGCATCATTGCAGCTTCTTATTTCGCCTTAACTGATTATCTGCAGGCTGCAGTTTATTACCAGGAATTTCAAGACAGAGATCTAAAAGTCACTCAAAACAATCAGGATGCTTACCAAATTGGCTATACTGCACTTCAACTGAAAAATTATAAAAAAGCGATTGAAGAATTGGAGACCCTGGGCACCACCGACGAGTTTTTCCAGAGTGGCATGATCGCTTTAGCAAAAGCTTTTTTGGCGATAGATGATAAACAAGCTGCTCGGAATGCATTTTTTAGAGCTGCTAAACTGAATTACGATAAAGAGTTGCAAGAAGAAGGTGCTTTTAACTATGCTAAACTTTCCTACGAACTAGAATTTCATCAGGTAGCTTTAGATGCGACTCAGGAATTCATCAGCAATTATGCTTCATCAAAGCGCATCAATGAGGCAAAAACGCTTTTGGGTGAAATTTTGCTTACTACCAAAAATTACAAAGACGCCATCGACGTCCTGGAAAGCATAAGCAACCGAAATAAAGAAGCACAGGAGGTTTACCAAAAAGTGACTTACTATCGCGGTTTGGAATTCTTCAATGAGAGAGCATTCCAAAATGCTATTTCAGCATTTTTGCGTTCAAACAAAGCAGCTATCGATCCAGAAATTGCTGCATTGTCTACCTATTGGATGGCCGAGTCGATGTATGAAGTTCGGAAATATGGAGAAGCAATTGAGAAGTTTCAAGCTTTTCTACTCATGCCCGAGTCGCGGAAAAGTAAACTCTACAACTTTGCCTATTATGCCCTTGCTTATGCCTATTTTGAAGATGAGAACTATTATAAATCAGCTAATTATTTTGAGCAATTTTTACGAGGGTCAGAAATCGATCTGAATACCAGAATTGATGCCACCCTCCGCTTGGCCGATTCTTATTTCGTAGTAAAAAACTACGTGAGCGCATTGGCTAATTACCAGAAAATCATAGCAGAAGCAGGTTCAGGGCATGATTACGCCTTGTTTCAACAAGGAATGATCCAAGGATTACAAGGCCTCAATGATGAAAAAATTGCCAGCCATCAATCGCTATTACAGTTGTTTCCTAATTCCAATTATGCCGATGATGCCGGCTTTGAAATTGCCTATACCTATTTTGTAAAAGGGGATTTTGAACGCTCAAAAGCCGACCTGACTGCCTTAATTGAAAAATACCCAAGGAGCAGTTATGTGCCACGTGCCTTAGTTACCATCGGTTTGGTTCAGTACAACCAGGATAGTGATGATGCAGCATTAGAAACTTTCAAAAAAGTAATTAGTGATTATCAGGTGACTGATGAAGCACAGCAAGCACTCGAATCAATCAGGAACATCTACATGGATAGAGCTGATGCCGATGGCTTTTTGAATTATGCCAACTCTACCAATATTGGCAATTTTACCCTTGCAGAGCAAGACAACCTGATTTTTCAGGCTGCCAATAAAAGATTTTTAACTGGAGATTATGCAGGGACCATTGACGCAGTTTTTGCTTATTTCGACAAGTTTCCTAAAGCCATCCATACCAAGCAAGCTCGGTTCATCAGGGCAGAAAGTTTGGTTAAAACCGGTAGGCCAAACGATGCAATTCCTGATTATGAATTTATCTTGAACGACTGGACCAGTGATTATACAGAGCGGGCATTGATCAGCATTTCTAAACTTTATTTGGAGCAGAAAAAATACAATGAGGCCATTGTTCACCTAAAAAAGCTGGAACTCACCTCAGAATATCGTGCCAATTATGGTTTTGCATTGAATAATTTGATGTTAGCCTATGCAAATCTCAATATGCCCGATGAAACCTTGAAATATACCGATCTCTTAAAAGTGTTTGAAAAATCATCTGAAGAAGACAAATTGAGGGCACAACTATTTGCTGGCAAAGCCTACTTGACCAAGGGAAACCAGACTGCCGCACTGAAAGAATTGGATGAAGTAAACAAAAAGACACAAACTATTTTAGCAGCTGAGGCTAGGTATTTGATCGCCGAAATTCAATTTTCAAAGGGAAATTATGCCGAATCACAAAAAACGGCATTTGACCTGATCAATAACCTGCCATCTTTTGATTATTGGGTAGCGAAAAGTTTCCTGCTGCTTGCTGACAATTACCTGGCTTTAAATGACCTATTTCAGGCAAAGAGTACCCTACAAAGTTTGTTAGATAATTATACGGGCGATGATGAAATATTGCCTAAAGTAAGAGAAAAATTAGATGCGCTTAATAAATCGAATTAAGATGAAATTTACCAGCCAGATTACTTTCTTGTCCTTTTTATTGATCGGTGTTTGTTCCTTCAAAACATCAAATGCACAAGATACAAAAGAAACTCCCGCCAAAACGGAGCCTGCCAAAGCCGTAATGGCAGAAGAAATTGAAGTAGTTCGTCCTTATAAACCTGTATTGGCCAATGCTGCTAAAATCAGGAGGAATCCGAATTTAAACGACGCTCCGGCATTTAAACCTGTACTCAGCTATCAGATCCTGGATAAGAAACTGGAACTAAACACCGATATCCGAACCTTACAATACCAACAACTGAATCTCCCCCCTTCTCCTGCTTCCGATAATAATTCGTTCAAGGCAGGCTTGGGAAGCCTGAACACCAGCATGGGAGAATTGTATTTGAACAATGGTAGAGATCAAGCCTTACAAACCGGATTTTTCGCAAAACACCTGGCCCAAAAAGGTGAAATTAACAAACAGGAATTTTCGCAACAGCATTTGGGAGCCTTTCTAAAATCAATTGGTAAACACTCTAGTTTTAATACTAAAGCCGGATTTAGAAGATTAGGCACTTACTTTTATGGCGCCGACCCACTCGCATTAAATAGTACTGACCCAGCTGCACAAAGTTTGAGTTTAATGCAGTTTTCTGCCGATTTGGGTAGTAATTTTACCACTCAACCTAAAAGTCTTACTTATGGCTTAAAGCTCGATGCCAACCTATTTAAGAACAAAACAGCCTCAAAAGAAAACTCCATTCTAATAAGCGGAATGGCAAATAAAAAATGGAAGGACTTTGACTTGGGCTTGAACAATTCAGTTGATCTTACCAAAGTACAAGATGTTAATTCATCTGTGAATAACAACCTGCTCAAAATTAATCCATCCCTGAATTACCAGGCATTAGGCATGCGTATCAACTTGGGGCTAAATTTTGTTCGGGAAGCTGGACTTGCAGAACGTACAAGTCTGTTCCCATCTATAAATGCTGAGTTCAGTCTATCGCCTGAATACGCAACTTTATTTGCCGGATTAACGGGTGATGTTAAAAAAACATCTTTAACTGAGTTCTCTTTCGAAAATCCATTTTTAGGACAGGATATCAATATCAAAAACGCTAAAGAAAGCAATCATGTTTATGCCGGAATAAAAGGAAATGCCGGATCTAGTTTGGGCTATAAGGCAAGTGTTTGGTTCAAACGAATTCAGGATCTGCCCTTGTTTGTGAATATGGCTACAGACATGACTCGTTTTGAACTTAGCTATGCAGAAGGCATTAGTAAGTTGACTGGTTTTGATCTGGAAGTAAATTTGAAGGCGAACGAAATACTTGACATCAATAGCAGACTGCAAGCCATCGATTATCAATTAGAAAATGATGCCAAGGCTTGGTTCAAACCTGGTTTACGCATAGAAAGTCAAGCCATTGCCAAATTATCTGAAAAAATTCAGCTGAGAAGCGGTCTGGTTTATCAGAGTGAAACTTTTGGAAGAAATGCAAGCGCAGAAGCAGTTCGTATCAAAAGTTTCATCGATATGAATGCAGGTGCCGACTATCGGATCAATAAAAGTTGGGGAGCTTTTCTACAAGTAAACAACCTTTTAAATCAGCAGTATCAACAATATTTATATTATCCTCAATTAGGATTTAACCTTTTTGGAGGAATTCATTATTCGTTCTGATGTTTATTTTGGCATATTTATAATTAACGGTTAATTTTACTCCGATGGACATCAGCCGTTACCTTGCAGAATTGATAAGAAACCGGGAAGAATTGGTAGTACCTGGTCTTGGCACCTTCTTTAAACAAGAAATTCCCGCCCGCTTTGATGAGGAAACGCAGCAGTTCTTACCCCCTGCAGAAAAAATCGAGTTTACAACCGATTTTCAGCAAGATGATGTGCTACTAAACTACATTGCTCAACATGAAAAAACTTCTTTGGAAAGCATCAATGAATTTGTAGAGCAATATGTCAACAATTTAAACGAGTTGTTGAACAGTACAGAATCCATCAAAATTGATGCTTTAGGTACTTTTGAACAAACCAAAGGTGGTTTTTTATTTGTAGCAGATCAAAACCTCATCTCGAACAAGTATTATGGCCTGAAGCCGCAACCTGAATTAAATAATACGCCAAGAGAGGTATTGGTTGAGGAGATTGAGCAGGAAGAATCAGAAGAAGAGTTAGAAGAAAATCAGACTGAAAGTTCTGGGAAGAGAAATTTCCTATTGATATTGGCCATGATCCTTTGTCTGATTGCTATCCTTCAGGTCATTTATCCTGATTTTATTTCTACTACTCCAGTGCCCCCAGCAAATGTTGTTTTAGCAGACACGCTCAAGCAGACTCAGGATACGATTGCCCCTGTCGACAGCCTTGGCAAGACCGATACGACACTTGTAAAAAAAGATACAACGGAGATCAATCTTAAAACATCAGAAAATGTGCTCGGAAACCGTTTCGAGATCATTATTGCTGCTTTCGGAAGAAGAGCAGAGGCAAATGATTTTCTGAAACAATTAAGCAAACGAGGAATAGAGGCATATACCTTGCCCAATAAATCAAAAGAATTTATCAAAGTGAGTGTTGGCGGCTTTGAAGATGAACAAGCTGCAACAAACGAACTAAAACGCATACAATCAGAAATAAGCAAATCTGCTTGGATATATCGTGTAAAACCAAAAAAACAAAATAAATAATGTTCCTACTACAAATTGATACCATGAACCAAGGCTTGGCCGACACCACGGCACAAGTGGCACAAACTGCAGCTCAAGCGCAAGAGTTACGTTTCATCGACCTTCTTTTTAAGGGCGGATGGGTGATGCTTCCACTGCTATTACTCTTGTTTCTTGCATTGGTCATCTTTATTGAACGCTACCTCACCATCAGGAAGGCCTCAAAAGATGAAACCAATTTGATGCAGCAAGTGAAGGCAAGTATCACTGCGGGCAAACTCGACTCGGCCATCGCCATTTGTCGTGGCAGCAACAGTGCACTTGGGCGCATGTTGCAAAAAGGTTTGTTAAGAATTGGCAGACCCATTAAAGATATTGAGGGAGCCATCGAGAATGTAGGTAAGCTGGAGGTTTCCAAATTGGAGAAAAATATCAGTATTCTGGGAATTGTGGCAGGTATCGCTCCCATGTTAGGTTTTGTGGGAACCATTTCGGGAGTAATCAGAATTTTCTACAACATTTCTTTAACCGATAACATCAGTATGGGAGTTATTGCAGGTGGATTGTATGAAAAGATGATCACTTCTGCCACCGGACTAATGATTGGTATTTTGGCCTACGTAGGGTATCATATTTTGAACATCATGGTAGATCGCGTGATTTTAAAAATGGAGACGGATGCGGTAGAATTTATTGATCTTTTGGAGGAACCCGGACAATGAACTTAAGGGGCAGAAGAAATCGTCCTGGAGCAGAAGTGCATGCTTCTGCCATGAACGACATCATGTTTTTCTTGTTGTTGTTTTTCCTTATTGCATCAACGGTAACTAATCCCAACATTATCAAACTGTTGTTACCACGTTCAGACTCTGGTCAATCGGTTTCGAAAAAAACCATTACGGTATCTATTACTAAAGATTTAGAATACTTTGTAGACAAACAGCAGGTCAATCCTGATCAACTGATGCCAAAATTGCAAAGCTATCAGGGAACGGCACAGGAATTGACCATTGTTTTATATGTTGACCGGACCGTAGCCATTGAAAACGTGGTGAACGTAATGGATGTGGCCAACAAGCTGAAGATTAAACTGGTTTTAGCTACAGAACCCAAGTAATGCAGGGAAAGGAAGAAAATAACTATCCTAAGGCCTTTGCCTTTTCGGCATTGACCATGGGCAGTTTTTTGCTCATAAGTTATTTTGTGATCTTAGGTTTTCCAGCACAAGAAGTGGGTACCGGAGGGATTGTGGTTAATTATGGCACCTCAGAAACAGGCATGGGTGATGATTTTATGAGCATTGATGAGCCCTCTGTAGATCCAAACGCCAATGGTGCACTTCCAGACAATATCCTAAAAACTACCAGCAATACACCCTCCTCAGAGAGCAGTAACAAATCGGTATTAACCCAAGATGCCGAAGATGCCCCTGCTGTGAGCACAAAAAACAAGCCAAACAGCAATCCGGCTACAGCCACCGAACAAAAAAATGCCAGCCCAGCTATTAATCAGAACGCTTTGTATAAAGGCAAAAAAAATGATGGTACTGGCAAAGGTGATGGTACCGGGGCTACTCCGGGAAACCAAGGTAGCCGCGAGGGCGACCCGCTCTCTCCAAATTACGGTGAAGGGGGCTCGGGGTTTGGCGGTATCAGCCTATCTTTGGCAAACCGACGCTTTATAAATAAACCTCGAATAGAGGATGATGGTCAAAGTTCGGGGCGTGTAGCAGTAGAAATCAGAGTGGATAAAACTGGCCTGGTAGTTTATGCACGTGCCGGAGTAAAGGGCACCACCCTTTCCGACCGCAGCCTTTGGCAAAAGTGCGAAAGAGCCGTTATTGGTTCCAGTTTAAACCAACTGGAATCAGCTCCCGATGTGCAAATCGGGGTGGTGATTTTCAATTTCAAAGTGAAATAAAGCTCAAAAGGCTGCGTTGAATAACGTAATCGCTAATGAAGCTCCCATTTATAACACAAATGAAAACCATTAACAAAATCTATAAATGAATAAATATATATTTATCAAATTGCTTTTTATATTAACCCCATTGTGTTCATTGGCACAGCCTGATTCGATAAAAGCTACTACTACTACGCAAAATTCATCAGCCAAAAAATGGTATGAAAACTTTTCTATTAGAGGATATGCTCAATTTAGATATAACAGACTCTTAGAAACAAATGAAAATTTGGGCTGCGAACAATGTGATAGATCTTGGGGCGATGATGGTGGTTTTTTTATCAGAAGAATGCGTGTAATCTTCTTCGGGCAGATTAATAAAAATGTTTATTTCTACATACAACCTGACTTTGCGAGTAGTCCCGCATCTGACAGATTACACTATGGTCAGTTAAGAGATGCTTATGTTGATTTGGGCTTAGACAAAGACAATGAATTCAGATTTAGGATAGGGCAAAGCAAAGTTCCATATGGCTTTGAAAACATGCAATCAAGTCAAAACAGAATACCACTTGATCGAAATGACGCTCTGAATAGCGCCGTTGCAAATGAAAGAGATTTAGGCTTATTTTTTTATTGGGCTCCAAAAGATAAGCGAAAATTACTCTCAAGCTTGGTAAATGATGGATTAAAAGGAAGTGGAGACTATGGTATTTTTGCTTTTGGTGTTTATAATGGCCAAACGGCCAATAATCCGGAGTTGAATGACGAGCCACATGTTGTTACCAGGTTAACCTACCCTTTTGAATACAAAAAACAAATTTTAGAAGTAGGGATACAAGCATATACCGGTAAATACGTTGTCCCAAAATCTAACCTTACCACAGGTGTAAAAACAAATCCTGATTTAAATTATTTAGACCAGCGAATTGCAGCCACCTTTGTTTTATATCCCAAACCATTTGGTATTCAGGCAGAATATAATGTAGGAAATGGTCCTCGGTTTAATAAAGCTACCGATACAATTGAAGAGATGCCCTTAGAAGGCGGGTATATTACGCTGACTTATTTTGCAAAAATCAACAATCAAATTCTGATCCCATTTATGCGTTATCAATACTATGACGGGGGTAAAAAACACGAAAGAGATGCCAGAAGTTATATAGTTAGAGAGTATGAGTTAGGAGGAGAATGGCAACTCAACAAAAATTTTGAACTTGTTGTGAATTATACCATGTCTAAAAGAAGATATGAAGACTTTGCAAAACAGAATAATTTTCAACAGGGTAATTTATTACGTATTCAGGCACAATTAAATTTTTAGGATAATCGTTGCTTAACTACCGCCAATCAGCGAAGCAACTGACATGCTTTGCAAAATGAATCTTAAAAGAATTTTTGACCTTGTAATTGGCAGCATCATAATTTATCTAAAAATCGGACTTAAATGCATCTATGCCGTTCAATAACTACCAAGATACTTTAGACTTTCTATACGGCCAATTACCCATGTTTACCCGTATTGGCTCATCGGCTTATAAAAAAGACCTGGACAATATCAAAGCTCTTTGTGAAGCCCTGGGCAATCCGGAACAAAAATTCAAGTCCATCCATGTAGGAGGAACCAATGGAAAAGGTTCTACCTCACACATGCTCTCCGCCATCTTACAGAAAGCCGGTTATAAAGTCGGTTTACATACTTCTCCCCACCTCAAAGATTTCAGAGAACGGATCAGGATCAATGGATCGATGACTTCGGAACTTTCTGTTATTGAATTTGTGAATCAACACCTCGATTTAATAAAGCAGATTGATCCTTCGTTTTTTGAGTTAAGTGTGGCAATGGCCTTTGATGTTTTCGCCAAAGAAAAAGTAGATATTGCTGTGATTGAAGTAGGCCTCGGTGGTCGCTTAGATTCTACGAACATCATTGATCCGCTGCTCTCCATCATCACCAATATTGGTTTCGACCACATGGATTTTTTGGGCAATACTCTTCCTGCAATTGCAACTGAAAAAGCGGGAATCATCAAACAAAAGATTCCAGTCATTATTGGCGAAAGTATCCCCGAAACTCGAGCGGTGTTTGAAGCTAAGGCCGAAGCCTCCCATTCAAAAATCTATTTTGCACAAAACGAATGGCAAATTATTGGGGGCCAGAAGAATGAATTTCTGGAAATAGAAGCAAGCCATAAGCAAAACGGCAAAACAATCCATTTAGAACTTGATTTAACCGGTAGCTATCAGCTCAAAAATCTGCCAGCAGTTTTGCTTGCGGTAAATGAACTACGCAAACAAGGATTTGAGATCAGCGATGAGCAGCTAAAATCTGCCTTAAAACAAGTAAAAACTTTAACCGAATTACAAGGCCGCTGGCAAATCATTCAAGAAAATCCGAAAGTAATATGCGATACCGGACATAATGAAGATGGAATTCGCGAAGTACTAAAAAACATCTCTTTCACGACCCACCAACAACTTCACATGGTTTGGGGTATGGTAAAAGATAAAGACATCAGCAAAGTGCTGGGCATGCTCCCAAAATCGGCAGCTTATTACTTTTGTCAACCGGCCATTCCAAGGGCTAAAGTCGTGAACGAATTACTGTCAGAAGCGACCGTTTTGGGCTTAAAAGGGAATCCCTATCCATCGGTAAGGGAAGCTTACCAGGCAGCTTTAAATAAGGCTGCCTCCGGAGATTTGATCTTCATCGGAGGTAGCACGTTTGTAGTAGCCGAAGTGCTCTAAATTACTTTTCTTTATTGGCCCATTTCCAGATGTAATAAACTGGAAGTCCGAGCAGAACGATGGCTAATCCCCAGCCGCAAGTATCTGGCTTTTCAATCAACAAAATCACACAGATGGCACTGGCTATCAATACATACAAGCCGGGCAATATTGGGTAACCAAAAGCCTTATATGGACGTTCCGCATCCGGGCGTTTGTATCTCAAAATAAATAGGCCTACAATAGTAACCAGGTAGAATAACAAGGAAGAGAAAGTAGTATAATCTAATAATTGGCCGTAAGTGCCCGATAAACACAACAACGATGCCCATCCTGCCTGTATATAGAGCGCAAACTCAGGGACTCCCTTTTTATTTAAAGTACCGGCTTTTTTAAAAAATACTCCATCCTGGGCCATGGCATAGTACAAGCGGGCACCTGCCAAAATAATTCCATTATTACATCCGAAAGTTGATACCATGATTAGTAGGGCCATGATGGTAGCTGCAGCTGTACCAAAAATCATGGAGGCGGCGGCTGTACCAACCCTATTGTCGGTGGCAAACATGATCCCTCTTTCAAACACACTTACTCCTTCCGGACTACCGGCTACCGGCATCAGCATCATGTAGGCCACATTGGCTAAAATGTATAAAATGGTAACAATCAAGGTACCGAAAAACAAACTGAGTGGAATATTCTTTTGAGGTTCTTTGATCTCCCCAGCGGTATAGGTAATATTATTCCAAGAATCAGATGAGAATAAAGAACCTACCATAGCCGCACCAACTGCAGCCCAAAGCACCACGCCGCTCAACAGCTCCTTGGTAATGCTCCCATCGGCATTTACTTTGGTAACGTACGGAGTCCAAAAGTTCTCAATATTTACTTTGAAGGCATCGGAATTAAGACCAAAATAGATGCCCAACACAATTAATCCAAGCAAAGCCAAGATCTTGGCTAATGTAAATACCGTTTGTAAGATCTTTGCATTTTTCACCCCTTGCAAATTCACATAGGTCAGAAAGGCAATAAGCAGCAAGGCTAAAAATTGAGTGGCATTGAACTCAAACGCCCCGAGCTTTAACAGCATATTGGCTTTAGAAAACCATGGGATCAGCTCTGCCGTATAAGTAGCAAAAGCAATGGCCACCGCGGCTATCACACCGGTTTGTATCACCGTAAAAACCGTCCAGCCAAACAAAAAGCCCACCATCGGATTATAAGCCTCCCTCAGGTAAATGTACTGCCCACCTGCTTTAGGCATCATGCCGGCTAGTTCACCATAACTCAATGCAGCTATCAGGGTAATGATACCCGTAATCAACCAAATCAATAAAATATAAAACGGCGAGCCAACGGATTTAGCAATATCAGAACTCACTAAAAATATTCCCGAACCGATCATGGATCCGGCCACAATCATAGTAGAGTCGAGCAGGCCCAACTCCCGTTTCATTTCTGTTTTTTCTTGCATAAGGATGGTTTAATTTTTCTAAGATAGCTGAAATTATCACAACTAAAATCGGATGACTCGAAATTGAATTTGACTGAGGAGCATCGAGACCCTCTGTTGGATTAAAAATTTAACAATTAACCAAATTTAATTGGATTAATGCCCCAAGCCTGCTATTTTTGCCGGTCGTTTATAGTAAACCATTTATTTACCTGATTCATATTAAAACACATTCATGGAATTTTTACAAAACAATTTAATTTATGCAATTCCCTTGATGGGTTTATTCGGCATTATTGTAATGCTCATTAAATCTGCATGGGTAAGCAAACAAGATGCAGGTGACGAAAACATGCGCACCCTGTCGGGTTACATTGCCGATGGCGCCATGGCTTTCCTGAAAGCTGAATGGAAAATCTTAACTTATTTCGCAATTATTGCTGCAGTTTTATTGGCGTACTCTGGTACACTGGTTGAAACCTCCAGCCCGGTAATTGCCGTTTCTTTCCTGATTGGGGCATTTACTTCTGCCTTTGCAGGATATATTGGTATGAACATCGCTACTAAAGCAAACGTTCGTACTACGCAAGCTGCCCGTACCAGCTTGGCTAAAGCCCTGAAAGTATCTTTCACCGGCGGTAGTGTAATGGGTATTGGTGTTGCCGGCTTAGCGGTATTGGGCTTAGGTTCCCTGTTTATTGTATTTTACAACCTGTATGTGGTACAAACCGGTGGCAGTGTAAACGGCAAAGAGATGGAGAAAGCCCTCGAAGTATTGGCCGGATTCTCTTTAGGTGCGGAGTCTATTGCTTTATTTGCCCGTGTGGGAGGTGGTATTTACACCAAAGCTGCCGACGTAGGTGCCGACTTGGTAGGTAAAGTTGAGGCAGGTATCCCGGAGGATGATGTGCGTAACCCGGCTACCATTGCTGATAACGTAGGCGATAACGTGGGTGACGTAGCCGGTATGGGCGCCGATTTATTCGGATCTTATGTAGCGACCATCCTTGCGACTATGGTATTGGGCCGTGAGATCGTTTCTGCCGATAATTTCGGCGGCATCGCTCCTATTTTGTTGCCAATGCTGATTGCTGGTTTAGGTTTGATCTTCTCTATCGTATCTACTTATATGGTACGTATCTCTAAAGAAACAGACAGCGTACAAAACGCATTGAATATCGGTAACTGGTCATCCATCATTATGACTGCGGCGGCTGCTTTCTTTGCAGTTCGTTGGTTATTACCTGAAACCATGAGCATACGCGGTTTTGAGTTCACCAAAACAGATGTATTTATGGCTATTATAGTAGGTTTAGTAGTAGGTGCTTTAATGAGCATTATTACTGAGTACTATACTGCCATGGGCAAACGTCCGGTTAATTCTATTATTAAACAATCTGCTACCGGCCATGCCACCAACATTATTGGCGGTTTAGCCGTAGGTATGGAATCTACCGTATTGCCAATCTTGGTATTAGCTGCCGGTATTTATGGATCTTATTATTTTGCTGGATTATATGGAGTGGCCATTGCCGCTGCCGGTATGATGGCTACCACAGCTATGCAATTGGCTATCGATGCTTTTGGCCCGATTGCCGATAACGCCGGTGGTATTGCCGAAATGAGCCAGCTGCCTGAAGAAGTTCGTGGCCGTACCGATAACCTCGATGCTGTAGGTAACACTACCGCTGCTACCGGTAAAGGTTTCGCCATTGCTTCAGCAGCCTTAACTTCCTTGGCTTTATTTGCTGCCTTCGTAGGTATTGCCGGTATCGACCGCATCGATATCTACAAAGCCGATGTATTGGCTGGTTTGTTTGTGGGCGGTATGATTCCATTCATTTTCTCAGCCTTATGTATTTCTGCGGTAGGCCGTGCCGCCATGGACATGGTGCAGGAAGTACGCCGTCAGTTCCGCGAAATTCCAGGTATTATGGAATACAAAGCAAAGCCAGAGTACGAAAAATGTGTGGCTATTTCTACACAAGCTTCTATTCGCGAAATGATGCTGCCTGGTGCTATTGCCCTGATCGTTCCAATTCTGGTAGGTTTTGCCTTCGGTCCGGAAGTATTAGGTGGTTTATTAGCCGGCGTAACCGTGTCTGGTGTTTTGATGGGCATGTTCCAATCAAATGCCGGTGGTGCTTGGGATAACGCTAAGAAATCATTCGAGAAAGGTGTAGAGATCAACGGTGAAATGTATTACAAAAAATCTGAGCCACACAAAGCTTCTGTAACTGGCGATACCGTAGGTGATCCTTTCAAAGACACCTCAGGTCCTTCAATGAACATCCTGATCAAATTGATGTCGATCGTTTCATTAGTTATTGCACCTCATATTTCTGCGGGTCATAAATCGGCAGAAAATATGGAAGTACGCAAAGAAGTGAAAATAACCGTTAAGGTTGACTCTTTGGGTAATCAGCAAGTAGACACCCTGATCAACAAAACCGATACTATTAAGTAATAAACAGGTTTTAATTTATTTAAAAAGGGATTTCTTTACGGAAATCCCTTTTTCATTTTCGGAATAAATTAATTAGGTTTGGTACTTCAGAAAAAACAAACAAAATGAAATTCACTAAATCTTTAACACAATTATTAGCAGAAGCCAATGCTACCGGAGAGGGCTCATTAAAACGTACCCTTGGTAGCTGGAACCTCATTGCATTAGGTATTGGTGCCATCATTGGTGCAGGTCTTTTCGTACGTACAGCCGCTGCTGCCGGAGAAGCTGCAGGTGCCGGAGTAACCTTATCTTTTATCATTGCAGCCATTGGTTGTGCATTTGCAGGCTTATGTTACGCAGAGTTTGCAGCCATGATTCCTATTGCAGGTAGTGCATACACCTATGCCTACACTACCATGGGCGAAGTAGTAGCCTGGATTATTGGCTGGGCACTGGTCATGGAATACGCATTAGGGGCAGCAACGGTTTCCATAGCCTGGAGTGAATATCTCAATAAATTATTGGGCGGCGCCATACCCTATGAATGGTCGCACTCTCCTTTCGAATCGTTAAATGGTGTATCCGGTATCATCAACCTACCTGCTTTAGTGATCTTATTCTTACTTACCTTGGTACTTATTAAGGGAACGCAAGAATCTGCAAAACTAAACGCAGTAATTGTATTCGTTAAAGTAGCCATTGTACTGATTTTTATTGTAATCGGATGGCAGTTCATCAAACCAGAAAACCATACGCCTTACTTAATCCCTGAAGGAACTCCTGGACATGAAGGTATGTTCAAATGGGGATGGGGTGGAGTTTTAGGTGGTGCAGCTATCGTATTCTTTGCCTTCATAGGTTTTGATGCCGTAAGTACAGCGGCTCAAGAAGCGAAGAATCCTAAGAAAGATATGCCAATTGGCATTTTAGGATCGCTGGTAGTTTGTACCATTCTTTACATCCTTTTTTCACACGTATTAACCGGTGTAACCAACTGGCAAGAATTTGCAGATCCTGAAAAAGGAAAAGAAGCTTCTGTGGCCTATGCCATTTCTACCTATATGCCTGGATATGGCTGGTTAGCTACCGGTATTACTGTAGCGATCCTGGCCGGTTTCTCTTCAGTAATCCTGGTAATGTTATTGGGTCAGTCTCGTGTGTTTTACACCATGTCGAAAGATGGTTTGTTACCAAAAATATTCTCAGAATTACACCCTAAATTCAGCACACCATACAAGAGTAATATCATCTTATTCTTCTTAGTGGGCGGATTTGCGGCCTTTGTTCCCGGAAGCGTTGCAGGTGACTTAACCTCTTTCGGTACCCTTTTAGCCTTCGTATTGGTAAGTGCCGGTATCTGGATCTTGAGGGTTCAAAATCCAAACCTGGAGCGTCCGTTCAAAACGCCATTGGTTCCATTGGTACCTATACTCGGTATCCTAGTATGTGGCGGTATGATTGTGGCTTTAGATGTAAACACCCTGAAAGTGGCCGCCTTATGGATGGCTTTAGGCTTACTGGTGTATTACCTGTACAGTAAAAACCATAGTGTCGTTCGTAAAGAAGCCGCTGCTAAAAAATAACCGATCAGATGATCGCTAAAAAGGTTCAGGGTATTCCCTGAACCTTTTTTGTTTAATTGTACCTTTGATAAACAATTTAACATGAGCCAATACTTCAGCTTCAATCTAAAAGAGATTCTTTCCGTTACCATGATCCTCTTTGCGATCATCGATATACTGGGATCTATTCCGGTAGTGATTCAATTACGCCAAAAAGCAGGGCATATCCAATCAGAAAAGGCCAGCCTAGTTTCGCTGACACTCATGATCCTCTTCTTATTCATCGGAGAAGGATTATTGGGGATCATCGGTATCGACATTCAGTCTTTTGCCATTGCAGGTTCATTAGTGATATTTTTCATCGCCATGGAAATGGTATTGGGTATCAATTTCTTTAAAGAAGAAGTACCCGAGAGTGTCTCTATTGTACCACTGGCTTTCCCGCTGATCGCCGGGGCGGGCACCATGACCACGCTCCTCTCCCTCAAATCAGAATATGCCACACAAAACATCATCGTAGGCATTATGCTGAACATGATTTTCGTGTACATTGTATTGAAAAATACTGCACGACTGGAGAAGCTATTTGGAAAATCAGGATTGAACGTATTGCGTAAGGCCTTCGGAATTATTCTTTTGGCTATCGCGATCAAACTGTTTCGAAACAATACTGGTTTATAAGCTTTCGCGATGAACAGTAAAGAGAAAGTATTGCAAGAACTTATCCGATTACTGAATAGCCGGATTGATGAAATTAAGAATGCCATCACTTTGCTCAGGGAATCTCGGGATAATGAAAGTAAAAGCAGTGCAGGTGACAAATACGAAACTGGCAGAGCGATGGCCCAGATTGAACTGGATAAGTTAGAGCAACAATTGCAAAACCAGAACACCCTACAAACAGAACTCCTGAAAATTCAGCCGAAAGTTGTGTCTGAAAAAGTAAGCTTCGGCAGCCTAGTAAACACGAGTACAGGGAAATATTTCATTTCAGTGGGATTAGGTAAGATAGCCCTTGATCAGGAAATCATTTATGCCGTTTCACTCGCTTCGCCAATTGGGCAGGCCTTAATGGGAACCCAGCAGGGCGATATGATTACCTTCAATGCAAACTCTATTCAAATTCTTAATGTAGAATAGCAAGTATGAACAATAGCCCCTATCCTTGCCTTTGGTTTGATGACCAAGCCAAAGCAGCAGCCGAATTTTACTGTAGCATTTTCCCAAACTCCAAGATCCTCAATATCACACCCATGGTATCGGTATTCGAGTTGAACGGCACCCGTTTCATGGGCCTGAACGGCGGACCGGAATACCACATCAACGAAGGGGTTTCCTTTGTGATCAACTGCGATACGCAGGAAGAGATCGACCACTACTGGAACCACTTTGCCGAGGGTGGTCTGGAAAGCAAATGCGGCTGGATCAAAGACAAATTTGGCGTATGGTGGCAGGTAGTCCCCAGCATCTTAGGCAAACTCATGAGCGACCCGGAAAAAGCGCCAAAAGCGATGTATGCCTATATGCAAATGAAGAAGTTTGAAATTGCGAAGCTGCTCGAAGCGGCAGGCTAGGTGCCTAATTTTTATCTTTTAATCAAGCGGGCTACAAACATGCTGTCCGCTTTGCGGGTATAGCCTTTCAAGACTTCCTGCTGTTCTAGCTGCAGCTGAAGTTCATCCGTAAGGAAGTGGACCATTTCTTCATTTTCTTCCTTAAACACCGAACAGGTGATATAAATGAGCGGCTTACCAGGCTTGAGGTATTTCACTACATTTTTAGCAATGCTTTGCTGTAAAGTTTGAAAACCTGCAATGCGGCCTTCGCTAAACTGACTGATCATCTCGGGCGTACGCCCCCAGGTACCTGAACCGGTGCAGGGCGCATCAAGGATAATGCCATCAAATTCATAATGATGCAGGATAGGATCCGGATTTTGCGTCAGATCGATGACTTTTTTCTGGTAGTTACGTATCTGGTTGATGTCAAAGCGCTCCTCCAAATTGGATAAAACACTTTCTCTGACATCGCTCACCAATAATTTAATGCTGGACTCCAGCTGATGCAAGAGAATAGATTTTCCGCCGGAGGCAGCACAGGCATCCCACCAGTATTCCCATTTTTGGGGTTTGAAGTAATTCGCCGTTTGCTGAGAAGAAAAGTCCTGCACCTCATACCAGGTAGCATCCAGCACCTGATCAAGTTTGGTACCATTGGCCAGGGCCAGGGTCTGCGGGCTAATTTCCTCAAATGCAATGCCTGCAGCTGCTAATTTGGACTGAACGACTTGCTCTTTTCCCGGATGGCTGCGAATAAATAGCTCAGGCTGGATAAAGAAAGATTGCAGGAAAGTATCGCGATCGATGCCTTCGCTCAAATGCATCCCGAAAGGAAACACCTCAGCCAATTCGAAACCAAATTCCTTCTCCAGCAAAGCCAACTTATCGGCCAAAGGCCAATCGTTTTTTTCGGCCAACTCGGGTTTGAAATGTGTCAGAAATTCATTGGCACCCTTGCTGCATAAAAACTCTGCTAAAAACAAGCGTTCCTCTTGGGGCAGGTTGGCAAAGGCACGGCCCAGGCGGAAATAGGTATACAGCAAACGGGAAGCCATACGGCGATCGCCGGAGCCCATTTCCTTATGCTGGCGGAAATACTCGGGCAGAAACTTGGCCAGGGGCCGGTCGGCCGGATAAGCATCCAGCACTTTTAAGAAATTGCGCAAATAGGCTTCGGCACGCATTATTCCCACTCGATGGTAGCCGGCGGCTTAGAGCTGATGTCGTACACCACCCGGTTAATACCTTTCACATTATTGATGATCTCATTAGAGATCTTGGCCAGCAATTCGTAAGGCAGGTGGCTCCAGTCGGCGGTCATGCCATCTACCGAACCCACTGCACGCAGACAGATCACATGTTCGTAGGTGCGCTCATCGCCCATTACCCCTACCGATTGTACCGGCAGGAAAATGGCACCGGCCTGCCACACTTTATCGTACCAACCCGAAGCTTTTAAATGATGGATATAGATGGCGTCTGCTTCTTGCAAGATGCGAACTTTCTCAGGCGTAATATCTTCCAGAATACGGATGGCCAAACCGGGACCCGGGAAAGGATGGCGACCTAAAAGGTTGGCATCAATACCCATGGCCTTGCCCACCCTGCGGACTTCGTCTTTAAATAAAGTATTTAATGGCTCCACCACCTTTAATTTCATAAAATCGGGTAATCCGCCCACATTGTGGTGCGATTTGATGGTGGCCGAAGGGCCTTTTACCGAAACAGATTCGATCACATCGGGATAAATGGTTCCCTGACCGAGCCATTTCACATCCTGCACTTCGTGTGCGGCATCGTCGAATACTTCGATGAATACCCGGCCGATGGCTTTGCGTTTTTGCTCAGGGTCTTTGATCCCCGCGAGGGCATCATAAAAACGCTGTTTGGCGTCTATACCTTTGATATTTAAACCCATGTGCTCGTAAGAATCGAGTACCTGCTGGAATTCGTCCTTACGCAGGAGGCCGTTGTCTACAAAAATACAGTGTAGGTTTTTGCCGATGGCCTGGTGCAGCAATACTGCAGCTACGGTGGAGTCTACGCCTCCTGACAAGCCCAATACCACTTTATCGTTACCCAGTTTTTCGCGTAAGCCGGCAATGGTGGTTTCTATGAAGGAATCTGGCGTCCAGTTCTGTGAGCAACCGCAAATATCGACCAGGAAATTCTCCAGCAATTGCTTGCCGTCGGTACTGTGCGTTACTTCGGGGTGGAACTGAATGCCCCACATCTGCTTGTTCTTGATCTGATAAGCCGCCGCTTTTACGGTATCGGTGCTAGCAATGATCTCAAAATCGGCCGGAATGGTGGCAATGGTATCGCTATGCGACATCCATACCTGCGATTGCTGCGGAATGTTTTTCAGGAGTGGATTGCTGTCATTCACAAAATCGAGGTGTACCCGACCATACTCTCTGGTAGAGGATGCTTGTACTTCACCGCCACTGTGCTGGGCCATGTACTGGGCACCATAACATACGCCTAAAACGGGATATTTTCCGTCCCATACCTTGAAGTCAACCTGTGGTGCATCTGCCTGACGAACAGAGTATGGACTTCCGGAAAGAATGATACCTTTCCAGCTTTGGTCTATTTCAGGGATATGATTAAAAGGGTGAATTTCACAGTAAACGTTGAGTTCGCGAACGCGACGGGCAATCAATTGGGTGTACTGAGATCCGAAATCGAGAATGAGAATTTTTTCCTGCATGGGCAAAGATA
Organism: Sphingobacteriaceae bacterium; assembly: GCA_947458875.1. Classification (GTDB taxonomy): domain Bacteria; phylum Bacteroidota; class Bacteroidia; order Sphingobacteriales; family Sphingobacteriaceae; genus JAIPAN01. Next base: position 22,766 of record CANGZD010000009.1, read on the forward strand.
CAAGATTAGCAGGAAGCTGGAGGAGTAAAATGTATAGTTTTTAGCAAAAATTTGACGAAAATCACCTGAATACTCCTCCTCTTTTTATTAAATTCGGAAACAATTTCAGAAACCTTAAAATTATTCCTAAACATATGAAAATTACCGTTGTAGGTGCCGGTGCCGTAGGTGCAACTTGTGCCGATAACATTGCCAGAAAAGAATTAGCTACAGAGCTGGTCCTGTTAGACATTAAAGAGGGTTTTGCCGAAGGTAAGGCCATGGACATGATGCAGACGGCTACCCTGTTGGGATTTGATACCAAAATTACCGGCAGCACCAACGATTACAGCAAAACTGCCAATTCGGATGTGGTGGTCATCACATCGGGTATTCCTCGTAAGCCGGGCATGACCCGTGAGGAACTGATTGGAACGAATGCCAATATTGTGAAAGGTGTGGTTGAAAACACCTTGAAATATTCCCCAAATGCCATCATCGTGGTCATTTCTAATCCGATGGATACCATGACTTACCTGGCGCTGAAATCAAGCGGATTGCCAAAGAATCGTATCATTGGTATGGGTGGCATCTTGGACAGTGCCCGCTTTAAATATTATTTAAGCCAGGCCCTGAACTGCTCTGCCAACGACCTGCATGGCGTGGTGATTGGCGGTCACGGTGATACCACCATGATTCCTTTAACTCGTTTGGCACAGTTGAATGGTTTTGCAGTTTCTAATTTACTGGATGCAGCTACCCTACAAAAAGTAGCAGCCGACACCATGGTGGGTGGTGCTACCCTTACCGGCTTGTTAGGCACTTCAGCCTGGTATGCACCGGGTGCAGCAGGTGCGGCGCTGGTGGAAAGCATTGTTCGCGATGAGAAAAAGGTATTCCCTTGCTGCGTGTCTTTAGATGGAGAGTATGGTCAGAAAGATATCTGCCTGGGCGTACCGGTGGTGATCGGCAAAAACGGCTGGGAGAAGATCTTAGATTATAAATTGAACGATGAAGAACAAGCGACCTTTAACAAGAGCGCCGATGCGGTACGCAACATGAATGCGGTATTGCATGACATGAATGTGATCTGATCGGGTTATACCTATTACATACAAAAGCCTCGGATTTAAATCCGGGGCTTTTTATTTTATATTTAAAACATGGAAAAGCTGGACCACTTTTATGATCGAATCAGATCAAACAGACACCTGAATACATTTGTAATCTTCACACGATACCTCATTGGCTTTGCTTTTGTGCCTTCGGGATTGACCAAACTGATGAATCAGCGCTTTACCCAAATTTCAATAAAACATCCCATCGGTTTTTTCTTTGAGGGGATGTACCAAGCAGGATTTTTCTGGCAATTCATCGGGTTTATGCAAATTTTTGCAGCCTTTTTACTGATGACCCAATATTTCACCAGCCTGGGTGCAATACTATTTTTACCGCTCATTTCCAGCATCTGTATTGTTACGGTAACGATGCATTTCAAAGGGACTTGGTTGATCACCATCCTGATGGTCCTGGCCAATTTACTCTTGCTGGCCTGGGATTACCATAAACTGAAATACATTTTTTATCCGGATAATTTCAGCCTGAATGTGGCCAACAGTAACTATCCCAGCACCAATGTCATTTGGCGGATAGCAGGAATCATCTTGTTCGCTTTTAGTCTGGGTGGTGCAATATGGAATACCGAACTTGCCCAAAACGGTTACAATGTAATGTTTATCTGGATGATTGGTAATACACTGATCGTAATCTCAGCCTGGCTGATCAATGAATGGCAGTATCGGAAGAAGAAAGGTTAATAAAAAAGCCCTCAGACATGTTATCGGGGGGCTTTTTTAATTTAACTACATGATTGATTAGATATCAATACGAGCGTATTTCGCATTTTTCTCGATAAACTCACGGCGTGGTGCCACCTCATCTCCCATCAGCATAGAGAAAATATGATCGCACTCGGCGGCATTTTCTATGGTTACCTGGCGCAGGGTACGGGTTTCCGGATTCAGGGTGGTTTCCCATAGCTGCTCAGCATTCATCTCTCCCAAACCTTTGTATCGTTGTACATGTACGCTGTCTTCTTTACCGCCGCCTTTCAGTTGCTGAATGGCTGCATCGCGTTCTTCATCGTTCCATGCATACATCTGCTCTTTTCCTTTCTTTACTAAATACAATGGCGGAGCAGCTATATACACATAACCGTACTCAATCAGTTCTTTCATGTAACGGAAGAAGAAGGTAAGAATCAGGGTAGTAATGTGCGAACCGTCCACGTCGGCATCCGTCATGATGATGATGCGATGGTAACGTAATTTATCCAGATTCAGCGCTTTGTTATCGTCTTCCGTACCGATGCTTACGCCCATGGCCGTAAACATGTTCTTGATCTCGTCGTTCTCGTAGATCTTATGCTCCATGGCTTTCTCCACGTTCAGGATCTTACCTTTCAGCGGTAAAATAGCTTGGAAATTACGGTCGCGGCCCTGCTTGGCGGTACCACCCGCAGAGTCACCCTCCACCAGGTATAATTCGCATTTTGCAGGATCGTTATTGGCGCAGTCGGCCAGTTTACCCGGCAAGCCAGAACCACCCATTACGCTTTTACGCTGCACCATTTCGCGGGCTTTGCGGGCAGCGGCACGGGCAGTAGCAGCTAAAATCACTTTATTGACGATCATCTTAGCTTCACGTGGATTTTCTTCCAGGTAATTACCCAGAATCTCCCCTACCGCAATATCTACTGCACCCATCACCTCATTGTTACCCAATTTGGTTTTGGTTTGTCCCTCGAACTGCGGTTCGGCTACTTTTACAGAAATCACGGCAGTTAATCCTTCACGGAAGTCATCGCCGGTAATTTCTACTTTCATGTTTTTCAACAGACCCGACTTTTCGGCATAAGCTTTCAGCGTACGGGTCAAACCACGTCGGAAACCGGCTACGTGTGTACCGCCCTCGATGGTATTGATGTTGTTTACGTAAGAGTGTACGTTCTCTGAATAAGTGTCGTTGTATTGCAAGGCAAGTTCAACCGGAATGCCTTGTTTCACTCCTTCTACATAAATTGGATCTGGAATTAAAGGCTGACGGGTACCGTCCAAAAATTTCACAAATTCCTTTAATCCACCTTCAGAGAAGTAATGTTCGCTGAGGAATTCGCCATTTTCCAGGGTTTCACGCTCATCGGTGAGGGTAAGCCTGATTCCTTTGTTCAAATAGGCCAATTCACGCAAACGTGCTGCAAGTGTATCAAATTTATATTCAGTTGTTAAAGTGAAAATTTCCGGATCAGGATTGAAGTGTACAATGGTTCCGGTAATATCGGTTTCGCCGATTACTTTTACATCGTACATGGGCTTACCACGTTCGTATTGCTGCTGGAAAATTTTTCCTTCGCGGTGTACGGTAGCAGTCAGCTGAGTAGAAAGGGCGTTCACGCAGGATACCCCCACCCCGTGCAAACCTCCCGATACCTTGTAAGTATCTTTATCGAACTTACCCCCGGCGTGAAGCACGGTCATTACTACTTCTAGTGCAGATCTATTTTCTTTCGAGTGCATCCCGGTAGGAATACCACGACCATTATCTTTTACGGATATGGAATTATCTTTATGAATGGTAACGAAGATGTCGGTACAGTAACCAGCTAAAGCTTCGTCGATGGAGTTGTCTACTACTTCATACACCAAGTGATGGAGCCCTTTGATACCGGTATCACCTATGTACATAGACGGTCGTTTTCTAACCGCCTCTAAACCTTCGAGGACCTGGATATTATCGGCCGAATAATTTGATTTAATTTCCTTTTCTTCGCTCATAATTATAGTTAAACGTCAAGTATCAAAAATAAGCTTTTAAACTGTAGCTGAAGCAGAATGTGGATAAATAAGCTGCTTTTAAAGTGGGCTTTTGTTAACAAGTGTAAATTGTTTAAAATACTAAGCTCGAAAGATTATATTTGTTAAATTTTTGAAAAAAATCTCATGAAAAAAGGACTAAACTATTTAACCAAATTGGGCTTAGGTTTGGCATTTGTTGCCTTGGTAAGTGCCTGTAGCAAACAAGCTCCAACAGCTACAAATGCTGAAACAGCTTCCAACAGTATTGTTTATGTAAATTCTGACTCATTATTGAGCAATTACGAATATTTTAAAAATATCCGCGGCAGATTTGAAGAGAAATCAAAGAAAGCCCAAGCTGATCTGAATGCAAAAGGAACTGCTTTTCAACGTGAAGTGGCGCAGTATCAGCAGCAGGCCGGCAGCATGAGTGCCGATCAGCGTGCCGCTACCGAAGAGCGTTTGGCCCGTAAACAACAGGAATTAGCTGCTTACAATCAAAATGCCAGCAATGCTTTAGCAAATGAAGAAGCTTCTGAGAATGAAAAATTATATGAAAAGGTTTCTGAATTCCTGAAAAAATTCGCTAAAGAAAAAGGGTATAAAATGGTGTTGACCTATTCTAAAGGGAATTCGGCTGTATTATTTGCCGATGAAAGCCTGGATGTAACCAAAGAAGTTGTTGCAGGCTTGAACGATGCCTATAAAAAAGGAGATAAATAATATTTCGCCTTTCGGCGGAAGCTCAAAGCCCCGAAAAATCGGGGCTTTTTTAATTTTGTAGCAATGTTAAACGAAAAAGATCACCGAAAATTTATGCGGATGGCCATCCAACTTTCAGAGAGAAATGTGGATCAAGCAAAAGGCGGCCCTTTCGGAGCTGTTGTTGCGAAGGATGGAAAATTAATAGCGAAAAGTGCCAATAAAGTTACTTCTAGTAATGATCCCACGGCACACGCAGAGGTTTCGGCTATCAGAGCAGCCTGCAAAAAATTGAAGACGTTTGACCTGTCGGGATGTGTAATTTATACGAGTTGTGAGCCTTGCCCCATGTGCTTGGGTGCTATTTATTGGTCGCGGATTCAAACGATTTATTATGCCAATACCAAAACTGATGCGGCTACCATCGGTTTCGATGATCAGTTTATATATGAGGAGCTTGACCAGCCTATGCATCAGCGGCAACTACCCATTATCCAAATGATGCGTGAAGAGGCTTTGACTGCGTTCAAAAAATGGGAAAAATCTCCACTAAAAGTAGCATATTAATCTTCCTCGTCAAACCAGCTTTCCTGTAAATCGTCAATTTCACGTCGGTCTTTTTTTGTCGGCCGACCTGCACCACGATCACGGGTGAGTACCGGGGCTAAAAATGCTGATTTAAATGCTTGAGTTTCTTCTGGAGGTGTCAAATCTTCATAAAATCTGACGGCGGTTTTGGCGTCTACCCTCCTTTCAAGCAGATCAACCACTTTGATCACTTTCCTTAGGCCGCCCTTCTGAACCGAATAAACTTCACCAATCTTCACCACATAAGCAGGCTTTATCGCTTGCCCTGAAAGTTTTACCCTTCCGGCTTTACAGGCTTCGGTGGCCAAACTTCGTGTTTTAAAAGCACGAATGGCCCAAAGGTATTTGTCGATTCGGAGTTTTTCTTTTTCGGCCATGACTTTAAGATGAAGCAAAAATCCTTAAAAAACCTTTAATTTGCTAAAAATATTATAATATGATTGCCGAATTAAAGAAGAAGATCGAAGAAGCATGGGCAGATCGCCAGCTATTGAATTATCCTGAATACCAAGATGCAATTGATACCGTTATTCATCAATTAGACCTGGGTGAATTGCGTGTTGCTGAGCCAATTGGAGTGAGCTGGCATGTAAACGACTGGATCAAAAAAGCGGTGATTCTTTATTTCCCTATCCGCCAGATGGAGGAAATTAAAGTGGGGCCTTTCGTATTTCATGATAAAATGAAATTGAAAACCAATTTCAAGGAGCAGGGTGTGCGTGTGGTGCCTCACGGCTTGGCCCGTTATGGTGCTTACTTGGCTAAAGGGGTGATCATGATGCCTTCTTACGTAAACATTGGCGCCTATGTGGATGAAGGCACCATGGTAGATACCTGGGCTACTGTTGGCTCTTGCGCCCAAATTGGCAAAAATGTACACTTGAGCGGCGGCGTGGGCATTGGTGGTGTATTAGAGCCTGTTCAAGCTGCACCGGTAATTATTGAAGATAACTGCTTCATTGGCTCCCGTGCCATTGTGGTGGAAGGCGTTCATGTAGAACAAGAGGCAGTTTTAGGAGCGAATGTGGTACTGACTGCATCCACCAAAATTATTGATGTAAGTGGCAATGAGCCAATTGAATACAAGGGCCGTGTTCCTGCCCGTTCGGTAGTCATTCCAGGCTCTTACACTAAAAAATTCACGGCAGGTGAATTTCAGGTACCTTGCGCCCTGATCATTGGTCAGCGTAAAGAATCAACCGATAAGAAAACTTCTCTCAATGATGCATTGAGAGACCACAACGTAGCGGTTTAATAAAAAAGGTATCCAGTATTTTTTAATGAAAGCCAGCCTGATTATTTCAATCTATAAGAACATCACCGATCTGAAAGTGGTATTGGACGCTTTAACTTACCAAACTGAGCGTGATTTTGAAATTATCATTTCGGAAGATGGTCAGGATAGCGCTGTTGCAAACTTCATCCAGACTTACAAGAGTTCGTTCAAAATAGTTCACCTATCTCAACCAGATTTGGGCTGGCGTAAAAATCAGGCGTTAAACAAGGCTATATTGGCTACAAACAGCGACTATTTGATTTTCATTGATGGAGATTGTGTTTTACATCATCGTTTTATTGAAAATCACCTGCGTTTGGCAGCCCCAAAAGGTATTGTAGCCGGTAAAAGAATTAAACTTGGGCCTAAATTCAGTCAGAAACTACGCCAAACACCATTACCTAATTTTGAGCGAAATATTTTTAAAAATCTTGTTGGATTTTATAGAGATAAGGCCCAATTTATAGAAGAGGGGCTTTATATTGACAGCTCAAGCGCCTGGAATTTTATTCCTAAAAATCGAAAAATGAGATGGATAAAGGGCTGTAATTTTTCTTGTTTTAAAGAAGCAATTATAGCTATAAATGGTTTTGATGAAGATTATCAAAAACCTGCGGTAGGTGAAGATGCAGATTTGGTTTGGCGTTTCAAAGGATTGGGTTATCGGTTAATTTCTGCCAGAAATTATGCAGTACAATATCATTTATACCACAAAGAAAACTGGACTTCTCAAGAAGAAAATTTAAAGATGATGATGCAAAAACAAGCTCAAAAAACATATTATTGTTTGAATGGGCTCTACAAGAAAAATTTATCCGAATAATGGATTTGAAAAATAAAAAAATCGCCGTTATCGGCTTAGGGTATGTAGGACTTCCGCTTGCTGTCGAGTTCGGCAAAAAGTACCCAGTTTTAGGCTTCGACATTAACCAGAAAAGGGTTCAAGAATTGATCTCCGGCTACGACTGTACACTTGAGATTGATGAAGTACAATTAAAACAAAGTCTTGGCCTGCAGTTCACTGCCGATGCTGAATTGCTTAAAACGTGTCAGGTTTTTATCATCACCGTCCCTACCCCAATTGATAAACACAATAATCCAGACATCAGTTTATTGTTAAAAGCCAGCCAAACCGTTGCAAGGGCTCTAAAAAAGGGCGATGTCGTTATTTATGAATCAACCGTTTATCCGGGTTGCACAGAAGAGGATTGTGTACCCATTCTGGAAAAACATAGTGGATTGAAATTTAATCAAGATTTCTTCTGCGGCTATTCTCCAGAGAGGATTAATCCGGGTGATAAGGAACATACCATTTCAAAAATATTAAAAGTTACCTCTGGGTCTACACCCGAATCGGCCCAGGCAATCAATGATCTTTATGCCAGCATTATTAGTGCAGGAACACACCTTGCTTCGAGCATAAAAGTGGCTGAGGCTGCCAAAGTAATTGAAAATGCCCAAAGAGACATCAATATTGCTTTTGTAAACGAATTGGCCCTCATATTTAATCGTTTAGGCATAGATACCCATGAGGTTTTGCAAGCCGCAGGAACCAAATGGAATTTCTTGAAATTCAAACCCGGGCTTGTGGGAGGGCATTGTATTGGTGTTGACCCTTATTATCTCGCCCAAAAAGCACAAACTATGGGCTACTATCCTGAAATACTGTTGGCTGGAAGGCGCTTAAATGACGGAATGAGTAGCTTTATTTCCAAGGAAATATTAAAAGGCATTATTGAAAGAGATGCAAAAATAAAAGGCGCTAAAGTACTAATTCTGGGTATCACATTTAAGGAAAATTGCCCTGATATTCGAAATTCGAAAGTGATTGATATCTATCATCAGCTGCGTGACTTCGGTTTAGATGTGACTATTATCGACCCTTGGGCAAACCAGGAGGAAGTAGCACATGAATACCAGATCAAGCTTAAAACTGAGGAGGAAGTTACAGGACAAACTTATGATGCCATTTTGCATGCGGTTTCACATCACGAATTTTCGGACTTCAATTTTAAGTCCTTTAGCAAACAGAATACCTTTATATACGATGCAAAAGGCACTTTGCCATTAAGTGTTGTTTCCAAAAGATTGTAACAACATGAAATCCGGATTATACACTCAGACTTATCATCCCAAAAATATCAACGATTATTCTTTCTTAATCACAGGGGGAGCTGGTTTTATTGGTTCTAATCTGGTTGAATACCTAATCAGCCACGGAGCTAAAAAAGTGACCGTTTTAGACAATTTGGCAACCGGCAGCATGGACAATCTCGAAGCCTATTGCAAGCTGCCTAATTTTCAATTCATAGAAGGTGATATAAGAGATTTTAACACTTGCCAAGAGGCGATGAGCGGGATCGATTATGTTAGTCACCAGGCTGCTTTAGGATCAGTACCTCGATCTATTAAAGATCCCATTACTACTAATCAGGTCAATATCGATGGGTTTTTAAATGTGCTGCAGGCTGCTCGATTAGCTAAGGTAAAGCGTATGGTTTACGCTTCTTCATCCTCAGTTTATGGTGATAGTAAAACATTGCCTAAGGTTGAAGATCAGGTAGGAAAGCCTCTATCACCCTATGCAGTAACAAAATTTACAGATGAGCTTTACGCCAATACTTTCAGCCTGGCTTATCAATTTAACACGGTCGGATTACGTTATTTCAATGTATTTGGTCCCCGACAGGATCCAAATGGTCCTTATGCAGCTGTCATCCCTTTATTTTTTAAAGCCGCCATTTTGGGCGAAAAACCACAAATTTTTGGCGATGGTGAGCAAACAAGAGATTTTACTTTTGTAGCCAACGTTGTTGAGGCGAATATCAAAGCCTTATTAAGAGATGGACTAGAGCAACATGAAGTATGTAACATTGCTTTCGGAGATCGAATTAGTTTAAATCAACTTTGGAGTGCCATTTGCGAAATTAGTGGAGGGAATATAAAACCAGATTATTTGCCTTTTCGAGACGGAGATATTAGAGATAGTTTAGCTGATATTACTAAGGCTAGGCGTATTTTCGATTATAATCCTAATTATGACCTAAAGAAAGGATTAGCTAAAGCATTTGAATATTATCGCTCAGCCACATAACTTGGTAATAGTTGATAAAGTACGCCTAAATCTATATTTAAGCAAACTCAATTTAAGGCTCCTGTCGTTTTTGCTAATCATTAAAAACCATGGATTCCCACGTCTTATATCTCCAGGCAAAAAGCCGAATTTGAACTCCTGCTCCCAAGCAACAAAATTGAAGCTGAGTTGATCCCTCTTACTGTAATTCTTTACAAAGTACCACCAGCGTTCCATGAGATGGATCACTTCAGGCTCCAGATGTTTCCTTATAAGCACCCCTCCTTTTACAAGCCCATTATGCTTAGGATAGCCCTTTGAATGGCAATAATCTATCAACCTGCTCATGGCACCCAAATCATCTTTGAGGATTTTCTTCTCTTGATAAAGTTTTATAATTGCCTCATGCTCATCATAAATACAGTCTCTTGGATCCGTTTTTGTATGCAAATGATTAAAAACTAACATGTGTTCAGATTTCAACCGTTTTTTCATCATGGGTAGAGGAGAATCTAAAATCACAAAATTTCCATCTATGTAGATACTCTGATCATAATCTTTAAGAAACAGGTGCGGGTGTAGTTTATAATATCTGTTATTCCGAATAGGATCTGAATCGAACATGGGTTTGCACTCCACCACCTTCCATCCTTTTGCCTGATGAGGCCTGTCGGAAAAACAAATATAATCTATGCCCTCTAATTCAGGCTGTGGGTACAATTTAACCTGATCGCCGAAAATAGCGGTGTATACAACAGTTTTAGACATTTTACCAAACTACATCACCCAAATATAAAACTATAAATAGTAATCTAAAGTTATGAAGAAGCAAGTTATAATTTCAAACGATCTCATTTCTATTTATGCTACAATAAGAGTAAATTGACTACAATTAAAATTACACATACATAGTCACAGAAATATGCCCGAAGAAATTAAGTTCATTAAGTATGAAAATAAAGGCGCCTACCATTGGACTAATTATTACGGCGGTCTTACCAAAATTGATAGTTTTTTGAGGGCCAGATACCAAATGGTGATACAACTCCTTGAACAAAACGGGATGAATAAATCTGCTAAGTTACTTGAAATAGGATCCGGCGATGGTGCATTGAGCGGGCTGATCTGTAGCAAATTTAATTGTCGTATTACCGGTGTAGATCCATCTGAGAAGGGAGTGAATTATGCTCAAGAAATTTTTGATAAATATGGTTTTGAAGGAGAATTTACAGTGGCATCGGGTTATTCGTTTAAATTCAATAATGATTCATTCGAGTTCATTGTATTAGCAGATGTGTTGGAACACCTTCAATACCCAGATCTGATGCTGAAAGAAATTAAACGTTTACTGAAACCCGGCGGAAAGGTAATTATCACCACCCCAATTAGAACCAATGAACATCCCGAGGACTCGATGCATGTACAAGAATTCTTCCCTGAACAGCTTGAAGCATTGTGTCATCCATTCTTTTCCCAACCCATCCAAAAGGTTTATTCGCACCCGGTAGTTTGGTATGAATTATACACTTTTGGTAAAAAAAGAAATCGATCTTTTTGGAGACTTTATTGCCGCATTTTGGACAAGTTATTTCAAAAAAACCCATTTTTAAAAACGAATGAGAGCCGCAATTGGAAAAATTTTAAGCAACAAGCTTTAGTATTACAAAAATCTGAACAGTAACTAATGCATGCATCATAATTAGAAAACGAGTATAAAAGTGTTGCAGTACGAAACTGAGGACCTACACTAATAATTACTCTGAAAACTTAATTTATATTTGATTTATGCTGAAAGAAGAAGTGAACAAGGCCGTGGAAGTATTAAGGACCGGAGGAATCATCTTATACCCTACCGATACCGTTTGGGCCCTTGGTTGCGATGCTACCAACGAAACAGCCGTAAACAAACTGCTTGCCTTAAAGAAAAAAAATGAGTTTGGAGGACTTATTATACTTCTTGATCATGAAAATAAGCTGCAAAGTTATGTGAGAGAGGTCCCGGATATTGCCTACGACCTGATAGAATATACCGATAAACCACTAACCATTGTTTATTCGGGAGCAAAAAATCTGGCGCCAAATGTGATCAATCAAGATGCCAGCATAGGTATACGCATCGTTAAACACGATTTTTGTCAGGAACTGCTACAACGTTTTCGCCTTCCGATAGTTTCCACTTCTGCTAATATCAGCACGGAAGCTACACCGGCCAATTTTTCAGAAATCAGTGAACAAATCATTGATGATGTCGATTACATTGTAAACTGTGAGCAAGATGATCTTACTCCAAAAACGCCATCTACCATTATGAAGCTGGAGCCAGATGGCCGTTTTGTTTTTATTCGTAAATAAGCCTCAGGATTTGAAAAATCAAAAGAATATCCGCTCTTTTGAATTTAATTTTAGCAGGCAGTGCGGCAGGTCATGAAACAACATCTCAAACATCCCATTTTTAAGCATTTATCAGATTTGGCGGCTCAAACAGATGCCGAGGTTTATGTAATTGGTGGCTATGTTCGTGATATTTTTCTAAACAGAAATTCAAAAGATGTCGACATTCTGGTAATCGGCCAAGGGATTGATTTTGCGGAGGCAGCAGGTAAATTTTTAAAAACAAAAGTTTCTGTTTTCAAAAATTTCGGCACTGCCATGCTGAGATATAAGGATTTGGAGGTTGAATTTGTAGGTGCTAGGAAAGAATCCTATCGCTCCGACTCTCGTAAACCTATTGTAGAGAATGGCACGCTGGCCGACGACCAGCTTCGCAGAGACTTCACAATCAATGCACTGGCCATCAGCTTAAATAAAAATAGCTATGGTGAACTGCTAGATCCATTCAATGGTTTGAACGACCTGAAGCAATCGCTCATCCGAACTCCACAAAATCCGGCTGAAACTTTTTCTGATGATCCATTGCGGATGATGCGGGCCATTCGATTTGCCACACAGCTCGATTTTCAAATCGACCAAACTGCTATAGATGCCATCAAAAGTCAGAAAGAGCGCATTAAAATTGTATCTCAGGAACGTATTACCGACGAACTAAACAAGATCATCGCGTCTCCAAAACCATCTATAGGCTTTAAGTACTTGTTCGACACCGGCTTACTGGAACTTATTTTTCCGCAAATGGCCAAACTCCATGGAGTCGACACCATTAACGGCAAATCGCACAAGGATAATTTTTATCATACCCTGGAGGTATTAGATAATTTGTCAGCTGCTACCGATGATCTTTGGTTAAGATGGGCAGCGATTTTACACGATATCGCCAAACCAGCTACTAAACGTTTTGAGCCGCTACACGGATGGACTTTTCACGGCCACGAAGACAAAGGCGCCCGAATGGTCCCGAAAATATTTGCCCAGCTCCGACTCCCGCAGAATGATAAAATGAAAATGGTACAGAAATTGGTACAATTACACCTGCGTCCCATCGTTTTAGCTCAAGATCATGTTACCGATTCGGCCCTGAGGCGACTTTTGTTTGATGCAGGCGACGATATTGATCATTTAATGATGTTATGCCATGCCGATGTAACCACTAAGAATGAATATAAGATCAAAAAATATCGACATAATTTCGAGCTGGTTAAACAGAAATTGAGAGATGTGGAGGAAAGAGACCGGATCAGGAACTGGCAGCCTCCAATTAGCGGACTGGATATTATGGAAACCTTTGGATTGAGAGAAGGACGAGAAGTTGGCATCTTAAAAAATCAAATCAGAGAGGCCATCTTGGAAGGTGATATCAAAAACGACCGGGAGGAAGCACTTGAATTTATGATTGAAAGAGGCAAAGAGATGGGATTAAAAGTTATTAAACCATAAAACTTTATCAGCATTAAAGTGTTATTCCTGGCGCATTTATTAATTTTGTCATACAGAACACAATATAATTCATGGCTATCTACAGATTTAAAGTTTCTTTTGAAGATTACGACGACGTAATTCGCGAAATTGATATCAAGTCGAATCAGACTTTCGAAGAATTACACCGTGCCATTCATGCCAGCACCGGTTATCCGGCAGAAACCTCCTCCTCCTTCTATGTAAGTAACGATTTCTGGATCAAAGGGGAAGAAATTGCTTTTTTACCCAATACCCGCAAGGTGGAGCGTGGAGTAGCTCTAATGGAAAACACCAAACTGAGTAAGTTTATTGATGATCCCCATCAGAAATTTTACTATACCTATAATTTCGATCGTCCATTTGATTTTCACGTCGAATTGATGAAAATCATGCTGGAGGAAGATGAAGAAAAAGTATATCCCTGCTTGTTTAAAAGCTTAGGACAAGCGCCAAAAATTCCAGGAAGTGTGGTTTTACCGCTGAACGGTGCTGCAACAGAGAAAATTATAGATGATTTCGATTTCCTGAATGACGAAGAATTTGATCCGGAAAATTTAGAAGAGGTAGATCACCTGGATGACATGAGTATAGATTCGCCGAGTGAAAAAAAATCGGAGATGCAAGAAGTTGAAGAAGAAGATCAGGAGGAAGATGAATTCATGGATGAATTCTCTGACAATGAAAATTACGACGCCGACGACTACCAAAAAGACGATTACTAATCTCCGATCATGGCCTTTCTGATCACCCTTGTCGGACCAACGGCCATCGGTAAGACCGATTTAGCCATCCATATGGCACAATATTTCGGTACGGAAATTATTTCTGCCGATTCCAGACAAATTTTTAAAGAAATGAGTATTGGAACGGCGAAACCCTCTTCTCAAGACCTAAGCCTGGTTAATCATCATTTTATCAATTCACACTCCATCAATCAGGACTTTTCAGTCGGACATTTCGAGAAAGAGGGACTAGCCCTCTTAACAGAAATTTTCAAGAGCCATCAAATAGCTATTTTGGTGGGCGGCTCGGGTTTATATGTTAATGCCATTACACAAGGTTTTGACGATTTACCTATGGCACCGCCGGCACTCAGAGCACAGTTGAATGATGCCTTTAGCGAGAAGGGGATTTCTTATTTACAGGAGGAATTACAAAAATTAGACCCGGAGTATTATGACGAGGTTGATATTAATAATCCGCAAAGATTAATTAGGGCTCTGGAAGTTTGTTTGCATACCGGTGCTAAGTTCTCAGCATTCAGAAAAAATCAGGAGAAAAAAAGACCATTTCAAATCATCAAGATTGGGCTAAAGATGGAACGTGAGGCGCTATATGCCAGAATCAATCAAAGAGTTGACCTTATGATGGATGCCGGGCTATTGGAAGAAGTACAAGCACTGCTACCCTATCGACACCTGAACGCTCTGCAAACAGTAGGTTATCAGGAAATTTTTGATTATCTGGATGGGAAATGTAGTTTACCTAATGCGGTATCTCAAATCAAACAAAATACCCGAAGATTTGCCAAAAGACAGATAACCTGGTTCAACAGAGACCCAGAGATCCATTGGTTTGAACCGAATCAATACCAAACCATCCTGCAATTTGTAGAATCACAAATAAATCCTGCTTAACTTCTGAGCTTCGCGCCAAAGAAGTTGAAAAATAAAACTACAAATGAAAGTGTAGTAAGGGCCTGGCAAATAAGTATAGATTTACCAAAATCAGTTATCGGATAAAAATCGCCAAAACCGATGGTAGCACTGCTGGAAAGACTGAAATATATGGCATCTAAATAAGAAGCAAAGGGCACATTGGTATGGTTACCAGATGAATAAATTACGGCAAAAGCCAGCACCAATTCTAAATAGTTTAAAAATAACAATAAAAGGGAACGTTTATGAGCTGTGCTGGAGTCATGTTCAGCTACATAAATCTTATTGAAAACATAAACCAAAGTTTCGGATAGTAAATAAACATTTAAAGCCTGAAAAAAATAGTTTTGGGCGCATCCATTGTAAAGAATGAGAAAAGGAACAAAAGTTTTGCTGATCACATAGAGCTCCCCAATTAGTTTACGTCTGATGTACTGCCCTGCACAAAACAATTGCTGAATGTAAATACCAGGAAAAAGCAATTTGGCAGAAATTAGAAACAGACGGAAAACACGTTCCACACCGTAATCATCGTACAAATCGCCTTCCCAAACAGATTTTATCTTTCTCAAATGATCATTTAATCCATCAACCGAGCGTTTATCTGCGGGTCTGGCTTTACCAATAAAGAA
This sequence comes from Sphingobacteriaceae bacterium, assembly GCA_947458875.1. Lineage (GTDB taxonomy): Bacteria > Bacteroidota > Bacteroidia > Sphingobacteriales > Sphingobacteriaceae > JAIPAN01. The sequence continues at coordinate 38,380 of CANGZD010000009.1, forward strand.
CTTACGAATGTGTTTTTTCATCTTTTAAGCCTGAGCAGTTGGCCCGCCAAAATTCATAGGGAAACCTGGAGGCTCCTCATTGATCTTAATCCGGCCATTAATTGATTCAAACTTATTGATATTATCCTCCAAGGCTCTTAGAAACCGTTTGGCATGTTCCGGTGTTAAAACAATCCTTGATTTTACTTTCGCTTTAGGCACACCGGGCATCACCCTGATAAAATCTAATACAAACTCAGAATTAGAATGGGTTATAATGGCTAAATTAGAATAAATCCCCTCCGCTACTTCTTCAGAGAGCTCAATATTGAGCTGGTTATCAATTGGTTCTTCCATAGTTTAAAAATAAAAAAGTCCTCCTGATTAAGGGAGGACTTTATACATAATTCTGTAAATATTATTTCAACATGAAGTTTACGATTAATAGAACTGAACTGATAATGGCTAGAAATTGTACCAAACCTACAACATAAATAGATTTATGCACATTGGCTATATCCTCTTTGGTAGCTAATACTTCCCGACGGTTATCAAATTCTGCTTTCACTTCTTTTTGTACAAAAGTAATTAAAGTCTGTGCTTCTTTCTCACCCAATTTATTCTTTAATATTTGAAATAATTGTATTTCACTCACACTCATAACAATAATATTTACATAAAGTTACAAAATTATAGCCAAAATAAAAAGTCCTCCCGGTTAAGAGAGGACTTTTATGATGTTGAATTAGAAATAAGATTAAACTTCTTCTTCTACTTCTTCTTTTTTAGAAGCCATTAATCTGTCGTACTCTTCTTGAGAACCAACGATAATTCGCTCGTAATCACGTAAGCCGGTTCCTGAAGGAATCAAGTGACCTACAATTACATTCTCTTTCAAGCCCAACAACTTATCTACTTTACCACTGATGGCTGCTTCGTTCAATACTTTGGTAGTTTCCTGGAAGGAAGCTGCAGAGAAGAACGATTTAGTTCCCAGTGAAGCACGGGTGATACCCTGTAAAATAGAGCTGGAAGTGGCAGGAATGGCATCACGTACCTCTACAAGTTTCATGTCTTTACGTTTCAGCATCGAATTCTCGTCTCTGAGTTTACGTAAAGAAACAATCTGTCCTGCTTTCAGATTAGGTGAATCTCCAGCCTCGGTTACCACTTTCTTATCAAACATGGCATCGTTTTCTTCCATGAAATCCCAACGATCTACGGCTTCATTTTCTAAGAAACGAGTATCTCCCGGATCCTCGATCAACACTTTTTGCATCATTTGGTGAACAATTACCTCAAAGTGCTTGTCGTTGATTTTTACCCCTTGTAAACGATAAACTTCCTGGATACCGTTCACTAAGTATTCTTGAACAGCTGCAGGTCCTTTAATAGCAAGGATATCAGCAGGAGAAATTGAACCGTCTGATAATGGCATACCCGCTTTCACAAAGTCGTTATCCTGTACCAGGATGTGTTTAGACAATGGTACCAGGTATTTCTTCACTTGTCCGTCTTTAGACTCGATAGAAATTTCACGGTTACCACGTTTTACACCACCTAAGGTTACTACACCGTCGATTTCGGTTACTACTGCAGGGTTAGATGGGTTACGTGCTTCGAACAATTCGGTTACACGTGGTAAACCACCGGTAATATCTCGTGTTTTTCCTGTTGAACGAGGAATTTTAACGATGATTTGTCCGGTTTTCACTTCTTCTCCTTCTTCTACCGCAATATGCGCACCTACCGGGATATTGTAAGATTTTACCAAAGCACCTTTCTTATCATTGATCTGAATGGCAGGGTTTTTAGTTTTATCACGTGAATCGATGATCACTTTCTCACGGTGACCTGTTTGTTCATCCGACTCTTCACGGAAGGTAACTCCTTCAATAATCGCGTCGAATGCCACTTTACCGGCAAATTCAGAGATGATTACCGCGTTGTACGGATCCCAAGAACAGATACGATCGCCTTTGGCTACTTTCTGCCCTTCTTTTACAAATAAATGTGCACCGTAAGGAATGTTGTTACTTACGATCACTTTATTCGTTCCAGGTTCCACAATACGGAATTCACCAGAACGACCCAATACTACTTCTACCTTACCATCTTCTGTATCTAGTGTAACTGTTCTGATGTTCTCGAACTCAATTACTCCTTCGAATTTGGCATTAATTTGCGATTCAGCTGCGATATTAGACGCTGTACCACCCACGTGGAAGGTACGAAGTGTCAACTGTGTACCAGGCTCACCGATGGATTGTGCAGCAATTACACCAACAGCCTCACCCATCTGCACTCGTTTTCCGGTAGAAAGGTTACGTCCATAGCAAAGTGCACACACACCTCTGTGGCTCTCACAGGTTAATACCGAACGGATTTCGATACCTTCCAGCGCTGAGTTTTCAATTTTATCTGCAATACTTTCGTCGATGTCATGACCTGCAGAAACGATTAACTCTCCGCTCAATGGATCGTACACATCATGTAAAGAGGTACGTCCCAAAATACGATCGTATAATGGTTCTACGATATCTTCGTTATCTTTTAATGCAGTGGTATAAATACCTCTTAAAGTACCGCAATCTACATCTCCCACAATCATATCCTGTGCCACATCGTGCAAACGACGAGTCAGGTAACCAGCATCCGCAGTTTTCAAAGCAGTATCGGCCAAACCTTTACGGGCACCGTGGGTAGAGATGAAGTACTCAAGTACCGATAAACCTTCTTTAAAGTTAGAAAGGATCGGGTTCTCAATAATTTCACCACCTGAACCAGATTTCTGAGGCTTAGCCATCAAACCACGCATTCCGCAAAGCTGACGAATCTGCTCTTTAGAACCACGAGCACCTGAATCCAACATCATGTAAACAGAGTTGAAGCCTTGGTTGTCGTTGGAAAGAATATCCATTACGTTCGCAGTCAACTTGTTGTTGATACGGGTCCAGATATCGATGATTTGGTTGTAACGTTCGTTGTTGGTAATGAATCCCATATTATAGTTATTCATTACTTCTTCCACTTCTTTAGAAGCCTGGCCGATCAATTTTACTTTCTCGTCAGGAATATTCAAATCTTGTAAGTTGAAAGATAAACCACCACGGAATGCCATTTGGAAACCTAATTCCTTGATATCATCCAGAAACTGAGCTCCACGGGCCATACCAGTGGTTTTTACTACTTCACCAATGATGTCACGCAGTGACTTTTTAGTCAACAATTCGTTGATATAACCAACTTCTACAGGAACTACCTGATTGAATAAAACACGACCTACCGTAGTTTCAATCAACTTATTCACGATTGATCCATCCTTCTCTCTCACATTGGTTTTCACCTTAATGAAAGCGTGCAGGTCAACTTGTTTCTCATTGTAAGCAATAATTACTTCTTCTGGTGAATAGAAACTAAAGCCTTCTCCTTTAACAACACGGCTGGCATCGGTTTTACGGCCTTTGGTCATGTAGTAAAGACCCAAAACCATGTCTTGTGATGGAACCGTGATTGGCGTACCGTTGGCAGGGTTTAAGATGTTGTGCGAAGCCAACATCAACATTTGAGCTTCCAAAATAGCCGCATTACCTAACGGTAAGTGAACAGCCATCTGGTCACCGTCAAAGTCGGCGTTGAACGCAGTACATACTAATGGGTGTAATTGGATCGCTTTACCTTCCACTAATTTTGGCTGGAAAGCCTGGATACCCAAACGGTGTAATGTTGGGGCACGGTTTAACAATACCGGGTGACCCTTCAAAACGTTTTCGAGGATATCCCAAACGATCGGATCTTTACGATCAACAATTTTCTTGGCTGATTTTACAGTTTTAACAACGCCTCTTTCAATCATTTTACGAATGATGAACGGCTTGTATAACTCCGCAGCCATATCTTTTGGTAAACCGCACTCATGTAATTTCAGGTTTGGACCTACGACGATTACAGAACGTGCTGAATAATCTACACGTTTACCTAATAAGTTCTGACGGAAACGACCTTGTTTACCTTTCAGGATATCTGAAAGTGATTTCAAGGCACGGTTACCTTCGGTTTTTACCGCATTTACTTTACGAGAGTTGTCAAATAACGAGTCAACGGCTTCTTGTAACATACGCTTCTCGTTACGTAAAATTACTTCAGGAGCTTTGATCTCGATCAAACGTTTCAAACGGTTGTTACGGATGATCACACGACGGTATAAGTCGTTTAAGTCGGAAGTTGCGAAACGACCACCTTCCAAAGGCACCAAAGGACGTAATTCTGGTGGAATAACCGGAACGATCTTCACAATCATCCACTCCGGACGATTTTCAATATGATCGTTCGCACTGCGGAAAGATTCTACTACCTGCAGACGTTTCAAAGCTTCGTTTTTACGTTGCTGAGAAGTTTCGTTGGCAGCTTGGTGACGTAAATCGTATGATAATTGATCCAGATCTAAACGACCCAATAAATCAACTAAAGCCTCAGCACCCATTTTAGCAACAAATTTCTGTGGATCTTTGTCGTCTAAATATTGGTTCTCTTTTGGCAGGGTATCTAAAATATCCAGGTACTCTTCCTCGCTCAAGAAATCCATTTTCTGAATTCCGTCTGCTTCTTTGACACCCGGCTGAATTACGACATAACGCTCGTAATAAATGATTAAATCGAGCTTTTTAGTAGGCAAGCCTAATAAATAACCGATTTTGTTAGGCAAAGAACGGAAATACCAGATGTGGGCAACTGGAACCACCAGGTTGATGTGTCCCATACGCTCACGACGTACTTTCTTCTCCGTTACTTCCACGCCACAACGATCGCAGACAATACCTTTGTAGCGAATGCGCTTGTATTTTCCGCAATGACATTCGTAATCCTTCACAGGACCGAATATACGCTCGCAGAATAAGCCATCACGCTCCGGCTTGTAAGTACGGTAGTTGATGGTTTCCGGCTTTAAAACTTCACCACTTGAGCGCTCCAGAATTGATTCGGGAGAGGCTAAGCTGATGGTAACTTGGGTAAAGTTACTTTTGATTTTATTATCCTTTTTGTAAGACATATCTTTTTCAGTTTTGAGTAGCGAGTAGCGAGTTTGGAGTTTTCAATCGATTGTGAACTCCAAACTCAGAACTCCAAACTAGTCTAATGTGATATCTAAACCTAAACCTCTTAATTCGTGAACCAATACGTTGAATGATTCTGGAACAGATGGCGTTGGCAAGTTTTCACCTTTAACAATCGCTTCATAAGTTTTGGCACGGCCAATTACATCATCAGATTTCACAGTTAAGATTTCCTGTAAGATGTTAGCAGCACCAAAGGCCTCGAGTGCCCAAACCTCCATCTCACCAAAACGCTGACCACCAAACTGAGCTTTACCGCCCAATGGTTGTTGTGTAATTAATGAGTATGGACCAATTGAACGGGCATGCATCTTATCATCTACCATGTGACCTAATTTCAGCATGTAAATGATACCTACGGTGGTAGGCTGATCGAAGCGTTCACCAGTTAAACCATTGTGCAGATAAGTTCTACCTGATGCTGGTAATCCTGCTTTAGCCACCCAGTCCTCTACTTCCTGATGAGTTGCACCGTCGAAAATTGGGGTAGAGAATTTCACGCCCAACTCTTTTCCGGCCCAACCTAAAACAGTTTCGTAGATCTGACCCAAGTTCATACGTGAAGGTACCCCTAATGGGTTCAATACGATATCAACTGGTGTTCCATCTTCCAGGAATGGCATATCCTCATCACGAACGATACGTGCTACAATACCTTTGTTACCGTGACGACCGGCCATTTTATCACCCACTTTCAGCTTACGCTTTTTAGCGATGTAAACTTTGGCCAATTGTACGATACCTGAAGGAAGTTCGTCGCCCACCGTAATCGCAAATTTCTCACGTTTGTAAGCACCCAGCTCTTCATTCAGCTTGATATTGTAATTATGTAAAGTTTGTTTAATTAACTCGTTCTTATCCTCATCAGTAGTCCATTTGGTAGGATTGATATTGGCAAAATCTAAATCGGCCAATACTTTCTGAGTAAATTTAACGCCCTTCGCTACAAGTAACTCTTTGTAAACATTGTATACCCCTTGAGCGGTTTTACCGTTTACAATGGTGAATAATTTTTCAATCAACTGTTCACGCAGCTCTTTCACTGCCTTTTCATATTGCGCATCTAATTTCTCTACCAAAGATTTTTCTTCTGCTTTAGTAGTTTTCTTCGCTCTTGAGAACAATTTGGTATCAATTACCACCCCTTGAATAGATGGAGGTGTTTTAAGAGAAGCATCCTTCACATCTCCGGCTTTATCGCCAAAGA
>CANGZD010000010.1 GCA_947458875.1 Sphingobacteriaceae bacterium
AAAACAATGGGAGTAACTCGCTTAAAAAGAAAAGACAGAAGAAACAAAACTGTTTCTCGTTTAGAAGTTCAATTCTTAAAACTGGCTCACAATATTGAATCCGGTAGCCGTTCTAAAGAGAAAGCCAGCAGCCAGGTTGCTAAAAACAATGCTGTTTTGGCTCAAATTGAAGCTAAAACCAAGTAATTGAAATATATTGGAATTTTCAGGGTTCGAAACCTGTAATTCTATTTTTTCCCGGTTGAGCAATTAACCGGGTTTTTTTATGCTTTATTACTAAGAATTTTTTGGTTGATAGCCTTGATCAGCCCAGGTCCTTCATAAATAAAGCCGGTGTACAGCTGTACTAAACTGGCGCCAGCCTGTAATTTCTCCAAGGCATCGGCAGGCGAATGAATCCCTCCCACCCCAATGATGGGAAAAGCACCTTTAGATTGTTGATGCAGGTAGGCGATCACTTCGGTAGATCGTTTGCTCAAAGGCTTTCCACTTAAGCCGCCCGCCTCATTTTTTAGATTTTCTGCTGAAGATAGTCCTTCGCGGCTGAGCGTAGTGTTGGTAGCTATGACCCCTGCAATTTCAGTTTCCTGAACGATCTCCACAATATCATCCAGCTGAGCATCACTTAAATCGGGTGCGATTTTCAATAAAATAGGCTTCGATAGGCTCTTCTGCTTATTTTTGGCCTGCAATTCATGCAATAAGGCCGTCAATGGTGCCTTTTCCTGGAGTTCACGCAAACCCGGGGTATTGGGTGAACTCACATTCACCACAAAATAATCAACCACCTCAAATAAGCGCTCAAAACAGATCAGGTAATCTTTAACAGCGTCTTCATTGGTTGTGATTTTGTTTTTGCCGATGTTCCCACCGATGATCAATCCATCACGTTTGATCTTTCTCAAGCGGCTGGCAACCACATCTACACCTTGGTTATTGAATCCCATTCGGTTAATTAAACCTTCATCTGCCGGCAGGCGAAACATTCTGGGTTTTACATTACCGGGCTGAGGTAAAGGTGTAACAGTCCCAATTTCAATAAATCCAAAACCCAGAGCCTCAAATTCTTCCACGAACTGGGCATTCTTATCAAAACCTGCAGCCAAACCAACCGGATTTCTAAATTTCAATCCAAAAACTTCCCGCTCTAAAGCAGGATGCTGGAGGTGATAAAAGCCCCTAACCGACTTCCTGAGGATTGAAAAACTCAAAAAGCGTTTCAAAAGGCCGGTGACCATATGATGAATTTTTTCCGGATCGAACTGAAAAAGTAGTAAGCGAAGAATGGAATACATAAAGTAAAAATACTGGATTTAGCGAACATACAGTTAAAATATAATTTGGAACTATACGTTTTAACTAAGAATAAAATATAAATCGTTTTGAGACAACCTATATTGCCTGTTCAAATCATTCCATTTTTGAGCTTAAGCCTATTGCTTAATTTAAACATCATCAAAAAAGCTGAGGCTCAGAACTGGGATATTAAATTACTCGATCAACTCAATCAGGCTCCTGAAAACGATCCCGATCATGGTTTAAAATTTATCACCGACAATGCTTGTATAATTGACATTACTACCCCTACAAGTATCCTGTTAACAGGTTTAATCAAAAAAGATAAAGAATTGACTAATAAAGGCTTGGTTATCGGAACTGCTTACTTGGGAACAGCCATTCTTACCACAGCGTTCAAAAATATAATTAAAAGGCCACGACCGTTTGAAACTTATCCAGACATCATCTATCCCAAAAGTGATGCCGGTGGATACTCATTCCCTTCCGGACATACTTCAACGGCGTTTTCCACCGCCACTTCTCTAAGCTTGGCATTTCCTAAGTGGTATGTAGCTATTCCGGCATACGCCTATGCGGGCACTGTTGCATACACTAGGATGGATTTGGGAGTCCACTACCCAAGCGATGTGCTAGCAGGCGCTCTGCTGGGATCTGGTACAGCATATCTGAGTTGGAAAATAAACAAGACCTTACAGCACAAGCAAAAATCCGTTAAAAAGCTATAATTTCGCCCTTTTTTATAACTTTGCGGCTTCATGATCGCAATTAACAACCTCACTTTTGAAATTGGTGCCCGGGCACTGTACGACGATGCCAACTGGCACATTAAACCAGGCGATAAAACAGGACTGATCGGCGCCAACGGAACCGGTAAAACTACCCTGCTTAAGCTCATTGTGGGCGAATACACCCCAACCAGCGGCACCATCTCTATGGCTAAGGACCTGAAGATGGGTTACCTCAATCAGGATCTGCTATCTTCACAAGCCGATAATACCATTCTGCATGTGGCTATGGAGGCGTTTGAGCGACAGAACCAATTGCATGATGAAATTGAAAACTTGTTAAAAAAGCTGGAGACGGATTACTCTGAAGACTTGCTGCATAAACTCAGCGACAAACAGCACGAATTTGAGGCCTTGGGTGGTTATCAAATTGAATATCGTGCGCATGAGATCCTTGCCGGTTTGGGCTTCAGCGATGCTGATACCAAGCGTAGACTTTCTGAATTTTCAGGAGGCTGGCGTATGCGGGTGATCCTGGCGAAAATCTTATTACAAAATCCGGATATCTTACTGCTTGATGAGCCGACCAATCACCTCGACTTGCCTTCTATTAAATGGCTGGAGACCTATCTGCAGGCATTTGAGGGGGCGATTGTTATTGTGTCTCACGACCGTTACTTCCTGGATCGGGTGGTGAACCGAATTGTAGAATCACGTAAGGGGAAACTGACACCCTACGCAGGCAATTACAGCTTTTATTTAGAAGAAAAAGGCTTACGCGAAGAAATTCAAAGCAATCAGTACAAAAACCAACAGGCTAAAATCCGCCAGGAGGAAAGATTAATTGAACGTTTTCGTGCCAAGGCCAGCAAAGCTAAAATGGCACAATCGCGGATCAAAGCCCTGGAGCGAATGGAACGGGTAGACGATGTGGATGATGATAACCCGACGGTCAATTTCAGCTTCAAATTCAGCAAACAATCGGGGCGACATGTAGTACGCATGGAGCATATCAACAAAACCTACCCGGGCTTGCCTATTCTGAATAACGCCTTTGGAACCATTGAGAAAGGTGATAAAATTGCACTCATCGGTGCCAACGGACGTGGTAAATCTACCCTCTTGAGAATTGTAGCCGGATCAGATAAACAGTTTGAAGGACTGTGCGAAAGCGGGCATAATGTAACCCAAACCTTTTTTGCGCAGCACCAATTGGAAGCACTCCACCTTGACAATACTATTTTAAATGAACTTCAGAACTTCGCCCCTAAACATACCGAAACTGAATTAAGATCTATTCTGGGATGTTTTCTATTTACCGGAGATGATGTTTTCAAGAAGATTAAAGTATTATCGGGAGGAGAGAAATCGAGGGTGGCACTGGCGAAAGCCTTAACAGCCGATGCCAACTTCCTGATCCTGGATGAGCCGACCAATCACCTCGACATCCAATCGGTAAATATCCTGATTCAGGCTTTAAAACAATATGAAGGCACATTTATTGTGGTTTCTCACGACCGCTATTTGCTGGATAATGTAGCTAACAAGATCTGGTTTATTGAAGACCAGGAGATTAAGGAATATCCGGGCACTTATGCCGAATACGAAGAATGGAGTAGCAAAAGGATGAGTGGCGCAAAAACTACTGCTGCTGCTCCGAAGAAAGAAGAGAAAAAGGAAACTGCGCCCAAAATCGAAAATCCTGATAAGAACAAGGAATTAAAAAAGCTGAACCAACAATTACAAAACCTCGAAACAGAAGTGGCCGGACTGGAAAGTGAAGTAAAATTGGCGGAAGAAGAGCTTGGGAAACCCGAAATTTATGCCGACACGACGAAACTTTCTGCAGCAAATAGCCGTTATGACGAATTAAAAGCTAATTTGCATTATAAACACCAATTATGGGAAGAACTGGCCGGAAAAATTATGGAAATGGAATCCTGATTAGCTTAACAGGATGTTTTATCTTATTCTTTGCTGGTTTACCAATTACTTTTGCACAACGCAAACAAAAGCAATTAATTGTTTCGGCTCCATTGCAGGACTTGAAATATAGCAACCACGTTTACCTGCCCGAAATAAAAACCGTAGAATTCTACAACCTTAATAGAGAGCAATCATTTCCGGTTTACACATTGGGTAGTAGCGAAGAACTCCTGCTCACTTTCGATGACCTGCGTCCCGGATTCCGGAACATATATTATTCAGTAGAACATTGCGATGCAGATTGGAACAGTAGCCGCCTCTCTCCGATCGAATACCTCGAAAGCTTCCCGGAAGAACGAATCAACGATTACCGAAGTTCTTTTAATACGCTGCAAAAATTCACGCATTACGAAATCAAGCTACCCAACTTCAGTATCAAGCCTAAAATTGCAGGTAATTACTTATTAAAGGTTTATGAAGATGCTGATCAAAGAAAACTACTCCTCACCCGCCGATTTTATGTACTGAGGCCACAACTGAATATTGGTGCAGAAATCATCCGCTCCAATCAGATGGACAGGAGAAACGATTACCAGAAATTGAATTTTGTGGTTTACACCGCTAATTTGACTATCCAAAACCCCTATCTGGATATCAAAACAAGGGTTTTTCAAAATCGACGGGATGACATCACCCAAAGTGTAGAGCGACCGAACTTTATCAGATCTGACCAATTAATTTATAATGATATGCATACTTTGGATTTTGAAGGCTTAAATGAGTTCAGGCGATTTGACATCCGCAGCCTGCGTTTTCAATCGGAACGTATTAGTTCAATTAAACGCGATAGCACAAATCAGGTGTTTTTAAGCAATGAATCTGCTAATAACAGAAGTGCTTACGCATTCAATTTTGATGAAAATGGGGCCTTTTTCATTCGCAGTCAGGAAGGGAGTAACAGCAGAACGGAAGGCGATTATGCCTGGGTACATTTCCGCCTAAACAGCCCTCCATTCGCCGAAAATGGAACAGTATATCTTGTAGGAGCCTTTAATGATTTCCAATTACGTGAGGAAAACAAACTGACCTATGCAGAAAGTTCTAAAAGTTTTGAGGGTAAAGCTTTTTTAAAACAAGGAATCTACGACTATCAATATGTATGTGTAGATAAAAATGGCAAAAGAGATTACGCTCGATTTGAAGGAAGTCATTTTGAAACTGAAAATGATTATCAAATCTTGATTTACTATCGCAAACCGGGTGCACGCTGGGATGAGCTGGTGGCTTTTAGGCAAATCAATTCGGTAAACCGTTAGAGTTTAATTGCCCTGAGCATTTCCCGTTTTCCGGGTGCACCAGGTGCTTTCTCAATACTGAAACCCAAAGCTTTCATGCTTCTTTTCAAGTTGCCGGTAATGGCATAAGTTACAAACACGCCGCCAGGCTTGAGATACCGGCAAACACACTCAAGGGCTTCGGTAGTCCACATTTCAGGTTGATGGATGGCTGCAAAAGCATCGAAATAGATGATATCAAACTGATCATTGCTTATAAAATCAGATAATTTAGACTTATCGATAAATAAACGACAGTTGGCGTTCAATTGTGCATGTTGATCAAAAGCATTCGGATAGACCGATAAAAAACACTCCCAAAGTTCAGTGCTCAGGTAGTTTTGATAACCTGTCTTTGAGACCAAATCGGTAGCTAATGGGAACGCTTCAATACCAACATAATTTAAATTAATATTATTCTGAGTGCAATAATCAGCACTCAAAAGGAAATTCAGCCCTGTTCCAAATCCAACCTCCAAAACAGAAACCTGTCTGGAAGAATTAATATTAAGGAAATGAACCAGACCGGACTCCAAAAAAACATGTTTGCTTTCATTAAAAGCTCCATGTTTCGAATGATAGTGTTCGCCTATCATTGGATTGAAAAGAGTTCGGGATCCATCCCCAGTTATGACCCAATTAGTTTCCATTTAAGGCAAATATACTCCAATCCCTTACTAAGCTGACTTTGAAATCATTTATAATTAAGCCTTATGGGATGTCCAAAAAAACGTACTAGAGGACCGATAAGTCAAAACCAATATCATCTCAGTTAATTGAAAATTTTTATTTAAAGTCTGGTTTGACGATGAACATAATCAGTAAAAACAAAAGGAAAAGCATGACCGGCAAAAGTGGGATAACCAAAAGAATAATAGCTGAGTTAATCCGCTCAAAATAATTCTTTAGGATCCATGCGGCAGCTATGAGTAACAACAGAATGACTATGCAAAGGATGATCGCCCTGTTATAAGTACCAGATACTTTGATATTAAAACAGGCATAAACTAATAAAATAGTATCAAGAACTAAACAAATTCTGTAGAGCCAGATCATAATGCTATAACGCCAACCATCCCTGAAAATTATGAGATCTCTTAAAGTTTATTCATTAGTAATACAATAACGCGGTTCAAATAAAACAAAAACAAAACCACACAATAAATAAGCTCAAAAGAGTAAATAAATAGGGATAATTAGCAATAAACGCTATTTTTGCGCTTCAGCATTTTACGAATGAGCATATCTAAAACATATAGTCCTAAAGAAGCAGAAGACAAATGGTACAGCTACTGGCTGGACAAAAAGTTTTTCCGGTCCGTACCCGATGAGCGGGAGCCCTACACCATTGTCATCCCGCCGCCAAACGTGACCGGTGTATTGCACATGGGCCATATGTTGAATAATACCATTCAGGATGTGCTCATCCGCCGTGCCCGTATGCAAGGTAAAAACGCTTGCTGGGTACCGGGAACTGACCATGCTTCTATCGCTACCGAAGCCAAAGTGGTAGCCATGCTGAAAGAGCAGGGTATCAACAAGAAAGACCTGAGCCGCGAAGAATTTTTGAAATATGCTTACGAATGGAAAGAGAAATACGGCGGCATTATCCTGAAACAATTGGAGAAACTGGGTGCATCCTGCGACTGGGACCGTACCCGTTTCACGATGGAAGAATCACTTTCTGAAGCCGTTATTGACACTTTCATCCACCTATATAAAAAAGGCTGGATCTATCGCGGGGTGCGTATGGTCAACTGGGACCCACAGGGCAAAACTGCTGTTTCTGATGAGGAAGTGATCCGCAAAGAAGTCAACCAGAAATTATATTACATCAAATATCCGATTGCCGGGGAAGCGGGTAAATTCGTAACCATTGCTACTACCCGTCCTGAAACCATTATGGCCGATGCAGCTATCTGCGTTAATCCAAAGGATGAGCGTTATCAGCATTTGGTAGGCAAAAAAATACTGATTCCGTTGATTAATCGAGAAATTCCAGTAATTGCCGACGAATATGTGACCATGGATTTCGGTACCGGCTGTTTAAAAGTAACACCTGCCCACGATTTGAACGATTATGAACTGGGCATCAAACACAAATTGCCGGTAATTGATATTTTGGATGATGACGGCAAACTGAACGAAAAAGCTGAAATTTTGATCGGTGAAGACCGCTTCGCAGCCCGCAAGAAAATTGCAGTACTATTGGAAGAAGCCGGAAATCTAGAGAAAGTAGAAGATAATAAATCTCAACTGGGTTATTCTGAACGTACGGATGCGGTGATTGAGCCAAAATTATCCATGCAGTGGTTCTGTAAAATGGACGAGATGGCAAAACCGGCATTGGAATATGTAATGAATGGCGAAGTAAAACTGATCCCGGACAAATTCATCAACATTTACCGTCACTGGATGGAAAATGTGAAGGACTGGTGTATCAGCCGCCAATTATGGTGGGGACAACAGATTCCGGCCTGGTACCTGCCAGACGGCCAATTTGTAATCGCCAAAACCCGTGAGGAAGCCTTTGCTGAAGCTCAAAAACTTGACGCCAATATCAGCATCAATAATTTAAAGCAGGATGAGGATGTGGTAGATACCTGGTTCTCTTCCTGGCTGTGGCCGATTTCGGTATTTGATGGCTTCAAAGACCCGAACAACGCCGATATCAATTACTACTACCCTACCAATGACTTGGTAACTGCACCAGAGATCTTGTTCTTCTGGGTGGCTAGAATGATCATGGCCGGACATGAATTCCGTGGCGAAGCGCCTTTCAAAAATGTGTACCTCACCGGAATCGTTCGTGATAAAATTGGGCGTAAAATGTCTAAATCATTGGGCAATTCGCCTGATCCGATTGACCTGATTGAGAAATACGGTGCCGATGGTGTTCGTGTCGGTATGCTGTTGTGTTCGCCTGCGGGCAACGATTTAATGTTCGACGAAAGTTACTGCGAACAGGGCCGAAATTTTGCCAATAAAATCTGGAATGCCTTCCGTTTAGTAAAGGGCTGGGAAGTCGATGCTTCGTTGAGCAATCCTAACCAGCAGGCCATCGACTGGTTTGAAAGCAACTTCAATCAGGCTTTAAGCCAAATTGAGGAAGATTTTAATAACTACCGCTTATCGGATGCACTGATGGGCATTTATAAATTAGTTTGGGACGATTTCTGTGCCTGGTACCTCGAAATGGTTAAACCTGCCTACCAGCAACCGATCGACCATGCTAGCTACGAAGCCACTAAGAATTTCTTTGAGCGTATTCTAAAATTGATCCATCCGTTCATGCCTTTCCTGAGTGAAGAATTATGGCATGACGAATTATTTGGCCAGCGTGCTGAAATGGACTGTTGCATTGTAGCGCCTTATCCAAAAGCCGGCAGCGCAAACAGCGCTTTGCTGAAAGATATGGAAGTGGTAAAACAGGTGGTTTCAGAGATCCGCAATGTACGCAATACCAAGCAGATCTCTCCTAAAGAAGCCTTAAACTTGCTTTTCAAAGTCAATTCGGGCATTCAGTTTGGTGATTACCAGCCAATCATTGCCAAACTGGCGAATATCAGCGAGTTTGCGACAACTACTGAAAAAGTTGCAGGCTCCGCTTCTTTTTTAGCAGGTACTGATGAATTTTTCATCCCATTAGCGAATAATATCGACGCCGATGCCGAAAAAGAACGCATCAGTAAAGAGCTGGAATACCTCGAAGGTTTCCTCAAATCGGTGACCGCTAAACTGAGCAACGAGCGTTTTGTGCAGAATGCCAAACCGGAAATCGTAGCCAACGAAGAGCAGAAAAAAGCGGATGCTGAAGCCAAAATTCAGAGTTTGAAGGAAAGTCTGGCTGCTTTATAATTGCCCGAATAAAGGCAGTTCAGGTAAAAACTGATAGCTTTCGTTTTGCCAATCGAGTTTGCAGCAGTAATGCTCCAAGCCATTGCTCACCAATAGCCATTGCACCCGGTGTACAAAATTGTAGCGGGCAATCTGATCGAAAACTTCCTGTGTAATTTTAACAGAGGGTGCTTTGCATTCGGCCAAAAGCAATTTTTCGCCTTGCTGATTGTATACCAGGATATCGCTTCTCTTCTGCAGGCCATTATATTTCAAACCGCCCTCCAGCTGGATTAAACTTTTAGGAAATTGCTTATCCCTGATTAAAAAATGGATCAGATACTGCCGAACCCACTCTTCGGGTGTCAATACCAAAAACTTTTTGCGTACTTCATCGAACACAAAACGTTGTCCGCCTTCGTCTTTTAAACGTAGCGGATAGACTGGAAGATTAAGCGGAATAGGTTCGAATAACGCCATCGGCCGCTAAGTTCAGAAAAATGGCTGGAATATTTGTATTTTGGCACTGCCAATGACGATTAAGGAACTCCTGACAGACATCAAAGCCCGTAAATTCAAACCCGTGTATCTATTGCACGGTGAGGAGCCTTATTATATCGACAAAATCAGCGATTTATTAGAAGAATCGGTACTCACCGAAGCCGAAAAAGGCTTCAACCAGACTATTTTGTATGGCAAGGATGCGGATGTAGCAACCATTCTGAACACGGTAAAACGTTACCCGATGATGAGCGAATACCAGTTCGTACTCATCAAGGAGGCACAGGACGTAAAATGGGGCAAGGAAGATGAAGACAAAAAGTCTGCTGATCCATGGCTGGCTTACTTGGAAAATCCTTTAAAGAGTACCATTTTGGTAGTATGCCATAAATACGGCAAGTTCGATAAGCGCAAAAAAACCTATAAAGCCATTGAGAAAAATGGAACCGTTTTTGAATCAGCGGCCTTATACGACAATAAAATTCCGGGCTGGATTGAGGATTTTGTTAAAGAACGTGGTTTTGGCATCCATGCCCGCGGCTCTGCCCTGTTGGCTGAATATCTGGGTAATGATTTGTCGAAAATTGCCAATGAACTCGAAAAACTCTTCCTGAACCTGGCATCTGGACATGAAATTACGCCTGAGCAAATTCAAGATAACATCGGCATCAGCAAAGAATACAATGTATTTGAATTGCAGGATGCTCTGGCTAGGCGTAACGTAATCAAAGCCAACCAAATTGTGGATTATTTCGGTGCCAACCCAAAATCGAATCCCATACAAATGGTTTTGGGCGTACTGAATACTTATTTCAGTAAAGTGTTAAAATACCATTATGCCATCGACCGAAGTCCGCAGGGTTTGGCTCGTGAGCTGGGGGTTAATCCTTATTTTGTCAAAGATTATGAACTCGCCGGCCGAAATTATGACAAGGCCAAGCTCTTCCGTATTTTTAACTTTTTAAGGGAATACGACCTGAAGTCGAAGGGTGTAGACGCCACTGGAAATTTGAGCGACGGCGACCTGATGAAAGAATTAATTTTTAAGATCATCCATTAATTGAAACATATGAACTACTGGTTAGTTAAATCGGAACCGTTTAAGTACAGCTGGGAAAAATTCAACCAAGACGGACGCACTTTTTGGGATGGTGTTCGTAATTACCAGGCCCGCAACAACCTGAAAGCCATGAAAGAAGGTGATCTGGTGCTGTTCTATCACAGCAATGAAGGCATGTGCGTGGTGGGTATTGCCAAAGTAGTGAAAGAATTCTATCAAGATCCAACTACCGACGATACCAATTGGGTGGTGGTAGATCTGGTACCTGTAGAAACACTGAGAAATCCAGTTGCTTTGGCGCAGATCAAAGCCGACGATCGTTTAAAAGATATTTCGCTGGTGCGTCAGGGACGTTTATCGGTGATGCCGCTCAAGGCGGAAGAATTCGACCGGATCATCGAACTAGGTAGCTAATTCTATTCTTTAATAAACAGAGCTTTCAGCTCGGTGGCCTCGTCAGGCTGCATACGGCCGGCCAGGATCAAACGCAATTGACGACGGCGGAGTGCGCCATCATACAGCTTTTTTTCTTCGTCGGTCTCAATACTCACTGGCGGTACCGGAACCGTTTTCCCATCATCGGCCAGCGCCACAAAGGTGTAATAAGCCTCGTTTGATTTAAATCGACTGCCTGAAGGAATATTTTCTGCCCAAACATCCAGTCGCACTTCTACCGAAGTGTTAAATGCACGGGTTACCTTAGCTTCAAGGGTCACCACATCCCCTAACTTGATTGGATGGTGGAAAGAAACATTATCTACAGAAGCAGTTACCACGATATGATTGGAGTGTTTTTGTGCAGCGATGGCTGCCGCGATATCCATCCAATGTAATAGACGGCCTCCCATTAAATTGTTGAGGGTATTGGTATCATTTGGCAAAACCAACTCATTCATCACGATGAAAGAGTCTTTTGCGGGCTTGGGACTTAAATTCATACCACAAAAGTACGCAATTTGTACAGAGTCGAATCTGACACTATTTATACTTTATATCATCAAAATATCATTTAAATTAGATTTAAATTTAAAACCCATATGAAACAGATATTACTTTCTGCTGCAGTATTGATCCTTTCTGGAACAGCAGTTTTATACTACCTGAACTTTTTTCAAAAAGGCAATGAGGTGAATACCGTAGCCGGTAAATCGTTCTACGACCTATCTATTAAAAGCCTGGATGGCAAGAAAACCATCAATTTCAAAGATTTCAAAGGCAAAAAAGTATTATTGGTCAACACGGCCTCCAAGTGTGGTTATACACCACAATATGATGGTTTGCAGAAATTACAAGAGCGGTACAAAGACAAGCTCATTGTCATTGGCTTACCTTGTAACCAGTTCCTGGGTCAGGAACCCGGCACTGCTGATGAAATTGGTGAATTTTGTCAGAAAAATTACGGCGTAACTTTCCAAATGACAGAGAAGATCGACGTAAAAGGTAAAGGCCAGCATCCGGTTTACCAGTGGCTTTGCCAGAAAGAGAACAATGGCGTGCAAGATGTAACCGTTGGCTGGAACTTCGGCAAATTCCTGATCGATGAAAAAGGAAATTACGTATCATATTTCCCTTCGAAAGTTGATCCGCTGAGTGCCGAGATCACTTCTAAACTTTAACAACAATTACCCGATATATTTAGATCCCCTTGGGTAGAAACCTGAGGGGATTTTTTATTCGTATTTACTTATTTTTACGGCATGCCACATACCCCTCCTTCTTCGGCAAATAGCCCTTCAAGCGCCTTTGAGCGTTTGTTAAACATCATGAATACCTTACGGGAAGAATGCCCCTGGGATAAAAAACAGACTTTCGAAAGCTTGCGCCACCTAACTATAGAGGAAACCTACGAACTGTCGGATGCGATTTTAGATGGCGATAAGGAAGAGATCAGAAAAGAGTTGGGTGATATTATGCTGCACCTGGTTTTTTATGCCAGAATTGGATCTGAAACGAACTGCTTTACCATTACCGAGGTATTGAACGGCATTTGCGACAAATTGATCTCCCGTCATCCGCACATTTACAGCGATGTGGTGGTAGAGAATGAGGACGATGTGAAAAAGAACTGGGAACAGCTGAAATTGAAAGAGGGCAATAAATCGGCACTTTCTGGAGTGCCATCTTCCCTGCCAGCCTTAATAAAAGCCAGCCGCATTCAGGAAAAAGCCCGTGGTGTGGGTTTCGATTGGGAAGAAAAAAGCCAGGTTTGGGAAAAGGTGGAAGAAGAAATGCAGGAATTCAAAGCCGAATTCAATGCCACAACAAAAGAAGCAATTAATAAAGAAAAAGCGGAAGCGGAATTTGGTGACCTTTTATTCTCCCTGATCAATTATGCCCGCTTTGTGGGCATCAACCCCGAAGATGCCCTCGAAAAGACCAATAAAAAATTCATCAAACGCTTTCAATACCTCGAAAAAAAGTCAGAGGAATTGGGCAAAAATCTAAAGGACATGAGTCTCAGCGAAATGGATGTATTTTGGAATGAGGCAAAAATGATGTCATAAAAACCTCTGCTTTTATTAAATATCTTTCTGCACTTCGTCGTTTAATTTATACTTTCCGTCGCCCCAACACGGCAGACTGTCTGGTATATATTTTATCCTTATTTTTTTCACAGATTTTTATAACTCAAAATATATGTGAAATATGGGTAAAACAGCCAACTATTTCACCTATAACCTTATCAATCAACAATTTAAGTTAATTTTATTTTTAGTAATTCTTATTAGCCTATGCCTTCGGGCACAATCATCCTATGCTCAATTAGATTCACTAAAAAATGATATGTACCGAAAAGGAGTAGTTGGAAAACTCTACAATTCTTTTCCTTACCTAATAGAAAGTGCCATGACCAATTACTATGGTCGGCAAAAATTATATGGCACCATTTACCTCCCATTCGTTCTTGAAGAATATGATGGTCGAATAGTTCCCATGCCATTTTCTGAACCCTATACTACTGGAATTGCACTGAGTGCGTATAAGGCTCCTGCCTTAGGTATTTATGCCAGCAATGAAGTGGTTGGTATGCATGAAGATTTAATGACCAGTAGATATATGCTTATTCCATTTGCAAGCATTATACCTTTTAATGCAAGATTTCAAAGTTATAATGGGCCATTTAATAGGATGAAGCATCTTAATCAACGCCCGGAACCTTGGTTTTTTAGTTCTCTGGACAGTGAATTAGGCGTAAGTGTTTTGGAAGGAATACAAAAATTCAGTGTGTTCACACACGATTTTTTCAATTGGGATGGCTTTGACAAAGCAGGTAATATCTGCATTTCTGCCGTTGTAAGTAAAGAGCTGCCTACCGGTTTCAGCACCCAGAAAAAAATTATCAGTTTCAATATCTATTCCTATTTATATCCAGAAGTAAGCAGAGATATTATCGGCCATGAAATTTCTCATGGAATCGTTTTGGAGGCTTTAGGTCCGCCACCATCAGGTGACGAGCTCACTGATGATGCGATTATTAGCAATCCAACAATACACCCTGAAATGGACGCCTTGGTTGAATCCTTTTGCGATATCATGGGGCTATCTATGGATAACTGGTATGGGCAGGGGAAGTTTGATTTGCCTAACTGGACAATAGGTTTTCACCAAGGTAGAACTTTATTCAATATCGGATCAAGACCGTTTGATAACCCTAAAAGAAATGGTTATCCAAACACCTACCATGGGAATTATTACAGCTACCCGGATAGTCCGAAATACAACCCTCATGCCAATGCAGAAGTGATGAATTTTTGGTTTTATTTAATTAATTCAATGAAGTCAGGTACTGTTGATGATCAGTCGGGTGATGCTTTTATTTACCACATTACGCCACTGATTCCGGGAGACAGGGAGGCTTCCTATAAGTTGGCTCTTAAGGTGGTTTTCAAAACCTTTACTGAAAATTTGACTTACCAATCTACATTTTACGATGCAAGGGAAGCAACTTTGGTCGTCATACAGGAACTGGGACACCCGATTGGATCTCATGCTTATAAACAAATTATGAATGCCTGGTTTGCAGTTGGTGTTGGTAAGAAGTGGGATCCCGGATCAAATAACCCCGATTGTAATGCCCCTACTTCAGGTATTACCCATTACAATGGCAAAGTAAATTTCAAAACCCTAAAAACAACCCTCTACCAAGATCCCCTCAGCCAGCCATTATTTTCATTGAAGAATTGCAATGAAAGCCCGGGCATTCAAACCCAACAATTTAATCCGAATACGGAATTGCGGGAGCTAATTGTTGATGGAGACGGAGACCAAATATTTCATTCGGATAACAATGTAGACTTTTCCAAATCTGCCGTAGGGGTACAATGGGCAAGTGAATACACCAATAATTGGTTTAAAGAACACTTTAACCACATCGGTCCGGCGGGAAATGCCAATATCCCAATTAATAATGTTTTAGGAGATCCATTACATCAAAAAGCAGTATTTGATATTGCAAGTCAAACTTATTATTACCCCCTTACACCCGAAGCATCTGATCTGGACGCAGTGGTGCAAACTTACTTTCAAGGCATCAATCATTTTATTAAATCAGATCAAAACTTAACGCAAGATTATGCACATCCAGAATGGGAGGCCATTAGAACAGGTATTGCTCAAATATTCGCACTTAATGTAAAAAATCAATTCCAAATGGGTCTACCTTATATCAAACCCCAAATCTGGACATTAGGAGAAAATATCCCCA
Source organism: Sphingobacteriaceae bacterium (assembly GCA_947458875.1). GTDB lineage: Bacteria > Bacteroidota > Bacteroidia > Sphingobacteriales > Sphingobacteriaceae > JAIPAN01. Next base: position 15,388 of record CANGZD010000010.1, read on the forward strand.
ATAAGCCCAGTTTATTTGATTTTGCTCATCCGGAATTTGCCGCCATGCCCAAATTATATCAGGGTACCAATTGGGATTTGATTTATCCGGCTAGAAATGCTTCTTTACTCAATTTTTGGTATTACTTATTGGTAAACGGCACTAACGCATATCAAGGCTATAAAAATGAGAAAGGAAAAACTTATTTCGTTTTTCCCATTGCTAATGATTTGGCACTGCAAATTGTATGGAAAGCTTATCAATTAGTTCCCCTGCAGAGTACATTTGAACAATTCAGGCTAGCTTGTCATCAAGTACTGCACAGTTTAGGTTACGACCAAAAAAGCAAAGAGTACATTGCGCTTCACGATGCATGGGCAGCCGTAATGGACTTACCGGAGTATGCCGCGAATCTAAAAACTCATCCTGAAAACGGTCAGACCATTTACCCCTGGTCGGCCAAATTAGGGATTGAGGTTGAATACCCTCTGTATGAAAGTAGCCGGATTTTCGAAGTGAGCGAGAGTGCAAATTTTGATGAAAATGAGGCCATTGTATATCGATTCTTAAACTATATCACACCCAACTTAAATAATGGAATGAGTTTCGGCAGGGTCAATCTCTTGCCGGGAAAAACTTATTATTTGCGTTCTCATTTGTACGAAGCGGGCAATCTTGGAATTGGCGTGAGTGGTAATTGCGACAGCAGCCCCGATCCGACCTTTTGTTTATCCTTAAAAAATAAACAGAAATGGACGCCAACCTATACTTTCAATACCGCTCTAATTGGTGCGCCAGATGACCTCTCCCCTGGAGATGGCAGCTTGGCAAAGGCTTGGGAAACACCGTTTCAATGGAGCAGCATCCTTGGAGCCGATAGCTATGCTATGAAAGTCACTGACCAATCAGGTGCAATACCAGAACAGGAGATGAATATTAAACGGCCTTATGATGAAGAACAAGCCATCGTTTACCATCAAGTTGCTCTGGGAAAAGATAAATCCTACAACTGGAGAATCGCGGCAAAAGCAAAAAGCGGATCAACGGAAGGTGTTAAAATAATTGAAGATCCTACAACAGGAATAGTCAACTATGTACTGCTGAATGCAGAAGAAAAATTGCAATATCCGGATGCATTCGGCGATTTTTCTGAACCCATTAATTTTAACACTGATATTCCAAAAATCACCTTGGGCATACCTGCTGATTATACCCTTGTACCGATGGTGGGTGCGCTGCAAATCAGTGCCACCAGCGAAGAACCAAGGGCCGACCGTTATTTAAGCCGATTTTTCCTGAATGGAGATTTCCAAGATCCGGAATGGAAAAACTATCATCCTAAGCCCAGCATCTTGGATATTAAGCTGACAGCCAATGATTTTCTGGAGGATGGGCATGTTTACGGATGGACATTCGTACCTATTAAAGATCCTATACCTCCTTTTATTCCTGTTACAGAGGAAGGCGAAACGCCAACTCCATTTCATTTTGTGGTTGATAAAAACTTAATTCCACCCCCCCTATCGTTCCTTTAAGCTGTATAGAAATTGGGAAACCGGTGACACTTAGGTGGGATCCTGTAGCAGGTGCTGGTGCATATCAATACAGCATTAAAAACCTAAATACCCAACAAATCATTACCACCGGTGTGACCGAAGAACTGAAATCGCCTCCGCTTAATCAGGCTAGCGAGCCCTTGACAAGTTATGAATGGCAGCTTAGTGCTGGGATAAAAGACCGGAATGATAATTGGGTTTTTGGGCCGGCAGCTGTGGATAAATATGACATCCACCTTCCAAAACCGATTAATTTAAGCCCAGAAAATCAAACTGTTGCTTTAGACGCAGATCGTTCTGTTAGCTTTAGTTGGGAAGCCATTCCGAATGCAACTCAGTACCGATTCAGCCTGTACAAAAAAATTGATGGCCGTGGCTCAGAAGCGATTATACAAAATAAGATTATCACAGAAAATACCATCATTGTAGAAAATCTAGAATATGAAACTGTGTATGAATGGTATGTAGCCGGAATTGGGCCAAACCCCGACTGTGTAAACCCGAGCAAAGCTGAATTCAACACCCAAAAATCGCCAGCAAGATATGATTTGGGCTTTTTCTTGTATGTAAAAGATTTATACGGTCCAAACAAACAAGTGATCCCGGGCAGTTTTATATATACCGTTGAAGTCATCAGGCCGGATGGCACGCTCGACTTTAAACATGACGCATATGCAAATGACCCCTTACAGGTGGGTTTTTCAGCGGGTAATCCTGCTCAGGTAGTCGGTGGTTTATTAAATGGACAGATTCTCGACCAGGATGGCGATTATTTGGTGAGACTAACCATCAAGTCGGTCTTTTCAGGAATGACAGAATTGGCTGACCGTCCTGAAGTGATTTTTAAAGCCCAGGAGTACATTAAAGAGACGGGACAAAATTGGAAGTTAAATGAGGAAATCAGTCCCAATCCTGCTGACTCTTACTTCCCAGGCAGAGTGGTGGGCTCATTAGTTATTTTTAAATTTCATTATGAAAAACCTAATTAATTGCACCATGAAGTATGAAAACAATATTTACATTTTGATTTTACTGATGTTTTGCATCATCCCCTTTGGGTTACATGCACAGCAAGATTCCATACCTAAACAGCCTAAAAAACAGCGATTTTTTTTCTACCCCTATACGCAGTCGCCAGGAGTCATTAAAAATAAAATAAGCCTATTCCCCAATCCAGCTAAAGATTTTGTGGGAATTATGATAGATGAACCAAAGTTGTTGCCATACAAATTAGAGCTCTTAGATATAGAAGGAAAAAGACTTTTAATGCGGGAATGGACAGGAGAAAAAATTGATTTAAGTCCGTTTAGGTCCGGGATTTATCTGCTTAAACTGAGCAGGGATCAGGAGACTTATGCTGAAAAGCTTCTCATTAAGAAATAGATGGGCTATTCGAATCGCAGTGCCTTTACCGGCACAATTCGGCTAACTAACATAGATGGAATAATCAGCACCATCATGCAAATAACCAAAGTACCGGCATTCAACCATAATAAATCACTTAAATGTAACTCTATCGGCACAAAGTTCATGTAATACGATTCAGGATCTAAGGGAATCAAATGCGTGTATTGCTGCAGCAAAGCCAGCCCCACACCAAAAATATTACCCAGCAACAAGCCTAAACCAATGAGATAGGCCGCCTGAAACAAAAATATTTTACGGATTGACCAATTAGAACTACCCAACGCTTTTAAAAGCCCAATAAACTGCGTTCGCTCCAAAATCATAATCAGTAAGGCAGAAATCATGTTAATGATTGCCACGGCCAGCATCAATATAAAAATTACCTGTGTATTGACATCTAATAAAGAAAGCCACTGAAAAATAACCGGATATAACTCTTTGACTGTAAAAGCTTTTAAACCGAGATCCAATTGCTCATGTATTTGAAGAGCTTGCTGATCCAGCATTTCAAAATCTTTGAGCCGAATCTCATAAGCACCTACTTCACCCTCAGACCAATTATTCAACTTGCGAACCAGGTTCAAATCCCCAATAACATAGGTTTTATCTACATCCTCCACACCAAAATTGAAGATTCCGACAATTTTGAACTTGCGTTTTCGCAAAGGTTCCTGCACAAAATACATCAGGAAATCATCGCCCACTTTCAACTTTAGACGAGAGGCTGTATAATTAGAAATCAGAATTTGAGATTGCACGGCCTGTTCATCACTAAAATCGAGTGCATTTCCTGAAATGATCAATGGTTTGAGCCAATCCCAATGATAGCTGGCATCCAGACCTTTTAACACCACACCTTCTACTTCTCTGTTCACCTTAATGATGCCGTTTTTTGTGGCAATGGGGTGAATGAATTCAATAGTTTTGGATTGTTTCAGCTCCTGCAGCCTATTCGAGTCTAATTTTAAAGCCGAATTTTCGAGTGAATTATTCAGATCGTATTTTAAAATCTGGATATCTCCAGAAAAGACCCTCATTTTCTCCCTGATCTCCGACTTAAAACCTTTCACAATAGCCAGGGAGAGAATCATCACCGACAAGCCCAACATAATCGCCAAAACAGCCATCCGAACGATCATTTTAGAGAAAGTCCGTTTGGATTTAAAAGTGATGCGTTGGGCCAGATAAAAAGGGAAATTCAAGCGCTGAATGGATTTTTTGTACCTTAGCAAAGGTGCAAATTTTTTTGGTCACTCATATGAAATACTGCTTATTGACACTCCTGCTTTTTGTTGCGATGGCTTCATCAGCACAATCATCCAAGAGCAAATTAAAAACCGGTGCAGACCAAACCGATCTATATGTACCCTATTTAAAAGGTAAAAAGGTGGGCATGGTCATGAATGCAACTTCTACCATTGGTAAAAAATTGAGCGTAGATAGTTTAAAAAGCTTAGGCGTTGATGTTAGAAAAATATTTGCACCCGAACATGGTTTCAGAGGCAATTATAGCAATGGCGCTAAAGTAGCCGACGGCATTGACCCTAAAACCGGCATTCCTGTCATTTCTCTTTACGGCAAACACCTTAAACCTACTCCAGAAGATTTAGCGGGATTAGACATCCTCATTTTTGATATCCAGGATGTGGGGGCTCGATTTTACACTTACATCTCCACACTGCATTATGTAATGGAAGCTTGTGCAGAAAGCCAATTGGAATTATTACTGCTAGACCGGCCGAATCCAAATGGATTTTATGTTGATGGACCTGTTTTAGATGAAAAATTCAGGTCGTTCATCGGTATGCATCCAATTCCGATTGTACACGGAATGACGATTGCAGAATATGCTCAAATGATCAATGGTGAAGGCTGGCTGAACAAACAAGTTCAATGCAAATTGAAAATAGTGAAAGTGTCAAACTACACACATCAAACTGAATACAAGGTCCCAATCAAACCATCGCCCAATTTAAACACGCAAGCATCCATTTATCTCTACCCAAGTTTATGCTTGTTTGAAGGCACGGTGATCAGCCAGGGTCGTGGCACTTACGATCCCTTCCAAGTATTGGGCAGTCCAGACTTAAAAGGCAAATACCGGTTTTCATTTCAACCTAAATCAATTCCAGGAATGAGCGAAAATCCAATTCATTTGGGAAAAGATTGTTACGGAATCGATTTAAGGAATTATTCGGTTGGATCATTCAGAAAAAACGACCAATTGAATTTAAAATGGCTGCTCGATCTCTACAAGGCATACCCCGATAAAGACAGTTTTTTTGATTATAAAAAACATCCCCAAATGGGTAATTTTGACAAGCTGGCAGGCACCGACGAACTACGAAAGCAAATCATTGCTGGAAAAAGTGAGGAAGAGATCCGCCTGAGTTGGGAACCGGCCCTGAGCCAGTACAAAATGATGCGTAAAAAATACTTGTTATATCCCTGATGTTTTGCCGATGAGAATTGTTTTTATGGGTACCCCCGAATTTGCTGTGGCATCACTACAAGCCCTGCTCGAAGCAGGCAAAAATGTTGTTGCCGTAGTAACTGCTCCTGATAAACCTGCAGGTCGTGGTCAACAAATTTCACAATCGGCTATAAAACAATTTGCAATTGCGCATGACCTGCCTGTTCTTCAACCTGCAAAACTCAAAGACCCCGTATTTATCGAAGAGTTGAAGAGCTACGAGCCAGAGCTGCAAGTGGTAGTTGCCTTCCGAATGCTGCCAGAAGTGGTTTGGAATTTACCAACATTGGGCACCATCAATTTGCATGGATCACTCCTACCCGATTATCGAGGAGCAGCCCCTATCAACTGGGCCATCATTAATGGAGATAAGGAAACGGGGGTGAGTACTTTTAAGCTCAAGCATGAAATTGATACCGGCGACCTTCTTTTACAGGATAAATTTGCCATAGGCGATGAAGAAACTGCCGGCGAATTGCACGACCGGATGAAAGAAATTGGTGCAAAACTGTTGGTTAAAACTGTAGATCAACTCGAGAAGAATCATGTACAAGCGAAACCACAATTAGCACCAAAAGAAGAAAAACATGCACCTAAATTATTTAAAGAGGATTGCAAAATAAATTGGAACCTTCCGGCGATACAAATTTTTAACCTCGTGAGGGGTTTAAGTCCCTACCCCACTGCTTTTACTACTTTATTAGGCAAAAACTTGAAAATTTTCAGGGTACGTATCGAAAAAATAAAGCCCGATATCCCTGCTGGCAATTATTCAACTGATCACAAAAACTTCTTGAAATTTGCTGCTACCGATGGATTTATCCACTTACTGGAAGTTCAAATGGAAGGCAAAAAGAAAATGGGAATTGAGGGATTTTTGAGAGGGGTACGTCTATAACTTATTCAGTTCTTTAAAAAGAAAAGTTGCTGTTTTATTGAAATAGCGCTTTAGCTTATAACCCATTACCCACTGTATGCCCTTGCTTGCATTGGTCAAAAATATCTCTTCTGCAGCCGCTAACACCGCCGGATTGAGTTGAGCCTCAATCACCTGCATTCCCGCTTTTTTAGCCAGACTAATCACCACATGGCGCATCACTCCAGCGATACAGCCTTCACTCAAAGCAGGGGTAAAAATTTGATTTTTATAAACCACGAAGACATTACTGCTGATTGCTTCGCATAAAAAACCATCCTGGTTTAAGAGGACTGCTTCATCCAATCTTTGTTCGTTTTTAAAAATGCCGGCTAAAACATAAACCAAAGAATTGGCTGTTTTATAGTTTGAAAGTGCTCCTGCAGATTTCCTAACCTCAGTAAAAACATCGATCAATAAACCCTTGTTATTCCACTCGTATCGACCACTTTCCAATTTAACGTTCTCTAAAATGAATCCCATCTTATTGGAGTTGGGTGCATACAAGCCATCCGCATCGCGGTAAACACTTAAACGGAAACGGGCATGAGCTCCCATTTTATTTACGCGGCATAGTTCTTCGGCTTTTTGTTGTAAAAAAGCAGCATCAATTTTACCAGGAGCTTCAATTTTCAAGGCCTTCATCCCCCGCTGAATCCTATCTGCATGTAAATCGGCAAATTTCAGTTCGCCATTCATCATTCGCATCGATTCAAACAAACCATCTCCATAACGTAAAGCCCTGTGATTGGCTGTAAAAACAGCTACATCATCAGGTACTAATTCATTATTAATATTGATCAAGTGATTAGGCATATTTTATATAATTACGCCATTTTTCCAAAACTGCCGTAAAATCGGCTGGCATAGGAGCTTGAAAGTGTAAATATTGTTTCGTGCTGGGATGAATAAATCCCAAGGTTTCTGCATGCAGGGCCTGCCTTGGCATTAAGGCAAAGCAATTTTCTACAAATTGTTTATACTTTCCATTCACGGTTCCTTTTAAAATGCGGTCGCCACCGTAGCTGGCATCACTAAAAAGCGGATGCCCCAAATGTTTCATGTGTGCCCTGATTTGGTGCGTACGGCCGGTTTCCAGCTGACATTCGATGAGCGTAACGTAACCAAATCTTTCTAATATTTTGTAATGTGTTACAGCCCATTTTCCCTTTTCTTCCTCCTCATAAATGTCCATTACCCTACGGTCTTTTGCGCTCCGACCAATATAACCTGTCGCGGTACCATCTTCCGCTAAATCGCCCCAAACCAGCGCCTGATATTTTCTCGTGATGGTATGGTCGTAAAACTGCCTTGCCAAATAAGTGAGCGATCGTTCGTTCTTACTGATGAGTAACAAACCCGAAGTGTCTTTATCAATTCGGTGAACCAATCCCGGACGACCTTCGTTGCCGGCTAATTGAGGCAAATTTTGAAAATGATAACCCAGGGCATTCACTAAAGTACCGGTATAATTGTTGTAACCAGGGTGAACCACCATTCCAGCTGCTTTGTTAACTACCAGTAGGTCATCATCTTCATAAACAATTTCAATAGGGATATTTTCAGGGTAAACCTCCGTATCGCGGGGCGGATGCGGTAAAACTACCGTGATGAGATCTTTAGGCTTTACCTTATAACTCGCCTTGATTACCTGGCCATTCACCAACACATTGGCTGCTTCAATTGCATTTTGTATGCGATTTCTCGAAGCATTTTCAACGCGATGCATCAGGAATTTATCGATACGTAAGAGCGACTGACCTTTATCTACTTCTATTCGCAGGTGCTCATATAAATCTTGTTCGTCTTGTTCCAATAAGTCCAGGTGCTCGGCCATGTCCAAAAATAAACCTTAAATCTTTCTAAAAGAAAATTTATGATTTAACATAGTTTTAGCGCCATAAGATTAAATTTGCCAGGAAATGAGCTATATTTAGCAATAGCAACAGGCTAAATGCACTAATCTTTTTGCATGAAAAAGAATCACACCACCTTCAAAACCCTTGTAATTTCTCTATTTCTGTTTGTATTTAGTACTTCTCTGAGTGCTCAGGATGAAATATCAGGTCTCTTTAAATCAAATAGAGAAGATGCCCAAAAACTGATACAGGCTTATCTGAATCCCTTTTTAAGAGGATTTGGCACAGCTATAAACTCCAACTGGAATACCAGCGGTGCTACCAAAAATTTCGGAAGAGTAGAGTTGAGATTGGGTATGACCGGTGCCACGATTCCTGAAAACGATAAATTGTTCGATATCACCAAAATCGGCCTTTCGAGTAATATAGCCCCTGCAGATCCTTCAAAAATAATGAGCCCTACCATTGGCGGAGATAAAATCAGTGGACCCCTCATGAATATTTATGCCAATAATGTACAAGTAGGACAATTTGTATTACCCAAAGGTGCCGAATTGCCTTTCGTTCCTGCACCTCAACTACAAGCAACGGTGGGTTTTATAAAAGGAATGGATTTTACAGTTAGGTATGTACCCAATATTAAACTCGGTGAATCAAACGGCACCATCGGCATGATGGGTGCTGGGGTGAAAGTAAATTTACTACGTTTATTTACCGGCAAACTTTCTGACAAGATCTTACCTTTTGATTTGGCTGCTGCGGTGGGTTACACTCGATTAACTTACCAGCTTCCGCTGGAAGTGAGAGGGGCTAATAACACCATAACAGATCCCAATCAAAAACTGGAAGCGACATTCGAAGGTTTAAATATGGAAGCCATCCTATCCAAAAAGGTATTATTCTTTACCCCTTTCATAAGTATGGCATATCAAAAATCTGAAAGCAATGTGGACTTGAAAGGTGTTTATCCGTTTCAGATCACCAACAATACCTATGTAAATTTTACCGACCCTGTGAGCATCAACCAAAAAAATCCCTACACTTTAAGAACCAATGTTGGATTGCAGTTTAACCTCTTATTGCTACGGGTTTTCGGCTCATATAGCTTTGGCGATTTTGAAGCCTTCAATGCCGGTATTGGGGTAGGAATAGGCAGATAAAGATTTAGAGCCTCCTTCTTGGAGGCTTTATTGTTTAATGATTAATGAAATTAAACTTACCCAGTCCGGTGCAGGAAATCCACCGCCCACTTTACCTGGAAAAGGGATTGAGGGTATTTGTTAAAAGAGACGACCTGATTCATCCACTCATTTCGGGAAACAAATGGCGTAAGTTGAAATACATCCTTTCTAAAGCACAGAGTGAATCGAAAACCCACCTGGTTACATTTGGTGGCGCCTATTCCAATCACTTGCTTGCTTGTGCTGCTGCTGCCAATTACAGCGGTCTACAATGTACTGGGATAGTCCGGGGTGAACATGTGAAAAATGAAGTTCTGGACAAGTGCAGTAGCTTGGGGATGCATTTAAAATTTGTGGACAGGGAGCGCTACCGCGATAAACATCAAGTGTTTAAAGACCTGTTTGGGAAAGATAATCAGGCTTATTTTATTGATGAAGGTGGTGCCAGTCAGGAAGCCGTTCTGGGTTGTGAAGAAATTGTAACTGAGCTGAATGCGACCTACGATCACATCGTGTGTGCAGCTGGAACAGGAAGTACAGCTGCCGGTATTTTAGCTGCCATAAAAAAAAAGCAATTAAAAACCCATTTACACGTAATTCCCGTGCTAAAAGATGGTACCTTTTTGAAGCAGGCCATTGAAAATTATATTACTTCGGATGCTCCTCTTCAACTGCATCAAAACTATCATTTTGGGGGATATGCAAAATATAATGACCAGTTATTAGGGTTTATAATTGACTTTTATCACCAACATCAAATTTTATTGGATCAGGTATATACCGCTAAGTTGGTTTTTGGATTAGATGATTTAATCCGGTCCGATTTTTTCAAACCAGGAGAACACCTACTTTGGATCCATACCGGGGGTAAGACCGGACTGTTGGGAATTAGAGAAAAAATAACTGCCAGAGCGCCTGAATTCAGGAAGATTTTGGAGGAAATTTTATAAAATAATTTTCCACACCTCTATTTTTCTCCACGCAAAAACCAGAAAAAATAGGTTTAAATAATTTAAACCTATTTTTTACCTCTTTTGGAAAAATAAGCTAAAAATTGGCCATGAGAGCCCTTATTGGTAATTTTACATAAACAATTTTAAAACCTATGTATAAATTATCTATCGCACCCGATCAAGTTCAGGAAACACTCAGCAAACATATTTTAGCTGACGGTTTCGACCTGACATTTGATATGGAGAAAAGTGAGGGTGTTCATATTTACGATGCAAAAAACAATAGAACACTGCTCGACTTTTTTACTTGCTTTGCCTCTGTACCCCTGGGTTACAATCATCCCAAAATGTTGAATGATGAGGAATTCAAGAAGAACCTGATGTTAGCGGCATTGACCAATCCATCGAACTCAGATATTTATACCACACAATACGCTCAATTTGTTGACACCTTCTCCAGAATTGGTATTCCATCATATTTACCGCATGCATTTTTTATAGCGGGAGGTGCCTTAGCTATCGAAAACGCTATTAAAACCGCAATGGACTGGAAAGTTCAAAAAAACTTCCAGAAAGGCTATACAGAGGAGAAGGGATATAAAGTTTTACACTTTGAACAAGCTTTTCACGGACGTTCGGGCTATACAGTCAGCCTGACGAATACTTTACCCGATAAAACCAAGTGGTTTGCCAAATTCGATTGGCCACGGGTAAGCATCCCAAAAATAAAATTCCCATTTACCGATGCGAATTATGAAGATTTGAAACAAAGGGAAGCACTGTCTATCGCTCAAATAAAGCAAGCGTTTAAAAACCATCCAGATGATATTTGCGCCATTTTAATTGAGCCCGTACAGTCTGAAGGCGGAGATAACCATGTTCGACAAGAGTTTTTAGAGCAATTACGTGTTTTAGCCGATGAGAATGAGGCTTTATTAATTTACGATGAAGTACAAACCGGTGTTGGTTTAACTGGTAAATTTTGGTGTCACGAACATTTTGGAGAAAAGGCCCGTCCGGATATTTTAGCTTTCGGTAAAAAAATGCAAATCTGCGGAATACTTGCCGGCACCCGAATTGATGATATTGATACCAATGTTTTCCGGGTTCCCTCTCGTATCAACTCTACCTGGGGCGGTAACCTGGTCGACATGGTCAGAGCCAGTAAGATCATGGAAATTATTGATGAAGACCAGCTGGTCAAAAATGCTGCGCAAACTGGAGCATATCTTCAAGAGCGACTTTCGAAAATAGCTGAAAAGTATCCTCAGGTGAGTAATGTAAGAGGCAAGGGATTGCTCACAGCGTTTGATTTTCCTAGTAAAACCATGCGTGATGAGTTTATCAAAAAAGGACTTGAGAAGAATGTGATGTTCTTGGGCTGTGGCAATCAAACCATCCGCTTCAGACCAGCATTGATCATGAGTAATGATCACATAGACGCAGGTTTAAATGTGATGGAACAAATTGTTGCAAAACTCTAAACACCCAATCATGGACCACGAAAGCGGAATGTGTTTAACATGTTCCGCTTTTTTTATACTACCACTAACGTAAATCGAACAAGCTTTTCACACCCAGCAGCTTTTTTGAAGTAAAACCTTCGGCATAAGTTGCCTGGATGGATTTTCCAAATTCACGGCACCGGGCCTCCAAAGCGTTTAGAAAATCGGGGGAAGAAATGTAAGTATCAGGCTCTGATGACTTAGGATCAAAGAATTGAGATTTGAAAGCCCGGATGGAAGCTAATTTTTGTTCCCAATACGGAGTGATATCTATTAAAATATCGGGTTGAATATACCTATCTTGAATATAATGAAGGAGCAAACGTGGTCGCCAAGGTTTTTGAGTTTGGTCGTTTAACTGCGTTTCTATCTTGCTTAATCCGGATAAAAAAACAGCATCATTAATCAATTCCGATGCACGTCCATGATCAGGATGCCTGTCAGAGAAAGCATTGGCTAATACAATTTCAGGTTGGTATTTTCTGATCGCCTCTATCACTTTCAGACGATTGACTTCATCATTCAGAAAAAATCCATCTCTCAAACCTAAATTTTCTCTAATGGTCAGTCCCAAAATTTCAGCTGAAGCGGCAGCCTCCTGAGCTCTCAATTGAGCACTGCCCCGGGTACCCAACTCACCTTGCGTTAAGTCAACAATGCCCACTTTTTTGCCTTCATTGGTGTATTTTAAAATGGTACCTGAGCATGCTAATTCAGCATCATCCGGATGAGCGGCAAAAACGAGGACGTCTAATTTCATAAAATCAAGCTGATTATTTGGAGATGTTTAAAGGTAAGAAAAATGCAGGTTGGCTACATGTGCCCATAACGATAATATGGTGTCTGCTGAATGATGCTTTCAATATCCCTATCTTCTTGTAAATCGTATTTCTTCTTTAGGTTATTGCCAAAAACCCTCGCCACCGATTGATACAAGAATGCGGTGAGTCCGCCTTTCATATCTTTTAAAATTTCGAAACTGCTGTGTCCCGTTTCCCTGTCAATCAATTTGATCAGAATTCCACCTTGTGTAATGGTCAGGTTTTTGATCTCCCTGTTGAACATATCTTTGATCTCTTTTTCAAAGGCCTTGCTCAGCATTCGTTCTTCTTTCCGATTTTTTGCATCGCCCAGATCTTGCTGCAATTTCGCATACCTCGATCGAGCATACATGGCATAAGGCAATACCTTTAAAACATTGTATCTCAATCTATTGTATGCTGCCTGTTGCTCAGGAGTTCTAAAAATTCGGTTATCAATAATTGGAACTTCGGGTAGTGTTGCCCAAGGAATCAGCTCCCCATCCACCATGGTTAAAGCCACCCGGATGGTATCATTCTTCCCCTTCAGAACAGGGTCATATTTCTCCTGCGCCATCACAAGAAGAGGCAAACAAAAAAGAGACAGCAAGATATACCTGAAAAATTTCATAAATTTAACTACACAAAGTTACAGTTAATTTTAAAATGTAATATCGCTCATTATCAATATAAAGCGATAAATTGTACCAGCAAAATCTACATCAATTTAAAAAATAAAATTAAGCATGTTTAGGTTTAATCAGTTTCTGAGGAAATACAAAAACGAAGTTTTGGTAGGCTTACTTGTTTTCATTTTCCTTCTTTTGAAAGATCTATTGAATTAAACGCTATAAAACCAGAGAATTGCATTGGAATGGGTGAATTAATTATAGACCTGGAAGTAGAAAAAAAAGAGATCCTCAAGCGATACAGGGCCTTATTGAAAGCATGTAAACCCAACTTACAAAAGGGAGACAAGCGTTTGATCAGGCAGGCTTTTGACATGTCTTTGGAGAGTCACCAGGATATGCGCCGAAAATCTGGAGAACCATACATTTACCATCCTATTGCGGTGGCACAAATTGCCGCAGAAGAAATTGGCTTGGGCACCACCTCCATTGTTTGTGCGCTTTTGCACGATGTGGTAGAGGATACCGATATCACCTTAGAAGACATTGAACTTGTTTTTGGCAAAAAAGTGGCCAAAATCATAGATGGCTTGACTAAAATTTCTGGTGTTTTTGATTACAACAGCTCACTACAGGCAGAGAATTTCAGAAAAATGCTCCTTACCCTGGCCGATGATGTAAGAGTGATCCTCATCAAACTGGCCGACCGTTTGCATAACATGCGAACCATGGAGCACATGCCGAGGGAGAAACAGCTCAAAATTTCTTCAGAAACCATTTACCTCTACGCCCCCTTGGCTCACCGTTTAGGTTTGTATGCCATGAAATCGGAATTAGAGGACTTGGCCATGAAATACACCGAGCCAAGCACCTATAAGTACATTGCCAAAAACCTAAATGAGAAAAAAGCGGAACGTGAAAAATTCATCAAAGAATTCATCGACCCGATTCAAAAAATATTAAATGAACAAGGTTTAAAAGCGGAGGTTTACGGCCGGCCAAAATCCATTCATTCCATATGGAATAAAATGCGAAACAAAAATATTCCTTTCGAGGAAGTTTACGATTTGTTCGCTATCCGCATTATTTTGAACAGCAAAATAGATCAGGAAAAAGCGGACTGCTGGAAAGCTTATTCCATTGTAACCGATTTCTACCGACCCAATCCCGATCGTCTGAGAGATTGGGTATCATCGCCCAAAGCGAACGGTTATGAGTCGCTACATACCACCGTAATGGGTCCCAAAGGGCAATGGGTAGAAGTACAGATCAGGACCGAAAGAATGAATGAAATCGCTGAAAAAGGTTTTGCCGCTCATTGGAAATACAAAGAGGCTCCCAATGCTGAAAACAGTGGTTTAGACCAATGGCTGCAAAAAGTAAGGGAGATGTTGAAAAATCCGGAATCGAATGCGCTGGATTTCATAGACGATTTTAAAATGAATTTGTTCTCTGATGAAATTTTCATTTTTACTCCTAAAGGTGCGCTCCGACAACTTCCGGTGGGAGCCACCGCACTCGATTTCGCCTTCGATATTCACTCCGATTTGGGTGCCAGTTGCATTGGAGCCAAGGTCAATCATAAATTGGTACCCCTCTCCTACACATTACAAAATGGAGACCAGGTAGAGATCATCACTTCTGGCAAACAAAGCCCAAAAGAAGATTGGCTTAGTTTTGTGATCACGGCCAAGGCAAAATCAAAGATCAAATCCTCTCTAAAAGAAGAGAAAAAGAAGATAGCAGAAGATGGAAAGGAAATTTTGGAGCGAAAAATGAAATCGCTTAAAATTCCGTTCACCACCGAGAATCTGAATAAAATTACCACCTACTTCAGGTTACATGCCTCTCAAGATCTAATGTACCAGGTGGCCAAAGGCCTGATCGATATCAGCGATCTTAAAAATTATCTTACAGCCGAAAAACATCTGGATCAGAAAGTTCATGAGCGAACAGAACCATCAGAATTCATCAAAAAATTAAAAACTGATGAAATTGATACACTGCTTATTGGCGAAGATCTCCAAAAAATAGATTATAAACTTTCCAGCTGTTGCAATCCCATTCCGGGTGACGATGTTTTTGGATTTGTGACCGTGGGTGAAGGTATTAAAATTCACCGTACCAGCTGCCCCAATGCAGCTAAACTGATGTCTAATTTTGGTTATCGTATTGTAAAGGCCAAGTGGAATTCTCAAAAACAGCTGGCATTTTTAACCGGCATCAAAATCATCGGTATCGACGAGGTAGGATTAATCAACAATTTAACTACTGTCATTTCCAACGATTTTAAAGTCAACATGCGTTCCATTACGGTAGATAGCCATGAAGGTATCTTTGAAGGAAGCATCATGGTTTATGTGAACGATACTATACACCTCGACAACCTGATTGCCAAACTGAAACTGGTTCGAGGGGTAACCGATGTAATTCGTTTTGACACCCCGTCTACTGTTGAAAAAGCATCCTGAATTTAATTGCAGAGACTACATTTTTTAAATAAATTTGAACTGATTTAAAATCTCATGTCTAAAACAGAAACCCATGAAATGGTAAAGAAAATTTTCGAGGCCTACCTCGAAAATAAAAGCCTCAGAAAAACCCCTGAACGCTTTGCCATTCTTGAAGAGATTTATTCCAGAAACGACCATTTTGATGTGGAATCGCTCTATATCCACATGAAAAACAAAAAATACAGGGTGAGCCGTGCAACCGTTTACAATACCCTTGAACTGCTCGTATCCTGCGATTTAGTTACCAAACACCAGTTTGGTAAGAACATGGCTCAATTTGAGAAATCATATGGTTATAAGCAACATGACCACATCATTTGTATCGATTGTGGAAAAGTGGTAGAATTTTGCGACCCACGTATTCAGCAAATACAAACCATGATGGGCGATTTACTCAAATTCGATATCAAACACCACTCTTTAAACCTATACGGAAACTGCAATCGCCTGAAGGATGGGCACTGCGAGTCTTTCTCAAAAACTAACTCTCAAAAAAATTAATGGCTGTAGATGTATTACTGGGCCTCCAATGGGGCGATGAAGGAAAAGGTAAAATTGTAGATGTTTTAAGCCCCGAATACGACCTGATTGCCAGGTTTCAGGGTGGTCCGAATGCAGGACACACACTTGAGTTTAATCAGCAAAAATTTGTTTTAAATACCATCCCATCGGGGATTTTCAATCCCAAAACCATGAACCTCATCGGGAATGGTGTGGTAATCGACCCCATCATCCTGAAAAGAGAGCTAGACGGACTAAAAGCCAGAGGTTTTGATCCGGTTTCAGACCAAAAATTGTTCATTGCCCGCAGAGCACACCTCATCCTACCCACTCATCAATTACTGGATGCGGCCTCAGAGAGCAAAATGGGTGTGGGTAAGATCGGTTCGACATTGAAAGGAATCGGGCCTACCTACATGGATAAAACAGGTCGAAATGGCTTGAGAGTGGGTGATACTCAATTAGCGGATTTTAAAGCACGCTACCAAAAACTGGTAGATAAGCATAAATCGATATTGGCTCATTACGGCGAAATACCTGATTTTTCGGAAAAAGAAGTCGCTTTCTTTGAAGCTGTTGAAATGCTAAAAGCCATTCCTCAGGTAGATGGCGAACATTTCGTGAACCAATACCTCCGATCTGGCAAGAAAGTATTAGCAGAAGGAGCCCAGGGCACCATGCTTGATGTAGATTTTGGCTCATACCCATTTGTCACTTCATCTAATACCACCACTGCAGGAGCCTGCACCGGATTGGGTATAGCCCCTAAACAAATTGGCAAGGTGATCGGTATTTTTAAAGCTTATTGCACCCGTGTGGGTGGCGGTCCGTTCCCAACCGAATTGGAGAACGAAACCGGCGAAAAACTAAGAGCAATTGGACATGAATTTGGTGCAACCACAGGTCGTCCCCGCCGTTGTGGATGGATCGACCTTCCTGCACTTAAATATGCCATCATGCTAAACGGCGTAACCGAAATGGTGATGACCAAAGCGGATGTGTTAAGTGGCTTTGATACCATTTACGCCTGCACCCATTATTTATACAATGGAGAGAAAATTGATTACATGCCTTATGACATCAGCGCCATCAGTCCGGAGCCAGTTTACGAAGCGATTCCTGGCTGGAACGAAGATCTGACAGGCATTCGTAATACAAATGAAATTCCTGCAAAATTGACTGCATACATCCAGTATCTCGAAAAACATTTGGGTGTTCCGGTGAAATACCTATCGGTTGGACCAGACCGAGAACAAACTTTAAATTTGATGCCATAAGAAATTGTAATACAATTACTTATATGTCATTAGTTAAACAAATATTTCGACTTAAAAATCCTGAAAATTTCAAAAAACAAGCCATTATATGGGCCAGTCAATTTGAAACTGCCGCTTGCTTAAACTCCAATCATTTCAAAGATCAATACCATCAATTCGACTTGTTGATCAGCGCTGGTGTTCAACGTGAATTAAAAGCTCAAACTGGTGGAGCATTGGATCAATTAGATGCCTTCATTGCCAATTGCCCACTTTACATCACTGGCTTCCTTGGCTATGATCTGAAGAACGAAATCGAGACACTCGAGTCAAGAAATTGGGACGGCCTTGGCTTCCCTGATTTGTATTTCTTTATCCCCCAACATCAACTGATTTTTAGAGGGGATGAAGTAGTAATAAGTGCCGATCAGCCGGAAACTATCTATCAATCCATCTTGGCACTTAACCCTCTGCAAAATTCCACAGACTTTAAAGGACAGCTCAAACAACGTTTAAATCGCGAAACCTACCTGAATGCTGTTTTGAAATTAAAGGAACACATACAGCGAGGTGATATTTATGAGGTTAATTTATGTCAGGAGTTTTATGCAGAAGATGCCCAATTAAATCCTCTGGCCGCGTATTTTGAATTAAATCAATGCTCTCCTACCCCATTCTCTAATTTTTTCAAACTGGGGCAACGTTACATCATCTCGGCAACACCAGAAAGATTCATTTGTAAGCGACAGAACCAACTGAGTTCTCAGCCCATTAAAGGAACGGCCAGAAGGCTGGCAGATCCGCTGGAAGATGAAAAAATGAAACAGGAATTGAGAACGAGTGAGAAAGAGCGTTCTGAAAATGTGATGATTGTGGATCTGGTACGCAACGACCTGACCAAATGTGCCCTTCCGGGGACCGTAAAGGTGGATGAATTGTGTGGAATTTACAGCTTTGAGCAAGTTCATCAAATGATTTCAACGATAAGCTGCCGGCTGTCAGAAGGAACAACTTTGTCTCGCATCTTACGTAGCACCTTTCCAATGGGATCGATGACTGGCGCTCCGAAAATACGTGCAATGCAGCTGATCGAATCATATGAACAGACCAGAAGAGGTGTTTATTCGGGATCGGTAGGTTACATTGCCCCAAACGGAGATTTTGATTTCAATGTTATCATTCGGACCATGCTGTACGATGCAAAACGAAAATACCTCTCGTTTCAGGTGGGGAGTGCCATTACACACCAGGCCATTCCTGAAAATGAATACGATGAATGCTTACTGAAAGCAAAAGCTATTCTTCAGGTGTTGAAGTCTGAAATTAATTAGCAGATGGCCTAAAATACTTATTAGCCTCAGGCAATCTCTTTTTGATTTCGGCAATTCTGGTTTCGTCGCTGGGGTGCGTACTGAGGAATTCGGGGGGAGCTCCATCGCCTTTCTTGGCAGCCGACATCCTTTCCCAAAAATCGATGGCTTTTTCAGGCTGATAGCCTGCCATCGACATGAATATCAGACCTAAACGATCTGCTTCCGATTCCTGATTTCTAGAATATTTCAATAAGGCCAATTGTCCACCGATGCCATATAATTGGCTCACCGTTTTTTGAGTAGCTTCTGAAGCATTGCCAGTTACCACACCTAAAATACCTCCGCCTGTTTGCGCAGCCAACACATGCGAGTAGCGCTCTGCCGAATGACGTGCAATGGCATGTGCAATTTCATGGCCAATTACCGTGGCAAGCCCGGTTTCGTCTTTGGTAACGGGCAAAATTCCCGTATAAACGGCCACTTTACCGCCCGGCATACACCAGGCATTCACATCCTTGCTTTCAATCAAATTAAATTCCCATTGAAAATTGTATTGATCTCCAAAACGATTTTGTTTGAGATAAGCGTCAATCACTCGGGCCAATTTAGCTCCAACCGCTTTTACTCTCTGTGCTTCGGAAGTCCCCTTTATGACCTTTGTTTTTGGCTCATTTAAAAAGTTCTGATAAGCAGTCAAAGCTTCTTTATTGAGGCTTTCATCGCTCACCAAACTCAATTGTCTACGTCCGGTTAATGGCACTTTTGCGCATGAAAACAATAAAATAGCGGTAAAAAACAACAGCAGGATACTTTTTATAGTCTTCATCAGATTTAAATTGAATAACTCTCGAATAACCCTATTCAACAGAAAGGGTTTTCTTTCTATTGAACAAATTTACTTTACTCTCACTGCCTCTCAATAGCCGCTCAATATTTTTTTGATGGGTAACCAAAATGAGCACACAAATACAAATTGCATACAGTAAAATGGACTTTACAGGCGAATGAAAAACAAATACGATACTTAGTGGAAATGCAAAACCTGCAGAGATGGAGCTCAGCGATACAAATTTAGTAGTGATTAAGACCAATAGAAAGACCAATACACAGATCATGGCGGCTTCAAAATGAACAGCTAAAATCATCCCGAACAAGGTAGCGATGCCTTTTCCTCCCCTAAATCCGGCAAAAATTGGGAATAAATGCCCCATTACAGCGGTAATACCCAATGCTAACTGATAATTCACAAATTGAGTAGAGCTCTGGGGGCCGGTAACTGAATAGCCTATAAAAGCGGCCAAATTGGTAGCCGTAAATCCTTTCAAAATATCTACTACCATCACGATAATGCCCGCCTTTTTACCCAATACTCTGAACGTGTTGGTGGCACCGGCATTTCCGCTTCCATACTCTCTCACATCAATACCATAGAGCCCTTGTCCAAGCCAAACAGCAGTGGGAATGGACCCGAAAAGGTAGGCAAGCAATAGGGCAGAAATGGAATAGATCGATATCATTTGCTTACAATTATAAGAAAATTAGCTGCTTGAATCAGTTAAATTTTAAGTGGATTATATCAAGATTGTGCTTTTAAACTCATATCCAGGCTTTTTACAGAATGAGTCAATGCACCCATCGAAACAAAATCAACTCCACATTCTGCGAATTGTTTGACATTATCCAGAGTTATACCTCCCGATGCTTCGGTAATATATTTTCCATTCACCATAGCGACCGCTACTCTGAGTCGTTCAAAATCAAAATTGTCGATAAGAATACGGTCTATTTGTCCATAGTCGATCACTGCTTGCAATTCTTCGAGACTTCTTACTTCAATTTCTACCGGAATATCAAGTTGATGCTCAGTTAAATATTTTCTGGCCGATTGAATGGCAGCCTGAATACCTCCGGCATAATCTACATGATTGTCTTTGATCAGGATCATATCATATAAACCAAAACGGTGATTGACACCTCCCCCAATTTTTACTGCCATTTTCTCTAAATAACGCATGCCTGGTGTTGTTTTTCGGGTATCTAACACCTTGGTTTTCGTCCCTTCCAACAATTTTACCACACACTGTGTTTGAGTAGCAATACCGCTCATCCGCTGCATAATGTTGAGCACTAACCTTTCGGCGGCTAAAATACTTCTTGATGATCCCGAAACATCAAATGCGATATCGCCAGATTTCACCAAGCTACCATCTTGCAAATGAACAGTCACTTTCAATTCAGGATCCACGGCCTTGAAAACTTCCATCGCCACCTCAACACCCGCCAGTACCCCCGTTTCCTTGATCAACAGGCGAGCATTGCCCTGCTTATTGGCGGGGATAGTTGACAGAGAAGTGTGGTCTCCTTCGCCTATATCTTCCCTAAGGGCAGATTGAATGAAAGGCAGTAAGATCGATCGGTTTAATTCCATAAGGTCACAAAAATACAATATTGAACTACAATGAATAGAAGAATGAAACAACTACTATTTTATTAAGCTTCATTACGCTCGTTTCGTTTTATTGATTTTGGAGGATGTATATTTGTATGTGAAAAATAAAAAAACGGTACTCCTTATTTTAGACGGCTGGGGATTAGGTAAACCAGATTCCTCCAATGCCATTTATCAGGCAAATACACCTTTCTTTGATTACCTGATGAACAATTACCCAAATGCCAAACTAGAAGCCTCCGGCGAAGCGGTGGGGCTCCCTGCTGGTCAAATGGGCAATTCTGAAGTGGGGCACATGAATTTAGGTGCCGGGAGAATTGTTTATCAAGAATTAGGCAGAATTAACAAAGCTGTTGCCGATGGCAGCTTGAATCATCATCCGGTATTGCAGTCTGCTTTTGATCAAGCTAAGAAATCAAACAAAAAAGTTCATTTCATCGGTCTATTATCTGACGGTGGTGTACATTCCCATATCAATCACCTCAAAGGTCTATGTGATGCTGCCAAAGCAAATTCGCTGGAAAAGGTTTTCATTCATGCCTTTTTGGACGGCCGAGATACGGACCCGAAATCGGGCATTGGTTACATTAATGATTTAGAACAGCATTTAAAGAATAGTTCTGGACAATTAGTCAGCGCCGTTGGCCGTTATTATGCCATGGACAGGGATAACCGTTGGGAAAGGGTAAAACTTGCTTACGATTTAATGGTGAAAGGCGAAGGAAAGGCTTGCAAGGATTTTGCTGAAGCTTTGACCGAATCATACTCGGAAGGTGTAACAGATGAGTTTGTAAAACCACTGGTGAGAACGGATGACAAGAACAAACCAATAGCGGTAATAGAAGAAGGAGACGTGGTTATTTGCTTTAATTTCCGCACTGATCGTGGACGTGAAATTACACAGGCTCTAAGTCAGAGAGATTTTCCGGAACAAGAAATGAAAGCACTCAATGTGCATTACATCACTTTTACCTCCTACGACGAAAATTTCAAGAATGTTGAATTAGTATTCGAAAATGAAGATCTGAAGCATACGCTGGGGGAAGTATTAGCTGCTAATCACAAAAAACAATTACGCATTGCCGAAACCGAAAAATATCCACATGTCACATTCTTCTTCTCAGGAGGTCGTGAACAGGAATTTGATCAGGAAAAACGAGCTTTGATTGCTTCTCCTAAAGTTGCCACCTACGATCTTCAACCAGAAATGAGTGCCGCGGGCGTTGCTGATGCCGCTTGCGATGCCATGTCTACGGGCTGGGCTGATTTTGTGTGTATTAACTTTGCCAACCCGGATATGGTGGGCCACACCGGTGTTTTTGATGCAGTGGTAAAAGCGGTAGAAACCGTAGATGCCTGCACTCAAAAAGTGGTAGAGTGTGGCTTAGCTAATAACTACTCATTTATCATTTTGGCCGATCATGGTAATGCCGATTATATGATTAACCCTGATGGCAGTCCTAATACCGCCCATACCACTAATTTAGTTCCTTGTATCTTAATTGATCAGGATTATAAACATATCAAAAACGGGAAACTGGGAGATATTGCACCCAGTCTTTTAAAAATGATGGAGATCGATATTCCGGAAGATATGACAGGTAATGTATTGGTTGCTCAATGATGAATAAATCATTTGTATTTCTGTTGCTTACAATTACCGGCTGTCAATCGGCGGTATTCAAAACAAGTTCCACCAATTACCCAGATTTGAAGGGATATTTCAGTAAAGAAATAAAAAGATTGGAAAAAGAGCGGCCAAAAGTTCAAAAATCTGTTCATTTTAATAAAAAGAACGAAAGCAAAACCAGTACGGCCATTAAATGGCAGGAGGAATTAGATCCTTTCATGATTTCTGATATCAATAAACCGGCATTTAAGGGGTTATACCGCTTCAGCATGATGGAAGGAGAAGAAACCTACACCGCTACAGAAAAACAGCTCAAAACCAGAGAAATCCGAATTTTAAAATCAGAGAATGGTGCAATCAAGCGCATTACCATCCAGAATTACTCGAACAACAACTTGTTCAACAGTAGCGAATACCTCGAATACTGCCCCGATTCCCTTTACCAAATTGTTAAAAAACAAGAAGTAGTGATACTCGGAAGCAATCACTTCATGATTGTGGGTAAATTCAAGAAATAAATTATTGATTAGTCACATTCTCCAAATGAGAACGGGCTTCTTCCAGCCGGGTGATGATATCTTTACGTCCGGGACTCATTTCCAACACTTTCTGAAAATCGAGAATACAAGACTTGAGGGCTTCGATAGATTTTACTTTGTCGTATAAACGCGGAATTTTTTGGGCTTTGAGCACCCCGTAATCATGATAGGCAATGGCCCGGTTTTGGTAGAATTTAGGATCTTCACCACCGCTCAATGCAATAGCCCTGGTAAAATCACGAATACTCGAAACCAATAATTTTTCCCTTTCTGAATTAGCGATGTTAGCCGTGTAGTTGGCAATATTACTCTTCGCCTTGCCTCGATAATAGTAGGCACTGGTCTCATTAGGTCTTACAGCAATCACTTTCGTAAATACCGCTACCGCATTTTTATAATTCTCGGCATGGTAGTAAGAATAGCCCAGCATGTACATAGCATTCACATTGGTAGAATCGGCGGCAAGGGCCTTTTCTAAATGTGAAACCGCCGAATTGAAATCGCCATCCAATAAAGCTTTCTGCCCCATTGCCTGGTAAGAACTTTGTGCAAACAATTGTTCAACTTGCAAAACAGCAAAAAAGGAAAGAAGAAACACGAATCTCTTGTACATCTACAGGTTCAAATGAGCGCTCAAATGAGCAACCCAGGAATTATTTTTAAAAATAAAATTTAAAAATGACAAGCAATAATCTGACGGAAGAATTTTTACAATCTATCCCCAAAATCAGCTTAATTTAAAGATAATACCAAAAGAAGGTTTTTGTTTGCCATAAAAAAAATTTAACTGCCTTTTTTGCAGACATCCATCAAAGCAGCCCTAAAAGGTACACGAAAAATCAATTGGCACAAGGCTTGCAAATGTATTTATCTATCGGAAAAGTTTCCGATTTACAAATTTTACTGTCATATTGACGTTGTATAAAACCAGATGAACGACAACAATCCATTCGAATTTAATCAGGCCATCCCCCTAATAAATGAAGATACTGAGTTCTTTCCGCTCATGTCTCAAGAAGATGAGGAGGAAATGAACAATGAGGAAACGCCCGAAACCTTATCCATTCTACCCCTACGTAACACCGTCTTATTCCCCGGGGTGGTCATTCCGATCACCATTGGTCGCGACAAATCCATCAAGCTGGTAAAAGATGCTTATAAAGGCGACCGCGTTATTGGAGTGGTTTCACAAAGAGATGTAAGCATTGAAGATCCGAGTTTGGAGCAACTGAATGAAATTGGCACGGTAGCCTTGATTATTAAAATGCTTCAAATGCCGGATGGTAACACTACGGTGATCATTCAGGGAAAACAACGTTTTAGACTAAAAGAACAAGTACAAACTGAGCCTTACATTAAGGCAACGATTGAGAAGTTTGAGGAAATAAAACCAAAGGTGAATGCAGAGTTCAAGGCGATCATGGCCAATATCAAAGATATGGCGATGCAAATCATCCAGCTGGCTCCCAATATTCCAAGCGAAGCTGCCATCGCCATCAAAAATATAGAAAGCCCTTCTTTCCTCATCAATTTCATTTCTTCCAACATGAATGCCGATGTGGCAACCAAACAGCAGATGCTGGAAGTAGCCAACCTGAGAGAAAGAGCTAAGATGGTGATGGAACACCTCACGCAGGAACTTCAAATGCTGGAATTGCGAAATCAGATTCAGTCAAAAGTTCGCACCGATCTCGATAAACAACAGAGAGAATATTTCCTCAATCAACAATTGAAAACTATTCAGGAAGAATTGGGAGGCAACTCCCCCGACCTGGAAATGGAGAACCTAAGAGAACGTGCCAAGAAGAAAAAATGGTCGAAGGAAATAGCTGAACATTTCCAAAAAGAACTGGATAAAATGGGACGTATGAATCCAGCAGCTGCCGATTATTCCGTCCAAATTAATTACCTGGAGTTATTGCTCGACCTTCCATGGAACGACTTTACCAAAGATAATTTCGACCTGAAACGTGCCCAAAAAATCCTGGATAAGGATCATTACGGACTCGAAAAAGTGAAAAAACGGATCATAGAATACTTGGCCGTACTGAAACTGAAACACAATATGAAAGCCCCCATCCTCTGCCTGGTGGGCCCTCCCGGAGTGGGTAAAACCTCCCTCGGAAAATCTATTGCCAAATCTTTAGGCAGGAAATATGTGCGGATGGCATTGGGCGGTATTCGTGATGAAGCAGAAATAAGAGGGCACCGCAAAACCTACATTGGTGCCATGCCGGGCCGCATCATTCAATCCTTAAAGAAAGCTGGTGCTTCAAATCCGGTATTTATTTTGGATGAGATTGATAAAGTAGGCAATGATTTTAGAGGTGATCCTGCCTCTGCGCTGCTTGAAGTTCTAGATCCAGAACAAAACAACTCATTCTATGATCATTACGTAGAAGTAGACTACGATCTATCCAACGTGATGTTTATTGCTACCGCAAATTCTTTGAGCTCCATTCATCCTGCACTGCTCGATCGTATGGAAATTATTGAAGTAAACGGTTACACTATTGAAGAAAAAATTGAAATTACCAAACGTCACTTGCTGCCTAAACAGCGTGAACAACATGGTATTCAGACTAAAGATATAAGCCTTAAAGCTGCAGTGATTGAAAAGGTGATTGAAGAATATACCCGAGAATCGGGCGTACGTGGATTGGAAAAGAAAATTGGCTCCTTGGTGCGTGGGGTGGCTACGAAGATTGCCATGGAAGAAAAATACGACCCTACAATCAGCAAGAATGAAGTAGAAAAGATTCTGGGAGCCCCCATCTTCGACAAAGACCTTTACGAAGGAAATGAAGTAGCCGGTGTGGTAACAGGTTTGGCCTGGACTTCGGTTGGTGGCGACATTCTATTTATAGAAGCTAGTCTGAGCCCCGGAAAAGGCAAACTTACCCTGACCGGAAATCTGGGTGAGGTGATGAAGGAGTCGGCTGCCATTGCCATGGCTTACTTAAGAAGCAATGCTGCAAAATTCAATATTGATCATCGTTTGTTTGATCATTGGGATGTGCATATCCACGTACCTGCAGGTGCCACGCCTAAAGACGGACCATCTGCCGGTGTGACCATGTTAACCGCATTAACTTCGGCATTTACGCAACGTAAGGTAAAACCTCATTTAGCCATGACCGGCGAAATCACCTTGCGAGGAAAAGTGCTCCCTGTGGGTGGTATCAAGGAAAAAATACTGGCGGCTAAAAGAGCCAACATCAAGGAAATAATCCTTTGTAAGTCAAATGAGAAAGACATTTTGGAAATCAAAGAAGATTACATTAAAGATCTTAAATTTCATTATGTAAGAGAAATGAAAGAGTTAATTGACCTTGCCTTGATCAAAGAAAAAGTCAAAAACCCGCTCGATCTGAGCATTAAAGAAAGCATCAAACCAGCCTTTAATTAAAATCGCTTTAAAAACCTCTCTTTGTTAAGGGAGGTTTTTTTTTATAACCAAAAATTATATTTTAGTATATTCAGTTGTTATAACACCAAATAACAAGAAGTTATTTACAACTGCGTATGCGTATTCTTCGATTCTGCACCCTGGTATTGGGGCTTAGCCTCTTTGTTTCCGGTTTAAAAGCACAATGTTATAAAAAACAAATTGGCTTTAGGAGCGATAATGATTCCTATTTGGCCAACGGCCAGGACCGCTACTATACCAATGGTTTATTCATCAGCTACCGAAAGACAGTTGATGAAGGCAAGTTAAAGCCCGATATGCAAAAAAAAATCCTGGAAGTGGAGCTTGGGCAAAAAATGTACAATGCTCAGTCTGGTGCCATCCCGTCCATCATTTACGTGGACCGACCAATCACTGCCTATTTGTTCGCTGGCGCCGGCATGGAATGGTTTTATAAAAGTGAAAATATACTCAAAATAAGTACTCAACTTGGTACCATTGGGCCCAATGCATTAGGACAAGAAGCTCAGGAATTCATTCACCGTATCACTGGTCTTTACACACCAGAAGGCTGGGAATACCAATTGAAAAATGAGCTGGGTTTGAATACGCAAGTCGCTTACAGCAGCTTGATCCAAAGAAATAAATCACAAAATTTAGATCTTTTATGGCATGGCTACGCTAATTTGGGCACCACATTTACAGGTGCTGGTATGGGCTTTACCATGCGCTATGGCAAAATAAATCAACTTTTTCAATCGGCCTACAAGCGTAGTCTCATTGGTACAAACAGTCAGACACCTAAAATCAATCAAAGTGAATTCTTTTTCTTTGCAAAGCCCCAGCTTGAGTACATTGCCCACGATGCCAGTGTTTCGGGAGGTTTATTCCGTAAAGACAAAGGCCCGATTACCTACCAGCCGAAACCATGGGTATTGAGTCAGGAAATGGGCTTCATGCTGGCGAAAAATCGATTCATCGCACAGCTCTCCTACACCTTTAAAACAGCTGAAATAAGAAGCAATGCCAGGCCACATCAATATGGCACCATCAGTACTTATTATCTGTTCAATTGACAATCAATCATAAAAATTAACAATTTATGCTTGGCAAAACTTAACTTTGATGCCCAATGAGCGATAATATTGTCATAGCCATTGATGGCTATTCTTCATGCGGCAAAAGTACCTTGGCAAAGGCATTGGCCAAAAAACTTCATTTCGTTTATATTGACAGTGGGGCTATGTACCGGGCCGTAACCATCTATTTTATCCGCCACCAGGTAGATATGGACAATACGCAAGCCGTAAGCGAAGCATTGAATAATATTCACCTCAATTTTCACTCTCGCGATTACGAAACACATATTACCTTGAATGATGAAGAAGTATCTGCAGAAATCCGAGAAATGAAAGTCTCAGAACAGGTAAGTGCGGTAAGTGCCATCAAGGCGGTGAGAGAAGAAATGGTGAAACAGCAACAACGCATGGGCCAATCTAAAAACATTGTGATGGATGGCCGTGACATTGGCACCACCGTTTTCCCGAAAGCTACTCTCAAATTTTTCATGACGGCCGATCCGAAGGTGCGGGCCGAAAGGCGTTATAAAGAAATGATTGCCAATGGGGCCCAAATCACTTTGGAAGAAGTGTTCGAGAACCTGGCACATCGCGATTATTCAGATACCACCCGTAAAGAAAGTCCGCTGGTGCGTGCCGAAGATGCCATTATTTTAGATAATACCGATCTAACACCCGAGGAGCAATTGGCTTTTGCCCTCCAAAAGGTGAAGCCCTTTCTCCGATAAATATCTGTTCCTAATTCAGGAACTTGTTTAGCTCATTGATTATCAGTAGCAAAAGGGCAAATTTTATTTTTGTTTAGAAATAGAAATCCCTACCTTTGCAGTCCTGATTTAAATCGGGAAAAAGGAGATAAATTATTTAATGGCTAAAAAACAACAAGCAGAAAAAGAGTTAGAAGCTAAAACAGCTGAACTCGGC
>CANGZD010000011.1 GCA_947458875.1 Sphingobacteriaceae bacterium
GCGGCTCTAGACAAATAAATTCGGATTTATTTGTTTTGATGGCGGAGAGGGCGGGATTCGAACCCGCGGTACCGTTACCAGTACGACAGTTTAGCAAACTGTTCCTTTCGGCCTCTCAGGCACCTCTCCATTGTTTTTTCCCTAACAGGGAGTGCAAATATAGCAATTCGGTGAAGCCTTCAAAAATAATTTTACTTCTCTAAATTGTAGGTAATCCTGACGTGGTAAATACCCATCAGCATCGTTTTAAATATTTGCTTAATTACCTGAATGTCTTTAAGAGTGATGTTACTATCTATTAGCTGATTTTGATCTAATTTATAATCAATGATACGTTCTACCAGATCATTGATACTGGCTTCATCAGGATTTTTAAGACTTCTGGAAGCTGCTTCTACCGAATCGGCAAGCATGAGCACTGCAGTTTCTTTAGAAAAAGGAATCGGTCCCGGATACCGGAATACTTTCTCATCCAACATTTTTTTGGGCGAATTTTTTAAGAAAGATTGATAAAAATAATCGACTCGAGTATTGCCATGATGTGTTCTGATGAAATCGATTAATAATTCAGGAATACGATTCTTTCTGGCAATTTCTACCCCTCTGTAAACGTGCTGAATAATGATCTGAGCACTTTTTTCGTATGGCAGCCTATCATGTGGATTAGTACCTGTATTTTGATTCTCGATAAAATACTGAGGATTTTCCATTTTTCCGATATCATGATAAAGTGCCCCTGCACGAACCAGCAGGGCATTGCCACCAATTTTATAAATCGCAGATTCGGCCAAATTGGCTACTTGCATAGAATGCTGAAAAGTGCCAGGAGCTTTAAAGGCCAGATCTCTCAACAGCGGAGAATTGGTATTGCTTAACTCCATTAAGGTAATTTCGGAAGTGATACCAAATAATTTTTCGAATCCGTATATTAAAGGATAAGCCAATAAAGTAATAATCACACTGAAAGCAAAAGGGATAAAATTGGTCCAATCGATCTTATAGAAAGAAGCATCTTTAATAAGTAAGATCCCCAGATACGCTACCGCATAACTTACAAATATGAGAATGGCAGAAATAAGGAACTGCTCTCTTTTTACCAATTTTTTGATGCTGTAAATGGCCGTCATCCCTGCAGTTATTTGCAGAAAAGCAAACTCAAAACTGTTTGGCACCAAAAAGGAAGCAATCAATACCACCAATAAATGGATGTTGAGCGCCAGTCGGGTATCAAATAAAATTCGGATAATGATGGGCACAATACAATAAGGAATAAAATATAAGCTAGGGATATTCAACTTAATAGCCCACGATAATATGGCTAACATGCCACAAATGACCATTAAAATTAAAGCCAGCTTACGATGATCTTGAAAGATGTCTTTCCTGAACAAATCGAGGAAAAACATGAGCAAGGCAATTACGAGTGAAACGATGAAAAACTGCCCCAGGAAAAGCCATTGCCTGTTTGCCCTCAACAAGGGATCACCTTCAAAAGCAATTCTCAGAGATTCGAGTTTTTGGAAACTTTCTGCATTGATCACATCTCCATCAGCTATAATTAATTCTCCTTTTTGAACCATACCTGAGTATGGACTGATAACTTGGCGAGCTTCTTTCTCTATTTTTTTTGTTAAACGCTCATCGGGCGAGTAATTCACCCGTAAATGAGACTCCAAAATCTTAAATAGCGCATTTCTATTGGCTATATTAGCCCTATTCAAGGCCTCTAGGATGTAGTTTTTTGCCGAAACCAAGTCAAAAACTTCGGCAGTATTCCTTTGCTCTGCAAACTGATCTCTTAAAAGAATGAAATTATAATCGGTCTCAAATCGTTGATAGCGCTTATTAGGCTCGATAATACCCCTACCATAAAGCTCCATTAGTAAATTTTTGGCAAACAAATAATCTGCTTGTTTTTGTTTCGAAGAGAGATCGGGAGCAGTATATCCTTGCTGGAAGTCTGCATCAAAGGATCTTAGCGCCACTAACTCAACATCTGGATTAAGTCTATAGACCGGCTTAATCGTTTTAAGTACTTCCAGCTGATCTTTTTCAAGCTGTTCAGGGGTTTTTTGTATGGCAAATTCAAATGGAGAAATCAGATCAGACTGGGTCCAGACTTTCCCCTTTTCGTATTCGAATTTAAATCGAGCCTGTTTAGGAAGAATGAAACAGATAAACAGAATTGCGGTCAGAATCATCAAATATTTGATGAAAAGCTGATTATCTCCGGGATTTTGATCGTAAAAGCGCTTCTTTTTTCTTGCCAAGGCCTAAGGAATAAAATCAAATTTAATGAAATATTGTAAAGGCTTGATGGACGAACTAAAAATCCATGTAGGGAGACAAAAAAGACATTCAGCTTATTTTTCAGTTTCTGCATTTTAGCCGAAAATCCTAACTTGCGGACATACAAAATATGATTAATTAGCTATGAAAGAAGTTGTAATTGTTGCTGCAGTAAGAACCCCCATTGGAAGCTTTGGAGGCAGTTTATCTTCCTTTTCAGCCTCACAATTGGGTGCTATTGCCATCAAGGGGGCCATTGAGAAAGCAGGCATCGAACCACAGCAGGTTCAGGAAGTTTATATGGGGAATGTATTATCGGCCAATGTGGGTCAGGCACCAGCTACTCAAGCTGCAAAATTTGCCGGATTGCCAGATCTACCAGCTACTACCATCAATAAAGTTTGCGCATCGGGTACCAAGGCCATTATGTTGGCTGCACAGAGTATCGGCATGGGCGATAATGATATTGTTGTTGCCGGTGGCATGGAAAGCATGAGTAATGTTCCTTATTACCTCGATAAAGCGAGAAATGGTTATCGTTTAGGTAATGGCGAGCTGATTGATGGCTTAGTGAAAGACGGCTTGTGGGATGTTTACAACAATTATCACATGGGTAGTGCGGCAGAGCTTTGTGCAGCTACCTGCAAAATTAGCCGTGAAGATCAGGATGCTTATGCCATAGAGTCTTATACAAGAGCACATCGGGCACAAGCTGAAGGAAAATTCAACAACGAAATCATTCCGGTTGAAATTAAAGACCGCAAGGGCGAAGTCTCCTATTTTACCGAGGATGAGGATGCAAAAAATGTGAAGTTTGATAAAATACCAAGCCTTAAACCAGTTTTCAAAAAAGAAGGCACTGTAACAGCTGCCAATGCCTCTACCCTAAACGATGGAGCAGCTGCATTGGTTTTAATGAGTAAAGAGAAGGCCGATCAATTAGGAATTAAACCATTAGCGAGAATTTTGGCTTATGCCGATGCTCAACAAGCACCAGAATGGTTCACCACTTCCCCATCTAAAGCGATTCCTCTTGCTTTAACGAAAGCTCAACTGAAAGTGGAGGATGTCGATTTCTTTGAAATTAATGAAGCATTTTCTGTGGTTTCTTTAGCCAATAATCAGGAAATGAAACTAGATGCGACTAAAGTGAATGTCAATGGTGGTGCGGTAGCCATCGGACACCCGCTAGGTGCATCAGGAGCACGTATCGTTGTCACCTTAATCAATGTACTTCAGCAAAATAAGGGAAAAATCGGTGTAGCCGGCATTTGCAATGGCGGTGGCGGTGCCAGTGCCCTAGTCATCGAGCGACTCAACTAATTACCCCTGCTATGAATTAGACCCCGGCCCACTCAGGCTGGGGTTTTTTATTTAAAAATTATCAGATTACTATGTTTTAGTTTAGATATTGTTTACTTTGGAATGCTTCTTTTTGGATGAATAATTCCGAATTAAAATTGAACTAATCGCATAAAAGACTAAAAAAATTCAAATGAAAAAAATCACCCTATTATTCATTTTGATCAGCTCTGCTGTATTTGCTCAAACTAAAAAAGAATATACCCTCGAAGATATCTTCAAGAAGGGTACATTCAGTACCAGGAGTGTCCGCGGACTTCGCTCCATGCAAGACGGTAAAACTTATGTATCTATCGAAACAGATGAGCAAACCAAACTAAGATATGTTGCTAAGAATAATTTTAGTGATGGCAAATTAAACACCATACTTTACCGTGAAAGTGATCTGATATTTAATGGAGATACCTTACCGGTGAGTACTGATTTCAGTAATGATGAAACAAAAGTATTGATTGCCATTGATCAGGAGGCACTATATCGCAGATCTTTCAAGGCCAATTATTTTGTTTTCGACCTGAAGACCAAAAAGATTACTCAGGTTTCTGAAAATGGTAAGCAGTTATTCGCCAGCTTTTCGCCCGATGGCACTAAGGTGGCATTTGTACGAGAAAATAATTTGTTCATAAAGGACCTACTAACCGGCACTGAAACTCAAATTACCCGTGATGGCAAGAGCAACCAAATCATCAATGGCCAATCAGATTGGGTTTATGAAGAAGAATTTTCATTTGCACAGGCATTTTTCTGGAGCCCGGATGGTAAAAAAATTGCTTATTATAAGTTTGATGAATCAGCAGTGCCAGAATTTTCCATGACGCTTTTTCAGGGCCTCTACCCTGCCGAATATCGTTATAAATACCCCAAAGCAGGTGAAAAAAACTCAATAGTAAGTATTCAAATTTATCAACTGGATAACCAGGAAAGTAAAGAAGTTGAAATAGGAAATCAAAAAGATCAATACATTCCTCGTATCCGCTGGACAGCAGATCCCAACACCCTTTGCGTGTTGCGTATGAACCGTCACCAAAACAAACTGGATTACCTGCTTGCAGATGCAGCTTCGGGCAAAACCCGTGTGATGATGACCGAAGAGGATAAATATTACATCGATATCGAGAAAGAACAACTGACTTTCCTGGCTAATGGCAAGCAGTTTATCAATGTGAGTGAGCGTGATGGATTTAACCATATCTACCTCTACGACATGAATGGTAAAGTGTTAAAGCAGATCACAAAAGGTCCCTGGGAAGTAAGCGACATTTATGGCATAGATCAGAAAAAAGGGTGCATCTATTACCAATCTACCGAGCCCTCACCCTCACAGCGTGACGTGTACGCCATCGGCTTAAATGGCAATGGCAAACGGAAGATCAACACCGTGAGCGGTACCAACTCGGCCAGCTTTAGCAGCGATTTTAGTTATTATATATTAAGCAACAGCAACTCCAAATCGCCTTTATTCGTTAGTCTGCACGGCAGCGACGGCAAACTGATCCGGGTGTTGGAAGACAATGCCAAAGCAAAGGCCAGAATTGCCGAATACCAACTTAGCCCGACTGAATTCTTTAGCTTCACCACTTCAGAAGGCGTTAGTCTGAACGGCTACATGATCAAACCGGCCAACTTCGATCCGAATAAAAAATATCCGGTTTTCATGTATGTTTACGGAGGTCCGGGTAGCCAAAACGTAGCCGATAGTTGGGGCAGTGGCAGAAATATGTGGTTCAACTACCTGGCACAAAAAGGGTATATCATAGCCTGTGTTGACAACCGTGGAACAGGTGCAAGGGGTGCTGAATTTAAGAAAATGACTTACTTAAATTTGGGTAAATATGAAACTATCGACCAAATTGAAGCAGCCAAATGGTTTGCCAAACAACCTTATGTAGATGGAAACCGAATTGGTATCTGGGGATGGAGCTATGGAGGCTACATGTCATCTTTATGTATTACCAAAGGTGCTGATGTATTCAAACTGGCCATCGCGGTAGCACCGGTTACTACTTGGAGATATTATGACAGCATTTATACCGAGCGTTACTTAAGAACCCCGCAAGAAAATGCGCTGGGATATGATGAGAATTCACCTATCAACTTTGCCGATAAGCTGAGAGGTAAATTCCTCTTGATACACGGTACAGCGGATGATAATGTTCATTTTCAAAACAGTGTGATGTTCTCTGAGGCCCTAATTCAAGCCAATAAAGATTTTGAACAAGCCTACTATCCTAATAAAAATCACGGTATTGCTGGTGGCAATACCACCCTTCAGCTATATCGAAAAATGACTGATTTCATCTTAAACAACTTATAATTCAGCTTAATCAATTCAAAGAATATGAGCACACAAAACTCGTCTGCACAACAGGGACATCCGAAAGGCCTGTATGTTTTATTCGCCACCGAAATGTGGGAACGTTTTAGTTATTATGGCATGCGTGCCATCCTGATCCTGTTCATGACCAAGGCCCTGCTTTATGATAAAGTACTGGCTTCTAACCTATATGGCAGCTACACCGGCCTTGTATATCTGACCCCATTGGTTGGTGGTTATATTGCCGATCGCTATTGGGGCAACCAGCGTTCCATCATTACCGGGGGTTTATTGATGGCTTTGGGTCAGTTCATACTGTTTTTCTGCGGCAGCACCTACCAAAGTTCACCAGAATTATCCACTGCCCTGTTTTTCGCAGGATTAGGCTTTCTGATTGCAGGAAATGGTTTTTTTAAGCCTAACATCTCTTCGATGGTGGGTCAGTTGTATGGTGCCGGTGATAAACGCGTGGATGCTGCATACACCATTTTTTACATGGGAATTAATATGGGTGGTGCCCTGGGTCCAATTGTTTGCGGACTGGTTGGCGATACTGGCAATCCAGCTGATTTCCGCTGGGGATTTATGGCTGCTGGTATCGGAATGTTACTGAGTGTATGGATTTTCAAACAACTGAAAGACAAATATCTTGTAGATCCGGAAGGTAAAATTTTAGGATTGGTACCCGAAGACAAAAAAGAACTCAAGACCTCTCAGATCCTGGTTTATGCGGCTTTATTTGCATTTGCTTTGTCAGTTATT
The DNA here is from genome assembly GCA_947458875.1 of Sphingobacteriaceae bacterium. Taxonomy (GTDB): domain Bacteria; phylum Bacteroidota; class Bacteroidia; order Sphingobacteriales; family Sphingobacteriaceae; genus JAIPAN01. The sequence continues at coordinate 6,728 of CANGZD010000011.1, forward strand.
GGCTTATTGTATGCCGATGCCCAATTCGGTATCCTCTCCTATTTGCTCGTAATAGCCGTTTTAGCCATCGGCTTTATGATCATCTCTGATAAAGGCTTATCAGGCATCGAAAAACAAAGAATTTCGGTGATCTTCATCGTTTCTTTCTTTGTGATCTTTTTCTGGAGTGCATTTGAACAAGCCGGCGCTTCGCTTACCTTCTTTGCCGAAGAGCAAACCCAGCGAGACCTAGGTATTTTCACCGTTCCAGCCAGTCTTTTCCAGTCATTGAACTCCATCTTCGTGATCAGTTTTGCTCCGCTGGTGGCCTGGCTTTGGATCAAACTGGGCAACCGCAATGCTGAGCCCTCTTCTCCCACGAAAATGGCTTGGGGTCTGTTCTTACTAGCTATCGGTTACCTGATCATTGCTTATGGTGTGAAAGGGGTTCAGCCGGGCGTTAAAGTGAGCATGATGTGGCTGATCAGCATGTATGCCTTCCATACTTTAGGCGAGCTTTGTCTCTCCCCAATCGGATTATCCTTGGTAAACAAATTAGCTCCATTCCGTTTTGCTTCATTATTAATGGCAGTTTGGTTCCTGGCTAATGCGGCTGCCAATAAATTTGCCGGTGTATTGAGTGCACTCTACCCCGAAGCGGGTCGTACACCTAATTTCCTGGGCTATCAGATCAATGGACTGTACGAATTCTTCATATTTTTTGTAGGGATGGCCGGACTAGCTTCTTTGATCTTGTTTGCGCTTACCCGCTACTTGCAAAAGATGATGCATGGCGTGCAGTAAGCACAAAGTTTAAAACAGAAACCCCTGGACATGGTTCGGGGGTTTTTTGTTATCAGATATTAAAGCCTATTTTTGAAAATATTTTTAAAACCGTGAGTTCAGACAGCCTCGTCATCATCCCTACTTATAACGAAAAGGAAAATATAGAGAAGATCATCCGCAAGGTTTTTTCCCTGGATACTCCTTTTCATATCCTCATTGTAGACGACGGGTCTCCCGATGGCACGGCTGATATTGTCAAAAACTTGCAAAAAGAATTCCCTGCTCAATTATTTATTGAAGAGCGCAAAGGCAAGTTGGGCTTGGGAACCGCCTATATCCATGGTTTCAAATGGGCGCTGAAGCATCATTACGATTATATTTTTGAGATGGATGCCGACTTTTCACACAACCCGGAAGATTTACCCCGATTGCGTGAAGCCTGCGTTCAGGGTGCCGATCTGGCCATTGGCTCCCGTTACATTAAAGGGGTAAATGTGGTCAACTGGCCGATGGGCCGGGTGTTAATGTCATACTTTGCTTCGGTATATGTACGCTGCATCACCGGCATCAACATACAAGATGCCACCGCAGGCTTTAAATGCTACCGCAGCATCGTGCTACAAACCATCCAACTGAATAAAATACAGTTTGTGGGTTATGCTTTCCAAATTGAGATGAAATTCACCGCCATCCAGCATGGCTTTGAGGTGGTAGAAATTCCTATCATCTTTACCGACCGCACCGAAGGTACTTCTAAAATGAGCCCGCGTATTTTCAGGGAAGCTTTCCTAGGAGTGATCCAGCTGAAAATAGGCTCTTGGTTCCGGAAATATGCAGAGCCTAAAAGCTAAAGCTTATTTTAATTGATAAATAGCTTGTATTTCTGTATCTGTCAAAACCCGATTATACAAAAAGATTTCATCCAAAGCCCCGGCCCAGTACATTCCGTTGTAAAAGCCCAAAGTTAATTGTGAAGTAAATCCGTTAATACTTCCAGGGTGATTCTGGGTAGCCACCCATTGGCCATTGATATAAATTTTGATATTGGTACCATCATAGGTACCCACCACATGCGTCCATTCGCCCGAAATCAAAGTATTAGATGTAACAGCGTTGGTAACTGGATTGATAATGATGAAATTTATTTTACCCGATGCAGTAGCCGCAGCAAAACTATTGCTATTCAAAAAGTATTTAAGTGCACCATTCTCATTGGTTTTTACCCAACAAGCCAATGATATCTTCGATTGATTTTGAGGATTTACAGCATTAAACTCTACTAGCTGATCTACCCCATCAAATTGTACTGCTTTACCTTTTTTACCTGTTATATAGGTCATTTTAGCGGTTCCGGATTGGGCGTAGCCTTGTTGATCCAGCAAATTATCATCAAAATTAAAATAAGAGACTAAGCCATCCTTTGGATAGCTTTCCGACATATTTTTTTTACAGGCAGTTAGGCTAATTAGCGATATAGCTAAGCAATAAATGAGCGTTTTCATGGCAAATGTGTATTAATGTAATTTATAGAGCTGTTGAATTTCTTCAGGGCTTAATATCCGGTGATAAATAAATAGGTCATCTATACTACCTGCCCAATATTCATTGACTGAAGCATGCTTTCCTAATACCAGAAATTCACTAAATCCTGTAATTGTACCAGGATGATTTTTTGTTGCAGCTAAATTGCCATTGATATATACATTTATGCTATTACCATCGAATGTACCTACAAAATGATTCCATTCTCCCAATAAAGAAAATCCAAAAACAGAATCAGTTGCAGGGTGGGATACAACCAGACCTGCATTATTCGCGTTTGTATTTATGGATATAATGTTGCTAGTATTTTTACAAGCTAACATAGTTCGTTCGTTCTGCGGTTCTGTTCTAAACCAGCAAGACAAGGTTATTTCATTACTGTTTTGTTGACTCTTAGCTTGAAATATCACATCCTGATTCAATCCATTAAATAAAATCGCTTTTCCGGCTTTTCCTTCAATAAATACTGGATTACCTGTAGGATCGCCATCAAATGAATAGCCATGTTGATCTTTTAGATTATCATCAAAATTGAAATAGGAGATCAAACCCTGTGTAGGGTAAGGATAGGTGATTTTATCTCTTTTACAAGACCAAAACACACTTGTTAGCACCATCAGCAACAGAAAAAATTTTGTTTTCATATGTTTTACATAAGATTAGATTAAACTGAAACGTACAAAGCCAAGTTTTCGTATTTTAGCAAGATGTTGAACGAAAACCTGGATCCCAATCCTGAGCATTTAACCCCTGCCGAACGCGATATTGAAAAAGTGTTGCGGCCACAGGCATTTGAAGATTTTACGGGTCAGCACAAGATTTTGGAGAACCTCCGCATTTTCGTTCAGGCGGCCAAACAGCGTGGCGAAGCTTTAGATCATGTATTGCTGCATGGCCCTCCGGGACTGGGCAAAACCACGCTTTCGCATATTATTGCGAACGAAATGGGCGTAGGTATCAAAATCACTTCGGGCCCGGTACTGGATAAACCCGGTGATCTGGCCGGCCTGCTGACCAATCTGGAAGAAGGCGATATCTTGTTCATTGATGAAATTCACCGTTTGAGTCCCTTGGTAGAAGAATACCTGTATTCTGCCATGGAGGATTTCAAGATCGATATCATGCTCGAAACCGGCCCAAATGCCCGTTCGGTGCAAATTTCGCTCAATCCATTTACCCTGGTGGGTGCCACTACCCGATCAGGTTTACTGACGGCTCCGCTAAGAGCCCGTTTCGGCATCAATTCACGTCTGCAGTATTACGATGCCAAATTATTGACCACCATTGTGCTGCGCTCGGCTTCTATTTTAAAAACACCGATCAGTGATGAAGGTGCTTATGAAATTGCCCGCCGCAGCCGCGGAACTCCGCGTATTGCCAATGCTTTATTACGCCGTACACGCGATTTTGCCCAAATTAAAGGCGACGGTAACATCGATACCGCCATTGCTCAAATAGCGCTCAATGCCTTAAATGTAGATGAACACGGACTGGATGAGATGGATAATAAGATCCTTAGTACCATCATTGATAAGTTTAAAGGCGGTCCGGTGGGATTAAAAACCATTGCCACGGCCGTAGGCGAAGATGAGGGAACCATTGAAGAGGTCTACGAGCCTTTCCTGATACAGGAGGGCTATTTGATGCGTACCTCTCGGGGTCGAGAATGCACCGACCTGGCCTGGCAGCACCTGCATAAAACCAAACCCGGAAGTCATCCTTCTTTGTTTTAAGGGCAAACCATGCTCCATAGCCAAAAGGAAACATACAGCCAATTCATTAAAAATACCGCCCAGGAACTGGGCTTTTTGTTTTGTGGGATTGCGCCTGCCCAATTTCTGGAGGAAGAAGCGCCCAGGCTGGAGCAATGGCTCAAATCGGCTTACCATGGCGAGATGACTTACATGGAGCACCATTTCGATAAACGCCTGGATCCGCGTTTACTGGTAGATGGGGCCAAATCAGTTATCAGTTTGGGATTGAATTATTATACTGAAGCGCAACAAGCCGACCCGGAGGCACCCAAAATTTCGATATATGCCCATGGAGAGGATTACCATACGGTGATAAAACAAAAGCTGAAAACCTTATTAGAGCGGATGCGTGAAGAGATTGGCGAAATAAACGGACGTGCCTTTGTAGATTCTGCTCCCGTATTAGATAAAGCCTGGGCAAAACAAGCCGGATTGGGCTGGGTGGGTAAACATACCAACTTGATCAGCAAGCAAAAAGGTTCGTATTTTTTCTTAGCAGAGCTGATTGTAGATGTGGAACTGGCTTACGACGCCCCCATGCAGACCGATCATTGCGGCAGCTGCACCCGCTGCATCGATGCCTGCCCTACCGAAGCCATTGTGGCGCCTTATGTGGTAGATGGCAGCCGATGCATCTCTTACCTTACCATCGAATTAAAAAACGAGATCCCGGCTGAATTTCAGGGTAAAATGGATAACTGGATGTTTGGCTGCGACGTTTGCCAGCAGGTTTGCCCCTGGAACCGCTTCTCTATACCCCATCAGGAACCTGCTTTTATACCCCACCCGGATTTACTCGAGATGAACAGCAAGGATTGGGAAGAAATCACAGAAGAGGTCTTTAGTAAAGTATTCAGCAAATCGGCAGTTAGGCGGACTAAATTTGCTGGATTAAAGCGGAATATTGCGTTTTTAAAACAGTAGTGAGGTTTGCTATTGGAGAGATCATACGATGAATAAAATCAGCATTAGAAAAATTGGCCTGAATGACCTGGAACAATTACAGTACATCAGCCGACAGATTTTTACAGAAACTTTTGCTGCTACCAGCGACCCGGCCAACTTGAAGAAATACCTGAACGAAGCTTATGCTACAATTAAGCTAAGTGAAGAATTAAATCATCCTGAATCTGCCTTTTATTTTGCCGAACTGGATGGCAATGTGCTGGGTTATTTGAAAATCAATACCGGAACTGCACAAACGGAGATTCAGGAAGCAAATGCACTCGAAGTGCAACGCATTTATGTATTGGCGGCCTATCATGGTAAACAAGTTGGTCAATTACTGATGGATAAAGCGATTGAATTGGGCAAAGCCCAAAAGGTTGATTTTGTATGGTTAGGTGTTTGGGAAGAAAATCCAAGAGCCATCCGCTTTTATGAGAAAAATGGCTTTGTGGTTTTTGGAACTCATCAATTCCAATTTGGCAACGAATTGGAAACGGATATCATGATGAAGCTGGTTTTGGGAAATGAGTAATTAGTAGTTAAACTGATTTTTAACGTCATTTCGAAACAGCCGTTAGGCTGGTGAGAAATCTCTCCCAGAAATGTGGCTAAGAGATTTCTCGCCCTTCTTCATTTTATGACAGAGGGATATGATCGAAATGACGGGATGCTTAGTTTGTTCGATTCGCCCAGGACGACAAAAAATTTGTAGGGCTTGTGCGCTCTTTCTGAAACTTTCTGCGCTGTGACTGCTTCTGCACTCTTTGTAATCGATTCTGCGCTCTTTATAAGTGCTTGTGCGCTCTTTATAAGTGCTTGTGCACTCTTTATAAGTACGTATGCGCTCTTTGTAAACACTTTTGCGCTCTTTGTACGTGCTTCTGCACCTTTAATACGTACTCCTGCACCTTTTACACGTGCTTCTGCACCTTTTGTACAGGCTTCTGCACCTTTAATAAGTACTCCTGCACCTTTTACACGTGCTTCTGCACTTTTTGTACAGGCTTCTGCACCTTTTGCACGTGCTCCTGCACCTTTTACTAATGCTTCTGAACCTTTTACTAATGCTTCTGAACCTTTTACACAGGCTTCTGCACCTTTTGTACGTGCTTCTGCACCTTTAATAAGTACTCCTGCACCTTTTACAAATGCCTCTGCACCTTTTACACGGGCTTCTGCACTCTTTGTAAGTGAGCCTGCGCTATTGATGGGCACTGCTGCGATAATTGTGGAGTCATAAAAAAAGCCTCCCCGGTACTCCGGAGAGGCTTTTTTTCTTATTGGATGGGCTTGTACTCTTTAAAAGGGTTGACCTTGGTGGCTTCGGCTTTTTGGCGGAAGGCTGGCCATTCTTTCTCGAAATAAGCGTTCACTTTGTCGATGAAATCTTTAGTGAGCTGCTCCGCTTGTTCAATCAGTTTTATTTCCTGTAAACCAGGTATGCTTGGTTTATTCAGGATGGCACCTTGCGCCTCATTGAGTTTTCCGGTTGCGGTGAGCTGGTATGGACGACCGTAACCTTGTTTCTCCAGGCGTTTACCTTGCAGCACTTCCTTGATCTTTTTGATGCTATCTTGCTGGACTTTAGCCTGCTTCATCAAATCTTTAGCTTCAGCATTTTCTAAACCATTTAAGCCTGCAGCAATGCGAGCGGCAATTTCATTGCTTTCGTCTAGGCGATCCATGGCTTCGGTGAGTTTTTGCACACTGATTGCAATTCGATCGATCTGCTTGCGCTTTTCGGCATATATTTCTGCAGAGAAAGGCACACGCGGATCTGCAATAAAGCTGACATTAATTGAATCTTTGAATGTTCCGTAGCTAAGCACCGCTTTATAAGTTCCAGGAAATGCGGTCAAGCCCCCGCGTTCATCGTATTTATTTTTTGGTTTCGGGCTTCCCGGATAACGGATTCCCTTCTCTTCCAGTCCCCATTCAATGTAATTCAAACCGGTATCTACCTGGGTTTGTACCAGGGTACGGATCAGTTTACCATCAAGGGTATAAATTCGGGTGACCAGGCTATCGGCAGCAGATTTGGTTTTGCTGTCTTTTTTATCGGCAGCTTTAGCTGGCATTTTCACAAATAATGGGATGCGAACAGAACCAGATGTGCGATTTTGCGCTTCATAGGTAGCATCCGCTGCAAACTCAATCCCAACAGCTTTCAAACGACCCATCACATCAACAGCCTGCGTTGCCTCAACCAGCATGAAGTCTTTTTGTCCTTCGGCGGCCAGTTTGCGGAGTGGTTTAATATCGTCCAAAATCCAAATTCCGCGGCCAAAGGTGGCAATAGCCAGATCGGCTTCGCGTTCTTGCAAAGCCAGGTCCATGGTAGATACCGATGGATAGCCGTTTTTAAACTGTGTAAATGTTTTGCCTTCGTCTATACTTACCCAAAGCCCGTTTTCGGTTCCGGCGAATACCAGTTTAGGCTGTACCGGATCTTGCAGGATGCAAAGGGCATAACCTTTCACTTTTTTGTCGTCGAGGATGCGTTCCCAGGTTTTACCAAAATCTTTGGTGCGGTACACATAAGGTGCAAAATCGCCCTGACGGTAATTATTGGCCACTACCCAGGCTTCGGCGGCATTGTAGCTTGAAGCCTGAATTTGCGGAATCCAACTTTCTTTAGGCAAGCCTTTGATATTTGGTGTCAAATTGGTCCAGGTTTTTCCACCATCGCGGGTCAATTGCACATTGCCATCATCGGTTCCTGCCCAAATCACCTGGTTGTTGATTTTGCTTGGGGCGATGGTCAAAATGGTATTGTGGTTTTCGGCAGCGGTAATATCAATAGTCAAACCACCACTTTGCTCCTGCTTTTGTTGTTCAGGGTTGTTCAGGGTAAGATCGGGTGAAATGATCTCCCAGCTAATGCCTTTATTGGTACTTTTATGTACAAACTGGCTACCATAATAAATGGTGTTAGTATTGGTTGGATCTTGTGCGAAGGCCGCATTCCAATTGAAACGTAAGCGAGTTTTCAAATCTGGTGCGGGCGGGCGTAGGCTATAAGTGTAGCCACTTTGCTTGTCATAACGTGCCAATGCTCCACCCTGCGACATGGCATAGCCATAACGGCTATCTTCAGGATCGGGAATTACATCAAATCCATCACCCCCCAAAACGGTTTGCCAGTAGGCATTACGTATACCCCCATCACGCCAGATATAAGCTGGACCGGTCCAGGAGCCATTGTCTTGCAAACCGCCATATACATTGTACGGCATCTCGTTGTCTACATTGATGTGGTAGAACTGTCCTAAAGGCAGTGATTCTACATAGGTCCATTTTTTACCGCGGTCACGAGAAATGGCTATACCGCCATCGTTACCGTCAATAATAAAAGATGGGTCTTGCGGATGGATCCACCAGGCATGGTGATCGGGATGCACCCCTGAATAGGGAATGATCACTTCAAATGATTTACCTCCGTCTTCGCTGCGGGCAATCATCTGGTAAATATTGTACAAGCGGTTCTCATTTTGCGGATCTACGGCAATGTCCTGAAAGTAAAACGGTCGGTTGTTCACGAATTGTGCATCGGTATTCACTACTTCCCAATGGTAGCCGCCATCATCAGAACGGTAGAGCGCATTTTTAGCAGATTCGATCATGGCATATACCCGGTTTGGTTGACTCGGAGCAATGGCGATACCGATACGGCCCAGTTCACCGTCGGGGATACCATTGTTTTTATCGAGTTTGGTCCAGTTTTTACCCCCATCAAGGGTCATGTAAAAACCTGAGCCGGGCCCACCTGATTTAAAATCGTAAGCGGTACGACGCATTTGCCACATGTTGACGAATAATTTATTCGGGTTGGAAGGATCCATGACCATATCTCCAACTCCTGATGAGGAATTGGTATATAATATTTTAGTCCAGCTTTCTCCGCCATCGGTGGTTTTATAGACGCCTCTTTCGCTATGCTCAGCAAAAGGGTTACCCATGGCGCCCACATAAATGGTATTTGGATTTTGTGGATCGATCAAAATGCGGTGAATGGTAATGGTTTTCTCCAATCCCATGCTTTTCCAGGTTTTTCCACCATCCATACTTTTATAGATCCCTTGACCGAGGTTAATGGAATTGCGTGGGTTTCCCTCGCCGGTTCCCACCCAAATGATATTGGGATTGTTCTGCTGTACTGCAAGGGCACCCACATTAATGGTTGGATTGGCGTCGAAGATGCTGGACCAGGTGGTTCCTCCGTTTTCAGTTTTCCATACGCCTCCGGAGGCTGCGCCGATATAAATGATATCGGGATTGGCTTCTACAGCGGCTATAGCCGTTACGCGGCCGCTCATACTGCCTGGCCCAATATTACGGGGCTTCATGGCCTTGAACAGGTTAAAATCCACTTGCTGAGCAATGGCGCTCAATGAAAAAATACATAAAATAATGATGCTTAGGTATTGCTTTCTCATGTTGAGTGATATAATTGGTGATCGTTTGAAATTCGGTAATATCTGTGAAATAAACAATAAAGCCCGTATTTTATCACGGGCTTGTTACAATCATTCCGTCATTTCGAATACCGATTTATCGGGATGAGAAATCTCTACTGAAAAACTTAAAGAGATTTCTCGCCCTACTTAGCTTAAGGTATCGAAATATTATCGAAATGACGAAACGTTTAGATCCTTCGACAAGCTCAGGATGACAAAGCTGAACACCTATTCCTTGCCGAATTTTTTTTGCAATTGGTTTAGCATATCGTTGTCGATGGGCTTGGCTGGTTTTACTTCTCCTAAATCGAGTTTAGACTGCTCTCCTACCGCATTTTTCTGCTGCTGCCAGCGATCCCAGATCTGAGAGAGCTTTTTCTTTGTGGTCAATGCAAAATCGCCCTGCATCATCCAAGCATAGTAACTGGGTTCGGCTTTAAATACTTCTACACAGGTTTTGCCTTTGTGCTTGCCGAAATTGAATACTTCATTGCCTTTATCATCGTAAACCAAACGTCCGGCCAGATCGGCCCATTTATTCTGACTAGTGAAAGCGTGTAAGGCGGGCACATCGTTTTGTACCGGAATGCATTTATTGCCCCGTCGATCCTCCCATTCCCGGTTTTGGTAGCGTTCTACCTGCGCCAGCAATACTTCGTAAGTGGCACGGATGTCGGCTTCGGCAGAGTGGGCATTCTCAAGGGTTTTACCACAATAAAACTGGTAAGCTGCCTTCAGGGTGCGCTGTTCCATCTGGTGGAAAATATTTTGTGCATCCACAAAGTGACGGTTATCTACATCAAAGTCTATCCCGGCACGTAAGAATTCTTCTACCAACATCGGGATATCGAATTTATTAGAGTTGTATCCTGCCAGGTCACAATCGTCTAGAAAGCGGGCCAGCTCCTCGCCCACCTGTTTAAAAGTAGGCTCGTGCTGTATGTCTTCATCATAAATGCCATGCACCAGCGATGCTTCGAGTGGAATTGGCATCTCTGGGTTCACACGCAGGGTTTTTACCTGCTCGGTACCATCGGGCATGGCCTTTAAAATGGATATCTCTACAATCCGGTCGGAAGATACATTGATACCGGTGCTTTCGATATCGAAAAAGGCCAAAGGCCGCTTTAAATTCAGTTTCATGTTTTATTGTTTGAGGATGCGTTGTATTTCATCCAGTTTCATTAAGGCTTCTACCGGCGTTAGGGTATTTACATCGAGGTTTTGGAGCATGTCGCGAATCTCTACCAGGATGGGATCTTCAATGGAGAACATTTGCAGCTGATAGGCCTGCTGCTGTACTTTTTTAATGCTTTCTTTGATATGCTCGCCACCGGTACGTTCTTGCTCCAGCCGTTTGAGGATCTCGGTTGCCCTGCCCACCAGTTTAGGCGGCATACCGGCCATTTTGGCCACATGAATACCGAAACTGTGTTCAGAACCACCGGGTACCAACTTGCGCAGGAAGATCACTTTGTTGCCCACCTCCTTCACAGAAACATTGAAATTCTTGATTCTTGGAAAGGAATTAGTCAGCTCATTGAGCTCGTGGTAATGGGTGGCAAATAAGGTTTTCGCTTTAGCTGATGGATGACTGTGCAAGAATTCGGCAATTGCCCAGGCAATGGAGATCCCATCGTAGGTGCTGGTTCCACGGCCAATTTCATCCAATAAGATCAGACTTCGGTCTGACAGGTTATTCATGATGCTGGCCGTTTCATTCATCTCTACCATGAAAGTCGATTCGCCGGAGGATAAATTATCGGAGGCGCCTACCCGGGTAAAAATCTTATCCACCAAACCTACCTGAGCCTCTTTAGCCGGAACAAAACAACCCATCTGAGCCATCAGCACAATTAAACCAGTTTGGCGCAGCAAGGCGGATTTACCGGCCATATTCGGACCGGTGATGATGATGATTTGCTGGCTATCGCTGTCCAGATAGACGTCGTTGGTGATGTAGGCTTCGCCGGTGGGCAGGTTTTTCTCAATTACCGGATGGCGGCCACCTTTGATATCCAAAACCTTGGATTTATCGATCTGCGGACGGACATAATAGTTTTTGATGGCAATGGTAGCAAAATTGAGCAATACATCCAGCTGTGCTAGCAGGTGGGCATTTAATTGTATAGGCTTAATGTAGTCGCTGAGGGCGAAAAGCAACTGGTTATATAATTGCGTTTCGAGCGCCAGTATTTTCTCTTCAGCGCCTAAAATTTGCTCTTCATATTCTTTTAACTCGGGCGTAATGTAGCGCTCGGCATTCACCAGGGTCTGCTTGCGCAGCCAGGTTTCGGGCACTTTATCCTTGTGGGTATGCGTTACTTCCAAATAATAGCCAAACACATTGTTAAAGGCTATTTTAAGGGATGGAATGCCTGTGGCCTCGGCTTCCCGCTTCTGCAATTCGATCAGGTAATCTTTTCCGCCAAAGGCGATCTTACGCAAACGGTCCAGTTCTTCGTTTACGCCATCGGCCATTACGCTGCCTTTTACCAATTGTACCGGCGGATCGGCCTGTAATTCCTTTTCAATGCGCTCCCGCATGAGCTGGCAAGAATTCAATTGTTCGGCAATGACCTGCAAAGCGGGGCTCTCTGCCTTTTCGCAAAGGCTTTTAATTTCGGCAGTAGCAATTAAAGCCCGTTTCAGCTGTATAATTTCACGGGGATTGGCTCTTTGCAGACCAATTTTAGAAATCAAACGTTCCAAATCGCCTATTTGATGGAGTTGTTCCTCCAACTGTTCCCGCAATGCTTCTGACTGAATGAGGTAATCGACCACATTAAGCCGGTCTTCAATGGGCTGCTGGTCTTTGAGGGGCATCACGATCCAGCGACGCAGCAAACGGGCGCCCATCGGCGTAAGTGTATGGTCGAGCACATCCACCAAAGTAACTGCATTTTCATTGGCTGAGCCAATGAGTTCAAGGTTGCGGATGGTGAAGCGATCGAGCCAGAGGTAACGGTCTTCCTCAATACGGGATATACCGGAAATATGGGCCAGGTTACGGTGTTCGGTTTCGTTGAGGTAATGCAGTGCTACACCAGCCGCTACAATGGCCAGGCCCATGCGGTCGATGCCGAAACCCTTCATGGAGGTCACCTCAAAGTGTTTCTGCAGGGTTTCGTTGGCAAAATCGCTGGTATAAGGCCAGTCTTCCAGGCCGTAGGTATAATAGCGGTCGCCAAAGGTTTCGATGAATTCCTTGTTTTTGGTTCGCGGAAATATGACTTCGCTGGGCTTGAAGCTTTGTAGCAATTTATCGATATAGCCGGCATTACCCTGGGCTACCAGGAATTCGCCGGTGGAGATGTCTAAAAAGGCGATCCCATACTGGTTCTTCTCTTCGTAAATGGAAGCGAGATAGTTGTTCGATTTCTGGTTGAGGATATTATCATTAGTGGCTACGCCTGGCGTTACCAGTTCGGTTACCCCACGTTTTACAATGGTTTTTACCGTTTTAGGATCCTCCAGCTGATCGCATATCGCAACTCTTTGTCCGGCACGTACCAGTTTGGGCAAATAAGTCTCTAAAGAATGGTGCGGAAATCCGGCCAGTTCAATGTGCGAAGCGGCCCCGTTAGCCCTTTTAGTTAGTACGATACCGAGGATATTTGCTGCCTTCACGGCATCTTGTCCAAAGGTCTCGTAAAAGTCGCCTACCCGGAACAACAATAAGGCACCAGGATACTTTGCCTTGATGGCATTGTATTGCTGCATTAATGGAGTTTCTTTGGTAGCGACTTTTGCCAAAATTTCGTTTTGATAATCGTAAAAATACTAATTCAGCCTAAACCTGACCGCTTTGTGGAAAGAATTTACAAAGTGGAGAATTTGTAGGTAGTAGCGTGCAAATATTCCTCCCCGGGGTGTAAGATCACCGAGGGAAAATGCGGAGTATTAACCGCATTAGGATGAACCTGAGTTTCGAGGCACAGACCGGAAAATGTCTGATAGGTTTGGTTTCGTTTGCCATTTAGTGGCCCCAGGTGTTGTGCGGTGTAGAACTGAATGGCCGGTTGGTTAGTAAATACCTCTATCTGGATGCCTGTTTTATGCGAATACAGACTTGCTGAACAATGGGTTATGTCGGGATGATTTAAGATGAATGCCTGATCGTAGCCTTCAAAATCGGCTGAAGATTTAACCTTTCGGCTATTGGTAAAGTCTTTATCCGAGTTTTTTACCGGGATGATTTCGCCTGTTGTCAAACAATCGGGATACTGTCCAAGCCAGGCATCCGCATCGATTTTCAAAGAATGATCGAATATCGGACTGGCATCTCCATCCAAATTGAAATAGCCATGGTGAGTGAGGTCAACGGGTGTGGGCGCATCCGTTTGAGCGGTAAACTCCAGCTTTAATTCATTCTGATCTGTGAGGGTAAAACTGGCCTCCACCTGTAAATTACCGGGAAAGCCTTCTTCCCCATCCGGACTAAGATAAGTTAAAACCAATTGGGATTCGGGCGTTTCGCTGATACTTTTTATTTTCCAGAGCTTTTTGTCAAAGCCTTCGAAACCGCCATGCAACTGATGGGGAGGCGTATTGGCTGATACCTGGTATTGCTTTCCATCAATTTCAAATGTGGCATGTCCAATGCGGTTGGCACAGCGACCTACAATGGTGCCCAGATAAGGATAGGCATTTAGGTATTCCGGAGAAAAATAATCGGAAAGATTATCGAAACCGAGAACTACATCTACAGGAATACCGTTTTTATCAGGAATTGTTATTGATTTAATGAGTGCACCGTAATTGCTCAACTCTACTTCCATTCCTCGGCCATTTATTAAACGAATGAGGTAAACATCTTGGCCCTGATGCTGCAGTATGGGTATAATTTTGGTGCTTCGAGCTTTCATTTGTGAATGCTAAAACTAATTAAAAATATCATTCTCCAAATTTATTGTTTATAAATCTGACAGTATAATAATGCTTGTTTATTTTTGTGCATGGCCAAACTGAAACTGGAAGAATTGAACCGCGTGAGCGTAGAGGAATTTAAAGAACAAGAAAAACTACCCCTAGTGGTGGTTTTAGATGAAGTACGCAGCATGCACAATGTGGGTTCCATCTTCCGTACTTCGGATGGCTTTGCCGTGGAAGCTATTTATCTATGCGGCATTACGGGTCAGCCACCACACCGAGAGATTGAGAAAACGGCGCTGGGTGCCACCCAATCGGTGGACTGGAAATATTATCCTAAAACATTGGAGGCTATCAAGGAGTTAAAGGCTAATGGTTATCAGATCATCGCGATTGAACAGGCCAGCGAAAGCATCCAGCTACATGAATATAGACCGAAAGCCGGTGAAAAATATGCCCTGATCTTTGGAAATGAAGTGAACGGCGTAAACGAAGAGGTGATGCAGCACATTGACGCCTGCATCGAAATTCCGCAATTTGGCACCAAACATTCTTTTAACGTGGTGGTTTCTGCGGGTATCGTATTATGGGATTTCTTCGCTAAACTGAACCTGAAATAAGGCTTATTATTTACCCGCCGCTTTCGCATGGTCAGCCAGGAATTGCGCCAAACCGCTGTCGGTCAAAGGATGTTTTAATAATGCCAGGATAGCAGATAAAGGTCCGGTCATTACATCAGCACCCATTTTAGCACACTCAATAATGTGCATTGGATGACGTACCGAAGCTGCCAGAATTTGGGTTTCGTATCCGTAATTATCGTAAATCAAGCGAATGTCTTCAATCAAAGCCAAGCCGTCGGTTGAAATATCATCTAAACGACCTACAAAAGGAGAAACATAAGTAGCGCCTGCCTTAGCTGCCAACAAAGCCTGACCTGAAGAGAAAACCAGCGTACAATTGGTTTTGATGCCTTTTGAGGAGAAATACTTGATGGCTTTCACCCCATCTTTAATCATCGGCACTTTCACCACGATTTTCGGATTGAGGGCAGCCAAAGCTTCACCTTCCTTCACCATATTCTCGAAATCGGTGGCAATTACCTCGGCGCTTACATCGCCATCCACAATATCGCAAATTGCTTTGTAGTGTGCAATTACATTCGCATCACCAGAAATCCCTTCTTTAGCCATCAGGCTGGGATTGGTGGTTACGCCGTCTAAGATACCTAAGTCTTGGGCTTCTTTAATTTGAGCGAGGTTCGCTGTGTCGATGAAGAATTTCATATTTAGAAAAGAAAAAAATGGGCAAGCACCTTCTATCGCACCGCTACAACCTTCTACCCTTGCTGTGTTCCCACCCTGGGGGAGTTCAAAGGGAGCTGGTCGTAGAAGACTTGCCCGGGACAAAGGTGTGAAAATTTTCAGGAAAGCACAATCAATTGCCAATAAATTCTGGGGAATAAGCTATTGTGGATAAAATTTAGCTAAAGAGAATAAGGCCTTACTTTATCTTTAATAATTACAAACTAATAACCATGTCGAAAAAAGAATTTCAACCTTATGTAGCGGCCAATAGCAATGTGGCCGAATTCACCGTAAAATCTATCCTTTTAGGCGCCTTATTCGGCGTTATTTTTGGAGCGGCTACGGTTTACCTTGCTTTAAAAGCTGGCTTAACCGTTTCAGCTTCCATTCCTATTGCCGTACTGGCTATTTCCATAGGGCGTAAGTTTTTCAAGACCACCATTTTGGAAAACAACATCATCCAAACCACCGGTTCGGCAGGCGAATCGATTGCTGCGGGAGTGGTGTTTACCCTACCGGGATTTTTATTCCTTTCGGCAGGCAGCCAGGGTGAAAGTTTTTTCTCCTACTGGCCTATTTTCTTTTTGGCCGCATTGGGTGGCATTTTGGGAACATTGATGATGGTGCCATTGCGTAAATCGTTAATTGTTGAAGAGCACGATAACTTGCCATATCCGGAAGGTACCGCTTGTGCCTCAGTATTGATTGCCGGTGAAAAAGGTGGTGATTTTGCGAAAACGGCTTATCAAGGTTTGGGATTTGCATTTCTTTACGCCATACTGCAAAAGGTGTTTCATGTAATTGCCGAAACCCCGAAATGGGCAACTGAACAGAGCAATAAGTTTTTCCCTTCGGCAACCGTAAATGGTGAAATCACCCCTGAATATATGGGTGTAGGTTATATTATCGGGCCTAAAATTGCTGGCGTGCTGGTTGCAGGTGGTGTATTGGCCTGGCTGGGTTTGATTCCGCTGTTGGCTTCTATCGTTCCAGGCGATACCATTGCTTTGCAGCTGGTTAAACTGGGTTATTTAAAAGATATCTTAACTCCTGGCGGACCGGGTGGTTGGGATCCTACCACGCATTCTTTTGCCGATACCGCAAGTGCGGTTTACCGTGCTTATGTGCGTCAGATTGGCGCCGGAGCCGTAGCTGCAGGTGGTTTTATCACCTTGATAAAAACCATCCCGACCATTGTTTCTTCCTTTAAATCGAGCCTGGCCTCTATTAAAAACAAGGAAGGCAAAGCGGTAGAAGTAAAACGTACTGACCGTGATCTGTCCTTTACGACTGTATTGTGGGGAAGTTTGGCGCTCATCGTTTTAATGGCGGTTTTGCCTCAAATTCCAGGAGATTCAATCCTTAATAAATTATTGATTGGCGTACTGGTAGTGGTTTTCGGTTTTTTCTTTGTAACCGTTTCGAGCCGGATTGTAGGCTTAATTGGTTCTTCTTCTAATCCCATTTCAGGGATGACCATCGCCACCCTGATGGGTACCTGTTTGGTATTTATCAGCGTGGGATGGACCGGCAAATTGTTTGAACCGATGGCTCTGGTAGTGGGCAGTATGATCTGCATTGCTGCAGCCAATGCCGGAGCTACTTCTCAGGATTTAAAAACAGGTTTTATTGTGGGTGCTACGCCTAAGTATCAGCAATTGGCCTTGTTTGTTGGGGCCATAGTTTCTGCGGTGGTGATCGGTTTGACTTTGTCTATTTTAGACCGTCCTACCCCGGAAATGGCAGCTCAGGGCATTCAGCATGCCATTGGTACCGATTTATATCCTGCACCGCAAGGCACCTTGATGGCTACCCTGATCAAGGGTTTACTTTCTTTTAACCTCGACTGGCAATTTGTATTGGTTGGGGTATTCCTGGCCATTACGATGGAATTGTGCGGGGTAAAATCGCTTTCTTTTGCCGTAGGTGCATACTTACCTTTATCTACTACCCTGCCTATTTTTGCAGGTGGTGCCATTAAAGGTTTGGTAGACTGGAAAACCAAAGGCGAGAAAAAATCTGCCGAAGAGGAAGAACTGGGCAAGGGCAGCTTATTTGCGACAGGTCTGGTTGCAGGTGGCGCTTTGATGGGGGTTATTTACGCTTTTCTGATGGCTTTCCAAAACACCGCCATCCCGGTAGGTAATTTAAATCTGGAGCCTGCTATCGAACACAGTCTGGGCTCGGCCGGGTATCAGCTACTCGGATTCGGGTGCTTTGTGCTGATGGGTTATGTGCTATACCGGATAGCAGTATCAAAGAATAATTAAGCTACAAAAAAGCCTCCCGATTTTCGGGAGGCTTTTTTCTTGTCGTGTTAGGATTGAAACACTGATAATTTTATTGGCATCTGGATCTTGATAAGTAACATTTTCTTCTTCCTTTTTGCTTGACCAAAAAGGAAGGAAAAAGTCAAGACAAAACGATGCTTCCTCCCTCTAGCCTTTACCCATGGCCCGCCGTTTTGTCTACCCAAAGCTCCTACTTACCTAAAAAAATTATAAATAGAGATTCTAAATGAATTTTGGCGTTTATAACTGACTTACACCGCCCGAAACTGCAAATTTCATCGCATCGCTGGCTTTCATTTTAAGGGGTTGTATTTTCTCTGCTGGCACGATGTACAACTGACCGGCGAAAGAGTATGAAAAAGGTACATAAACCGCCACTTCGCCGGGCAGCCCTATTTTCTTTAAATCTTTTTGGGTTAGAAATCCTACTTTTTTTACGCCCGTTTCATTCATCTCTATTAAAACCGGTTTATCGAATTTCTTTTCATCCCCCACAAATGCTTCGGTAAAGTCTTTGATGGAGCCATAAATGAAACTGAAAACCGGAAAGCGCTTGAGCCATTTCTCCATCCAGTTAAAAATTGGCCTAGTAATGAAGGAGGTGACGAATAAACCAGCGAGCATGATCAACAGTAGCACGCTGAGCAGACCCAATCCAGGGATATAAATTGATTTACCTGTTTCGGGATTCATCCAGATAAAATCACTCAAATTAAGTGTGGAATCGATGGTTTTAACTGCCCAAACCACAAAATATATAGTCAGTCCGATGGGAATGACTACCAAGAGGCCTCTTACAAAGTAATTGACCATCGCCTTCAAAATTCTGTTCATCTTATTCGTAATAATAAATTCGTTTTACCCTTTGAGAGATACCAGTCAGCACTTCATAAGGTATGGTATACATGGCTTTGGCCAAATCTTCTACTCTAATTTCTTCATTGAAAACAATCACTTCATCCCCTTCGTTTACATCAAAGCCAGAAACATCGAGCATACACATATCCATACAAATGCTACCAATAGTGGGCACCAAGTGGCCATTAATGAGCATTTTACCCTTCCCTTCTCCCAAAAGCCTACTGTAACCATCGGCATAACCAATTTTGACGGTGGCAATTTGCCCTCCTTTGAGTAAAACTCCTTTTCTATTGTAACCAATGGTTTCACCAGGTTTGATTTGCTTCACTTGTGAAACAGTGGTTTTGAGTTGGGTAACTGTTTGGAGGGCTTTGGAATTGCTGGTTGATTTGTCGATTCCGTAGAGGCCGATTCCCAGGCGTACCATTTCAAACTGTGCGCCAGGCCAACGGCTGATGCCAGAAGTATTGGCCAAATGTCGAAAGATGTTATATGGCAGGGCCTGCTGAATCTGATGACTCAGATCTGTGAATAAATCAATTTGAGAGCGGGTAAAATCATCTTCCTTAGGATCTTCTGCGGCAGCTAAATGAGAGAAAACGGATTTTATCCTAAAGCTTGAAGTGTTTTTTAAGTCGCTGATCAGTTTGGGAATTTCCGAAGAGGTAAAGCCCAATCGCTTCATCCCGGTATCGAGCTTCAGGTGTACCAGATAATTTTCTTTGCCATGACGTTTTAAACTCGATTCAAATGCTTTGAAAATTCGGAAACTGTGGATTTCGGGTTCTAATTGATGGGCAATGATAGCATCAATGGACATGATATCAGGGCTCATCACCATGATGGGTAAAGTAATTCCCGCTTGACGCAATGCAACTCCCTCATCGGCATATGCAACCGCCAAATAGTCTACTTTATTAAACTGTAGCAGATTAGCAATCTCAAAGCTTCCACTACCATAGGAAAAGGCTTTCACCATCACCATTAAGCCCACACCTGGGTTTAATTTTGATCGGTAATGATTCAAATTATGTTCGAGGGCATTGAGATTGATCTCTAAAACGGTTTCGTGTACTTTTTGCACCAGCAATTTACTGATGTGTTCGAATTGAAAAGATCGGGCTCCTTTGATTAGGATGGCTTCGTCTTCGAAATTCATGTTAGCAAAATTTGTCAGAAAATCGTGTGTAGAGGTATAGAAAAGAGCATCAGCAGGGAAATTACCTGCATGTTTGCTCAGCTCTGGACCAATGCCGATCAATCGGTTGACTGTTTTCTGTTCGATAAGTTTTGCTACCTGTTGATAGAGTTGATCCGGCATGGTACCCGATTCTGGGATATCTGACAGAATCAATGTTCGCCTGGTGTGCTGATTTTGTTGCTTCAAAAAATCGAGCGCTATACTCAAAGAAGAAATATCACAGCTGTAGGAATCGTCGATTACCGAACAGTTATTAATCCCCTTCTTCAATTCCAAACGCATTTGAACTGGGTGCAAATGTGATAAATGATTGCTCAGGCTGGCCGTTTCTTTACCCAATGCCAGTAAGGTGGCCCAACAAGTGATGGCATTTGCAATGGAGGCTTCATCCTTAAAAGGAATCTGAATAGTGAGCTCATTTTCTTGATATTTTGCCGTGATGGCGGCTCCCTGCTCCGTGTGTTTAATTTTCTTGATCTGTAGATCAGCGCCGTTTTCTCCCCACGAAAAAATGAATGTAGGTTTCAAATCATCATCAGAACCTAATAAACTTTCTTTGGGACAGATCAACAAATCGGCACTGTAAAATAGTTTTAATTTTTCTTGTAGTTTCTCTTCTTTAGAAGCGAAACCTTCATCGTGTGCAGCACCGATATGGGTTAAAATACCAATACTTGGACAAATTATCCGAGCTAAAGACTCCATTTCTCCTCTTTGAGAAATTCCGGCTTCTATGATGGCCATTTCGTGTTCATCCGTCATTTCCCAAACAGATAAAGCCACACCGATTTGTGAATTGTAGCTCTTTGGGCTGCGAATGATTTTATATTTTGAAGATAAAACCTCGAACAACCATTCTTTGACTATGGTTTTACCATTGGAGCCGGTGATTGCAATCACCGGATAATTGAATTTGTTACGATGATGAGCTGCTAAGTGCTGTAAGGCATTCAGCGTATTATTCACCAGAAAGAAGTTAGCTTCAGGGTACGGAGATCTGTCGAAACCGGGATCTGAAATTACGAAAGAGCGCACACCCGAGCGGTAAACCTCTGGTATAAAGTAATGTCCGTCTCTACGTTGAATCAAAGCAAAGAACAAACCATAAGATGCATCAGATAACTTTCGGCTATCCGTGAGTAAGGTTCGGATACCCGCCTCAGGCTTATTTACAAAAGCCTGAGCTTGCATTGCCTCTTTTAATTCGTTTACCTGGTAGATTAAATGATTCATTACAGCACGAATTTCATCAAAATTTTAACAATCTGCTATTATTTACGAATTTTAACCATGGTTATGGATCATGAACAGCCTAAACGTCGGAATTACACCCCACATCAAGCCCGATTAAAGGCTGAATCTTATTGTGCCTATCAGGAAAGATCGCAAAAGGAAATACGCGATAAATTATATGAATGGGGACTTTTCTCGAAGGATGTGGAAGAAATCATTTCCGAACTCATTCAAAACAATTTCCTGAATGAAGAACGCTTTGCGATGATGTATGCTCAGGGTAAATTTAGAATCAAAGGCTGGGGTAAGTATAAAATTAAACAAGGGCTTAAGTTGAAACAAGTTCCCGAAAAATTGATTCAGAAAGCACTGAATAACTTAGACATGGATGAATATTTGGCCAAACTGGAACGTATTATCATTCAGAAATTGGAATTAATTACTGAAAAAGACCGCTTTAAGAGACGTTTGAAGCTGCAACAGTTTGCGCAGATGCGTGGATTTGAGTCTGAATTCATCACAGAAATCCTGAAAAACAGGGGCTTATCCTGATTTTGAAAAAATTAAAAATTTTCTTGACAGGATGCCAATTCTCTCTATATTTGCAGTCACCAAAACGCGAAAGTAGCTCAGTTGGTAGAGCACGACCTTGCCAAGGTCGGGGTCGCGAGTTCGAATCTCGTCTTTCGCTCTAATCCCTTCCCTCCGTGGAAGGGTTAATTTTTTAAAGGTCAATCACCTGCCTGGGTGGTGGAACTGGTAGACACGCAGGACTTAAAATCCTGTTCGCCTTAAAGCGAGTGCGGGTTCGATTCCCGCCCCAGGTACAAAAGCTCCGAATTTTCGGGGCTTTTGTTGTTTTGAAGCATCAGATATCTCATATCCTATCGTTTTAATCATAGGATGTTTTATACTTATATTTTACGGTCAGAAAAAAGTGGAAGGTATTATATTGGGCATACTGAAAGCCTAAGTAATAGGATTCAAAACCATAACGAAGGAAAAGTAAAATCAACAAGAAATAAAGGTCCTTGGCATTTACTGTATTCTGAAGCATTTGATACTAAAACGGAAGCCAACCGAAGGGAACTTCAAATAAAATCTTGGAAGAGCAGAAAAGCCATTGAGGAGTTAATCACCAGAACTTAGAGCGTGTGCCCCGATTGAATCGGGGCCCCAGGTACAAAAGCTCCGTGTATTCGGGGCTTTTGTTGTTTTATGCTAATCTGATATTTATTACAATTCCCTCTTGACATCAATATTTTATTCATCGTATATTTACGATATTAAATATATAATATGGCCCAAAATAAAAAAACAGATTTTTCTGGCATTGATCAAGAGATGGCAAATTTTGCCAAGGCTCTTTCACATCCGGCCAGAGTAGCAATCATCAAAATCTTAGCAGAGCAGAACAGCTGTATTTGCGGTGAAATTGTTGAAGTGCTCCCACTGGCACAATCTACTGTATCACAACATTTGAAAGAGTTACAGCTTGCGGGCCTGGTAAAAGGCACTGTTGACGGGAAGAAATCTTGCTATTGCATCAATTGGGAAACAATGCAGCAATCTATCCAACAATTTAACGGACTGCTGAACAGTTTAAATGAGCGAAAAACCTTTAGTTGTTGTTAATTAAAAGCCATGAAACCAAAACTTTCCTTTTTAGACCGTTACCTTACCCTTTGGATCTTTTCGGCCATGGCACTTGGCGTGGCACTTGGTTACCTGATTCCGGAAACACCTGCATTCATTTACCAATTTCAATCGGGTAGTACGAACATTCCGATAGCTATTGGCTTGATCCTGATGATGTACCCGCCACTGGCGAAAGTTAAATTCGAAGAATTGCCGGGGGTATTTAAAAATCTAAAAGTATTGGGCCTCTCTTTGCTACAGAACTGGATCATTGGGCCTCTGTTCATGTTTTTACTGGCCATCATTTTTTTACCTGATCATCCTGAATATATGATCGGCCTGATCCTGATCGGGATTGCCCGTTGTATTGCCATGGTAATTGTGTGGAACGATCTGGCTAAAGGTGACCGGGTTTACACGG
The DNA here is from genome assembly GCA_947458875.1 of Sphingobacteriaceae bacterium. Classification (GTDB taxonomy): domain Bacteria; phylum Bacteroidota; class Bacteroidia; order Sphingobacteriales; family Sphingobacteriaceae; genus JAIPAN01. The sequence continues at coordinate 30,018 of CANGZD010000011.1, forward strand.
CCGGGCTGGTGGCTTTCAATTCTATCTTCCAAGTAGTTTTTTATAGCGTTTATGCCTGGTTTTTCATCACCAAGCTCCCTCCACTATTCGGCTTAAAAGGCTTTGAAGTAGCTATCACCATTGGTCAGGTGGCCGAGAGTGTATTCATTTATTTAGGAATCCCTTTCCTGGCGGGATGGCTTTCGAGGGTGATTCTGATTAAAAGCAAAGGCAAAGATTGGTTTGAACAGGTTTATCTGCCCAAGATCAGTCCGATAACCTTGATTGCCCTTTTATTCACTATTTTGGTGATGTTTAGTTTGAAGGGTCAACTGATTGTTGAAATTCCATTCGACGTATTGCGCATTGCCCTACCCCTGACTATTTATTTCTCTGTTATGTTTTTCAGCGCTTTTTATCTTTCTAAAAAAGCAGGCATTAACTATTCGAGATCTACCTCTCTGGCATTTACCGCCGCCGGAAACAATTTCGAGCTGGGCATTGCGGTAGCTATTGCAGTGTTCGGCGTGAATTCGGGTGCGGCTTTTGCTGCCGTAATAGGTCCGCTGATAGAAGTACCGGTTTTGATCTTATTAGTAAATTGGGCTTTAAAACAGGAGAAAAAATTCTGATCATGAAAACGACTTTCCTTTTTGTGTGTATAGAAAACAGTAACCGCAGTCAGATGGCACAGGCCTTTGCAAAAATTTGGGGAGGTGAAACGGTGGAAGCTTACAGCGCTGGCTCCAAGCCATCTGGAAAAATTAATCCGAAAGCCATTGCGGCCATGGCCGAATTGGGTTACGATCTGCAAACTCATCAATCCAAATCATTGGATGACATCCCTCCCATTACTTTTGATTATGTGATAACGATGGGTTGCGGCGATGCCTGCCCCTGGGTACCGGCAAAACATCGGCTCGACTGGCAAATTCCGGATCCAAGGGAAATGGAACCTTCAGCATTTAATAAAATACGTGATTTGATTTCTGAGAAAGTGAAAGGACTGATTCATAGTTAAAAAAACAAGGGCTTTGGCATTCGCCAAAAACCCTTGCATATCTTCTTTGAATCCCTACGCTGGTATTACCCAGATCAGGTTCGATGAGTATATTCTCAGATTCCTAAGAACCACCCCCTTCAAAGAAGATTTGACTAAATAACATCTTCGGGGAAGATTGGTTTTAAAAAATATTTATCTATTTCGTTTTTTATCAGCTAGCAAATTACCTCGTACTGACTGTAGACGAGTTAAAAAGCGCTTAAAAACGGTATATTTGCAGCAGAATGAGCAAGCACGGTAGAATTTTGGTGGCCATGAGTGGCGGTGTAGACAGTTCGGTGGCATCGGTGATGTTACATGAGCAGGGCTATGAAGTGATTGGCTTGACCATGAAGACCTGGGATTATGCTTCTGCCGGGGGCTCTTCTAAAGAAACGGGCTGCTGTAGCTTAGACAGCATTAATGATGCTCGTTCGCTGGCCGTTGCTTACGGCTTTCCACACTATATTCTTGATATCCGCGATGAGTTTGGTGATTTTGTGATCGATAATTTTGTAGATGAATATTTGGCCGGCCGCACCCCTAACCCTTGTGTATTGTGCAATACACACATTAAATGGGAGGCCTTACTGAAACGTGCCGACAAACTGGATTGTGAGTTTATTGCCACGGGTCATTATGCGAATATCCGTTTACAGGATAACGGCCGTTATGTAATATCTAAGGGGAAAGATGAGCACAAAGACCAGAGTTATGTGCTTTGGGGTGTTTCGCAAGAGAATTTGGCCCGCACCAAATTTCCGCTGGGTAGTTTTGCTAAATCGGAGATACGGCAGATGGCGCTGGATATGGGACAAGTGGAACTGGCCAATAAATCAGAGAGTTACGAAATTTGTTTTGTACCTGATAATGATTATCGTGCTTTTTTACGCCACAAAGTGGAAGACCTGGATGAGCGCATCGGCCCGGGTAATTTTGTGTTGAGCAATGGCAAAGTGGTGGGCCAGCATCAGGGATATCCTTTTTATACCATCGGACAGCGCAAAGGCCTGGGCATTGCTTTGGGTCAGCCGATGTTTGTGACCCGCATTCTGCCGGAAAGCAATACGGTAATGCTGGGGACTGAAGATGAATTGCAACAAAGCAGCGCCAGGGTGCGCAACTTGAACCTAGTGAAATACGATAGCATTACCGAGCCTTTGGAAGCGGTAACCAAAATCCGTTACAAGGACGCAGGAACCCTGAGTTCGATCGTTCAGGAGGGAAGTGAACTGAAAATCGATTTCCATCATGCGGTTTCTGGTGTAGCTCCGGGACAGTCGGCGGTATTCTACGAAGGCAGTGATTTACTGGGTGGCGGGTTTTTGATGTAAGTTTTCATTGTCATGCTGAGCTTAGCGAAGCTTCCTAAGGTTTTTTTAAGATCCTTCTCCGCCAGCGGGCGGATCAGGATGACATACAATCATAATAAACCCGATTGCAGCGGTTAGCCCGCTAGGGCTTTGAGTGAAAAGCGGGGCTGAGCATGCAAATTGTACTTTCTTTTGCTTTTCTAAAAACATCTGCAATTTTTAGTCGTTAAGAAGGTCATATTTTGCATTCCTGAGTTTAATGTCTTTATTTGCACAAAATTCATCTGCTTCATGGCAAAAAACCTACTGATAGTTGAGTCTCCGGCTAAAGCCAAAACCATTGAGGGATATCTGGGCAAAGATTTCCTGGTTAAATCGAGTTATGGCCATATACGCGACTTGGTTAAAACCGATGATGCCATTGACATTAACAACCGGTTTGCGCAGAAATATGAGGTTCCAGCTGATAAGAAGGCAGTGGTGAGTGAGTTGAAAAAATTAGCAAAAGAAGCAGAAATGGTATGGTTGGCATCGGATGAGGACCGCGAAGGGGAAGCTATTTCATGGCATTTATTTGAAACGCTGGATTTGAAAGCGGATAAGACCAAACGCATTGTTTTTCATGAGATTACTAAGCCTGCTATTGTGAAGGCGATTGAAAATCCACGTCAGATTGATTATAATTTAGTGAATGCACAGCAAGCCCGCCGTGTGTTAGACCGATTGGTGGGTTTTGAGCTTTCGCCGGTATTATGGAAGAAGGTTAAACCATCGCTGTCTGCCGGCCGAGTACAATCGGTGGCGGTGCGCTTAATTGTAGACCGTGAACGGGAGATTAATCAGTTTAAACCGGAGGCTGCTTTTAAAGTGGTAGCCATTTTTTCTACCGGAAAAGCTAAAGAAATATTTAAGGCAGAATTGCCACAGCGTTTTGCTGAGCAAGCAGCGGCAGCGCAATTTTTGAACGATTGCTTAAATGCTGCATTTAGTGTAAATAGTTTGGAGACTAAACCGGCTAAACGTAGCCCGGCGGCACCGTTTACTACTTCTACGTTACAACAAGAGGCTAGCCGTAAATTAGGTTTCTCGGTTTCGAGAACTATGTCGGTAGCACAAAAATTATACGAAGCCGGTAAGATTACGTACATGCGTACGGACTCGGTGAATTTATCGGATACGGCGCTGGATGCTGCTGCTAAGGAGATCCGTTCTGCCTATGGCGAGCAATACCATCAACTACGTAAGTTTAAAACTAAATCTGCCGGTGCACAAGAGGCTCACGAAGCCATCAGACCTACTTATTTTGATGTGCATACTTTGACTGGGGATGCGGCAGAGAAACGTTTGTATGAATTGATATGGAAACGTGCGATTGCATCGCAGATGTCGGAAGCAGCGTTTGAGAAAACTACTGCAAAGATTGGTGTTTCTACCCGTGCTGAGGAATTGGTGGCTCAGGGTGAAGTAATGAAGTTTGATGGTTTTTTGAAAGTTTACATGGAAAGCAGCGATGAGGAAGATGAGGGTGAAGTAAACTTGGAAGACAGCAACGATCAGGCCATTTTGCCGCCATTGAGCAAGGGACAGGCATTGCAATTACGTGAAATGAATGCCACGGAACGTTACTCACGCCCACCAGCACGTTATACTGAAGCCAGTTTGGTAAAAAAATTAGAGGAACTCGGCATTGGACGTCCATCAACATATGCACCCACGATTTCTACCGTACAAAACCGTGGTTATGTAGTGAAAGAAGATCGTGAGGGAAAAGTGAGGAATTACCAATTTTTGAGCCTGAGGGATAATCAAATTGTTACAGAAACAAGAACAGAAAATACGGGTGCTGAAAAAGCCAAGCTCTTCCCTACTGATATTGGTGCCATTGTGAATGACTTTTTGGTGGAACATTTTAAAGGGATTGTAGATTTCCATTTTACCGCCAAAGTAGAGAAGGAATTTGATGAGATTGCGCAGGGCTTGAAAGACTGGACGAAAATGCTGGAAAGCTTTTACGGTCCGTTCCATTCTGAAGTAGAAAACACCCTCCAAAACGCTGAACGAGCCAATGGTGGACGGGAATTGGGTATAGATCCGACCAGCGGCAAGAAAATTTCGGTTCGTATTGGTCGTTTTGGGCCTTTTGTTCAGATTGGTGATGCAGAAGATGAAGAAAAACCACGTTATGCAAGCTTGAGAAGCGGGCAGATGTTAGAGAGCATTACTCTGGAGGAAGCGCTTGATTTATTTAAACTGCCAAAAAAAGTGGGCGTATTTGAGGAGAAGGAAATGACGGTAGCCATCGGTAAATTCGGTCCTTATATCCGCCATAATAACGCATTTTATTCTTTACCTAAAGAAGTAGACCCTTTTGATGTAGATGAGACACAGGCGATTGAAATTATTGCGGATAAGCGTAAACGAGATGCCGAAAAACTGATCAAGGTGTTCGATGAAAATCCGGAAGCCCGCATTGAGAATGGCCGCTGGGGACCGTATATTAAATTTGGGAAACTGAACATCAAGATTCCGAAAGATAAAACACCGGAGAGCCTGACTTACGCTGAAGTTGCTGAACTAGCTGCTGCTGCTGAAAAAGAGGGTCCTAAGACCGGTGTCCGTCGTTTTGCCCGTAAAAAATAATTCAATTTCATGAAGAAAGACATCCTACAGCCTGTGGTGGAAGGCATTTCTATTGCTGTTGTTTTGGAAAGTGAGGATCCGGTTAGCAGACATTGGAATGTGTATTTGATCAATCACCGGACTGAAAAAATTGAGCATGTTTTAGTGAGCTCGAAAGGTTATGGAACTAAGGATGGTAAAGAGGTGAAAACTTCTACCTTACGCCATTCTATGGGTAGTTTGGAGGCACAGAGTTTTAGCACCATTGAGGCCATTGATGAGCAGGTTTTTGGCTTAACGAATGAATATTGGTTGAGCTTTTATATGGGGACTCAGTTATACGATAAGAAATTCATTTTCCTACCTGAAAGTATTATTGACAGCAATTTGATTCGTATTCCGCTGGTAAACAAACCCGGAGTGATGATTGGGCAATAATTTAGCTGCCTTTACGTATAATCTCTTAATTTTACAGAGATGCTCAACCAGGTAGATTTACAACAAGTTTTAGTATTGGATGTGGAAACCGTCCCCCAATATGCTGCTGCAGAGGAGGTTCCGGCTGCCATCATGGACCTTTGGGCACAAAAAACACAATATCAGCGTCGTGAGGGTGAAAGTCCGGAGGACTATTATCACCGTGCCGGGATCTGGGCCGAATTTGGAAAGATCGTTTGTATTTCTTTCGGTGGATTCATCCGTAAACAAGGTGAATATGGTTTTAGGATCAAGTCTATTGCATCTGATGATGAAGTGGAAGTATTACAAGGCTTCATCGACATTTTAAACAAACAGCCTAAGGAGCTAGTTTTGTGTGCCCATAACGGTAAAGAATTTGATTTTCCTTATTTATGCCGACGCATGCTCATTAATGGTTTGGCTATACCAAAACAATTACAGATTGCCGGTAAAAAGCCTTGGGAAATCAACCACCTGGATACCATGGAACTTTGGAAGTTTGGTGATTTTAAAAATTATACTTCTCTCAATTTGCTGGCTAGTGTTTTGGGTATCCCAAATCCGAAGGATGATATACAGGGCAGTGATGTACACTGGGTGTACTGGCAGGATAAAGACTTGAAGCGAATTCAGACCTATTGCCAAAAGGATGTGCTGACCACTGCGCAGATTCTGATGAAATTTAAAGGCCTGCCCTCCCTCTCTGAGGAATTGATCTCATACGTTTAGAAAATCAAGTAATTCAACAGGCCTGCTGCGGTCAGCTGGATAGTGAGGTTATCTAACCCATGGCTGCTGATCGATTCTACCAGCGCCGCCGCCAGACCACAAAGCAAAGCGATACCCAATGCGGGCAGGAATTGAATTGGGGTGATTTGTAGGATGAAATAAGCTGAAATAATGGTACTTACCAAAAAAACTGCTGCTGATCCCTCTATACTACGGGTGGCTTTGACGCCAAACAGAGTTGGGACAGTATATTTATGTACCCCCCATTTGGTACCTACGGGCTCTCCTACCGCATCTCCCCAACCCCCTACGAAATAGCCTATGAATGCGGTTTGAGGAAAGAAGATGTTAGAAAGCACTCCACCAATCGCGGTAGCGAGCAAGGGCAAAACAATGAATTTTTTCTGATGAGGTGCATCGCTTGGCCGGGCTAAAGCCTGATAAAACCAAACACTATCACCTGCTAAAACTGCCAGAACCACCATCAGAAATACAAATGCTCCCAACAAACTCACTGCCTGCAAGCCATAAAGGTACTGCAGTATGCCGGCCAATGAAAAGATGATGAAATGGAATATTTTACGGGTATAAGCCACTCGAACTCCCTTTTTTACACTCAACCATCCGGAGAGGGCTGCTGCTGCCGGAGTAATAATTATAATGGGCCAAAGCAAATGGGATATGAGCTCCACAGAAGGCAGAAAGGGTTTAATTAGTTCGAACATTGGCTTGATTCAGGTTGAGGGCTTTAGAATGGGTTTTTTTTTCAAATTGTTGGATGAAAAATTTCGCTTCCGGACAAATGGTATTCCAATGGTGGATGACCATGGGTTTGGGTGATTTTTCTATTACCGTTAAAATATTGTTCATCTCCTCCTTGAGATTAGTGTGAGCCAAATTGAGGAGGTGATTTTCAAAATTGATGTCACTATTTTTGAAAATTTCATGCTCTTCTTTGATCCTTTTTTGATGATCTATATTGGTTGAATCCATGATATTGATCACAGTTTTCAGCTCTGAGGCTAAGAAAAATGCCAAAAATTCCTCTTTGGTAGGATAAGGAGTAAAATAAACTCCGGATGCCAATCGGTACACTTCGCCTCGTTCCAATCTCTTCTTTTCTTCAAAAGTCCGGTTGGCGCTGAGTTTTTCCACCCTGATAGCCTCTTCTCCGGCTAAGCGTATTAAAAGGTTTTTGACTAGGTTAACCCGATCTTTTCCTAAATAACAATGTACATAATAACGTTCATCCTTGTTTTTAGCTAAATTTTCAATGAGCTCCAACGATTTTTGATTGTCACTTAACCAAGGGAGCATGGATGCTTCAATCAATTTAATTTCATGTTTTTGGGCCAGCTCTTCTTCTTGCGACATTAAAGTAGCTTCAAAAGGAACCACCGCGGGATGAAGCAAGGAAATGATGGCAGTATAACCTTCTGTTTTTAGTGCTTTTATTTTTTCTTCATTGGGATAAGGTCCGATGGTGAATTGTTCAGATATCCGATTCTGTACCGTATCCTTATTAATCAGATCGGGTTGCATGAAGAGTGCCAACGCAGCAATAGCCAGCAAAAAGGGAATGAAGTTACTGAGAAGCGTATAAGTTTGCCGAGCTTGTTTTTGCTGCCAACGAAAAATAAGGCGGCTCAGCAAAAAAGAAATCGTGATCAATAACAGGATGAGCAAGATGACTCCTGTCTTCTCCTGAAAGTTAGAAAAGTGCTGATCGCGGACGAGGTCAACCCACCAACGCAAGGGCCAAAGTAAAGTGAGTGTACCCAAAGTAAATCCGATACATAGCCATATAAAAAGGAATAAAATGAGGTTTTTGTAGGATAATTTCATAGGTGTGACATTTTATCAAATTACCGTTAAATATACTAGTGATTCATTTATATGGTTAAACGTATAATTGTCTTCCGGATGTATAAATCGATTAAATAATTGTTAAATAGTGGCTAATTGGCCTGAATAAGGCAATATAATCTTATCTTAGTTAACAATGACTAAAAAAACCAATCATTTTAAAGAAGTATTGAGCCGCTTGGTATTGGAGATTTTTCATAAATCGGCAAAGCAAGCGTTTAATCATAAACAGGTAGCTGCTAAACTCAAATTAAACGATCCGGAAGCCCGCGATACCATTCTTCAAATTTTAAGAGAAGAAACCTTTAAAGGAACGCTCAGGGAACCGGAAAGAGGGAAATTTCAACTCAAAGAATTAAAGACTTTTGTTACCGGAAAAGTAGATATGACCGCCGATGGGTCGGCTTTTGTGGTGAGTGAAGACGAATTTGAACCGGATATTTTTATAGCTCCCCGCAAGCTCCGCAATGCCCTGCATGGAGACACTGTAAGGGTTTATGTTTACGGAAAGCAAAAAGGTGGGCGCAAGAAGGATGGAGAAGTGGTAGAGATCCTGGAAAGGGCTAAAATGGAGTTCACCGGTATTGTTAAGTTATCCGATCGTTTCGCCTTTTTTGTACCTGACGACAGGAAAATGCTCCATGATATTTTCATTCCGCTCGCTGAACTTAACGGCGCTAAGGATAACGAAAAAGCCATTGCCCGAATTACAGAATGGCCTGAGGGTGCTAAAAATCCTATTGGGAGCATCAAACATGTTTTAGGTAAACAAGGTGAAAATAATACCGAAATGAATGCCATACTGGCTGATTTCGGTTTCCCTTTGGCATTTCCTGGCGAAGTAGAGGGTGAGGCAAACGCCATCAGCGAAGAAATACCGAAAGCTGAAATAGCCAAACGCCGAGATTTCAGAAAGATCCTCACTTTTACCATCGACCCATTTGACGCGAAAGATTTTGACGATGCCATCTCCTTCCAAACATTACCCAACGGGAATTATGAGATTGGCGTTCATATTGCCGACGTTTCCCATTATGTAAAACCCGGCTCTCCTTTGGATAGAGAAGCCTTTGATCGTGGCACTTCTGTTTACTTGGTAGACCGCGTAATTCCGATGTTGCCCGAACGCTTATCGAATGGCTTGTGTTCTTTAAGACCAAATGAAGATAAATTATGTTTTTCGGCGGTATTCGAACTAAATGAGTATGCTCATATCCAAAACGAATGGTTTGGGAAGACGATCATCCATTCAGACAGACGCTTCAGCTATGAAGAGGCTCAAGAGGTAATTGAAGGTAAACGAGCCGATTACAGCAAAGAAATCTTGACCTTGAACAATTTGGCTCATTTACTGCGTGAGCGCAAGTTTAAGCAAGGTGCCATCAGTTTCGAATCGGCTGAAGTAAAATTTAAACTGGATGAGGCAGGGCGACCTGTAGGTGTTTACGTAAAGGAACGTAAAGATGCACATAAATTAATCGAAGATTTTATGCTGCTGGCCAACCGAAGGGTGGCTGAATTTATTGCTAAAAAAGGCAAAGGCAAACAGAAATATACCTTTGTTTATCGTTCTCACGATGCACCAAATGAACAAACCTTATTGGGTTTTGCTCAATTTGCGGCCAAATTTGGTTATCAGATCAATACCCAAAGCGATCGGGCCATTGCCAGTTCTCTGAATATGCTTTTGGAAGATGTTGAGGGAAAGAAAGAGCAAAACGTGTTGACCCAGCTGGCCATCAGATCAATGGCTAAGGCGATTTATACCACTAAAAAATCAAGTCACTATGGTTTGGCATTTGATTTTTATACGCATTTCACCTCTCCTATCAGGCGTTACCCGGATGTAATGGTGCATCGATTACTGGAGCATTATTTGGGGGGTGGAAAATCGGCAAATGCCGATGATTACGAAAGATTATGTCTGCATTCTTCACAAATGGAGAAAAAAGCAGCCGATGCTGAACGGGCGTCGGTAAAATATAAACAAGCGGAATACCTCAAGGATAATGTGGGAAAATCTTACGAAGGTGTGATCTCGGGTGTGACTGAATGGGGCATGTATGTAGAAATTATTGAAAATAAGTGTGAGGGAATGGTTCGATTACGCGATATTAGTGATGATTTCTATATCCTCGATGAGAAAAATTATTGTATCATCGGGCAACGTAAAAAGAAAAAATACCAACTGGGCGATACCGTAATGATACGCGTTAAAAAAGTGGATCTTGCCAAACGGCAAATCGATTTCAGCTTGGTGAATAGCGAAGAATAGCCGATCCATGCACAGCATTAAAGAATTACAATCTATCCTGGCGCAAGCCGTAAAAGACCAAAAATATCCAGCCCATCCGGCCGAATTATACGAGCCCATCACCTATTTAATGGATCTGGGTGGTAAACGGATGCGTCCGGTATTGCTGTTAATGTCGACCGAACTTTTTGGCGGAAGACTTGAGAAAGCAATCGATCCAGCAATGGCCATTGAGGTATTTCACAATTTTACACTCATGCATGATGACATCATGGACAAAGCACCCCTGCGAAGAGGGAGAGCCACGGTTCATGAAAAATGGAATGCCAATGTGGCCATTCTATCTGGTGATGTCATGTTGGTAGAAGGTTATAAATTACTGAGCAATTTAGAGGCTTCTTTACTCAAACCTGTGCTAAAAGTGTTTAACGAAACTGCTGTAGGGGTTTGTGAAGGCCAGCAAATTGATATGAATTTTGAAAGTAGAGCCCATGTACCTGTGGCCGAATACCTCGAAATGATCAGGCTCAAAACAGCTGTCTTACTTGGCGGAGCCTTAAAAATTGGTGCTTTAATTGCGGGAGCAAAGCCAGAAGACGCAGAGCGCATCGGTGAGTTTGGCGAGAACCTCGGTATAGCCTTCCAATTACAAGATGACATCCTGGATGTTTACGGCGACCCGGATAAATTTGGCAAGCAAGTGGGCGGCGATATCCTCGCTAATAAGAAGACCTTTCTGCTCATTAAGGCACAAGAACTGGCTACCAGTTCAGATGCTGAAGACTTATCGAAGTGGCTAAAAAAGACTGATTTCCAAGCTGAAGAAAAAGTACAGGCTGTAACGGCCATTTATAACCAACTCGGCATTCGTGGCCTGGCCGAACAGGCGATGCAAAACTATGCCGAAAAAGCCCTCTACCAACTGAAGGCCATCCAAGTACCCGAAGAACGAAAAACCGCACTCCGGGAATTTGCAGAGCAGCTTTTGGTGAGAGAACACTGAGAGTTGTGAGTTCGCAGTCAGGAGTTTGGAGTTGTTAGTTCTTTAATCGTCATTTCGAATCGCGAATTATGGAGATGAAAAATTTCCAATGTAAAATAGTAATGAAGAGATTACTCGCTACACTCGAAATGATGACCGAGAAAAATAAAAAAGCCCCGAATTTCTTCGAGGCTTTTCTCTTGGAATGTATTCCAATTATTTTTTAGCAGCTGGCTTCTTTGCAGGTGCTTTTTTCTCGGCAGCGGCTTTAGGTGTAGCAGCCTTTTTGGGCGCAGCAGCTTTTTTAGCCGGTGCTTCAGCAACAGGAGCAGCTTCAACAGCTACTTCAGCCACTACAGGTTCAGCTTTTTTTGGCGCAGCAGCCTTTTTAGGTGCAGCTACTTTAACTTCTGTAGGTAATACCGATACGTATGATTTGTTGTTTGCTTTCTTACGGAAAACAACGGTACCATCAATTAAAGCGAACAAAGTATGGTCTTTACCCAAACCTACGTTTTTATCTGGATGGTGCTGGGTACCACGCTGACGTACAATGATGTTTCCAGCAATTGCTTCCTGACCACCGAAAATTTTGATACCTAAACGTTTACTATGCGATTCGCGACCGTTCTTGGAACTACCGGCCCCTTTCTTATGTGCCATTTTCTTTTATTTTTTAAGAATTGAAACCAATTCTGAATGAATTCCTAATTATAA
>CANGZD010000012.1 GCA_947458875.1 Sphingobacteriaceae bacterium
ACGTTTATGGCAAGCACAGCAATTCACGATACCGCCGCACACCACGATCATGGGCATCATCATGAAACATTCCTGACGAAGTATATCTTTTCTCAGGATCATAAAATGATTGCCAAACAATTCCTGATTACGGGAATTATCATGGGTGTCATCGCCATGTTCTTCTCTGTACTCTTCCGTTTACAATTAGGCTGGCCCGATAAGTCATTCCCTATTTTGGAAACTTTCCTGGGTAAATGGGCTGAGGGCGGCCGGATTAAACCCGATTTTTACCTGGCATTGGTAACCATTCACGGTACCATGATGGTATTCTTCGTGTTAACAGCAGGTTTGAGCGGTACCTTCAGTAACCTCTTAATTCCTTTGCAATTAGGTGCAAGAGACATGGCTTCGCCATTCCTGAACATGTTATCTTACTGGTTCTTCTTCCTGGCCTGTGCCATTATGATGGGCTCTTTCTTCGTGGAAAGTGGGCCCGCCAGTGCCGGATGGACTATTTATCCGCCTTTATCTGCTTTGCCAAAGGCCATTGCCGGTTCCGGACTGGGGATGACCTTATGGTTGATCAGTATGACTTTATTCATTGCTTCTTCTTTAATGGGAGCGCTGAACTACATCAGTACCGTACTGAATATGCGTACCAAAGGGATGGATCTGTGGAGAATGCCATTAACCATTTGGGCTTTCTTCTTAACAGCCATTGTGGGTGTATTATCTTTCCCAGTATTGGTATCAGCGGTTGTGTTATTGATCTTCGATCGTAGCTTCGGTACCAGTTTCTATTTATCAGATATCGTATTACAAGGTCAAATTTTACCGAACCAAGGTGGTAGCCCCATTTTATGGCAACACTTGTTCTGGTTCCTGGGTCACCCGGAAGTTTACATCGTATTGATGCCAGCTTTAGGGATCACCTCCGAAGTAATTGCCACCAATGCACGTAAACCGATCTTCGGTTACCATGCGATGGTATACTCCTTAATTGGTATCACGGTATTATCATTCATTGTGTGGGGGCACCACATGTTTGTAACCGGTATGAACCCATTCCTGGGCGGAGTATTCATGATCACGACCCTGATCATTGCGGTACCTTCAGCAGTGAAAACATTTAACTACTTGGCTACCCTGTGGCGTGGAAACATCCGTTTTACACCGGCCATGATGTTTGCCATCGGATTGGTTTCATTCTTCATTTCTGGTGGATTAACCGGCATTTTCTTAGGAAATGCAGCCTTAGATATCAACCTCCACGATACTTATTTCGTAGTAGCTCACTTCCACTTGGTAATGGGTTCTGCAGCCATCTTTGGTATGTTGAGTGGGGTGTACCACTGGTTCCCAAAAATGTTTGGTAGAATGATGGATGAAAAATTAGGTTACCTCCATTTCTGGCTGACCTTCATCGGTGCATACCTGGTGTTTTTCCCAATGCACTTTATGGGATTAGATGGGGTGCCACGCCGTTACTATGCTTTCACCGAGTTTGAATTCATGAAAGAATGGTTAACCGTGAATACCTTCATTTCATGGGCTGCTATCATCGCTGCACTGGCACAGTTTGCATTTTTGTACAATTTCTTCTACTCGATGTTTTATGGAAAGAAAGCCAGTCAAAATCCTTGGGAGTCAAATACCCTCGAGTGGACTACTCCAGTAGAACATTTACATGGCAACTGGCCGGGAGAAATTCCAACCGTTCATCGTTGGCCTTATGATTATAGCAAACCCGGACATGATCAAGATTTCATTCCGCAAACCACGCCATTCTCAGAAACCATGAGCTCTAATTTGCCACACGATTTTGAAGGCAATGTGGAAGCAGAACAGATACAAGAGAAATGGGTGAAAGAAAATAAAAAACCAGCTGCTCGTCAAAAAGCATAATTCTTTTTAACGAATCATTTTTAGGGTATCTGGCCTAAGTTTTTTAAGCTTATCAGATACCCTAATTTTTTAACAGGACATGTACACCAAGGCCGAAAAACGATTTATTCGAATAAACCTGATCAGCATCATCAGCTTGTTTGTGTTGATTTTGGCCGGAGGTGTGGTACGTAGTACAGGTTCTGGAATGGGATGCCCCGATTGGCCTAAATGTTTCGATCAGTACATCCCGCCTACCTCCTCCAGCGAACTCCCTGCCGATTATCAAAATAAATATGTTACCGGCCGGGTAATCAAAAATCAAAAATTTGCCAAAACCTTGGATGTTTTGGGTTATGGCGATTTAGCAGACCGTATCCGTAACGATCGTTCGATATTAGAACCCGAAGTGTTCAATGCTGCCAAAACCTGGACAGAATACATCAACCGATTGATCGGGGCCTTAACTGGGTTGTTTCTTTTGGCTTGTGTTTTTTTCGCCTTACCTTACCTTAAATCTCGAAAGCGCATCTTTTTCCTAAGTTTGTTTAATGTCGTGTTGGTTGGCTTTCAGGCTTGGATGGGGTCCATTGTGGTATCTACTAATTTATTGGCCTGGGTGGTGACCGTTCATATGCTCCTGGCGTTTGTGATCGTGGCGATCACCATTTATACCTACTTCGATGCCAAAAATATTCATCTAAAATCGCCGTTTACCGCTCCTTTATTGGTTCGTATAATTGCTGGCCTTGTTTTAGCACTCACCTTGCTACAGGTTACTTTAGGTACCGAGGTGAGAGAGCAGATTGATGCCATTGCTACGGCAATGAATCAGTTGAACAGGGCTGATTGGGTTTCGAAAGTTGGCTTGCAATTTAATTTTCATCGCGATTTAGCCGTATTGGTTTTAGGAGCTAATTTCCTGTTGTTCCGTTTCGTATTCCGAATTTACGGTAATGGCACAGCATCTTTCCGGATGATGATCGCCTCTCTGAATCTCATTACGCTACAGTTGATAACTGGCTTATGTCTGTCTTATTTAGCCCTGCCTCCGGTTGCACAGGTAGCACATCTTCTGCTAGCTACTTTATTATTTAGCGCACAATTCTATTTATTCTTATCCCTTTCACGAGGCCAAATGCTTAGAAAGGAGGCCAGTGTTGAATAGCTTTGTGTCAGATTTTGTGAAGTTGGTAAAACTCCGTCTTAGTTTTTTGGTGGTATTTTCTGCCTCGATCTCTTTCTTGATCGGAAGCAAAGAGCAAGGACATATAGATTGGTGGAATTGGGCCATCCTGACTTTAGGAGGTTTTTTGGTGACCGCTGCAGCGAATGGTTTCAACGAAATTATCGAGAAGGATCTTGATAAATTGATGAAACGTACAGCCGACCGGCCCATCCCGGCCGGCCATATGACCACTGGACAAGCATTGGTTTTGAGTTTAACCATGGGCATTCTCGGGACCATCATTTTATTAGAGTTGAACTTCCTTACAGGAGTTTTGGCCGTTTTCTCCATCATGCTGTATGCCTTTGTGTATACACCCATGAAAAGGAAATCGCCGATTGCCGTTTTTATTGGTGCAATTCCCGGTGCCTTACCGCCATTAATTGGCTATTTTGCCGCATTTGCCAATCCGCAAATCTCATGGATTCCGATCATTTTGTTTTTGATTCAGTTTGCTTGGCAATTCCCGCATTTTTGGGCTATAGCCTGGGTGTTAGACGATGATTACAAAAAAGCAGGCTTCCGTTTGCTACCCACCACCAGGCCCGATAAATGGAGCGCATTTATTATTTTACTGAGTACCATTATCTTGATTCCGGTAAGCTTAATGCCCACCATATACCACTTTGGCGGATATGCTGTGGCGGGAATTTCCCTGCTCATTGGTTTGTATTTTTTGTACACAGCTGTCCAGTTTTATCGTTGCTTAGATATTACATCCGCCAGAAAAATGATGTATGTTTCGTTTGTATATTTGCCCATCGTTCAATTAAGTTTATTGTTTGATTTTATTCCCTGACTATGATTATGACCAACACTATTGAACAAGACAAATCCAATCTAAAAGCCAAAAAATTCTTGGTTTGGCTTTTTATCATCTCCTCATTTATGCTCTTTGCGGCATTAACGAGCGGTTTTATTGTATACACTGCAGGAAGTGTAGAAAGAGGGATCAAAATTTCATTACCCCAGGCATTTATTTGGAGCACGGCGCTGATCTTTATCAGCAGTATCACCATGCATATGGCCTACCTCTCTGCTAAAAGATTGCAATTCCAAAAACAACAACAATACCTATTGCTCACCGTTGCTTTAGGTTTGGCTTTCTTCGGATTGCAACTCTATTCCTGGAAATACCTGATTGATCAAGGTATTTATTTCGTTAATCCTAATGCCTCACAGTCATTCCTTTATATTTTTACGGGAGCACATTTGGTACACGTTTTTGCCGGTATCGTAATGGTGTTAAATACCTGGTACGGAAAGCTTAAAAATATACCTCAGCTCAATAATTTATTCCGTCTGGAAGTGACGTCAATTTTTTGGCATTTTATAGATATACTATGGATTTATCTATATGTTTTCTTACTTTTGAACCAATAATTTTTACCTTATAAAATTCTAAATGAGTACTACGGTATCACCACTAGATCGAGTTAAAACCGGCGCCTGGAGTGGCGGGAAATCACCATTTGAAGTAGAGTACGGAAAATTGATGATGTGGTTTTTCTTATTGTCCGATGCATTCACATTTTCAGCATTCTTAATCTATTATGGCGCCCAGCGTTTCAGTAAATTAACCTGGCCCGATCCGGATGTAGTTTTCCAATCTATACCTGGTGTAGCCGATCATGGTTATCCACTGGTTTTCGTGGGCATCATGACTTTTATTCTCATCATGAGTTCAGTAACCATGGTATTGGCAGTAGAGGCAGGTCATCGTAATTCGAAAAAAGAAGTAGTCACCTGGATGATCTGGACCATCATTGGTGGTTTCATGTTTCTAGGTTGTCAGGCTTTAGAGTGGACTCACTTGCACCACGAAGGATATTGGTGGGGAAGCATTCCGGCAAGTTATACCGGTGTAGATACGATTGGCGCACTACAGTTCGCAAACTTATTTTTCACCATTACCGGTTTCCACGGTTTCCACGTATTTACGGGGGTATTGATCAATGTCATTATTTTATGCATGGTACTTTTCAATGTATTTGAAAAACGTGGATCCTACCTGATGGTAGAAAAAGTAGGCCTCTATTGGCACTTTGTCGATTTAGTTTGGGTATTCGTATTTACATTCTTCTACTTAGTTTAAATTTCAGCAAAACAACATATGGCTGCAGAACACACACACGAACATGCCGGAGAGCATGCATCAATGACCAAAGGTAAAATCTGGCAGGTATTCTTTTACCTTTTGGGTATTACCGCACTGGAGTTCTTTATTGCACTTTACTTAATTCCGAAGGGAATGGTTTCTCATGGTATTGGTAATTTCGCTTATATCGTATTAACCTTGGTAAAAGCATTTTACATTGTTGCCTATTTTATGCACCTCAAGTTTGAGAAGTTTGCATTAAAAACTGGTATCGTAGTATCATTAATTTTCATTGTATATTTTATCATATTGATGCTTACAGAAGGTTCATACATGTACCTTCACATGAATTGATGGATCTGCCAAAATTCACAATCAAAAAAATATTAATCCTGGTCATCCTCTTAGCGGTACCGGGATTTTTATATTGGATGCTAACCGAAAAGGGGAAAAACCGATACAAGGCATTGCCTTTTTTTGGCCCCAAGCAAGTAGCCAACACCTTCCACAAGGTACGTGGTAAGCAGATTCCAGACACTATTTATCACACTATTCGCGATTTCAGTCTTACCAATCAGGATGGAGCTAATTACCAATTCCCGGCAGATAGCCCAAAGATTACGGTTGTCAATTTCTTTTTTAGCCGTTGCGAGTCTTTCTGCCTAGCCATGATCTTGCAGATGAAACGAGTATCAGACACATTCGCCCGTAATCGTATGCTACAGTTTGTATCCATCAGTGTCGATCCGGCAAACGACCAACCGGAAGTACTTTCTGCCTACGCACAAAAAAATAATATCAACAGAAAAAAATGGGATTTATTGACAGGTTCTCCGGACTTTATTTATGAACTGGCCAAGCAAGATTTCTTGCTCGATGCGATGCCCGATCCGGAAAAGGCCGACAATTACATCCATTCTCCTATGCTGGTGCTCATCGATCCTCAAAAACGGATCAGGGGCTATTACGACTCCTTGAGTAAAGAACAAATGGATAAACTCAATGATGAGATTAAGGTATTGATTGCCGAAGAATTGAGAAAAATAAAAGCCGAATTTTAAATCATTTAAGCATATGAACGATAAATTAATTTTCAGACTGGTAATGGTGGTTTCTGTAGTAGTGTTTGCCGTGGTAGTCATCTTGAACCGTAAACTCATCCCGGTAAGTATTCCCACTCCGGAGTTTGTATACTTCCTGCCAAAATTAAATGCCATCATCAATGCCAGCTGTTCAGTTCTTTTAATGCTTTCTCTCTATCAGATCAAGCAAAAAAACATAGAGCGTCACAAGCGTTTGAACATCCTTACTTTCCTACTATCCTCACTTTTTCTGGTATCCTATATTATTTTCCATTATTTCGTGAAGGAAACTACTTATGGAGGTGAGGGCATCGTCAAATACATTTACTATATCATCCTCATTACTCATATTGTGCTGGCGGCTGCAGTATTACCATTGGTGCTATTGAGTTTCAATAACGGTTTAAAACTACAAGTTGAGAAACATCGTAAACTGGTTCGCTACACTTATCCGATTTGGTTGTACGTAACCATAACCGGTGTCATTGTCTACTTAATGATTTCGCCCTACTATACATTTTAAGACGGTATATTAGGTATATTTGTATCATGAAAATGCGGAAATTATTTTTTGTTGCCTTGTTCTCCAGCTTGCTGTTTACCGGTAAAGAAGTTCATGCCCAATGTGCCATGTGTACCTTGAATGCAGAAAACTCCGTAAAAAATGGCAATACACAAGGAAAGGGCTTAAATAACGGCATTTTATATCTCTTGGCTGCACCCTATTTAGCCATTGCCGGAGTAGGCTACGTGTGGTACAAAAAGTATCGCCGTAAAAATGTAGCCCTACACGTTAAAGACGAAAAAATCAACCTTAACTAAACCAACATATATGCTCCAGCCCGCTACCTTTCAATTTTTGCAAGGGGTTAAAGAAAACAATAGCAGGGATTGGTTTCTGGAGCATAAAGCCCAGTTCGAAGTCGCTAAGCAAGATGTATTTGATTTAGCGAAACAACTCATTCCCGGAATTGCAGCTTTCGATCCGACAATTCCCTCTGACTTGGATCCGAAGCTTTGTGTAATGCGCATCTACCGCGATGTGCGCTTTAGTAAAGATAAAAGACCCTATAAAGAAAATTTCGCCATCGCCATTTCGGCAAAGGGTAAAAATTTCGATGGTCCGGGATATTATTTACACATCCATCCCGAATCCTCTTTTTTGGCTGGGGGCTGCTGGATGCCACAGTCCGATGAACTAAAAGCCATACGCCAGGAGATTGATTACAACGGCGATGAATTCAGGGCGATTGTTAAAGATCCAGACTTTGAGCGCTATTTCGGTGGCCTAAACACCACCGAGACGCTCAAGACCGTTCCTAAAGGATATGAGGCAGATCATCCGGATATCCACTGGTTAAAATTGAAAAGTTTTACCGCAGATCATGCACTATCTGTGGATGATTTGGTAAAAGCACCTACCGTTAAAAACTTACTAGCAGGCTTCGAAAAACTATATCCTTTCATGTGCTTTCTGAGAAACGCTTTATCCTAAATAATTTATAAATGAAAAAAATAATTCCTCTTTTTCTGTTCGTAGGCATCATGTTATTGATGAATGCTTGTGTGGTATTATCGAGTAAAAAATACAATCGCCTGGTGGCACAACGTGATTCACTTTCGGTGGGTTGGGATCAGGCACAGGTTCAGATCGAAAACCTGGAACTACAAGCACAGCGATTAAAGAACGACACCATGCGTTTGAACAAACGCATCATAGAACTGCAGCAGAAAAACAAAACGCTCGATTCTAACTACAGCGCCCTGCTCAAGAATAGCTCTTTGGAGATCAGTAAATTATCTGAGGATTTGAAAAAACGGGAGGCTCGCTTAACCGAGGTGGAGGATATTTTGCGTAAACGCGATGAAGCTACACAAGCCTTAAAGGACAAGTTACAGAAAGCGCTCTTGGGTTTCCAGCAAAGCGGACTGAGTGTGGACATTCGTAATGGCAAAGTATACGTTTCCCTGACCGATAAATTGCTCTTCGACACCGGTAGTATCATCATCGACGACAAAGGTCAACAAGCGCTGAAAGAATTGGCCAAGGTCCTGAAAACCCAGCCGGAGATCAACATCTCGGTAGAAGGCCATACCGATAACCAGCGGGTGAATAACCTGGGCCAGATCAAAGATAATTGGGACCTGAGTGTATTGCGGGCTACCTCCGTAGTGCGCTATCTAACAGATGTAGAGAAGATCGAAAATGCCCGCATCACCGCTACCGGTAAAGGCGAATACCAGCCAATAGCTGAAGGAATTACACCTGAAGTACGCAGCCGCAACCGCCGCATTGAAATTGTACTTTCTCCTAAACTGGATGAGTTGTATCAGTTGATCAAATAATTTTTTTGTCATTCTGAGTGAAGCGAAGAATCTTTAATTTTTTTACACAAGCAAGCCCCGCCATTGGCGGGGCTTGCTTAATTAGAGTATTATTAGTTAATCTTTAACACAACGGACATAATAGCCATAATTTTTAGGTGAATATCCTAAAATAAGTACATCAAAACCTGCAAGTATTTTGGGACTTATGCCCTCGCTTACACTATAAGAATCTGGAGTCCAAACTATAGCTATGTTACCAGGTGTTGAAGAGAATGTACCATCAGGTTGTCTATACCCTCCTGGTGTAAGACTTAAACCGCTTTTGTTGTTACTGGCCTGATCGTTTCCAACATTACCAGTTGTACCATCCTCATTCCAACCAAAAGTAGCTGCCAAAGCTTTGCCAATTTTATTCTCCGATTTGGTGCCATCATAATTGTAGCCATTGGCGATAAGGTAATTTTTTAACTTTTCCCAATCCGAATTGGTAGCCACATGCCATCCCTCTGGTGCCAGTTTGCCGGTATTTACTGCATACCAATTATATAAAGCCCCATATTTATCTTTATTGTTCAAATCGTCGTTATCGTAATAGCACATCATGGGCTCCAATATGTTTACATCAGCCCAGGTAGTGTTTGAGGTAACGTAAGGAACAGGGGTTCCATCATTTAACTGATGTGTTTTTAGATTTTCCGCCATCCAAATTTGGTCACCAATTTTAACGGTTTTATATATATTACCTTCTACATCAGTTACTGTGCTGTATTCTGGAGGAGGCAACTGAGGTTTTTGGGGTACTGCCGGCTTTTCTTTGCTACAGGAAAGAGCAACAAGGCAGCAGGCCACTAGTATCATAGGGATAGTTTTCATCAGTAATCGGATTTAATCCAATCTAATTTAGCCCTATGGGAGCTTCAAATAAGGCTATTTCTGATGAATGGTTGACTGAGCCCGACGAAAGGACTTTATTTTTGGACGAACGATTCCGCCACCCTTTCTAGAATTAGAAAGGGCTCACAAAATCCGCGAAGTAGGGGAGGGCTTGATCTTTTTCAGAGAGCATGAGTTCGCTCTCCTGCATTTGCCAGTCGATGCTCAAATCGGGGTCGTTCCAGCGTACCCCAATTTCTGCGGCTTTATTGTACGTTCCGCCGCTCACTTTGTAGCTGAAAATCGTGTCATCTTCCAAAGTAACAAAGCCATGCAGGAAGCCCGGTGGGATCCAAAGCATTTTGAAATTATCGCCGCTCAGTTCGCAGGCAAAGTGCTGACCGAAGCTGGGGGAGTTTTTGCGAATATCTACGGCTAGGTCCAAAACCCGGCCCTTGATCACCCGCACCAGTTTTCCCTGGGCAAAGGGCTCGGCTTGTGCATGCAGCCCCCGCAGGGTGCCTTTCTGAGAAAGCGACTGGTTGTCCTGTACAAAATCGACCGCAATGCCAGCCTCCTGGAAGACTTTTTGCTGATAGCTTTCAAAGAAATAGCCCCGTTCATCTTTCCAAACGACAGGTTCAATCACAATTAATCCGGAGAGGGGACTGGTTATAAAATTCATAGCTATTTTAATCTATTTGAACGTATTCCATTAAGGTGCGGAACGCTACAAATTTATTTTCAAATCTTTTCATTGCTGCAGCTTGTAATGCCGGGGCAAAGGTCTCTTTATAGTTATGATAAGCCTCCTGGCTTTCTGCCACATATTGCATGCAATAGGTTATCCCTTCATTGGGAGAATCGAGTACCTTCAGCATGCGGTTTGATACAAAACAATTGGTAGCCATCACTTCAGGAACATGCTCTTCTTTCATCCATTTCAACCATTCTTGTTCTGCATCGGCTTCCAGAATGATGGTCACATTGTACAAAATCATACTGCGAAGATAGGAAATAAGATGTTTGTAGTCCGAACCGCGTTACCAAATCTTTTTATCTGATAGGAAGTCCTATTGTATTGTATTTGTTACCCGTTACCCAAGCATTCAATTCCTCAGCTTTTCGTAAATTGAGCCATATTTCAAGCAATTCCAATTTGTTCATGCGCTCATTTGTTAAGCAGCTTTATTTTTTACTGATCGTACTGCTTTCAGCCTGTGCCGATCGTCCGAATGTGCGAACTATCCCCATCGAAGACTTTTTCAAAAACCCCGAAAAAACCTCATTTAAAATTTCACCCGACGGTAAATTCATTTCTTTTTTACAGCCCTACCAAAACCGCCTGAATATTTTTGTACAGCCCACTGGTGCAGAGCGGGCAGTTCAGGTGACGACAGATAGCGACCGAAACATTTCTTATTATTTCTGGGCAAATAACGACCAATTATTATACCTGAAAGATAATGATGGTGATGAAAACCGACGCTTGTATGCCGTTAATCGAGACGGATCGAATGTCCGTGAACTCATTCCGGATAAAAATATCCGCATCCGAATCATCGCTTTAGATCGTATCAAAAACAATCAAATATTATTGGCATTAAACAAAAGAGATTCCAGCATTTTTGATGCCTATCGGCTTGATATTTTAACCGGCGATTTAAGCTTGGTGGCTCTCAACCCCGGGAACATCACCGATTGGATAGCCGATGCAGATGGCCAGTTAAGAGCAGCTGTAGCCAGCGACGGTGTGAATACTACCGTTTTATACCGGACCAAAGAAAATCAAAAATTCAGAAAGCTATTCACCAATAATTTTAAAACCAGTATCAAGCCGCTGGGCTTCTGTAAAGAAAGTGATTGCATGTATGCCTTGTCCAATGATGGCCGCGATAAAACAGCATTGGTTGAAATTGATTGCCGCAGCGGTAAAGAAAGCCGTGTGATTTACAGTCACCCCGAAGTAGATGTGAACGATGCCGGATTTTCTTTCAAAGACCGCAAATTGCTTTTTGCCGAGTATACCACCTGGAAGAATCAGCGCTATTACCTCGATGAAAATGCAAAAAAACTATTTGACGATTTGAATAAGCTCCTGCCGCAAACAGAGATCAGAATTGCCGATCGGAATTTAGCAGAAGATCAATTCATCATCAGAACCTATACCGACCGCAGTCCCGGGGCATTTTACCTTTACCAAACTCGAAATAATCAACTCAAGCAGTTAGCACTCGTTAATCCCTCACTCAAGTCGGAGGAGTTGTGTGAGGTAAGGCCGGTGGAGTACGAAGCTTCCGACGGCGTCACCATACATGGCTACCTGACCCTGCCAAAGGGAGATCAAGATAAAAACCTACCGGTGATTGTGATGCCCCATGGTGGTCCCGACGCCCGTAATACCTGGACTTACAATGCCGAGGTGCAGTTTTTAGCCAACCGTGGCTATGCCGTTTTTCAAATGAATTTTAGAGGTTCCAAGGGTTATGGCAAAGAATTTTGGTCGGCAGGGTTTAAGCAGTGGGGCGGCCGCATTCAACAGGACATTACCGATGGAGTACATTGGTTGATTAAAGAAGGTGTGGCCGATCCCAAACGAATCGGAATTTATGGTTTCAGTTTTGGCGGCTATTCGGCACTTTGGGGTTTGTGTTTTCAACCCGATTTATACGCCTGTGGTGTTTCTTACTCTGGCCTGAGTAATTTGTATGCCTATTTAAAAGCCATCCCACCCTATTATCGCCCTTACCGTTTAATGATTGAAGAGATGGTGGGTAGTCCTAAACAAGATGCGGAGTATTTACAAGGGTCTTCACCTGTGTTTCATACCGATAAAATCAAAGTTCCACTCTTAATTGCACAGGGCGCAAAAGATCAACGGGTAACGGTAACCGAAACCAATCAACTGGTAAAAGAATTGAGAAAAAGGAAGGTCAAGGTAACCTATCTCTTAAAAGAAAATGAAGGCCATTTGTTTAGAAATGAAGAAAACCGACTCGATTTTTACGATCGATTAGAAAAATTCTTGGCGCTCAACCTGAAACAGCAGTAGTACGCATGGAAGCTAAAAAGCCGCTTTACAGGAAAAATCTAAGTCTGGTCATTTCCTTTTTTATCTTGATCACGATTTCTTTTGTGCTGGCTGTAGTTTTGGCTTACAACCTCACCAGTAAATATGTAGAGAATGAGTTTTCTTCTAATAAAATCAAGGTTTTTGAAGAGGTCATAAAACCCTACAACGATTTTTTTCAAAACAGCATCCCCGAAATATCTTATTACCAAGGCTACCTCGATTCGGCTTCTGCTGCTAAGTATACCAAAATTTTAAGTGCCAGGTATCCTTTCATTGAGAAGGTGATCTTTTATGATACCGAAATCAGTAATCATTCCATAACGGATGGATTTATGGTTCGCAATTTTTCGATCAGCCCTAAAGCCGTTTATCAGTTTGCTGCCAAAATCCCTAAAGATTCAATAGTCTTATTCAAAAATACCCGGCCGAATACCCTTTCCCTGAAAACTGCAGATGAATTCAATAAGATGGCAATTAAATTTAGCAGTTTCATTGAATCATTGGATACCACCAAAGCCCTGACCGAAGATCAGATTTTCAGTGTTTTCTACAGCATCAATCCTAACCGGATTACTTATTTAAATATACCAAGACGCCAAGAATTGGGTATTTTTCAGGATTTAATGTTAAAAAAAGCAGCCCAGTCGCCAGTCTTTGAGAAAGACATGTTCAGCTTTTACCTGAATCCGGCCAAGCTGCCGCTCCGAAATCCACATCCAGAACTTTACCAGCAAATTAAGATTGTGCCATTGGTATATGAACTACTCACTGAAGAGGCTGAGCAGTTCCAGACCGAATTGGAACTCCCTGGGGCATTTGCCGGTTACAAGCTTTACCTAAGCGCTACGCCCAAATACTTGCAGCAGGAAATCAACACTCGTTTTTTCCCGATTGCAGGCCTGTTATTTCTCATTTACGGCATATTGACAGCTTTGGCATATCTTATTTACAGAAACCTGTACATCAATCAGCAGCTCTTTAAATTACAATACGATTTCATCAATAATTTCAGTCACGAGTTTAAAACGCCGGTGAGCGTGATTAAGGTGGCTGGAAACAATATATCTAATGCGGCTACCCTCAACGATAAGGAACGCCAACACTATGGCCGAATCTTAGACCAAGAGGCCGATAAGTTGAACGAGCTGATGAACAAGCTCCTTTCTTTCACACAAATTGAGAATAAATCAATTGAAGTGAAGGAAGTGTCTATCGATTTAAAAGAATTTACCGAAAACCTGATCAAAGCTTATCAGCTGAATAAACCTGATTTCAACATTAACTTTAACTTATCAGAAGCGATACCATTTAAAACAGATCCAGTATTATTAAATATCATATTTAATAACCTCATGGATAATGCTTACAAATACTCCGAGCCCGAACATAAAGTATTAGACATCAGCATCCGTAAAAATGGTCTCAGGTTGCTTATGCAATTTAAAGATCAGGGTATCGGAATTGAAAAAGCCGATCAGCAACACATTTTTAAGAAATTTTACCGAATTGAAAGTCGCTACAATCAACAAGGGAGTGTAGGTCTCGGTTTGGCGCTGTGTAAAGAACTGATTAAATTTATGAACGGCAGTATTGAAGTGCAGAGTCAGCCAGGCAAGGGCACTGTGTTTACTATCGAATTGCCTTACCAGGTTTAACATGAAAAAGCAAATTAAAATAGCGGTGATAGAGGATGATGAAAACCTACGCTTCCTGGTTTCGCATCGTTTAAATAATGAAGGATATCAAGTGATTGAAACCGCTGATGGTGGCCAGGCCGAGTCGCTCATATTATCAGAACAGGCAGATATTGTTTTGCTCGATTGGATGTTGCCCAATAAACAAGGAATTGATGTTTGTAAGAGTTTGCGTAATGGAGGTTTCGATAATCTGATCATTATGATGACAGCCAAAGCTCAGGAAGTGGATAAAATTGATGCCTACGGTGCCGGTGTGTCTGATTATGTCACTAAGCCATTTAATATGGATTTATTGGTGACTATAATTGAAAATAAGGTGAAGTATTTCATCAATAATGAAAAAACAGAAGTCCATAAATTTGGGGAGATTGAACATTACCCCAATATTCACTCACTACTTTACCAAGGTAAAAAAATTGAGCTGACTATTTTAGAGAACCGAATTCTACTTTATTTTCTAAAAAACAAGAATAAGGTTGTTACCCGCGAAGAGTTGATGCTCGAAGTTTGGGGTTACCATGCTGATGTAAACACCCGAACGCTTGATATGCACATTGTTCGCTTGCGAAAAAAAGTAGAGAAAGATCCGGAGCAACCCATTTTTCTACAAACCGTTCGCGGGGTAGGATATCAGTTTATAATTGAATAGATTTATTCTGCTTTATTTCTTTTCGATGAGATTTTATTTTTCATTCTTCTTTTTCATTTGCTTTGTATCACCTCTGTGGGCTCAGCAATCGGTAGGCTCAATAGATGGTGCCTATCATTTTGAGAATCAAACTTTACGAATAAAAACCGCAAATGGGCAGATGCTCATCCAGGCATACAGCCCAAAAGTTATCAAGATAAGCTATCTAAATGGGCAGGAAAACCTTTTGGACAGCAGCCAGGTAGTGATAGCCAAACCAGAACAAACCAAGATAGATTTTAACGATCGTGGCGCTGCCTTTGTATTTAGCACCGATGCAATAAATTTGATCATCAATAAGCGATCGCTTCACATTCGATTCATCGAACAGGTTAATTCAAGCTTATTGACAGATAATTTTGAAACTTTTAAAACAGATCAGGAACAAGGACTGCGTTTCAGCCTTTCAAAAGAAGAAGCCTTCTATGGTTCTGGTTCCAGGGCGATCTCTATCAATAGAAGAGGGTATAAACTCGAAAATTATCATCAGCCTCATTACGGTTACAGTTTTGGCGAGCAAAACCTCAATGTGTCAATTCCTCTTCTTATTTCCTCTAAAGGCTATGGCCTTTATTTCGATAATGCCGGCTCAGGCTTTTTTGACTTAGGGAAAACACAACCAGACCAATTGCTTTATACCACACAAAGTGGACAACTATCTTATTTCATGATGTTAGGCAGCAACGATGAAATTTTATCAGCCTACACCAAACTAACGGGTCGGCAGCCCTTGCCGCCACGCTGGGCGCTTGGTTTCATCCAATCTCGTTTTGGTTATAAATCTGCAACAGAAACCCTAGAAACTGTAAAGAAAACTAAGGCAGCCGGTTACCCGATTGATGCGACGGTATTAGATCTGTTTTGGTATGGAGAAGTAAAAACCATTGGTAACCACGACTGGCGCCGCGATTCTTTTCCAGAGCCTGAAAAAATGCTGCGTGAATTAAAAGAGCAGGGTGTAAAAACCATTCCCATTACCCAAACTTTCGTAACCCGGCTTTCCGAAAATTTTGAAAAGGCCAGTAAGGATGGTTTATTTACCAAAGATGTGGAGGCCAAGGATTACATCATTGAAGATTTTTGGGCTGGTCCTGCTGGATTGCTGGATGTTTTTAAACCACAAACTCAAGCATATCTGTGGAATTTTTATCGTAATCGGATCAAAGAAGGAGTTGCTGGCTGGTGGTGCGATTTGGGTGAGCCAGAGAAACATCCTGATGGCATGGTCCATGTGAACGGCCCCGCCAGAAATGTTCATAGTATTTATCCGCTAACCTGGTCAAAGATCATTTACGAAGGCTATCGAAAAGATTTTCCGGAGCAAAGGGTATTCAATTTGGCCCGCTCTGGCGGAGCAGGGATGCAGCGTTATGCCACTTTCCCCTGGAGTGGAGATGTATTTCGCTCTTGGAGTGGTTTCAAAGCACAAATCCCGATCATGTTGGGCATGAGTATGAGTGGAATTGGATACATGCACTCTGATGCAGGCGGATTTGCCCAGGGCGAAAAAGATGCGGAATTATATATCCGCTGGTTGCAGTTTGCAGCCTTCACACCAATTTATAGGGCGCACGCCGATCCGGCAGTGGCAGCTCCTGAGCCTGTTTTTTGGGATGTGGCTACGCAGGAAATTGTAAAAAAATACGTCAAAATGCGCTATCAATTTTTGCCTTATAATTATTCCTTGGCTTACCAAAATTCGCTTACCGGAAGACCCCTGGCTTTGCCGCTCAATTATTTTGAATCGCAGAATACCAGCTTGTCTGCCGTTAATGACGCTTATTTATGGGGGAAAGATTTACTACTGGCCCCGATCATGGAAAAAGGTAAAAATTCCAGAAAACTTGTTTTTCCGAAAGGGAAATGGGTGGACTTTTGGGAGGATAAAATCTACACAGACTCAGCCATCGTTCAGGCTGATTTAGATCGTTTACCAATTTTCGCCCGGTCGGGAAGTTTCATCACCTTAACCAATGAGCTGTCCAATACCGAAGCTTATACCGGTGATACCTTGTTGGTGCGCTATTTTCCCGACCAAGAGCTCAAAGCCAGTTTTACACTTTATGAAGATGATGGGAAAAATCCGGAGGCACTTCAAACTAAAGACTATGAGCTGTTGAATTTTGAGGGCATCCCCGGAAAGGAACACATCATCAAGCTGTCGGGTTCATCTAAAAAGCAGCGTGATTTGTTCTTTGAAATCAGTGGAGGAGCAAAATTCAGTCGGGTATATGAATCTTCATCAACTTTAACAAAGGTCAATTCAGGGCAAGAAATGAAGCAAACAGCGGGTACTTATTGGTACGATCCATCAAATAAGCGATTGCATATTCATTACCGATACGAAGGGACTAAAGCTGAATTAGTATTGAAAAACTAAGTCAATACATTTAAGAAACTGACTAGCATCCAAGGTAAGACCAGTAAGCCATCCAAAAAGAAAAAATAATAATATTCATTTTTCTGTCCGGTGCATTTAAAGATGAGCCAAAGGCTGATTAGTATGGATATGCTCATGGCGGTGAATTCCGAACTTAATAAAGGACTCAACAAGCCGCTGAGCATAAAAGTGCCCAGCAGTAATCCCAGGCATAATCGGTAAGCATTTTTTTCTCCTAAAATAACTGGAATCGTTTTGAGTTGATGAATTTGATCCTGATAAAGGTCTCTTACATCAAAAGGAATGACGATAGCGCTGAAGAAGAGAAAGCGTTGAGCAATCAATAATAATGCTTGTGTCAAATTAACCGGTGTAGCACTTGTATTTTGTAGTTCTAGTATAGGCAATAACACCACGCTAAGCGTCCAGACCAATGCAATTAAAAATAGCTTAACACCGGGTAGGTGACGCAAGCCAATTCTCTTTTCGCCAAGCCTGAAGAGTGGCAGATTGTAGCTTAGGGAAAACAAGCCCAGCGTCATCAACAAGATTTGGCTAGGTGTGCTGAGCGAAAGGCTGAGAACAGCTCCGCATACAGCAGCTATCAATCCCAAGGCAATGAACAAGTTTTGGTGTGAAAAAATCCATCTCACTCTTTGAAAAGGGGAGGCCAGTGGATTGGAAGGTTTGGCCATCAGCATACTGAAACTGTAGAAGGCCAAAGTGGCACAAAATACCAAGCCTATTAATTCTAAATTTGGTTGTACGCCTATTAATTGATAAGTAAACGCGACCTGAGTCGCGGCTGCAGCTGCAATAAAGAGATTACTGAACAATAAAACATCCAGGAAAGCGCTACCTTGCTTTTGCATGTTTATGGGTTTCAGCTTTGCTGTCCGGATTTTAGTTCGAACAAGGTGATCTCAGGTAACATGCCCAATCTGCCAGGGTAGCCTAAAAAGCCATAACCCACATTCACATAAATTTGCTGATGACCTTCCTGGTATAAGCCTGCCCATTCTTTATAAATGTATTGTACGGGGCTCCACTGGATAAATTCGTTGCGAATACCAAACTGCATACCGTGGGTGTGGCCGCTAAACATGGCATCAATTTGCGGATAATCTGGTAAAACCTGTGCTCTCCAATGTGAAGGATCGTGGGAGAGGAGTAATTTGACAGGAGCGTCAGCGGTGCCTTGTACTGCTTGATCTAAACGACCGTACTTAGCGAAACGACCGGCTCCCCAGTTCTCAATTCCTAAGATCGCAATTTCTTCGCCATCTACTTTGAGTCGCCTGTTCTCATTCAGGAGCAAGTCCCAGCCCATGTTTTGATGCGTTTTTTTGAGTTGAGCTAAGTTTTCGGCTTTTGCTTTTGAGGGTTCACGACCATAATAATAATCGCCATAATCATGATTCCCCAATACAGAGAAAACCCCCAGCGGTGCTTTGAGTTTGGAGAAAATATCCTGATAGTCATTCATCTCGCTGGCTATATTATTTACCAAGTCACCGGTAAAGAAAATGGCATCAGGCTTTTCGGCTAAGAGCATTTCTACCCCACCTAACACCGCTTTTTTATTGTAAAAGCTGCCCGAATGCACATCCGAAATTTGTGCAATCTGTAGTCCGTCGAATGCTTTCGGTAAATTGGGCAAAAAAAGCTTCTGTCTGCGTAGCTGATAGTCGTAGGCGCCTGTTAAGATCCCAAAACTTAAGCTCGAAATGGGTACTGCAGCAGCTAATAATCCGGCTTTTACTAAAAATTGAGAACGGCTGATGGGTTCGCCCACTTCGGCGGGCGCCGGCATGGTTTCTTTTTTCTTTTTGCCCTCATATTTGTTTCTCATCCAAAGGAGACTCCGTCTGAAATCATCCATTACTACAAAGGGTAAGAAAAATAGTTTAGCTACTGAACTAAGGAAAAAAGCGACCATTAAGATAGATCTCAGGGTAAGTCTGATATTGAAATAAATCCCGATGAATACGCCTAGGGTAATTAAAATGGAATAGCCCCACCATCCATAAGTAAATGCCTTTTTTTGCTTGGTGGTCCAATGTGGACGAATGGCTTTAATGGCTTTATAGAGGTACAGGTCGAGGAGTAAAAGCAGGAAGCTGATAAATAGAAGTGCAAGAATCCGATTGGCCATATCTTCAAATATTTTGTTTAAGAGCACACGAAGTTAAAATTCATCTTTAATATCATCATTTAAATGATGTAAAATTATCCGTACTCTAATTGAGCTTTTCTTTTTAAATTGAGATATGAAACAATGGATCACACTTTTATTATTTTTTGTACTTGTGCAAACCGCTCAAGCCCAAGATGTAGTGCAAATTAAGCAAGTATTGGAACAGCAGCGACAAGCCTGGAACCGCGGCGATCTTCAAGAATACATGAAGGGATATTGGAATGCTGATGCCTTACTTTTTGTTGGAAAAAATGGCCCTAAATACGGCTGGAAAGAAACCTTGCAGAATTATCAAAAAAGCTATCCCTCGAAAGCGGCCATGGGCATTTTGAGCTTTGATATCAAAGAGGTCAGGTTACTTGGCAACGATTATGCTTTTGTGCTGGGAGCCTGGCAGTTGAAGCGAGCGCAGGACGAACCCAAAGGTTTTTTTACGCTTTTAGTTCAAAAAATTGATGGGCAGTGGCTGGTAGTGGCCGATCATTCCTCTTAGATCAAGCAGGCCAGGTTCCAAAAATACTTTGAAAGTTTTCTTTGCTGAGCGGTTTAACGAAGTAATTTTCGATGTTTTTGTTTGATAAAGCCCTTTGTTGATCAACTGGATTTGCCGATGAGCTAAGCATATAGATCTTCGGCTTTTTTATCATCTCAGCCGAAAACTGCTCAAAGGACTCAATAAAATCCCAGCCATCTTCTCCAGGTAAATTAATATCGAGCAAAATTACGTCTGGTATGGCCGTTATTTCGCTTTGTTTCTCTGATAGATAGTCCAATGCTTTTTCTACCCGATCGAAGGTGATGGTTTCGAGGCTCAATTGCTTCATGTTAATGATTTTCTTCATCGCATACACGAAAATTTCGTCATCATCAATTAAACAGGTTAATAATACTGGATCCATACTTAGAAAACTACGGTAAAGGTACTGCCCTTGTTAACTTCACTTCTTACACTGATTTTCCCACCCAGGGCTTCAATCTGATTTTTGGTGATGAATAATCCGATGCCTTTCGCATTAGGGTTGTCGTGGAAAGTTTTGTGCATCCCGAAAAGCTTGTCGCCATATTTGGCCAGATCAATCCCTAATCCATTATCGGAAACTTCCAAAATAATTCGTTGGTTTTGTCTGTAAGCTTTAAGATGAATTTCAGGGCTTATATCAGGTCTCCGGTATTTAATGCCATTCGAAATAAGATTTTGGAGAATACTTTCAAGATAGGCAGGGACATAATCGATTTCTGGGCAGGCTTCAAAATCGTAATCGATGCGAGCTCCAGTTTGCTCAATTTCTGCTTTAAGAGCCGCTAAAATCCCTTTGGTGACCTCCTTAAATTTGATGCTTTTTCGATTAATGTTTGTTTCAGCCTGAATCACGATGATCTCATTTAAATGTTCCATCGTTTTGTTAAATGACTTGCTGATTTTGCGAAGATTTTCTTCCAAATGCGCCAACTCCTTTGGGTCTGTCTCCATCTCAATAAGATTTAATGTGAGCTCTAAATTGGTGGCATGCGAACGTAGATTATGGGAAACAATATGGGAGAAATTCATCAGCCGATGATTTTGCTCGTTAATTAAGTTTACCGAGGCTTTAAAGGCTAATTCTTTTTCTTTTTGGGCATCAATGTCTTGAAAAACGCCCCGTAAGCCAATTACTTTTTCTTTTTTATCATCGTAAACGGGTTTCCCAATGGCCCTTACCCAAACTTCTCTGCCTTTTGCCGTGATGATTTTTGACTCGATATCATAGGGGATACCCTTTGTTAATGCATCATTGATTACATTTTTTACTTCCGAAAGATATTCAGGCTTAACATATTGCATTGACTGCTCAAAATTAGGGACAAAGTCTTCGTCTTCGGGTAAGTCATGGATGAGCGACATCTCTTTTGACCAGGTAGAGCTGAAGGGATTTAATTTGATCTCAAATCCCCCCACTTTTGCCATAAATCCCACTTCTTCTAATAAGAGTTCGTTTTTTTGATTTCTCTCCTGTTGTTCAACACTCTTTTGTATATCGCGTAAGGAGCCAATAAGATGTGGGTTTCCATGTTCTTTAGTTTTTGTTTGCCCTGCAAGTTGATACCAACGGTAATTACCGTTGTGGTGAAGAATTCTTAAATCAATAATAAAGTGATCTTCTATTTTAGGATAATTCTCAAATATATCGGTGAGTTTTTTTCGGTCATCAGGGAAAACCATTTCATTTAAAAACCGTTTTTTATCCGGGATAATATCACCCCTTTTGTATCCTAGAAGTTCGTAAAACTTTGAAGACCACCAAAATTTTTTTTTATCGAAATCTAGTTCGTAAACACCAGCCTCTATTCCTTTTAATACTAGCTGAAAGTGGTGATTATTATTTAACATGTAATGATCTTCTGCAGGTACCATGATTTTTGTTTAATGTTTTTCTAGTAAGATGATCTAATTAAGTTAACAAAAAAATAATTCACTTCAAAAAAATGGGTCATTGCAAATAATAATTAGATCATACCACAAAGTTTTATGCAATAACTACTATTAATTTTTGGAATAATTGTTTGAAACCTCAGGGTAATCGGCTGATCAGCAGATAATCAGGTCACTTTTGCTTTACGCATCAGTTTAGAAAACAATTTCGGAAAAAATCGTTTGAGCAATACGCCATACACCTCTTTGCCGCCGATATACACTTCCTCTTTACCCCGATCAATGGCTTTGATCATTTTTTTAGCACATTGTTCGGCTAGCATTCCTTTTGCTTGGGCATCATCCATGCTGTTTTGCTGGCTACCATCGCCAATTAGTGCGTTAATGGAAACGTTGGTTCGAATAAATCCGGGGCAAACGATGGTGATCTTGATGTTTTGTTCGGCCAGTTCTGCCCTTAACGAATCGAAATAGCCGTGCAAGGCATGTTTAGAAGCGGAATAGCCTGATCGGAAACGGGTTCCAAATTTGCCCACTAAACTACTTACTGCTACAATGTGCCCTCCGCCCTGTTGTATCATTGCCGGTATGATTGCATGGCTTAGTGCGATGGTACCCCAGAAGTTCACTTTCATTAAGCGTTGGGCCACCTCTAGTTTGGTCTCCATGGCTAAAGAGCGCTGACTGATGCCACCGGAGTGGATGATTACATCGATTCTCCCAAAAATGCGCAAGGCTTCTGTTGCTTTTTCGCTCAAAGTGTCCGTGTCTTCCAGGTCAAGTGGTAAAACATGGATGTTCAAGGCGCCGTTTTTACAATTCGATTTAATCTCGTAAAGTTTGTCTTTATTTCTGGATGAGATGATGAGTTTCGCTTCGAGTTGATCGTAAGCATAAACCAAGGCCTCTCCAATACCAGAGGAGGCACCCGTAATCCAAATTACTTGTTGCGATCTATTCATTTGTAATTTCAAATAATTCTGCGGCAATATGGTCTGCAAAAAGTTTACCTTCTCGGCTTAAAAGTAAATGACCATTTTCAATTAAAAGCCAATTCTTATCTAAGAAAATATGAGCCTTGTGGAGGAAATTTTCTTTGAATTCGTTTCCGAATTCTTTTCCAATATAATTAATGTCGGCTCCCCACATGGTCCTCAAAGTGGTCATGACGTATTCGTTGAAGCGATCCTGAATTTTGAGTATTTCAATGGTCGCCGGCAATTCATTGGCGCTGAGTTGTTCAATGTATTTGGAATTGTTACTCACATTCCATTGCCGGCTGCTGCCATTAAAAGAATGTGCCGACGGCCCCACACCCAGGTAGTGTACCCCTCTCCAGTAGTTCGAATTGTGTTTCGATTCTTTTCCGGGTTTGGCAAAATTGGAAATCTCATAATGTAAAAATCCGGCAACTTCCAAAGTTTCCATCAATATTTCGAATTGCCCCGCACCCTGGCCATCATCAATTTGTTTACTTTTTCCTGATTTGACAAAATGATGTAGGGCGGTACCTTCTTCTACCGTCATACCGTAACAAGATAAATGAGGAATTTGGAGTGCTATCATTTTCTGGATGTTCGACTTCCATTTTTCATCACTTAAGAGAGGGAATCCATAAATTAAATCGGCTGTAATATTTTCAAAGCCAGCATCCTGTGCTCTTTTCACACTGTCTTCGGCTTCCGCCCCCACATGGCTGCGGTTCATCCACTTTAAATCTTCATCAAAAAAAGACTGAATGCCTATGCTGAAACGGTTAACCGGACTTTCTTTCAGGGCTTTTATCTTTTCTTTGTTCAAGTCATCCGGATTAGCTTCCAGAGTAATTTCAGGGTTGGCAACTAGATTAAAATGCCGGTCAATTTGTGCAATCAACAGATTGATTTCATCAGCTTCCAGCAATGAGGGAGTCCCGCCGCCAAAATAAATCGTTTCAACTGTGTGATCCGACAAATAATCTTTTTGTAATTCCAGTTCCTTCTGAATGCAATCCAGCAATTCGATTTTTCCTTTCATGGAAGTACTGAAATGGAAATTACAATAATGACAAGCTTGCTTGCAAAAGGGGATGTGTAAATAGATGCCAGACATTGTTCGAAATTAATATTTAATAACGGATAAACACAGTGTTAAAAAGTTGCTGGTTTTGATTTTTACACCCCCTTTAAAATATTGGTACAAATCAGCGATAATCGGGTACAAATCAGCTCGATACGATCAGCAAATTTGGTGAACTTATTTGTGGATGATAAAAACCAAGCTGAGCATATTAACATGAATAAAAGAAAAAATCTTGGCGGTTTATTTTCATTTTTACGTTCCAAAACAGCACCTCTAATCGTTTCAAGTGTTTGTTTGGAAGTTGGCCTTAGTTTTGAGGCAAACTTTCAGGTATCCTTCCGGGATGCTACTGGTAATTTGAGGATCAAGCGACTCCGCTCCAATACCTGGAGCACAGCATTTGATCGAGATGAGACACAGGTTTGTCCAATCGAATTCAAGGTCTTTATTTACACTCCCAATCTCAATGTAGATCAAGAATTAACCATGACCATCAAGATTGACGGAGATTTGCGGGCACAAAAAAAATATCCAATATCAATGGAGAAAGATTATGCCGGTTGGTTCAGTTTGAACCATGCTGAAAATTAATCTATTTGAAAAATAATAAGCTAAATTTGCCTATCGAACCGCTCCATTTTCGGTAAAATCAGCATGTTTAAAATCAGTATCAAGGCCTTATTACTCATCTTATTGCCAATGGGCTTGTGGGCCCAAACTGATGCTCTGAAAACTCCCAATCCGGGAAATCCCTCAGATTCTCTAAAAAAAATTAACCAAGATATTGAGCGTGATTCTCTGAAACGAATTGCTGATTCTCTCACTTTTTTCTGGATTAAAGCACCCGATCCGAATCGAAAAAATCAATTTAGAGATAGTCTGATGAAGCATTATCAGGTAAATGATCTTGATTTTGAAACTTGGGCTAAGAAATTTATAAAGCCCAAAGCTGGCTTACCGAGTGGTCAGGTCCGAAAAACAGGTGAAACCTGGATCTTGTGGGTCGTTTTAATTTTGATAGCCGGATTTGCAGTGCTAAGAATCTATTTTCAAAAGGAAATAGCGCTCATTATTACGAGTTTTTACGATAACCGCCTGTTGAACCAATCCGGAATTACTTCATTTTTAGATACCTGGCCCTTTGTGTTATTGTATCTTTTGTTTGGATTAACTATTGGCATGTACCTGTTTTTAGCAGGGCGATTTTTTCAATTAGATTATGCCATTGATGGCTTTCAGCGGTACTTGCTACTTTCATTTGCCATCATGGTTTTATTCAGCCTTAAAATTTACTTTTTGAGATTACTTGGTTTTCTTTTAGAGATCAATAAGCTCATCAAGTTGTACTCATCTATACTTTATCTCAGCTACTTCCATGCTGCCATCCTTTTTTTACCGCTTATTTTTGCCTTCAGTTTAAGTCCGGCTTACTATTCAGAGGCGTTTATTTACATCGGATTGGCGGCAACAGCATTGCTTTTGGCTTATCAGGCAATAAGGCTTAGTTTACAAGTACTTAACCAATATTCATTTTCAAAATTCTATTTATTTATTTACTTTTGTGCCCTCGAAATTTGTCCGATTTTGATGCTGGTTAAAGCGCTTAGATTTTAGATATTGAAAATGGCAGAATCAACAGATTCCAGAAATAAAAAAGTGAAGAGCATACTCATTACTCTGCCCAAGCCAGAGACTGAAAAATCTCCTTATTTTGATTTAGCGAAGAAATACAATCTGAAACTCGATTTCAGGTCATTTATCCATGTGGAGGGTGTGCCTGCGAAAGAATTCAGGAAAGACAAAATCAACTTGGCTGATTTCACTGCAGTGATATTTACCAGCCGCAATGCCGCTGATCATTTTTTCAGAATATGTGAAGAAATGCGTTATGAGGTGCCTGCAGACATGAAATATTTTTGTTTGTCTGAAACCATCGCACTTTATCTCCAGAAATATATCCAATACCGTAAGCGCAAAATATTTTACGGTAAACAAACGGCTGCCGATTTAGCGGAAGTATTAAAAAAACACGCTGCCGAGAAATTCTTATATCCGTGCTCAGATGTTGCTGCAGAAGAAACGCAGAAATTTTTGCAGGAAAATGGTTACGATTTTACCCCGGCTGTTATATTCCGTACGGTTTGTAGTGACCTGTCTGATTTGGCTGAGGTTTTTTATGATGTCATCGCCTTTTTCAGCCCCTCAAGTATTCAATCGTTATACAAAAATTTCCCCGGCTTCACCCAAAACAATACCAGAATTGCCGCATTTGGGGCCACCACACACAAAGCAGTGTTAGACCGTGGTTTAATTTTGGATATTCCAGCACCTACTCCTAAGTCGCCAAGCATGACCATGGCCTTAGAGGAATACATCAAGCAGGTGAATAAATAATTAGCCGAATTACACCTGTTTTTTGCTGCAAAATTTATTTTTAGATATCATTAACAGATCTTTAGTCGTTATTTTGATAGCTTTAATTAACACCGTTTTATTATCTTAGAAATATTTTAAAAATTAATGAAGTCGACTTTAGTTAATTGGAGTAGAAATTTTATTCCTTTCTTTTTACTGATTTTGGCCCTGAGCAGCGGTTGCGGTAAAAGCGGCGCAAGCGGCGAATTAGTAGGGTTAAATGCCAATAATTTCCGTAGTAGTTCAACGCCCTATGGCATGGTTTATATTCCTGCCGGTAGTTTTATAATGGGTGAGAACGATCAAGATATGGTTCTTGGTCAGGCTGCACAAAAAAGGGAGGTGAGTGTTTCTGCATTTTATATGGATGAAACTGAGATTTCCAATAGCGAATACCGTCAGTTTGTAAACTGGGTACGCGATTCTATCGCAATTACCGATTATCTACAGGACGATAAATATTTCATCAAGCCTAAAAATCCAACCGATCCTAAATATATCGACTGGAAAAAATTGGGGCCCAACTCGGTGGCAATCTGGGGGAATTTAAAATCTAAAAATCCGAACGCAGACAAGCTTCGAAATATGTTTTATCAGGGCGACAACGTCTTATTTAACAAAAAAGAATTTGATGGCAGAAGCTGG
Organism: Sphingobacteriaceae bacterium; assembly: GCA_947458875.1. GTDB lineage: Bacteria > Bacteroidota > Bacteroidia > Sphingobacteriales > Sphingobacteriaceae > JAIPAN01. The sequence goes on from CANGZD010000012.1 coordinate 27,042, forward strand.
AGATATAACTTCTCTATTTTCGACTTCAAAGCATCCGTAGAGGGAAGAAACAATAAAAACAAAGCTCGTTCTGATTATTTCTTGAAAGATACCGTATTAATTTATCCAGACACCACTGTATGGGTAACGGACTTTTCTTACGCTCAAAACGAGCCCATGGTGAGAGATTATTTCTCACATCCGGCCTTTAATAACTATCCTGTGGTAGGTATTACTTGGCGCCAGGCAAGAGCCTTCAGCGTATGGCGTACTAAACGTTACGAAGCCTACAGAGCAGGCAGAAAACTTCCGGAGCGAGCTCCATACCGCTTGCCAACTGAAGCAGAGTTTGAATATGCTGCCAGAGGTGGTATTAAGGGAGCCCTGTACCCTTGGGGTGGTCCCGAAGTGCGCAACGCCAAAGGCTGTTTAATGGCTAATTTCAAATCGGGTAGTGGTAACTATACTTCCGATGGTGCGGTTTACACGGCTCCTGTAAAATCTTATTTACCGAACGATTTTGGTTTGTATAATATGGCCGGTAATGTGGCCGAGTGGACGGCTTCTGCATACGATGAGGCAGCATTCAACTTTATAGGGGATATCAACCCCACTTTCACTTACGATGCCAAATCGAAAGATCCCGATGCCTTGAAACGTAAAGTTGTACGTGGCGGCTCCTGGAAAGATATTAGTTATTTCCTCCAAAACTCAACCCGCACTTATGCTTACCAGGATGAAGCCCGCTCTTATATCGGTTTCCGTTGTGTGAGTACATATACCAATTCAATAAAAGGACGGAAATAGCGTTATACTTATTCATTAATTAATTATCCCATGTACAAGAAAGATCTTTTTAAAGATTGGAAATATAATGGCATTCATTCATTGATCTCCTGGGGAGCCAGTGTAGTAATCATTGGTTTGATGTTCAAGTTATTACACTGGAAATTCGGCGATTACATGATTGCACTTGGTTTAATCACCGAAGCCATCCTCTTTTTTATCCTCGGGTTTCAGCGTGACGATGAAAAGGGTGACGCTACGTCAGGATCAGGTTCTTTTGGCATACCGGAGGTGCAATTAGAAGCCGATACTAGCGTGAAAATTGAGCAAGGGCTCAAAAATTTTGCCGACAAGGTAGCCACCATCTCCAATGCAGCCGATACAAGTTTGGCAAGTGCCGATTTTGCTGATAAGCTGAAAACAGCAGCCACACATTACGAAAAATTAGGTCAAACCTTCGAGACAGCTAATCACCATCTTGCACAAATGACCGGAAGTTTAAAAGAGTTTGCTGATTCGGTAGAAGAAACAAAACAATTTAAATCTGAATTGGCTCAGCTCAATAAAAATCTGGCAGCATTAAACAGCCTTTACGCCAATATGCTGACGGCCATGAATCAAACCCGTAACTAAGCATTCTCACATTACTTTACGGTAAACGGACCATGTCAAAAAAGAAAGAAAACCCAAGGCAGAAAATGATCGGTTTCCTCTACCTGGTACTGCTCGGCCTAGTGGCGCTTAGCGTAAGCGATTCTATTTTAGATGCTTTCAAAAATTTGACAGATAGTCTTAAAACCTCTACCGAAAATGTACAGAGTGGGGTAGATGCTTCATTTTTAGCTTTCGAAGCGACCAAGCTTAAGGAAGAGCCCCAAAGAGCCCAACCCATTTATGATCGTGCAAAAAAAGCCAGTGCCTACGCCCGTGAGTTGGAAAATTACGTCATCCAGCTTAAAAACGAGCTCCAAGAGGAGGGAGGGGGCATAGACCCTGCAACCGGAGATTTGGCCAAACGTGGGGATCTAGACATCTCACCAAGGTACATGATCAATCAGAAGCGTGCCAGTGAATTAAAAAAGCGAATCAACGATACCCGAAACAAACTTATTTCACTGCTCAATCCCAAGCAAAAAAATGGGATTAATTTTTCCTTAAATGCAGTTGATCCACCTGCAAAAGGAGGCATCCGTAAATCATGGGAAGAATCTAATTTTGGGGATGGTATCCCGCTGACTGCAGCCATTACTGCACTCACTAAAATACAGGCCGATGTAAAAAATGCCGAATCCGAAATGGTGAAGAAAATTTTGGGAGAAATGGATCAGGCAGTCATTAACTTAGATCAATTCTCTGCCGTGGCCGTAGCACCAAGCTCTTACATCATCCAGGGGCAACCTTATCAGGCGGAGGTATTTCTTACCGCGTACGATTCTAAATCGAGCCCATACATCACTGTAAACGGGAGTGTATTGAATGTGCGCAATGGAAAAGGGGTTTATGCCGTAAATACAGGCAGGGAAGGGATATTTAGTTGGGTGGGTACCATTACCGTGAAACAAACCGATGGAACGGTAAAAGTTTACCGTACTCCCGAACAAAAATACCAGGTTGCCCGTCCATCGGCAGTGGTTTCTCCCGATAAAATGAATGTTTTTTACATTGGTGTGCCTAACCCCGTGTCTATTTCAGCTCCGGGTATTCCGAAGCAAAATTTGAGAGTAAGTATGACTGGCGGCACCATTACAGGGGCTGACGGCAATTATGTCGTGAAAGTGAACAATGCCGGCTTGGCTACCGTAAACGTATCAGCAGAGATCAATGGCAGGTTACAAAAAATCAGTAGTACAAATTTCCGTACCAAGCGTATTCCCGATCCGAAAGCTAAATTTGCAGGTAAAACAGGCGGCAAAATGAGTTCGGTGGTCATCAAATCTCAGGATTATATATTTGCCATTTTAGATGGTTTTGATTTTGATGCAAGGTTCAGCATCAGCAGTTTTAGCCTGATTATTGCAAAGCCCAAGGCCGATGTGATCGGTCCTATACAAGGGAACGGTAATGCCATAAATTCGAATATGAGATCTGCCCTGGCTACGGTTAGCCCCGGAACAAGGGTTATTTTTGATAATATAACAGCAATGGGTCCTGATGGTTTGTTACGTCAGTTAGACCCCATTGTACTAACAGCAAATTAATTAGATATGAAAAAGTATTTTTTCGCCTTTTTGTGCTTCATCTGTTTTGCTTCTGCTCAGGCTCAAACAAGTAAAGCGAAAGCCAAAGTACGTCCTGTGGATGGTTACTACAAAAAGACCAATGTGGTTCAATCAAGATACACCGAATATCCTCCCATCAAGGAATCAGACATTCTTTTTAGCAGAAGAATTTGGCAGGATATTGATGTTCGTGAAAAAGGGAACGGCACTTTTGCCAACCCACAGTCTCGTTTAATTGATATCATGATGGATGCCATTATGGCCGGGGAGCTTACTGCTTATAATCCAACACCTAGTAAAGAAGATCCTACCGGAGATACCTTTTCAACTGTATTTACCCCTGAACAGGCTTTTGCTCAATTTGCTGATAGCGTGCTGGTCCCAATTTTCGATACCCTGGGCAATCAAACAGCGGTGGTGAAAAAGCCGGGCGAATTTAATCCGGACAGTGTAATTAAGTTCCGTATCAAAGAAGATTGGATATTTGATAAACACCGATCGGTGTTTGAGCCCAGAATCATCGGGATTGCTCCCATGGTGAAGAAACAAGCTGCCGGTGAGTATTTTGAAGAACAGCCTGCGTTTTGGATCTATTTTCCGGAGTTGAGACCAATTTTAGCCACTAAACCTGCCTACACCGGGTACAACGATGCCAACGGTTACAGTTATGACGATGTGTTTATGAAGCGCATGTTCAATGGCCTGGTGAGTAAAGAGTCTAATGGTTCAAATTTGCGTGTAAAAGATTATGCCGAAGGTGAAGAGCGAATCAGAGAATCAGACCGGATCAAGAAAGAATTAGCTGAATGGGGAAAGGGTCTTTGGATGCCTGAGAAACCAAAACCGGAGCCTAAAAAATCAAAAAAAGCTAAGGAAGAGAAATCTTAATTAGTTTCTTCGAAATAGTTCCTGAGAGCAGCTAATTGCCTCGTATTTAAGACACTTGCAAGCTCAGTATCTGTAGCTTCTTTTACTTTTTTCACCGACTTGAACTTGCTCAGTAATTTCTGAATACTTGCTTCCCCAATACCTGGAATTAAGGATAATTCAGTTTTAAGAGTTCCCTGATCGCGTTTTTTTCGGTGAAACGTGATGCCAAACCGGTGTGCTTCGTCTCTCAACTGCTGAATGATTTTGAGACTTTCCGACTTTTTATCCAAATAAAGTGGGTATGGATCGCCGGGGTAGTATAATTCTTCCAAGCGCTTAGCGATTCCTATGACCGTTAATTTCTTTTCGATTCCCAATTTTTTTAAACTATTTATTGCCGCAGAAAGCTGACCTTTACCTCCGTCAATGATCACCAACTGAGGAAGTGCCTCACCTTCATCCAACAGCCTTCGGTATCTCCTGAATACGGCTTCTTCCATGGTAGCAAAATCGTTCGGACCTTCTACCGTCTTTACATTAAAATGCCGGTAATCTTTTTTGGAAGGTTTAGCATCTTTAAAAACAACAATGGCCGAAACAGGATATTTCCCCTGGAAATTGGAGTTGTCAAAACATTCGATGTGCTTTGGTAACTGATTGAGTCGAAGATCTTTCATCATCTGGCCCAAGATCCGCTCTGTTTTCACTTCAGGATTTAATTTTTCGTATTGATCCAGGCGCTCTCTTTTAAAAAACAGCACGTTTTTCTGTGAAAGTTCCAGCAATTTCTTTTTCTCACCGAGCTTAGGTACAGTAAAGCTGATTTTTTGATCCTCCAAAGTCAGTTCGAAAGGGACAATGATCTCTTTTGATTGGCTGTTGAACCTGGTCCTGAATTCTGAGATGGCAATACTTAGCAGTTCCTCATCACTTTCATCGAGTTTTTTCCTAATCTCGATGGTCTGTGTCTGGATGATGCTTCCATTCATTACTTTGAGGTAATTGACAAAGGCATATTGCGCCTCTGATGCAATGCTAAACACATCCACATTGGTAATGGAGCTGCTCACCACGGTCGATCTGCTTTGGTAACCTTCCAGACTATCCAGCTTCTCCTTAAGCTGTTGGGCCAGCTCAAAATTTAATCTGCCTGCAGCAAGCTCCATTTCCTGCTTTATCTTTTTAATCACCGTTGCGATCTTACCATTGAGGATGTCTTTGATATCTGAAATAGACTGATCGTAATCTTTTTCTGTTTGAAAAGCCTGACACGGTCCTTTGCAATTCCCGATTTGGTATTCCAGACAGACTTTGAATTTCCCTGCCTGGATGTTTGCTTCATTCAGCAATAAATTGCAATTCCTTAGCGGATAAATATCTTTTATTAGTCCTAAAATGGTGTACATCATAGGTACAGAAGCGTATGGCCCAAAATAGGTAGAGCCATCTTTAATCACTCTTCGTGTGCTAAAAATTCTTGGGAATCGTTCATTTTTGATCACGATCCAAGGGTATGTTTTATCGTCCTTGAGGAGTACATTGTAACGAGGCTGGTGCTTTTTGATCAGGCTGTTTTCCAGGAGCCAGGCATCAATCTCTGTATCAACAATGGTAAAAGTTACTTTCCTGATTTTGCTGACCAATACCCTTGTTTTTGCATTCAAACGCTGAGCATCGGTAGTAAAATAGGAGCTTACGCGATTTTTAAGATTTTTGGCTTTGCCGATGTAAATCAGCTCATCTGTTTCATTCCAGAACTGATATACACCCGGTTTTTGGGGTAAAGTTTTCAGAAATGACCGATAATCAAAAGCACTGTTCATGTAATTTTATCACTCAAAGGATTGGGCATTTTAAAAAATTCCATCCAGTTTACTACTGCTCAACTGCAGTACTCTGTTCCTGTGCATTATAGGCATTACAATCCCAGGTTACGTTTATTTCGCCTTTCGGTGGCTCAAAATCACCTTTGCTATATGTTAAACTGGGATCGGCGTATACTTTCTTGATAAAGAGTGCAAACACCGGTAGGGCTGAGTTGGCGCCTTCACCCTGATTGGTAGAGAAAAAGTGAATGGCTCGATCTTCGCAGCCGGTCCATACGCCGGTAACCAGTTGCGGTGTAATGGCCATGAACCAGCCATCAGAGTTGTTTTGCGTAGTGCCGGTCTTACCGCCAATGGGGTTGCCCAATCCGTAGCGGTATCTCAAACGAACTCCGGTGCCACTTTCCACTACACTTTTCAGCATTTGGGTCATTACATAAGCTGTTTGCTCATTGAGTGCCTGAACCACTTTTGGCCTTCGTTCGTAGAGAAGATTTCCGTTTTTATCTTCAATTCTAAGCAAATAAATGGGCTCGGTCCACACGCCATGATTCACAAAAGTGGAATAGGCGCCCACCATGTCGTATAAAGAAGCATCGAAAGTGCCTAAACAGATAGATGGATAGGCTGGTACTTCTGTAGTGATTCCCATTTTTTTGATCAGGGTGGAAACTGCGGTGGCACCTACTTGTTTCATCATGTAAGCGGTCACATAATTTTGTGAATTGGCCAGAGCAGTTTTCAGAGTGATATTGCCCGGAATTGGTTTATAAGCATTAGGCGACCAGCCTTCAATATCTACCGGCTCATTCGGCACCATCATGCAAGGCGAATACCCATTATCGACGGCAACGGCGTAAGTGAATGGTTTAGCGGTAGAGCCCACCTGACGGGTGCCCATTTTTACCTGATCATATTTGAAATGCTCAAAATTGGTTCCTCCTACCCATGCTTTCACGTGTCCGCTTTGCGGTTCCATGGCCATCATGGCATTCCTGAGCATCAATTTATAATATTTGATTGAATCTATCGGCCGCATGAGGGTGTCAATATTGCCTTTCCAGCTGAATATGGTCATGCGGGTTGGGGTATTGAAATCTTGTTTAATTTCTTCTTCTGTTTTGCCGATTTCCTGCAACATGCGGTAACGATCAGAACGTTTCATTCCCTGATCAATTAATTGCTGATAATCTTTAAAAGGATCTTTACGCCCCTTCCATTGCGCATTAAACTGTTTTTGCAGGTCTTGCATATATTCTTTTTGAGCCTCTTCGGCATAGCGCTGCATGTTCGAGTTGATGGTGGTATAAATTTTCAATCCATCACGATCTAAATCATAGGGAGTGCCGTCGGCTTTGGTAATGGATTGCTCTTCTAAAATCTGTTGAATTTCCTTTTTCAACATCGCTCTGAAATAAGGAGCCGGCCCCACATTGTAGGTGGATGGATTAAAATTGAGCGAAAGAGGAGTGGACTGGAACTTCTCGGTTTCTCCATCACTTAAAAATCCAGCTTTACGCATATTATTCAAGACGGTATTACGGCGAGCCAAGGCTCTTTCCGGATTTCGGGTGGGTGAGTACAATGAAGGCCCCTTCAGCATACCAATCAACACCGCAGCTTGAGCCGGATTTAATTTATCGGGCGTGGTATTGAAATAAGTTCTTGCAGCCGATTTAATGCCAAAGGTATTGTAAGCACCAAAGTCGACGGTATTAAGGTAAATTGTAATGATCTCTTCCTTGGTGTAATTGCGTTCCAATTTTACCGCAATGATCCATTCCTGTAGTTTCTGAATAATTCTTTTAAATGGATTTTTGGCTCGTTCTGAGAATAAGTTGAGCGCTAATTGCTGCGTTATGGTACTTGCGCCTTGTTTTTTTCCGATCAAATTGTAAAAAATGATGGTGAAAGTTCTCCTGAAATCGATTCCAGAATGGCTGTAAAAGCGAATATCTTCGGTAGCGATGAGCGCATTGATCACGTTTGGTGAAATTTCCTCCCAACGAACATTGGACCGGTTCTGAACGTAATAGGTGCCTAATACCACATTGTCTTCGGAAATGATTTCAGAAGCCAGGTTGCTCTTTGGGTTTTCCAAGTCTCTGAAAGAAGGCAGCTGACCAAATAACCCCAAGCCGATACTTAATATAAAAATGGCTGCAAAGGCCACCCCTCCGATGACCAATTTCCAGAAAATCGTGGTATAACGTTGAAGATCTTGTCTGCTTAAGGGCTCACTCATAGGTTCAGGCTATTATTTATAATTTTTCTGATAAAATTCGAGGTATTGATTCAGGGTATTCTTGTCCTTTATTTGCTCAAAATTAGCCTTAGTTATCATAAATAAGGAATATTCTTCTGCAGGAATTTTCATGATGTCACTCATCAAGGGTAAAATATCCGAATAATAGCTTTTAACGGCTTCCCTGCCATCAAATTCACCTACATAAATGAGCTGGATTTCAGCATCAAGCTCTAATAATAAGTGTTTGATTGTTCCAGGTTCAAAATTAGCCCGGTTAAACTGCCCAATTCCAAAACGCGATGAACTTAAATTAACCTCGCCGTTGGCTACCTTCACTACGAAATAATAAGTACTGTCTTTTAGGTTGAATAAAGCAGAATTGTTTTCGGTTTTAGTTGTTTTTTCAGCAAGCGGTTCGGCGGTCACTGCTACGGGTTCTTCTTTTATTTCAGCAGCAAGTGGCTCAACTTCATTTTTTGGCACCAAAGTTGGACTTGTTTTTGGGTTTATTTCTGCAAATAGCTCATGTGCCCAAATAAGGTTGTCCGGATCTTTATCATACAAAGCGACTTTCCGGGCTGAGATGGCTTTTCGATTGGCATTAATGAATTCGAGGTGTTGTTTTACCAGCGGATTGATCAGTTTCTCATCCGGAAAATCTTTGATAATTGACTTTAAAGCTAGCTCGAATGGTGTCAGACTTTGTAAGTGACCAAGGGCGATGGTATTTAAATAGGCCAATTGTGCTGATAATCTGTTGCTGCCAAAGATCATCTCTGCCTCCCGTATACAGGACTGTGCTTCCTGGTAACGTTTATTGCTAAAAATCTCAAAGATTTTTTCGTAAGCCTGCGTCAGCGCCCGATCTTGCTGGTCTTGTTTTTCGCTGTATTCCGGGTCGAGGATCACCTTAGCATAAACGGAATTTGGAGAATCCTCCAGGATTTTGTTCTTGTAAACCTCTGCTTTTTCAGCTGCTGCCTCAGCGTAGAGCCGGTATAAATTATAATAAACGGCAAAGCGGTTTTCATAAGTTGGCATTCGTTTCAAAAGGGTTTCAAAAGCTATTATGGCTTCTGAGTTCATGTTCAATACCTCCCGGTAATAGGTGCCTACCTCAAAATAAGCATCTGCAATTCTTAAATTGGAAGCTGCTAACTCTTCAGTACTTTGAGGGATTTTCCTTAGATAAGCATTCTTCAAGTCAGCCAATTCCACTTCTGGTCCGGAGTTAGTATTTAGTCCAGCTCCCGGCTCGGATTGGGTATCAAGCACACTGAATGTTTGGTTATTTTGTATGCTGACCGCTTTTTGGCTGATTCTCCAATTATCTTCCAGTGCTCGGTTTCCCCACCGACGTTTAAAATCTGAAAATCCCTGGCTCAGGGCGGTAGGATTATCAAAATAGAAACGACTTCCGCTGTTGTTATTAGTCTGATCCGGTAAGGAGCCTAAATTACCCAGATTTTGGTTTTCAGTTATCACCTTACTTGCTCCTTGCGGTTTAATTTTTTGTAATAAGATTTGATCTAATTTTTCATTGCGGTCTTTTTCCGAAAGTTTGGAGAGCATTTGTAGCGTATCCTCTTCGGCAATGATGCTTAAGTTCTTAGCTAATAAATCTAGGTTTTCATTCTTTTTCTTGATGAGCTCAAATTCCGGGTGGCTCGGTGGAAGGGCATTGAGTGTACTGTCGTAATATTTTTTTGCTTCCACAAAATTGGCCTGCTTGAAATAGAGCTCGGCCAAAGCTAAATAGCTAAGACCACGCTGATCCTGATTTCGGGAGTTTTTTCGAAGTGAAATAGTATAATTTTCTACGGCTTTTTCTTGCGCTGCAATTTCTTCAAAGTGGCGACCCAATTGATAGTAAATCTGATCAGTTAGCTCTAAATTTTTCTCATCCTTTAACAAAGCACTCAGTTTTTGTGCTTTGTCTACCGGCTTATTGCCGGCTTTTGTTTCCATACTGATCCTATTCAGGTTTGCGTTAAAAGCCATTTCGAATGGGGCATTGCTGTCTACTATTTTTGTGTAGTAATCATAAGCCTTCGACAAATTCCCATTTTTTTGTTCCAATTGTGCCAATAAATACGTCCAGCGGATTTCATATTCTTTTCTTGAAGTTAACTTAACAGCCCGAGTCAGAGATTTGGCCGCTTCTGTATAGTTTCCTTGGATGATGAATAATTTTGCCTTGCTGGCATGGGCCTCGGCAGCATACCTTTTGGCATTTTTTAGGTATTTGATGGCCGTATCAATGGCCGATTGAGCCTCGTCAAAACGCTTTAATTCCATCAAAGAGCGACTTTTCCAGATCAAAGCAAGTTGTTTCTTCTCCTTTTCGGCGGGGAAAAACTGATAGACATACTGAAAAAACTCAACCGCATTGAAATGATTGGCTTTGTAATGGTTAGCCTGACCGATCAATAAATATGCTTCATCTACTACGCTGCTATTCCCCTTCTCATTTGCAATTCGGTTTGATTTGACAATTACTTCATCGAGGCGTTTGAGTTCTGATTGAGCCATTTTAGTATCAGGCTCAATGAATACGGGTAGGAGTTGGTTGAAATTAAACCGATAGGAGGCGTAGATATTTCTTTCACTTTCTTTTAACAATTCGCGGGCATTGAACAAAAGATTATACTTTGCCGTCAGGTTTTGCATGCCTATCCCGGCTAAACCATTCTGACCGGTACCGCAAGCGCCAAAAGCCAGGATCAGCATGGAGCCAAAAAGAAAATGGATTGCTCGAAGTGTTTTTTTCAAGACGGTTGTAATAGATGAGCCAAACTTTACAAAAATACCATAATCGAACATAATAAATGATATAAAAACCAGCCTCACGCAAAGCATTGATTCAATAACATTAACGCAGTGTTGGATGATTAAGTTTAGCGGTAAGTTTTTTGTGAACATCCGATCGTCCTGTCTGGATCAGATTTTAATATTAAATTTGTCAACCTGTTAAAATAATGCCTGAAAAGCCAATTAATTCTGATCAGAAACGTCCGGGAAAAAGCCTCAAAACTTATGCCCAATATGCCGGAATAGGATTTCAAATGATGGCCATCATCGGCTTGTTTGCTTTTCTGGGCTATCAATTAGATGAATACAACCAGACTGACTTGCCTATTTTTACAGCCATCCTCAGCCTATGCGGTGTGGTCATTGCATTGTATCAAGTTATTAAATCGATCATTAAGAAATAATACGTGAAGCTCTCCCGATTTTTTATCCTGTATGCCATCTTTACCCTATTCTTAGGTTTGAGTGCTTTTTTTATTGATTACAATTATCCTGATAAGAATTTATTGATTCCGAAATTCTGGGTGATCTTTGGTGCAATTGCCTTACTAACTTTATTAGCCTATATTTTTTCATGGATCGGCATCCGAAAGGGTGGAGAGTTCTCCATAGTGGCCATGATGGGTGGTATCCTTTTAAAGCTTCTTTTCTGTATGGTGCTGGTACTGATTTATCTGCTCAAATTCAAGGTAAATGACATCATATTTGCGACAAATTTTATTTCTCTATATTTCTTGTTTACAGCCTTTGAAGTTTATGCATTGTTGTGTAACTTGCGCCACCAAAATAAGGACCCGAAAAACACCTATTGATGGATTTTAGCCACATTTTCAATTCAAGAAAAATCGGAATTACTGCACTTCTTGCTGTATTGTTTAGCTTTTTGACATTGTTGGCTCAAGCCAATCCTGAAACAGACACCACCAAAATAGCCACTGATACTACTCATCAAGAGGCCGCTGCCACTCATGAAGCTGCTGCAGTAGAAAAAAAAGATCAACCTTTTGATACCGGTGCTTTCATTTTACATCACATTGCCGATGCTCACGATTTTCATTTTTGGGGCGAAGGTGAACATAGCGTGGGCTTGCCTTTGCCAATCATTCTTTGGACTGATAAAGGTTTGGTGACATTCATGTCTTCTGCTTTTCACCATGATGATGAAGGTAAGCACGTGGTAGAAGCCAATGGCCAGCGTTTCGTGAAATTGCACGAGAAGATCTATTACGCTTCTGAAACGCCTAACGAGCATGGTGCTTTTGTGGAAGTGAACGAAAAACACGAAGCTAAAAATGCCAAGCCACTTGATTTCTCTATCACTAAGAACGTATTCTCCTTGTTGGTTTCGGTAACCATCCTGCTGATCGTATTTATTAGTGTGGCTCGTGGTTATAAGAAACGTGAAGGAAAATCGCCAAAAGGATTCCAGTCCTTAATTGAGCCGGTGATCCTGTTTGTGCGTGACGATATTGCCAAGCCTAATCTGGGTTACAAATACGAGAAGTTTATGCCTTATTTATTGAGCGTGTTCTTCTTTATCTGGTTCAACAATTTGTTGGGTCTGGTCCCTTTCTTTCCGGGAGGAGCCAATGTTACCGGTAACATTGCGGTAACCATGGTTTTGGCCTTATGTACGTTTTTAATCACCACTTTTAGTGGTAATAAATATTACTGGAAGCACATTTTTATGCCTCCGGTGCCATGGTGGATGTATCCGGTAATGGTGCCGGTAGAGATCGTAGGGATCTTTACCAAGCCTATCGCTTTGATGATTCGTTTGTTTGCGAACATTACTGCGGGTCACATCCTCATGTTATCGTTAATCTGTCTGATTTTTATTTTTAAGAATCTGGCGATTGCCCCTATCGCAGTTCCTTTTGCTGTATTTATCAGCTTAATAGAATTGCTGGTAGCTTTTATCCAGGCGTTCATCTTTACCATCCTGTCGGCATTGTTCATCGGGATGGCCATTGAGGAGCACCACGATCATTAATTATGCAATTTTTTGTTTCACTTAAATAATCAATCAAAATGGTAGGAAGTATCGCTGCAATTGGTGCAGGTTTAGCCGCAATCGGTGCCGGATTAGGTATCGGACGTATCGGTGGTTCA